>NZ_SNWT01000001.1:0-1060579 GCF_004362265.1 Idiomarina sp. 017G | reverse complement strand
GATATTACCCTCGTTCAATAAAAAGGCGGCCGCAACGTTATCCGATGCGACCGCCTTCTAAACCGACAGCCAGTTAGCTTAACTGACAAGCATTAAGCCTTGTGCTGGGTTTTTTGATAGTGTTTTAGAATGAACGAAGATATCGAAATATTAACCCAGATTTTAGCTGAAAATTTGGATACTCAGCACCACTGGACTGAGCATGAACTGATTGCGTCTTTGCAGGGGCCGCCTTATGAGTTCTTTGATAAAGAAGCTCTGCGTGATCCCTTGACCTTGTTTCAGACTCACTTTTTATTGTTTCACTGTCTTTATAAATTGCGTGAACGCTGGCGGAAAGAAAAAAAGTACGAGCTTTTTATTCATACCCTGAATATTGAGTGTCAGCCATGGCAACGTGGCGTTTCTGCATTGACAGAAAAGGACGCGTTAGCAGAATATTATTTAGATCTGAATCAACTGGGCTCGACATCCGGCGCTGATGTTGAATCTATGCTGGATGATTTTTGGCGGCGCATGGGGCATTCTTCTTCTAAGGTAGAAACCAGCATGCCTGTGAACGATGCCTGGCAGATTATGGAAGTTGAACCGCCGGCAAGTCAGGCCTTTATCAAAAAGCAATATCGTAAACTAGTACACAAGTACCACCCCGATAAAGGCGGGAGTGTGGCTAAAATGCAAAAAATTCAGAAAGCCTACCATAGTGTTATAGAAGCCATAAAAGAGGAATAAGATAACAGCTCATGAGCCATGACCCGGACCAACAATTATCAGAACTGCGTAATGCAATTGATGCCACTGATAACGAATTAATTGAGATAATTGCCCGGCGAGCAAAGTTAACTGCCGCTGTGGGAGAAACCAAACGTGCGTTGAAACAGCCTCTTTACGTTCCACAGAGAGAACGTTCTTTAATAAAAGCGCGCAGAAGCAAAGCCAAAGAGGCAGGCTTGTCGGAAGACTTAATCGAAGATGTTATTCGTCGTATTATTCGAGAGTCGTATCGGACGCAAACAGCACAGGCGGCTGCAACTTCGACTCAACTTGAACGACCGGTTTTTGTGTTTGGCGGTAAAGGGGCTTTGGGTGCGCGTCTGGTCAGTCAGTTAAGGCAAACAGGCTATTCGGTAATAACCATTGATAAAGACGATGACTGGCCAGATAAGGACGATTTAAGCCAAGCGCAGTTGGTATTGATGAGTGTGCCGGTCAATAAGACCGTTGAATTGATAAAGCAGTTACCACCTTTAGCGGAGGACTGTGTTCTGGCTGATGTAACCAGTATTAAAGCGGCTCCTTTAAACGCCATGCTGGCACAGCATAGCGGGCCGGTCGTTGGTTTGCATCCTATGTTCGGTCCTTCTGTGCAGAATTTGGCGAAGCAGCTGGTAGTTGTTACTCACGGCCGACAGCCTGAGCGTTATCAGTGGTTACTGGACCAGTTTGTTAACTGGGGCGCCCATTTACACGAAGTGAATGCCGATAAACATGACGACGCCATGGGCTGGATCCAGGCGATGCGCCATTTAAGCACTTTTGCTTACGGTGTTCACCTGGCTAATGAACGCGTCGATATTAAAGAGCTGTTGGAATTGAGCTCGCCTATTTATCGGATGGAATTAATGATGATAGGTCGTTTGTTTGCGCAAAATGCGGAACTTTATGCCGATATTATTGCTGCGAACAAAGGACAATTTGCATCGATCAGACGTTATCTGCAGCAATTCTCGGCAATCATTGATGATATCGAAAACGGTAAAAAATCTGACTTTATATCGCTTTTCGATGAAGTTAGCCAGTATTTCGGTGAATTTTCCAGTCAGTTCCTGAAAGAAAGCGAATCTTTGGTGCAGCTGGCAGACGACCAAAGATTAAAGCATCAATAATAGTTGCTGGCTACAAGCTTTATAAGTATTCAGTCATTAACTCGCTAAGCGCTTCTGGTGAAACTGGCTTATGCAATGTTGCATTCATGCCGGCTTCACGACAAGCGCTCATTTCGCTAGCGCTTTGATGACTGGTGATAGCGATAACCGGTGTGTTCTTGTGCATATCGCTTTGTCGCAACTCCTGGCAGACTTCAGCTCCCGACATGTCCGGCATTTCGTAATCCAGAAAGATAAGAACCGGAGCCTCTCCTGCCAGGTTCAAGGCTTCTTCCCCTGTCATTGCTGTTAATATACTTACCTCAAAATTGGCCAGCATCGCTTTTAACACTTCAAGGCTGATAAAGTCGTCGTCAGCAATAAGAACTTTGCGCATAGTCACTACCCATTTAATGGAATTAATTATACCCTAGCACTTAGCTTTTTATATTCCCAGTAATTTGGAGCTAACAACATGAATCAGAAAGGAAATTCTATAAAAGTTTGGGATAGCTTTATTCGTGTGTTTCACGGTTTGCTTATTGTTCTTTTAGGCGGGCTATGGTGGACCGTCGAAAATGGCCGCATGGAGCTGCATAAGGATATTGGAATTGCCTTACTTGCGTTACTTTTAGTCAGAGTTTGCTGGGGAATATTTGGTAGCGAAAATGCCCGTTTTAAAACCTTTTTAAAGTCTCCTAAGGCTATCTTGAAGCATCTGCATAATGTTTTTAAAGGGCGCTATGAAGCAGAAAACACCCACAGCACTGCTGGTGGCTGGGCTGTCATCATTATGCTTGGGTTGCTTTTAAGCCAGGTTATTACGGGGCTATTTTCAACCGACGGCATTTTATTTTCGGGGCCATTATCTAATTGGCTATCTTCGGATGGGCAAAAAGCGGTAACCAGCTGGCATAAAACCCAGTTCGACGTAATATTAATTGTTATTGCCGTACATATTCTGGCCGTGCTTTTTTATCGCTTTAAAGGAACACCTTTAGTGGCTTCCATGGTGCATGGTTACAGAATCACCAGTCAGCAAGCGCCAAATCTAAAACCCGGTTGGCAGGGGCTCATTTTAGCGGTTGCTGTCTGGTTAATCTTAATGTTGCTGCTTAACTAGTCTTTATATTCGTCGTGGCAACCTTTGCAGGTTTTTGCGGCGTCCATAAAAACGGGTTTTATTGAGTCAATAGAGCCTTCTTGGCTAACTTCAGCCAGTTTCGCAGCGTACTCTTGCAAGTCATTAGCGCGCTGCTGAAAGTCATCCCAGTTATCCCATATGGCAGTTAATGCATCAGAGTTATTGCCTGGCATTGCGCCTTCAACGGCAAAACCGGCCCACGGAATACCTGACATTTTCTCGAAATCATTTGCACGACGTTGAAAAAAATCTGCGTTGTATTCAACTTCGCCTTTTACCATAGCGGCCATAGCGGAAAAGTTTTCTTTCATAACAGACAATGCTTTTTGACGGTACTCTACGGCTTTCTCGGCATCGTTAAAGGCGGTTTCATCAGCGGCTACATTGAATGACAGAGTCATCAGGCCAGCTAGAGCTGTTGTTAGTAATTGTTTTTTCATTGAAACACTCCGTTTATTGAATTCACTGATCGTTAATAATACACGATCTGTCGGTTAATGCTTGTCACCTCTATGTATAACAAAGTAACTTATCTAATGAGATAACTAAATGACAAGAATAAGTCAAAATGGGGACAATTCATGAAAAAAGTGCATCAGTTCAGTGCTTTGACGTTAGCGGTAACGTCGGTACTGACCGCTTCGGTTGCGGCTGATCAGACTTCCCGGACAAACGGGATGCGGGATAACACACCAAGTCTGACGGCAATTCAGAATGCAACAATTATTACTGAGCCGGGAAAATCTATTACTAACGCCACTTTGGTTATTGAAAATGGCGCCGTTCAGTCAATTGAGCGAAATAATCGGGCTCCTGCCGGAGCGCGGGTGATTGACGGAACCGGGTACACGATTTACCCGGGATTTATTGACCCCTACAGCAGCTACGGAATTAACGTTAGCAGTGAGCAAGAACGTTCAGATACGCCAATTTATAACAATGAGCGTGAGGGCGGTAACGCGGCAAATGACGCGATTCACTCGCAAAAACACTGGTTCAGCGAGTTTAAAACCAACTCTGAAGATGCGAATAAATGGGTGTCACAAGGTTTCACCAGTGTGCAGTCAGCTAACTTAGACGGTATTTTTCAGGGGCAGGCGGTAACGGTTTCGCTGGCAGACAAAATACCTAATGACGTTATTTACCAAAGTGAGGCAAAGCACTTCGGTTCATTTGATAAAGGCTCCTCACAGCAGCAGTACCCGTCATCGCTAATGGGCAGTATTGCGCTGGTCAGACAAACCTTATCTGATGCTAACTGGTATGAAAACTCTTATGGAAAGCAGTCGCATAATCAATCGGTTGAATTTAATGCGGCGCTTGATTCACTGACAGATATCGAGAATACCGGAATTGTTTTTAAAGTAAGCAATGAAAAGTCATTGTTACGTGCTGATGATGTCTTTGATCAGTTCAAAGTGCCGTCGGTTTACGTTGCCTCTGGTTATGAATATGCGCGCTTAGGCGCGGTAAAAAATGCCGGGAGTGATTTAATTCTTCCACTTAACTTTCCGGCTGCACCAGATGTTGGCGATGTTGATGGGCACCTCGATGTCGATTTAGCAAAATTGCGCCACTGGGAGCGCGCTCCGTCTAACCCGGCAATGCTAGCCGAGGCCGGTGTCAACTTTGCTCTGACTTTGCACGACTTAGAAAAGGCGGACAGCTTCTGGCCTAACCTGCGCAAAGCCGTGAAGCATGGCTTGAGCGAAGAACGGGCTCTTGCTGCGTTGACGACTATTCCGGCGAAAATTGCCGGGGTAGACAACAAAGCAGGGAAGCTGGCTCAGGGTTACAAGGCTGACTTTGTTATGGTCAAAGGCGATTTGTTTGCAGATGGCACCATTCAGTCAGTTTGGTTGCAGGGCGAAGAAAACGAGCTGGTATCCCGGGATAAAGTCGATTTTGTCGGCAATTACAACATGAAACTGAATAACCAGGATATCGAAATTGCGATTAATTCTGGTGCTACGCTTAGCGGTGAAGTTAAGGTTAATGAAAAGACCAGCGCTTTACGTCACGTGCAGTCGGGTAATGAGTCTTTGTCTTTTGTTGCCGACCTGGACGCAGAACCGGCTGGAAGCTGGCGCTTTAAGCTGGAACCTGAAGCCCAGGGAACCTTTTCAGTAACGGCTGTCTCTCCTGATGGTGAGGAAGTCAGTTTACAGGCTCAAATGGATTCAGCCGAAAGCGAGACTGAAACAAGCGATGAAGCAGAACCAGTGGAATATGTTAGTGAACTAACGTTCCCGAATGTGGCATACGGCCTGGACGGTTTGCCGGAGCGTCAGGATGTTCTTATCCGCAACGTAACGGTCTGGACTGCAACTGACGACGGTATTCTTGAAGAAACGGATGTGCTGGTTCGAGATGGCGAATTTGCAGCCATCGGCAAAGACTTGTCTGCACCTTCCGGCGTGACTGAAATTGATGGCGCAGGAATGCATTTGACTCCGGGCATTATCGACGAGCATTCACATATTGCTATTGAAGGTGGTGTTAACGAAGGTTCTGAAGCGGTGACATCTGAAGTTCGAATTGGTGATGTGGTTAATCCGGACGATATTCACATTTACCGTTCGTTGGCCGGCGGGACGACCATGGCACAGTTGCTCCATGGTTCAGCTAACCCTATTGGCGGTCAGGCGCAAGTGATCAAGTTACGCTGGGGAGCCGATGCTAATGTCATGAAGTTCGATGCAGCCCCTGAGTCTATCAAGTTTGCATTGGGCGAAAACGTTAAACAGAGTAACTGGGGCGACAACATGACCGTTCGTTACCCTCAAACTCGTTTGGGCGTTGAAACCATTGTGCGTGACGGTTTCCAGGCGGCGCTTGAGTACCAGCAGCGGAAACAGGCTTATGAACGTATGAGCCGTTCTGAGCGTAATAAAGCTGCAGCTCCACGGCCGGATTATCGTCTGGAGACGTTACTGGAAATTCTGAACAGCGAACGCTTTGTTCATGCGCACTCTTACGTTGCGTCAGAAATTTTGATGTTAATGGAAGTCGCCGAGGACTTTGGTTTTACTCTGGATACCTTTACTCACATTCTGGAAGGCTACAAGGTAGCTGACGAAATGGCAGAGCATGGCGCCAGCGGTTCAACCTTTGCGGACTGGTGGGCTTATAAGTTCGAGGTTTATGATGCTATTCCACACAACGCGTGCCTGATGAGCGAACGAGGTGTGCTAACCAGTATCAATTCTGATAGTAACGATTTACAACGTCGTTTAAACACTGAAGCCGCTAAGTCTGTTCGTTATTGTGGTATGGATCCACACGAAGCATTGAAAATGGTCACCATTAACCCGGCTAAACAGTTGAAAGTGGACAGTTATGTAGGGTCTGTTGAAAAAGGCAAACACGCCGATTTCGTACTTTGGAGCCATTATCCGTTAAGTGCTTATGCGCGAGCAGAGCAAACCTGGATTAACGGCCGTAAGTTCTTCGACCGCGAACTGGATAAACAACGACAGCAGGCGGTTAAACAAGAAAAGAACGCACTTATCCAAAAAGTTTTAGCGGCAGGTGATGATGCAAAAATAGGGGCTAAAGACGGTTATAAGTCGGATCAGCCTACCTGGCATTGTGATACTGAACACGACTTTTGGTTAGATCACTTTACCGGTAAAGGGCATCAGCACGGAGGACAACACTAATGAATAAATTACTTACAACCGTTAGTGCCGCATTAGTCAGTGCGCTGACGCTTAATAGTGCTGCGGCACATGATGAAGTTCCGGGCGAAAAGCAAAGCAACCCTATTGTACTTCAGGGTGGAACCTTGCATACCGTTTCTGACGGAGTGCTTACCAACTCAGACTTGGTGTTTGAAAACGGTAAAATCACCGCTATTGGGCAGGATGTCAGTATTCCGGACGGCGCTGAAGTTATCGATATTTCCGGTCAGCACGTGTATCCGGGAGTTATTGCCATGGATACCACTATTGGCCTGAATGAAATTGAAGCCGTACGGGCAACCCGCGACGCGCGTGAAGTGGGTGATGTGCACCCGGAAGTTGCCGGTCACATTGCCTTTAATGCTGATTCGGAAATTATCCCGACGGTACGTTATCATGGCATTACACACGCTCAGGTAGCTCCTGAGGGCTCGCTGGTAGCCGGTCAGTCATCTTTAATGAACTTAGATGGGTGGAACTATCAGGACGCTCTGGTCGCCGGAGAAATAGGTGTGCACGTTTCCTGGCCGCGCACATATGTAGTAAATACCTGGTGGGAAAGACGTTCACCTGAAGAACAGCGTAAAGCGAACGAGGAATCCCGTCAGCAACTAATGAAAGTCTTCGCTGATGCAAAGGCTTACTACGATGCGAAGCAGGCCGATCGTAAAATTGATCTGGACCAGCGCTGGGAAGCTATGACGGGCTTGTTTGACGGCAGTAAGAAGCTGTACGTACACGCAGACGACAAACGTCAGCTGGAGCAGGCCATTGATACTGCTCAGGAGTATGGCTTTGAACTGGTGCTTATGGGAGCCAGAGATGCCTGGCGTATTGCCGATAAGCTAGCCGAGCTTAATGTTCCTGTTGTTTTTGGCTCGCCTTACGGTCTGCCGGCACGCAATGATGAAGGTTATGATCAGGACTTTGCTTCACCAGCGCGTTTGGCTGAAGCAGGAGTTAACTTTGCTATTTCTTATCCGGGTTACTGGGACGTACGTAACTTACCTTTTGCTGCCGGAAATGCGGTTGCTTTTGGCCTGGATCAACAGCAGGCTCTTGCAGCTATTACATTGAAGCCGGCTGAGATTATGGGAGTTGCCGATAAGCTGGGTTCACTGGAAGTGGGTAAAAGTGCCTCACTGAGTGTCTCTGAAGGTGACTTACTTGATCCAATAGGACAAAAGTTAACGCATCTTTATATTGATGGACGCAAAGTAAGCTTAAGCAGCCGACATACTGAGCTTTACGAGAAGTATCGTCAGAAACCATCTGAATAGCCGCTCTTTGGCTAAGTCTAAAACGAAAAAGCCCCTGTCAGTTCAACTGGCAGGGGCTTTTCATTTTAACGGACAATATTAATTCTTAAATTCAGGCTCAACTGTTTAATAAACGGGCGATGAGTTTTCTTAGCGTTGCCGGTTCAAAGGGTTTGTCGGTTAAGGCATCGACACCGCTTTGTTTTACGTTAGCAAGTTGTGGCTCATTGGCGCGTGCAGTCACCATCAGTACCGGAGTGTGAGCATGTGCTGAGCTATTGCGAATGTATTGGGTGAGTTCACTGCCGTTTACCTCCGGCATATGAAAGTCGGTGACGATCAAGTCAAATTGATGTTCCACTAAGATATCAATTGCCTGCTGACCATTTTCTGCTTCAACAAAGCTCTCCACACCCAGATTTTCAAATACACGTCTTAAGACATGGCGCGAGGTCATGCTGTCATCAACAATTAATACCCGCAAATCCTCGACATCATAAAGCTCAAGATGAAGTGGCTCGGGTTCCATCATGTCCATGGTAGCGGTAATAGCCCGCTGGAGCTGATCCGGCGTAAAAGGTTTTGGTAAAATGGCAATAATACCCGCTTGTTTGAATTGCTCCAGCTGATCGGCACGATGTTCGGATGACACCAACATAAAATGTAAAGTATCTTTTAAGTCGTTACTATTAATGAATTCAATGAGTTCATGTGAAGTGCCGTCAGAAAAATACATAGCGCTGGTGACAATATCGGGTTGCCAGCGAAGTATTTCTTCTTTTGCTTCAGCAATGGTTGAAGCGCCACGGGTATGTTGAATGCCCGCCTGGTTCAGGTGCTGAGTAATTACTTTTCTTTGCACATCGGAAGGTTCGATAAGCAAAATACGGAGTTCGTCAAAGGCTATTGCCATAATCACATAATTAGGATTTATTGTGACCGAAAGAGTAGGGTATTCAGCAGATAAACTCAATCAGAAAATCTGTGTTATGCTCATTAAAAAAAGAGGTGAGTATGAACGTTAGTCGCGACTTTTCAAATGATGGTAAGCAGTTAGTTATTGCTATTAAAGGGAAATTTGATTTTAGCCTGGTACAGGAATTCCGTCAGGCCTACAGTCATATTGGTGATTCACAACCAACCGTAATTATCGACCTGAGGGAAACCGATTATCTGGACAGCTCGGCGCTCGGTATGCTGCTCAACATGCGTAAGTCTTTAGGCAGCAGCGTTAAAGGTATTCAACTGATTAATGCTAAACCGGACGTGCGTCGTATTCTCGATATATCCCGCTTTGATAAGATGTTTGTTATTGCCTGATGAAGGTACTGATTGTCGATGATCAGCCTGCTAACCAGGTGATGCTGAGTGGTCTGATTAAACGCTTTGGCCATCAGGTCACCTGCGCTGATAACGGCATTGAGGCTATAGACATTTTCGCCAGTCTGGCGCCGGACGTGGTGCTACTGGACGTTATGATGCCGGTTATGGATGGGCTTAAGACTGCTCCCCGGTTAAAAGCCCTAAGCGGCGATGTCCATTTGCCGATTTTATTTATTACGGCACTGGATGATCAGGAAACCTTGTTGAAATGCCTTGAGGCCGGAGGGGATGATTTTATTAGCGTGCCTTTTGAGCCGGTTGTCCTGCAGGCAAAACTAAATGCTCATGCGCGGGTTCGCGAGTTGAGTTATTCCCTCAAAGGTAAAAATGAAACTCTGGCTTATCATTCTAACCGAATGGAGCGAGAGCAGAATGTGGTCAGGCACATGCTGGCTAACGCGCTGCAGGAAAACGAAACAGAATATCCGTTCTTAAAAACCTATCTTGCACCGGCCAGCGAGTTTAACGGTGACTTAGTTCTCTCTAAAGCCGGACCTCTGGGAAATTTTTATCTGTTTGTCGGTGACTTCACCGGACACGGGTTAGCTCCTGCTACCGGTGCTCTTCCCGTTGCTCAAACCTTTTTTGATTCAGCTGAAAAAGGGCTCTCAATAGCTAACATGGTTGAAGAGTTTAACCGCAAACTGGTTAAGCTGTTACCCGATGACATGTTTTGTGCTGCTTTTGTTGCTGAGTTGTCAGCCAATGGCGATCGTTTAACTTATTGGAATGGTGGCATTCCTGATGCTCTGCTGATAAATGAAGCCGGAGAAGTCGAGAAGCGACTGGTGCCTGAGCATATGGCATTGGGCATTTTGTCTCCGGAAGAGTTCAGTAGTCAGGTTAGTCATTGTTTTGTTGAGAAAAACATCCGCCTGATAACCTATACCGACGGTGTGGTGGAGATGACCAACAAGGCTGATGAACGATTATCTGAACGGGGATTCGAGGCTCTGTTGTTACGCTATGCCCGCGAGCGAGACTTTGAGGGGTTAGTCGGATCATTCCAGACTTTTCAGCAAGGGCAAGAACAGTTTGATGATATTTCATTGGTGTGTCTGGATTGTGAAGCCACCAATTTACCCGTTAGCCAGCCTGATACTAATGTAACTCATCTGCCCTTTCGGTTAGTGGTTTATTTAAAAGAAAATGAGATTAAAGGGCGCGATCCAATTATCAAGCTGGTGGATTCTTTAAGCCATCTTGAAGGTATCCGCGCGCACAAAACAACCTTGTATTTATTGTTAGCAGAAGCTTTTAACAATACCCTGGAACACAGCGTTTTGCAGCTGGACTCGGGAATTAAAGAGACCGGGCAGGGGTTCGATGAATACTACCGGACACGGGAAGCGCGGTTGGCTGTTTTAGAAGGGGTAGAAATAGAAATTGATATTGAATACAAACCGGATAACAAATTGCTTTCGTTTAGTATTTCATCCAATAGCGGAAATGGTTTTTCGGAATATCAGCAAGTATCCGACGATGACGAACAACAGGCGTTTGGTCGTGGATTACAGCTGATAAGAAACTTTTCAAGCCATGTTGAGTGGCGTGATGACGGACGACGTCTATATATTGAATACGACCTTAGCCGCCCGCACGCTTAACTTTATAGCCTTCCTTTTTTAACCAGCTTTCAATGCTGTCGCGCTGGTCGCCTTGTAGTTCTATTTCGTACTCTTTAACCGCGCCACCAACGCCACAGAACTGCTTGAGTTTTTTTGCAATCGACTTTAACTCTGTTTGCGGTTTATCCAGCCCAGTGACAATGGTTACTCCTTTGCCCTTTCGACCTTTGGTTTCGCGGCGAAGGCGGACAATACCATCACCTTCAGGAACTTCCTCCGGTTCAGGTTCCGGATCAATACGTCCCGAGTCTGTTGAATATACCATTTGGCTTAGCTGGTCTTTCCAGTCCGGCATTCTCTCTACCATTTTCTCTTAGGTTGAAACAGTTCTTCTAAATCGTCTTCTTTTTTATGTTTTTCTTTGTCTCGCGTATGAGCATCTTTCAACTCTTGTGCAATTTGTTCCAGCGCTTTTTTAATCGATTGCTGGCGCGACGTAGCGTAGTCGTCGCTAAAGCTCTGGTCTTCTATGGTGCGTAATGCTTTTTCATAATACTGTCTGGCGGAACCTAACATCTGACTTTCGTAAGCATGACGGCCCCGGCGTATTAAGGTTTCAATACTAATTTTCAGTTGCAACTTGGTTAAACGCTGATCTTCGACACTAAAAACATTGCTGTCGACCCGACCGCGGGAATGCTCATTGCGTAAAGTAGAACGTAAACGCTTCAGCCCATTGATCATTGCTATGATTTGCTTGTTGTTTTCCGGGATCTCAAAGTCTTCACTGATTAACGAGGTGTCGTTACGGTCAACACTTTGTATGCGCTCTTCGTAATCCTGTATTCGCGCCTTATAGTCTTTTGACGGCGATGCTGCGTTCATACCTTTAAGTATTTCTAACGCACGGCTATTAAGAACCACCAGCATGGATTTACCAATAGGGAAGAAGCTCGACATATGAATGAGATCTTCGATCTGTTCAAGCGAACTGCGAAAGCGCGCCAACTTCTTACGCCGCTCTAGTTCTAAACGCTGTCTGTTCTGTTGTACCGCACCAACTATAATTGCCATTATTATTAGTAATATAATCAATGCGATGACAATGGTGTAAATCATATTACGCTCGTTAAGTTATAATTATTTTTCAGGGTAATGTTAAAGAGAAAACACCACCACCTAAGTGTCCATTATTTTTCAGCTCGATAAAACCTTTTTTATTATTTCGCTCATGCGCGCTTGCAATCATCTGAGCAAAGTATAGACCTAATCCCGTCCGGGATTGCTGAATATTCAATTGTTGTATCGGCATAGCGGCGTTTTCCAGCATACTAGCAGGAAAACCATCGCCATTGTCGTGAACCATAATACGACATCCACCATCTTCGGTTATCTCTACTTTTATAAAGAGCTTATCGGCTGTGTAGCGCATTGCATTAATGATGATGTCATTAAGCAGATTAAAGATCAGGTCCCTGTCGAACCAGCCTGTTGCTGTTTCATCAATGTCGGTGCTGACAGTAATGTTCCGCTGCTCAAGGTAAAGCTCGTTATTTAGCAACAGCTCTTCGACAAGTTCGTCGACGTGGTGCTGGTCGCTATTGAGTGGTAAAGCGTTATTGTCGTTGCGATAAAGCGTGAGCATTTGCATCAAACTTGAATTGATACGCTGAGCCTCATAATGGACTTTCGCCATTTTTTCTGTTGCACTGCTGTCAGCGACCTGTTCTGATACTTCTTCTATCATCTGAATGAGTAAGCACAGTGAATTTTTCATGTCGTGCACAGAAGAAGCCAGGACGGTTGAAAAATCAAATGCGGGTTGGGTCATAGATGACAGTTCCTGTGGTCCAAAGAGAAGCCTCGACAAAATACTGTTGCGATAGCTTTTATATTTGTCATAGTTATCAAGATTATTATAGTATTTTCTTATATCACATTTAGCAAACTAGAGTGGCACGTTCCTCAATGAAATTACAGCAGTTACGTTACATTGTTGAAGTAACAAATCATAACCTGAATGTTTCTGCTACGGCTGAAAGCTTATTCACCTCGCAGCCGGGCATTAGTAAACAAGTCAGAATGCTGGAAGACGAGCTGGGCGTGCAGATATTTGGACGAACAGGCAAACACCTGACTCACATAACGCCCGCGGGTAAAGACATCATAGCAGTTGCTCAGCAGGTTCTGGATAACGTCCAGTCGATTAAGACGGTTGCTGCTGAGTACACCTTGCCAAACCAAGGCAAACTTAATATTGCGACGACCCATACTCAGGCTCGTTATGCCTTGCCGTCCGTTATTCAGCGATTTATTCAGCAATATCCCAAAGTGTCACTGCATATGCATCAGGGGTCTCCAGAGCAAATTAGTGAGGCGGCGGCGAAAGGGCGGGCAGATTTTGCCATTGCGACCGAGGCGCTGCATTTATATCACGACCTTATTATGTTGCCCTGCTATCACTGGAACCGCTCTATAGTAGTGCCTAAATCGCATCCGCTGACGCAACTGAGTAAGCTAACTATTGATGATATTGCTCAGTTTCCTTTGGTCACTTATGTGCATGGTTTTACCGGTCGTTCCGAGTTGGATAAAGCCTTTGCCGATGCGGGACATGAGCCTAAAATTGTCTTTACAGCAACCGATGCCGATGTGATAAAAACCTACGTCAGAATGGGATTGGGTATTGGGGTTCTGGCGAGTATGGCTTACGACCCGAAAGAAGATACCGATTTAGTGGCGATACCTGCGGAGCACATGTTTGCTCATAGTACGACTAAGATAGGTTTCCGGCGCGGAACATTTTTACGTACTTATATGTACGATTTTATTGAGAATTTTGCACCACACTTAACTCGCGATAGGGTGCAAAAAGCTACTCAGCTAAAAAGTCAGGATGAGATTGATAAACTCTTTGATAGTTGCTCACTGCCGATGCGCTAAGCACCGGCAGCAGCATCAACTGGTTAACATTCAATAATATTGACTGCCAAACCGCCGCGAGCGGTTTCTTTGTATTTGGTTTTCATATCGTTGCCGGTGTCCCACATGGTTTTAATCACTTTATCCAGAGACACTTTATGATCGCCTTCGCCTCGCATGGCTAAGCGGGCGGCATTAATGGCTTTAACCGAGCCCATGGCGTTTCGTTCAATACAGGGTACTTGTACTAAACCTCCCACCGGGTCGCAGGTTAGACCCAGGTTATGCTCCATACCTATTTCTGCCGCATTCTCGACTCTTGACGGGTCACCGCCCATAAATTCGGCCAGGGCACCAGCGGCCATTGAACAGGCAACACCCACTTCACCCTGACAACCGACTTCAGCACCTGAAATTGAAGCATTTTTCTTATAAAGAATACCGATAGCAGCTGAAGTCAGTAAGAAGCGCACGACTGCATCTTCGTCCAGCGTTTCGATGAATCTGTCAGCGTAGCTCATTACCGCAGGAATAATGCCAGCGGCTCCGTTAGTCGGGGCTGTTACAATGCGCCCGCCTGCGGCATTTTCTTCGTTAACGGCTAAAGCGTATAAATCGACCCAGTCCATGACCTGCATGGCATCGCTGGATTTTTCTTTCTTCAGTCGCTGATATAAAGACGATGCGCGGCGACGCACTTTAAGTCCACCCGGCAGAATGCCTTCGGTAGTAATACCGTTTTTGATGCTTTCCTGCATGGTGCGCCAAATCTTCATTAATCCGGCCCGAATATCCTCTTCACTGCGGAAGACTTTTTCGTTAGCCATCATTAATGAACTCATGCGCATACCGTGCTCTTTGCAATGCGCCAGAAGATCCGCTGCACTGTCAAACGGATATGGAATAGGTTTAGACGACTGTTCTATCGCTTCTTCCAGCGTCTCGTCAAAATCTTCATCGCGCACAATGAAGCCACCGCCGATGGAGTAATATAGGTCGCTATAGATGATCTCACCGTCCTTTAGCAGCTTGAGTTCCATGGCGTTGGCGTGTTTGGGCATGGTTTTGCGGCGGTGAAAAGTAATGGCGCCTTCGCTGGGAAAGGAGACTTCTTTCTCACCAAGCAAGTTTAGCTTTTCAGTCTTACGAGTTTGCTCCAGAAAATCTTCCACGCTGTCAGTGTCTACTGTTTCTGGTGTCTCGCCCACGAGCCCAAGGATAACAGCTTTGCCGGTACCATGACCTTTACCCGTTTGGCCAAGTGATCCGAACAGTTCGACTTTTATGCCATCGGCGTTATTTAGATGCCCTGATTTTTTTGCGGCATGCAAAAATTCATAGGCTGCTTTCATCGGCCCCACAGTGTGAGAACTGGAAGGACCAATACCAATTTTGTAGATATCAAAAACGCTGATCATATTTATCCTTACCTGTCGCGCATGCGTATTCTGTTTATTATAGTATTGTCGCATGATTCATGTGGGGGGAAGCAAGTTTTAAGCAAAAATAAGTGGTCAGTTCAGTGGTCTGAAGTAATTTTTGCCGTCGGGTTGTAACTGTTCTGATAATTCACGCAAGATACCGGCGGTTGCGCCCCAAATATTGCGGTGTTGCCAGGGAATAAAATACACCCGATCATAAATAAATTTACGAATACGGTACACGTAGTGGTTTCCGTGGTCGAGAATATCAGCCAGCGGTACTTCAAAAATCTCAGCGACTTCACTTTCCTCGGCAACCAAGGGCTGTTGTGGTGAGACAAAAGCCACATAGGGGCGAATCATAAAATACGATAAGACAGGGTAGTCGTGTAAACGTCCTATGACTTCGACCTGACTGCGGGGCAGGCCAATCTCCTCTTCGGTTTCCCGCAGAGCCGTGTCCAGTAAATCGCTATCGGTTTCGTCAAAGCGACCTCCGGGGAAGCTGATTTGACCCGCATGCTTGCGTAATTTGCTGGATCGCCGGGTGAGTATTAACGACAACCCATGCGGACGCTCAATAATTGGGATTAACACCGCCGCGGGGCGCAAACGTTTGCGCAAAGGCTCATCAATTCTGCGCTCAACCGGCGGCGAAGGATAAAGGCTAAATCGACGAATAAAGTCTGCGCGAGTATTGATTGTCATGAAGTTAACACCGGCAGTATGCGTGACACTTTGTCTTTGGTTTCCTGGTATTCATCTGCTGCTGTCGAGTCCGCGACCAGACCGCCACCGGCCCAGCAATATAAGTGATCATTTTCGGCGAGCAGTGTACGAATGGTTATGCTGGTGTCGCTACGACCGTGCTGAGAAAAGTAGCCCATACTGCCACAGTAGATACTACGGCGATGGGGCTCCAGCTCTTCAATAATTTGCATGGCCCGAATTTTCGGTGCGCCAGTAATAGAACCGCCCGGGAAAGCGCCGTTAAACAAACTTAATGCGGTACGGTCGGGTTGCAGTTTGCCAATAACTGTCGATACCAGGTGGTGAACCGCCGGAAAACTCTCTATGGCAAACAGGCTTGGCGTTTTGATGCTGCCCGGCTTACAGTTTTTACTGAGGTCATTACGCAGCAAATCCACAATCATCAGGTTTTCTGCGCGGTCCTTTTCTGAGGTTAACAGAGCCTGCTGACTAGCCTGATCTTTAAGCGAATTTTCAAACCGCGGACGCGTGCCTTTAATGGGTTTTGTTTCTACCAGTCCCTTGGCGTCGGTTAGCAGAAAGCGTTCCGGCGACAGGCTCAGAATAGCGCTGCCGGGAAGGCGCATAAAGGCAGAAAACGGTGCTGAATTCGCTTGTCGTAATTTAAGGTAAGCGGACCATTCACTGCCTTGATAACGGGCTGAATACCGTTGCGCTAAATTAATTTGGTAGGCATCTCCGGCCAGCAGATAGTTTTGCACGGCCTTAAATTTCTCGGTGTACTGCTGCTCGCTCATATTGCTTTGCCAGTCGCTTAGCAATTGAAAAGCGTCGGGCTTTTTTGTTGCTACTGGCTGTTCCCAGAATTCTCGAAGCTCTTCTGACCCTTCTATTGGTGCAACTAACCAGATCGCGTTGCTCTGCCTATCGATAATCAACGCCTGGCTGTAGTAGGCCAGTACTGCATCGGGAGACTGATAGATGTCTGCATTAAACTCAGGTATGACTTCCAGCGAACGGCCATGGTCATAGCCGACAGCCCCGGCAAACCCGCCCTGAAAAGGCAGTTCAGCAGGCCCCGAATAATGACCTGATAACTGATTCAATTGCCCGGCATAACGGCAAAGCTCGGCTGCGTCTTCGGGGGCTGGCGGTAGTTCTAAAGGAGCGTCTGTTGATACATTTAACTTGCCTGCTTTGCAGTTTAAAATCAGTTCTGGCTGTCGGAAGATAATATCGTAGGCACAGTTCTGGTGGCTTTGCGCGGCAGAGTCCAGTAATAGAGCGTAGCTTTCATGCTGACAACGCTGAAATAACTCAATAGCTGAGGCTTCGCAATCAAGTTTTATCGCACAGAGATCCGGGAAAACACTCACATCATGCTCGCAATTCAGGCTGGTTATTCATTACCAATATACTATCACAGCAAATATTCGCCGGTCAGTGGCACTGGTCAGTTGTTAGCGAAAACGCTATTATAGCGCCACGCAAAAGTTAACCAAGAGGCAGTTCCATGACCACCATTCGTCAGGCCGATTTTATTGACAGTATTGCCGATGCGTTGCAGTACATTTCTTATTATCACCCACTGGACTTTATTAAAGCACTGGACGAGGCATACCAGCGTGAAGAGAACGAAGCGGCGAAAAACGCCATTGCTCAGGTGCTGACTAACTCGCGTATGTCTGCGCAAGGGCACCGTCCAATTTGCCAGGACACCGGTATTGTCACCTGCTTTGTGAAAGTGGGCATGGGCGTGCAATGGGATAAAACCGACCTGACCGTTCAGCAAATGGTGGATGAAGGTACTCGTCGAGCCTACAACAACCCGGACAACCCACTGCGTGCTTCTATTGTGGCTGACCCGGCGGGCGCTCGTAAAAACACTGGCGATAACACGCCAGCTGTGGTGCATATTGATATGGTGGCGGGCAATGAAATTGAAGTGATGATTGCCGCTAAAGGTGGTGGTTCTGAGAATAAATCGAAAATGGCCATGTTAAACCCCAGCGATTCGATTGCCGATTGGGTTGTTGAAACCTTGCCGAAGATGGGCGCTGGCTGGTGTCCGCCGGGTATGCTGGGTATAGGTATTGGTGGTACAGCGGAAAAGTCTGCGGTATTGGCAAAAGAATCTTTAATGGAGTCTGTCGATATCCATGAGCTTATTGAGCGCGGCCCGCAGAATGCCGAAGAAGAGCTGCGTTTAGAAATTTTGAACCGCGTTAACGCATTAGGTATTGGTGCTCAGGGTTTGGGAGGTTTAACAACGGTGCTGGATGTGAAGATTAAGTCACTACCAACCCACGCAGCCTCTAAGCCTGTCACTTTAATTCCGAACTGTGCAGCCACCCGTCACGTTCACTTTACGTTAGACGGCAGCGGAGCAGCAGATTTAACCCCGCCGAAACTGGAAGATTGGCCGGATGTGACTTTTGAACTGGGTGATGATGCCCGCCGTGTGAACCTGGATGAAGTGA
The DNA here is from genome assembly GCF_004362265.1 of Idiomarina sp. 017G. NCBI lineage: Bacteria > Pseudomonadati > Pseudomonadota > Gammaproteobacteria > Alteromonadales > Idiomarinaceae > Idiomarina > Idiomarina sp. 017G. The sequence goes on along the minus strand of NZ_SNWT01000001.1, from coordinate 1,042,143 downwards.
CCAAAGAAGACATTCAGGACTGGAAAATGGGTGAAACCGTGCTCTTGTCCGGTAAGTTGCTGACCGGTCGTGATGCGGCGCACAAACGCATTAAAGGTATGCTGGATAACGGTGAAGAGCTGCCAGTTGATTTCAACAACCGCTTTATTTACTACGTAGGGCCGGTAGATCCTGTGGGTGATGAAGTTGTTGGTCCGGCAGGTCCTACAACCTCTACGCGTATGGATAAATTCACTGATCAGATGCTCGAAGAAGCCGGTATTATTGGTATGGTAGGCAAAGCAGAGCGTGGCCCTGAAGCTGTGGAAAGTATTCGTAAGCACAAAGCGGTTTACCTGATGGCCGTGGGTGGTGCCGCGTATTTGGTCGCTAAAGCCATTAAAAAATCCCGGGTTGTTGCCTTTGAAGACTTAGGTATGGAAGCCATTTATGAGTTTGAAGTGGAAGACATGCCGGTCACTGTTGCTGTGGATAGCGACGGTCAAAACGCGCATACCCAAGGGCCTGCTATCTGGAAAGCGAAAATTGCTGACCTCAATGAAAAATTAGGAGCTTAATGATGTCGCTGGCACTGTGGCAATGGATGGCAATAATTGGAGTGCCGGTTGTGACTGTCATTACGGCGTTGTTGTTGCTTTGGCAACAGCAGCGCCGTTTGCGTTTACAGGCAGAACAACAAAATGCGGCACTGGAGCAAGACGCGGATATTCTTCGTGAGCGCGTCGATGAACTTCAGCTCGAAGTCTATGAAAAAGACAGCCGTCTGCGTGAAACTCTGGCTAGATCTGAGCATGAGCAGAAAACCGCAGAAGAAAAGCTGAACCTACTGAAGGTTAGCGAAGAACGGCTGACCCAGCAGTTTGAAAATTTAGCCAACCGTATTTTTGATGAGAAGTCCAAAGGGCTGCAGCAACATCATCAGCAGTCGTTGCAGGCAACATTAGAGCCGTTCAAACAGCAAATTGATGCGTTTAAAAAGCAAATTACTCAGCAGTATACCGATGAGACCAAAGAGCGCTCGGCACTTAAAAATGAAGTGATGTCGCTTAAGGACTTAAATCGCCAAATGGCGTCTGAAGCTGAAGCCTTAACCCGGGCATTAAAAGGTGACACCAAGCAGCAAGGTAACTGGGGCGAAGTGGTACTGGAGCGTATTCTGGAGCAGTCCGGGTTACGTGAAGGGCACGAGTATCAGACACAGGAGCATCACCGCGATGAAGACGGTAAGTCGTTCAAGCCGGATGTGATTGTGCATTTGCCGAATAAAAAAGACGTGATTATCGACTCGAAAGTCAGTTTGTCGGCCTACGAGCGGTACTTCAACTCTGATGACGATACAGAACGTGAACGGGCGTTAAATGAGCACGTTCAGTCGCTGAAGCAACACATAAAACAGTTGGGTAAAAAGAGCTACCATCAACTGGAAGGGTTGCGTACGCTGGATTATGTATTGATGTTTATTCCGATTGAGCCGGCATTTTTGCTGGCTGTTGATCGTGACCCGGAGCTTATCCGGCTGGCGCTGGACAACCAAATTATGTTGGTAAGCCCGACTAACCTACTGGTTGCGCTGCGCACGGTGCATAACATCTGGCAGTATGAGTATCAGAATCAGAACGCCGAGAAAATAGCGACCGATGCGGCACGTTTGTACGACAAGTTTGTGGGCTTTGTCGAAGACTTAGAGAAAATTGGTAACGGCTTACAAACTCTGGATAACCGTTATCAGGAAGCTATGAAGAAGCTGAGTACCGGGCGCGGTAACCTTATTGGTCGGGTCGATAAGTTCCGCCAGATGGGAGTTCAAACGAATAAGCGATTAAACCCGGATTACCTCGACTCCGATGAAACAGGTCAGGAAGGTATTGAATCTGACGATGCTGATAAGAAAAACGACTGAGCCAATGCTCAGTCGCTTACTTTTATCAACTTAATGCACTGCGACGATAATGATCAACCCACAGTGAGGTTGCTCCACAAACCGCCAGCGGCATAATAATCAGGTTAATCAGCGGTATCATAGTCAGCACGGTTACCCCGAATCCAAACCCTAGTGTTTTACTGCGCTGTTGGTGTAATTCAGACCGCATACGCGGAAACGACAGTTTGTGATTATCGAACGGGTAATCTAAGTATTGTATCGACATCATCCAGCAGACAAAGATATACCAAAGGACCTGTCCAATTACCGGAATAACGAGCGATAACAGAAAAAAGCCAAGTGCTCGGGGAATGTAATACATGAGTTTCTGCATTTCCCGTTTTAAAGTCCTTGGAATGTCTTTAAACAAACCTAAGAATCCCTCGTCTCCTAAGCTCTCGCCGCTTTCATAGCGTTCCACTTTTTCCGCCAGAAGTCCGTTAAAAGGGGCTGCAATTAAATGCATGATGGTACTAAAAATAAACGAGAAGAGCGCAATAATGGTAATAACCGCCAGTGGCCATAAAATAAACTCCAGCCATTGGAAAAAGTCGGGCAGCCAGCTCATAAAGCGGTTCAGCCAATAGTCGACTTCGCCATACAGCCAGGTGAAAGCAAGTGAGAACAGGATAAGGTTGGTCAGAATAGGCACCACAACATAGCGACGCAGACCTTTGGTTCGGATAAGTTCTAAACCGCGTCCTATGTAAGCTAATCCCGAGTTGCTGTAGGCTGCTTTTTGCATGAAAACTCCAGAGGTTTTAATTTGCTTAGTATAATAAGGCAATACAATGGCAATGTGCGGGCTAAATTGTTACAAATGGCTACCGGATCTGCTAGAGTCTTGTGATAATAAACCGTCGTATTAAATTGATAATAAAAACAACTGAATGCGCCTAAAACACATCAAATTAGTTGGCTTCAAATCCTTTGTGGATCCAACCAAAGTTCCCTTTCCTGACCAAATGACCTGCGTCGTCGGTCCGAACGGCTGTGGCAAATCCAATGTGATTGATGCCGTGCGCTGGGTGCTGGGTGAAAGTTCAGCAAAAAACTTGCGTGGCGATGCCATGAGCGACGTGATTTTTAATGGCTCCAGTGCCCGTAAGCCGGTCTCTCAGGCCAGTGTCGAACTGGTTTTTGATAACAGTTCGGGACGTATTCAGGGCGAGTACGCGGCATTCAATGAAATTTCGGTTAAGCGCCTGGTGACCCGTGACGGCCAGTCTAATTACTTTTTGAACGGCAGTCGTTGTCGTCGCCGTGATATTACCGATTTATTTCTGGGAACCGGGCTGGGTCCGCGCAGCTACGCCATTATTGAGCAGGGCATGATTTCCCGCCTGATTGAATCACGTCCGCAGGAACTGCGGGTGTTTATTGAAGAAGCCGCAGGCATTTCAAAATACAAAGAACGTCGCAAAGAAACTGAAAACCGGATGCTGCATACGCGCGAGAACCTGGAGCGCTTGAGTGACGTTCGCGAAGAGCTGGGTCAACAGTTGGAGAAGCTGGAGCGTCAGGCCGCGGCTGCCATTCGTTACAAGGAGTTGAAAGCCAGTGAGCGTAAATTTAAAGGTGAACTGCAGGCCCTACGCTGGCTAAAACTGGATAATCAACGACAGCAGTTGCAGACACAATACGCCGAACAACAAACCGAGCTTGAACGCTGGCAGGCACAGCAAAGTGGTGATGAACGGGGCGCTATTGAACTGAAAGAGCAGGCTGAAGAAGCGCGCGACAGAGTAGAGCTGTCGCAGGAACAAATGTTTTCAGTGGGCAATGAAATTACCCGTATTGAACAAACTTTGAAACATCAGCAAGAACTAAAAGAGCAGCGCAGCCAGCGGCAACAGCAGTTAAATGAAGAAATAGATCAGCTTAATGAGCAGTTGGCGGATGATCGCCTGCAAAGAGAACAATTGGAAGAACAGCAGCTGATGCTGGAGCCACAACTGGAGCAGGTTGAGGAACAGATGGAAAGCGTGGCTGAACAGTCTCAGCAAGCTAATGAGAAATGGCGTCAGTGGCAGCAACAACAACGACAGCAGCAACAGCAGCAACGCGATGTCGAAAAACAGCAACAGCAGGCGCAACTTAAACTGCAGCAGCTGAAACAGAGCCAACAATATGCGTTGCAACAAGTGGAGCAATTTCACAGCCAGCAACAAGAGTTGCAGCAACAGGAACAAGCATTATCTGTTGACGAGAACGAACAGGCTCTGGTCGAACTAAAACGTCAGCTGGAGCAGGAAGAAACTCGGTATCAGCACAGTAAGCAGCAACTGCAGGCTCTGCAGCAAGGGTTTAAAGAACAGCAGCAACAGCACCGACAGAATCAGCAGCAACAAGATAAAGCTCAGGCTCAGTTAACAGCCATTGAGCAACTGTTGGAAGGGAAGCAAAATAACGATAGCCGCAGTGAAAAATGGTTACAGCAAAACTATCCAGACAGCTTGAAAGTGAGGGAGTTACTGCAGGCTGAAAGTGGCTGGGAAATGGCGGTTGAGCAGTTGGCTTACGACTGGCTGGATGCCGTGGTTCTGGAACAAACTCCGGAAGAATTGAAAGCGGTTTCTGGGGTGAAGCTGGTGTGGCCTGTGAGTGGACAAGAGCCTGAAAACTGGTCTCTGGCCAGTAAGGTTAAAGGTCCGTTACGTTATTGGGCGCCGTTGCAGCAGTGTCTGGCGATTGAACAGGATGCTGATGCGAAGCAGCAATTACAACAAAGCAATGCCAGTTTTGCGGTATCAAAAACCGGCAATTGGTATTGGCAGGACGGTTTTATCGCGGCTCGAGTTGACGAAGATAACAGTGTTCTTCATTTGCAGACACAGCGCCAAAATTTACTAGAACAACTGCAAGTGCTGGCTTCCAGGTTGTCTGAAAGTGAAACGCAGCTGGAGCAAACTCAGACGCAGGTTGAACAGGCGCAAGAGCAGCTGGAGCAGGTTAATGAGCAGGTTCAACAGACCCGTAACGAGCAGGGGAAAGTTGAAGAGCGGCTGCAGTGGAACTTACAGCAGGCCGAGCAAATACAGCAGCAGTTAATGAGTCTGCGAGATAAGCAGCAAGAGCAACGATTGCATGCGGAAAACGCCGCTGAGCAGCAACAGCAAATCGAAATGCAGTTGGAAGAGTATGAGTTGTTACTGGAGCAAACGGAGCAGGTTGATGAAGACTACGGTGAGCAACTGGAGTCTACAGTGCGTGCCGAAGATGAACAGTTACAGCAACTGCGTAGCCAACAGCAGCAGATGACAATGCAACAGCAGAATTTACAGGCTCAGGCTGCACAGTTACAGAAATTACTGCAGCGCAGTGAACAACGTTACCAGCAACTTCGGCAGGAACGCAGTGAGCAACAGACTAACGAGACAGATGAAAATCAGAGTGCTCTTGATGATCAGTTAACCGAATTGCTGGATAAGCGTGGTGAAGTTTCAGAACAATTGCAGGAACAACGTCAGCAATTGTCGCGGTTAGAGCACGACTTGCAGCAAATAACTCAAGGACAATCTGCAATTCAGGTCAAAATAAGCCAGGCCAAAGAGGCTATGCAGAGTACTGAAATTGAGCAGGCTAAATTGCAGGAACGTAGTCAGGCTGTGCTGGAAACGCTGGCTGAAACAGGCCTTACATTGAAAAATATACTGGAAGAACTCTCTTCCGACGCTGATGAAAAGCAGTGGCAGCAAGAGCTGGAGTCAATACAAAATAAAATAAAACGCTTAGGCGCTATTAACCTGGCGGCAATTGATGAAGCCGAAGCGCAAAGAGAACGTAAACAGTACCTCGACCAGCAAGTGGATGATCTATCATCGGCGCTAGACACTTTAGAAGCGGCGATTCGTAAGATTGATAAGGAAACGCGACATCGGTTTAAAACCACTTTTGATGCGATAAACCATGATTTACAAATTCTGTTTCCGAAAGTTTTTGGTGGTGGCAGTGCCACTCTGGAACTTACCGATGATGACTTACTGGAAACCGGGGTTACCATCATGGCAAGGCCACCGGGCAAGAAAAACAGTACAATTCATTTGCTTAGCGGTGGAGAAAAGGCACTGACCGCATTATCATTGGTATTCGCGATATTTCGCTTGAATCCGGCACCTTTTTGCCTGTTAGATGAGGTTGATGCGCCATTAGATGATGCCAACGTAGGACGGTTCTGCCGTCTGGTGAGTGAAATGTCGGAATCGGTGCAATTTATTTATATAAGTCACAATAAAGTGGCAATGGAAATGGCTACCCATCTGGCAGGGGTAACAATGCAGGAAGCGGGCGTTTCGAGATTGGTAGCGGTTGATGTTGAACAGGCTGTGGCGATGACAGACGCCGGATAACAAAATAAGCTTGATGGAGCAAAAATGGGCAGTTTACAAATAACCCTCAGTATTCTTGGGATCTTGGCAATCGCAGGTATTGTTGCGCATGGCGTATGGAAGATACGTAAAGGTAACCAGCAACAACGGCAGCGTGAACAACGGGTTGCAGAAAATCGTCAGCAGCAATCGTCCGGTTTTGATGACGACGGCATTGGCGAAGTTCGGATTTTAAAGAAAGAGACTTCAGATGACGGCTTTAACCATGACCAAGCCGTTGAACCAAAAGCAAAAACATCGTCGCACAGTAATGTGAGAACACAGGACAATGATGCGGAGGCTGTCGAGCAAATGTCGATGGACCTTAGCAATGATGACGATATGTCTGACTCATTACCGTCTATGCGTGTCAGCAATGATGAAACGGTTGAAGTAGAGCAAACTGAGCTTAAGTTTGATGGGGATGTTCCTTCAGAGCCTGATGACTCTTATAAAAGTGCCGCCGAACAGAGCTCTTTGCAAGAGTCGGAGCAGGAGCTTGAGCAAGAACCTGAACCTGAAACTGAAACAGAAGTCAGTGCAGATACGACTGATGATTTTGAATCAGCTCCGGAAGAAGTTATTGCGTTACATGTTAAAGGGCCGGTACAGGGCGCAGTGTTGTTGCAAATGATGACCGAGCTGGGCTGTAAATTTGGCGAACTGGGTATTTTCCACCGCTATGAAAACACCGCAGGCACCGGCCCCATGATTTTTAGTGTCGCCAACATGTTCAACCCCGGCACGTTTGACCTGGATAACATGGAAAACTTTGAAACCGAAGGCGTCGCGTTTTTTATGGCCTTACCTATGAAATTTGACGGTCAGCAGGCCTTTAATATGATGTTGAATGCGGCTAAAAAGCTCGCTACCGAAATTCCTCAGGGGCAGGTTTTGGATGGCCAGCGCCAATTATTGACCCGCCAGTCTATTCACGAAGCACGCCAGCGTATTCGTGAATTTGAACGTAAACACTCAGCTTAATTACAGGTCACTATGAATCAGTCTGTTCACCAGCGCATGCAAGAGCTGGAGCAATTACTTAATCGTTACAACCAGGAATATTATGAGAATGACGAACCATCAGTGCCGGACGCTGAATATGATCGTCTTTTTCGGGAACTGAAAACTCTGGAAACTGAACACCCGGATTTAAAAAGTGCCCAGTCTCCGACTATGAAAGTGGGTGGTAAACCCTTAGGTCAATTTAGAAGTGTTGAACACGAAGTTCCGATGTTGTCACTGGATAACGCTTTTTCTGTCGATGAGTTTGAAGCTTTTAGCAAGCGCGTTGAACAGCGGCTGGATACCAATCAAACTGTGACTTTTTGTTGTGAGCCTAAGCTTGATGGCGCTGCGGTCAGTTTACTCTATGAAAATGGCCTGTTAGTGCGTGGCGCAACCCGTGGCGATGGACAAAGCGGTGAAGATATTACCGAGAACGTTAAGACCATACGCAATGTGCCGCTAAAGCTCTCTGGCGATGTTCCTGAGCGACTGGAAGTACGGGGTGAAGTGGTTATGCCATTGGGAGCTTTTGAGCGCTTTAATGAGCAGGCCCGGCAGCGCGAAGAAAAGGTCTTTGCTAACCCCCGAAATGCGGCGGCAGGCAGTTTACGCCAGTTAGACTCCAGAATTACCGCAAAACGTCCTTTGCACTTTTATGCTTATAGTCTTGGGTTAATATCAGAAACCACACAACTTCCCGACAGTCATCACCAGCGTTTGTTACAGTTGAAAGACTGGGGACTGCCGGTGAATATTGAAATAAAGACGGTAGACTCGGTGCAGGGTTGCGACGATTACTACGAAGCTATTTTGGCCCGCCGGGATACCTTAAATTACGATATTGATGGCGTAGTTTTTAAAGTGGATTCTATTCGCTTGCAACAAGACTTAGGCTTTGTCGCACGTGCGCCGCGCTGGGCTATTGCACGTAAGTTTCCCGCGCAGGAACAACTGACGACCATTACCGGAGTTGACTTCCAGGTTGGCCGTACCGGCGCGATAACGCCGGTTGCGCGCTTAGAGCCGGTTAATGTGGGCGGCGTTACAGTATCTAATGCGACTTTGCATAATGCGGATGAAATTGAACGACTGGGTGTGCGTATCGGCGACTGTGTCAGTATTCGCCGCGCGGGTGACGTTATTCCGCAAGTGGTCAGCGTCATAAAAGATAAACGTCCTGAAAACACGAAGGCAATTGAATTTCCTCAGCATTGCCCGATTTGTCAATCCGATATTGAACGCGTTGAAGGCGAAGCCGTTGCCCGCTGTACCGGTGGTCTGTATTGCGCGGCTCAGCGAAAGGAAGCGATTAAACATTTTGCTTCCCGCAAAGCCATGGATATTGATGGACTAGGCGATAAAATTGTCGAGCAACTGGTAGAGCGGGACTGGATAAAATCGCCGGCCGATCTTTATCGTCTGTCCAAAGCTGAATTGGCAACTTTGCCGAGAATGGGCGCTAAATCTGCAGAAAATCTTCGAAATGCCATTAAAGCGACACAGGAAACAACTTTAGCCCGTTTTATTTATGCATTAGGTATTCGGGAAGTCGGGGAAGCGACGGCAAACGCGCTGGCGAACCACTTCAAAAACCTGGATGCTTTAATTGCTGCTGAAAGTGAACAGCTACAGGAAGTTCCGGATGTCGGTGCTGTTGTCGCTAAGCATATTGTGGCTTTTTTCCATGAAGCCCATAACCAGCAGGTGGTTGCGGAATTGCGTGAGTTTATTTCCTGGCCTGAGGGTGAGGAGGCAAGCTCCGTGCAAAGTGACCGCTTATCGGGCAATACCTATGTTATTACCGGTACTTTGTCGACTATGACTCGTGACGAGGCGAAGTCTGCTTTAGAAGCCTTAGGGGCGAAAGTTGCTTCTAGTGTTTCTAAAAAGACAACCGCGCTGGTTGCCGGAGAAAATGCCGGCTCAAAACTGACCAAAGCCCAGTCCCTCGGGCTTGATATATTAGATGAGAATGCGTTAGCTGAGCTGCTCAGCGACTAACGTCCTTTAACGCTCAGGTCTTTCAGAAGGCCTGAGCCATTGATATCGACAATGCCTTTTTCTTCATCAAACTCGAACCGGATAGTCGGGTGTGTGGTTTCCAGCAGATAGCTACGGTCATCAATCTGCACTCGCAGATGACTCAGTGGTTCATCTTCATCAAACTCTTGCCGGTGATTCATGCTGACTTTGTGATCACCAATATTGAGCTCGAAACCTTTGAAGAAACCATTAGCAAACTCTGCGACATAAACCTGTCCCTGCTTATTTACAAACAGATTAAGAATGTAATTTGGCGGCATTTCGGACGTACGCATTTGCGACTTTCCGGCAGTAAAAATAATGGTGTCATAAACCTTTTTATACTCAAAACCAAAGGTTAAAGGTTCCGTACGGCCTGATGGATAAATGACTTTACCACTACCTTCGGCTTTCCAGTCAGCTAAAGTCTGAGCGCTAAATAGTAGCGCTGCAAAGAAAAAAAAGTATTTTACGCTATTCATAGGTTGCCTCAACTACTTACCTCGGTAACATCTACTTTTAACTTAAGCATTTGTCCGGGTTGTAGATAACGATTGCGTTGAATGTTGTTCCATTGTTCAATTTGACGAATGGTGACATTAAATTTATCAGCAATCCTGGCTAATGAGTCACCGCTACGCACACGGTATCTTATATTACGCATGATACTGTTAATACTGCTTTGTATCGTCGAAGAAGGCTCGGCTTCCGTCCAAACCACGAGTTCTTGTCCTGGCCTTAAATAATCCCCCGGAGCCATTGAGTTCCAGCGAGCCAAGTCACGAAGGTTTACCTGATAAGCGCGACTGAGATCCCAGAGCGTATCGCCAGACTGAACAACGTGTTCAATACGTTTACCTGAACGTTTCTGATCTTGACGGTCTTCACGGCGCTGATCTTGCGATAACGTGTAATTGTCGATATCGAGTGTGGCAACTGGCACTAGCAAATGATCGCCTGCGCGGATGATATCACTGCTGATGTCATTAACCTGCTGTATCACGTCAACAGACGTATTGTATTTTTTGGAAATAACGAGCAGGCTCTCACCCGATTTAACCTCGTGGCGGGTCCAGCTCAGCCAGTCTTTTGGCTCTGTTTTATCCAAAGCCTGTTTAAATTTATCCGCATTTTGATTAGGCAGAAGTAAACGATGTGGGCCGTTCGGCGCCGTTGCCCAGCGGTTATAACCAGAGTTATACTGGTGCAGTAAATCCAGAGGCATATCAGCCATATCAGCAGCTAATGCTAAGTCGATTTGTGCTGGTGTCTCAACAACCTCAAGCTTTGGCTGATTTTCGATCGGGTACCATGCCACACCATACTCTTCACTGTTGGCTAATATTTCTGCTAAAGCTAATAGCTTGGGCACGTATGCGCGAGTTTCGCGAGGTAGCGACAGATTCCAGAAGTCAGTTGGTTTGTTCAGACGCTCATTCTTGCGAATTGCAGCGGCAACTCGGCCTTCACCTGAATTATAGGCTGCCAGTGCGTGCATCCAGTCACCGTCGAAGTATCGATGAAGTGCCTGTAAATAATCGAGTGCAGCGTGTGTTGCGGCAAAAACATCGCGACGACCATCGTACCACCAGTTGATATCCAAACCATATTGACGCGCGGTACCCGGAATAAACTGCCAGACACCAGAGGCACTGCCGTGCGAATAAGCAAACGGGTCGAAAGCACTTTCGACTATCGGCAATAAAGCCAGATCTACTGGCATATCACGTTTTTCCAGCTCTTCAACAATGAGATGCAGGTAAGGTTCAGCGCGTTTAGCAACGCGGTCTAAATACTCCGGGTGGCTGGCATACCAGTTGCGCTGGCTTTGCACTCTGGGTACATCAGGCACATGAAAGCTCAATTGCTGGCGAATACGCACCCATAAATCTTCCTGCTCTTGCGGGGTAAGCTTTACAGGTTCGCTGATTTTGATTTCTTCTTCGGCGTGCCGACTGATCACTTCTTCCGGAATGACCGTCAGTTTAAGCTCTGTAGTTTCGTTTTTTGTATTTACCGGTTCATTATTACTAAACAGCATTGTGCTCTGGCAGCCGCTTAATGCCAAACCACTGGCCACCATACAATACTTTAACCATACGTTCTTTTGCTTGCTGTTTATCATGCGTAATCTACTTCCGATAATTATTAAAATCTTGAGGAGTTTAAAGAATCACGCATTATCTTTCCACTGTCTAATTGTATAAAAAACATCCTCGGGGCTATTTTTTACACTTTCTGCATGCTTATTTGCTGCTGCAATAACACTTTTTTGGTCAAACCGGAGAAAAGGATTAATGGCTAACTCTAGTTGCAGCGTGCTTGGCAGAGTTATTTGCTCTTGTTCACGTAACATTCTGACCTTTTCAGCGTAACTTTGCAGCACAGCGTTCTCTGGCTCAACTTTCAATGCGAAATTTACATTCGCCTGAGTATATTCGTGGGCACAGAAGACTCGAGTTTCGCCCGGCAGCTTACGCAGCTTTAATAACGACTGCGTGAATTGTTCTGGCGTACCTTCAAACATACGGCCACAGCCACCGGAAAACAGTGTGTCACCGCAAAACAAAAAGCCGGGAGTATAAAAACTGATGTGGTCCAGTGTGTGTCCCGGAGTGGTTAATACCTGCCACTGAATACCTCCAACGGTCAGCTCATCGCCTTCTGTAACTGTCTTGGTGAGCGTTTTTATCTCTGGGTTTTCCGGACCGATGACCGGACACGGGCTCTGTTCTATTAATTCAGCTATGCCACCAGTGTGGTCGTAATGGTGATGAGTGACTAAAATAGTCTCAATACTTTTACTATTTTGTTCCAACCATTGTTGAACGGGTTGGGCTTCGCCGGGGTCTACAATAATAACCTTGTCTTTATCGTTGGTTTCAATTGCCCATATGTAGTTGTCGTCGAAAGCTTCAATAGCGTGCACTCGCATGTTAACCCCTATAACGCTAGGATGAGAAACCCAGCGAGTAAGTTGAAGATAAGTTCATAATACAGGAATTAGCCGTGTTAATTAAACCAGCATATTCGAAAATTGATTTAGCGGCTCCCGGGGACTGGCAGCAAATGGCCTGCGGGCACTACATGATGGAACAGACGGCTGAGTTAATTCGCGCTCATCAGCGACGGTTGAAACCAGGAAAAACCGTGGCTATAGGCTCTTTGAGTCCGGGGCTTAACGAGTGTATTAAAAATGGAGCTCAGTGGCTGACTGTCGGCACAGGTAGTGACGTAGCGGTTCGCAGCAAATTAACGGAGCTGGCTTTGAAGGAAGACAGTGTCGATAACCTAGTTGCTCCTTTTGTCCTTGAATTTTGTCGGCATCCGCACCAGCTACTTAGAGAGGCAACGCGAGTCCTGGACGACGATGGTGTATTAATACTTACAGGGTTTAATCCCTACAGTCCGGCGGTGGCCAGTGGCTTTTTCATTCGCCATAAAAAGAGTTTCCCATGGTGTGGAAGGTACTTTACGCCAGTACGAGTTAAAGACTGGCTGGAGCTGCTGGGGTTCGAAGTTCTGGAATCTGAATTTTATGTTTCCAATTTCCTGCATCATAGCGAGCACCGGGGAAGTGACTGGTCAACGAAGCTGAGCAACCTGGTCCCAGGGCTGCGTGCAGCTTATTTCATAGTGGCACGCAAACAAACTCTGATTAACAGATTAAAACCGTCAGCTCAAAGAAAGCAGCTTGCGGTTAATGGAAGACAGGCAGCAACAGCAATGACGACGAAACAGTTTTCAAAGTCGAATAAACAAATAAGAGGTAAATTATGATTACAGCACAAGAGTTATGTGGAAAAGCGAAATCGAACGTCAAAGAAGTAAACACCGAAGAACTACAAAAGGCCATAGAGCAGGGCGCGCGCGTTATTGATGTAAGAGAACCGGCTGAATATGGACAGGGGCACATTCGACAAGCGGTGAACATGCCCCGTGGTGTGTTGGAAATGCAGCTAAATCAGCACCCTGATGTGGCTGGATATGACAATGCTCTGGAACGCATCGCCGAAAAGCCTTTGTACCTTATTTGTCGAACCGGTGGTCGCTCAGCTCTGGCGGCAGAGAGCTTGCAACGCATGGGGCTGGATAATGTCTATAGCGTAGATGGCGGCATGAGTGCCTGGCAGGAAAATAAACTGCCGGTAGTTGCCGGCGAGTAATTTACTCGCCCCCAAATCCTTCATCTTCAAGCATAGGCTCGCGCGTTGCGGCGTCGCGGGCCAGTTCATCACAACGCTCATTTTGTTTATGCCCGGAATGGCCTTTAATCCATTTCCATTCAACTTTATGACGGTTAACTTCTTCGTCCAGTTGTTGCCATAAGTCTTTATTTTTAACCGCTTTACGAGCAGAAGTACGCCAGCCGTTTTGCTTCCAGCGATGCATCCACTGCTCGACACCTTGTTTCACATACTGGCTGTCGGTAGTCAGAATGACATGACAGGAGCGCTTTAACTCTCGCAGGCCAGCGATAGTAGCCAGCATCTCCATGCGGTTATTGGTGGTCAGACGATAGCCCTGACTTAATTCTTTGTGATGTTTTCCATATTCCAGTACAGCGCCATAGCCACCCGGCCCCGGGTTTCCCAGACAAGAACCATCAGTATATAAATGAACAGTTTTTGAGTTCGACATGTTACTTGCTACTATATCCTCTGTTTCCAGCGAGTATATCAGGATTTCACCATGCGTCAGGTCGTATTAGATACAGAAACTACCGGAATTGACCCTGCAAAGGGACACAGAATTATTGAAATAGGCTGTGTGGAGCTTATTAATCGCAAATTAACCGGTAATCATTTTCATGTTTACATTAATCCGGAGCGGGTGGTCGAGCAGGAAGCAATTGAAGTTCACGGTATAACCAATGACTTTTTAACCGACAAGCCCGTATTCGCTCAGGTGGTGCAAGATTTCATTGAATTTATTAAAGGCTCTCAGTTAGTTATTCATAATGCGCCATTTGACGTGGGCTTTATGGATGCTGAATTTAGTCGTATTCGCCCGGCGGTTGGCCTGACCAATGATTTTTGCTCGGTACTCGATACCTTGCAGCTTGCCCGTGAAATGCGCCCGGGGCAAAGAAACAGTTTGGATGCACTATGCCGCGCCTACGACGTTGATAACTCTGCGCGTGAACTGCACGGTGCCTTACTGGATGCCGAGATTCTTGCTGACGTCTATTTGATGATGACTGGTGGGCAAACGGCATTAAACCTGGCCAGCCACGGAAAAGACAATCAGGGTGGCTCACAAAAAGTGGAACATCAACGAATAACCAATCGTCCCGCATTAAAGGTTTTACGGGCAACGGCCGATGAAGAAGCATTACATCAGGAGCGTTTGGCGCGAGTCAAAGAAGAAGGTGGACATTGTCTGTGGCAAGACTCTTAGCAGTATTATTGGTTTTAATAAGTAGCTCATCAGCCTACGCGGTACAGAGTTTTAGCACGGTTGACTCTGACTCGAAAGAGGAAGTTGAAAAGCGTGCGATGAGCCTTATTGAAGGCGATCTTACTAATAAATTGCCAATTAAAGGGCAAAGTTTCCGCATAGACGAGAACGTTGAAGAGATTACTCTATTATTTTTCCGCGAGCCGGGTAGCAAGCCCCTGATTCTCATCAAGCCTGATGGGAGCAAGTGGTACGATACTCGTTATCCAGCGGAAAAAGTAACTTGGTATACCGATCCTAACTTTGACATTATCCGGATAAAAGAACCTCAGCCTGGTCCCTGGCAGGCGGCTGGTCGCATCGATGAAGAAAATAAAGCCTTAGTTATTTCTGATATTCGCTTTGAAGCTGAGCCTTTACCTAGTCCATTATTCCAGAACGAAGAGCTGAAAGTAGAAGGAAAACTCTATAATGGCGACGAAGTGGTTAAAACTTCACGTTTTCGTCAGACCGTTTTGCTGGATGTTCTATTTGTCAGTACCAATAACTCAGACTTTGATAACTTCGGCTCGAATCCGTCACGTGTGGCACAATTTGAAGACGACGGGCGAGGGCATGACGAAAGAGCGGGTGATGGTATATTTACCGGTTTCTTTAATCTGGATGTTGTACCAGGTGAGTGGATGGCCACTTATGAAATGACCACCCCTCTGTACCAACGAGTGTTTGAATCAGGCCCTGTTGAGGTTAAGCCGTTACCAGTTGAATTTAATGTTATTCAGTCAGAGTCTGTGGACGATAATCATCAATTAGTCGTTCGTGTTAATGAAGACTGGATAGATCCACAGAGCCTGGTGATTAATGGTGAAACCAGCTTCCCTAACGGAGAGGTTCGTAAATTTACGGTCAGCCAGATAGAGGGTTTTCCGCACAGTGTCGAAATTGCCAACCTGGCTTTTGGTAAACACCTTATAGACTTAGATATTTTTGCCACTAGTGTCGGGGGGCGTGAGTTTGAAGCCAGAATTGATGACTTTAGTTTTATTGCAAAGGAACCGCCTCCACCTGAACCGACAGCCGCAGAGCTGGCTGAACGACAGCAAATAGAGCTTGAGCGTCAACGTGAACAGGCAAGACTAGAACGCGAGGCCAAGCAAAAACAGGCGATGACCAATCTGATCATTATTGTTGTTGTTAATATTGTTCTCATTGCGTTAGCTTTAGTTGGGCTGTGGTGGTTTAAGTTTCGTCGGAAAAAAGTTGCCGTTGAGAGCGATGAAGCGGAAGCTGAAAAACCAGAGAAAAGTGGTAAAAAGTGACCTTTGTGGTTAAAAAAGCACAGATCTGAATATAAATCAGACAGTCGGTTAAAATCTTTAAAAAAAGTGTTGACTCATTTGCCCCTCACTCGTAATATGCACGCCGCGTTGAGGGAGACTTCAACGTGTAGTACTAATGCGGAGTGGTAGTTCAGTTGGTTAGAATGCCGGCCTGTCACGCCGGAGGTCGCGGGTTCGAGTCCCGTCCACTCCGCCATTTAGTACGCCTCAAAGAATTTTTGCGGAGTGGTAGTTCAGTTGGTTAGAATGCCGGCCTGTCACGCCGGAGGTCGCGGGTTCGAGTCCCGTCCACTCCGCCATTATTCTCTCTCTTAGTAATCCCCCCTGTAAAATCTAAATTAATTATCTTTTTTATTTTCTTTCGTTTGTTGTATTTTTTATCCATCTTAAGTTTTACCCCGAAGATCATGCTTTTTGCCGTTTAGCTCTTGAGCCTGAGCCTCCACAGGGCTAGAGTATTGTCACCAAAATCACAATGATAAACATAGACAACGGGAGATACCCATGCGGAAAACTTTACTGGCTGTAGCTGTGAGTGCGGCAGTATCGTTGGGAGCTTGCAGTGATGCAAATGACTCATCGACAACTGAGAACAAAACGGCTTCAACTGAAGCTTCTAAAGACAGCAGTCAACAAGCAAAAGAAACCAACCCATTCTACAAACCCAGTCCTCTGCTGTATCAGGCACCTGACTTCGATGCCATTGAGTTCAAACATTTTGAGCCTGCGTTTGAAAAGGGTATGGAAGAGCACATGGCTGAAATTGAAGCCATTGCAAATAACTCAGCAGAGCCAACATTTGAGAATACCATTGTAGCGATGGAAAAATCGGGTGCGATCCTTGGCCGTGTTTCATCAGTTTTCTACAACCTGTCATCGTCCAATAGTAATGAACAAATTCGCGAGTTGCAGGGTAAGTTAGCTCCTAAGTTAGCGGCTCATAGCGATAATATTCGTCTGAACGCTAAATTGTTTGCCCGAATTAAGTCACTTCATGACAAACGCGACGAATTAGAGCTGGATACTGCGTCAGAACGTTTATTAGAAGACACCTACAAAGGTTTTGTCCGTGCTGGTGCTGAACTAAATGAAGATGAGCAACAACAGATTCGCGATGTTAATTCGCAACTTTCCAGCCTGACCACAGAATTTCGCAACAGCTTAATGAAGTTGACCAAGGAAAACGTGATTGTCGTTGATTCTAAAGAAGAATTAGCCGGCTTAAGTGATAGTCAAATCAGTAGCTTGGCGAGTGCGGCTGAAAGCCGTGATATGCCGGGTAAATACGCCATTACTTTAACTAACACAACACGTCAGTCTATTTTGACGGATCTTGAAAACCGCGAATTGCGTCAGCGCATTTGGGAAGCGTCCTCAAACCGTGGCACAGGGAATACCGAAACCGATACTCGCCCAATGGTTGCAAAGCTAACTCAGTTGCGTGCAGAAAAGGCGAATCTATTAGGTTATGACACCTGGGGTGATTACGTTCTTGAAGAAAACATGGCCGGTAATCCAGAAGCCGCTCAAAAAATGTTGCGTGATCTGGTTCCTGCAGTTGTAAGCAACGTTGAAAGCGAAGCCGAAGAGATTCGTGCGATGATTAAGGCTGAAGGCGAACAGCATGAACTGAAACCGTGGGACTGGTTCTACTACGCAGAGAAAGTTCGCGAAGAAAAATACGCGATTGACTCTGACGAAGTGAAAAAATACTTCGAATTTAATCGTGTTCTGGAAGACGGCGTGTTCTATGCAATGAACCAACTGTTTGGCATCACTTTTGAAGAGCGTAACGATATCCCTGTTTATCAGGATGATGTTGTTGTTTATGAAGTGAAAGACGTAGACGGCTCAAGTTTAGGTTTGTTCTATGCGGACTATTATGCTCGCGACAGCAAACGCGGTGGAGCCTGGATGAGCTCGTTCCGTACTCAGTCTGAATTGATGAACCAGAAGCCGGTTATTTTGAATAACATGAACATCACTAAAGCGCCTGAGGGTGAACCAACCTTGTTAAGCTTTGATGAAGTTTCAACCATGTTCCATGAAATGGGCCATGCGTTGCACGGCATGTTCTCTGACGTGAAGTATCCATCTCAGGCAGGTACGTCTGTGCCGCGTGACTACGTTGAGTTCCCTTCAACTTTCCAGGAAGACTGGACGCTGAACCCGAAAGTTATTGCAAATTATGCAAAGCATTACGAAACGGGTGAACAGATTCCTGACGAGTTACTGCAAAAAGTACTGGATGCACGTAACTTTAACCAGGGCTTTGATACTTTAGAGTATATTTCCGCTGCGTTACTGGATCTTGAGTATCATACAGTGGAGCCGGGTACAGAAATTAGCGACGTTGAGAAGTTTGAGCAGGACGCGCTGGAGAAAAACGGTGTAGCGATTGAAGCTGTACCACCACGCTACCGTTCAACTTACTTTGCTCACGTATTTGCTGGCGGCTACTCAGCAGGTTACTACGCTTACATGTGGAGTGAAGTTCTGGCAGCCGATGCGTTTAAACACATGGGCAATAACGGTGGTTTGAGCCTTGAAAATGGCCAGGCTTTCCGTAAAGAAATTCTGTCCAAAGGCAGCAGTAAAGATCCTATGCAACAGTACATCGACTGGCGTGGTCAGGAGCCAACTGTTGAAGCCTTACTTGAGCGTCGCGGACTAACGAATCCTAGTATTGACTAAGTCATACTGAAATAATTTCGACTGAACAGTCGTTATCTAAAGCCACTGGCGTTATCATCGTCAGTGGCTTTTTTATTATCTGCAGATAGGCGAGGCACAAATGCAAGAACGGATTGTAATAGTTGGTGGCGGTGCAGGCGGATTAGAATTGGCTACTATGCTGGGAAGAAAGCTGGGTCGCAAGAAGAAAGCAAAGATAATGCTAATTGACAGAAACAGTACCCACTTGTGGAAGCCGTTGTTGCACGAAGTTGCCTCAGGTGCTCTGGACTCGCGGCTGGCTGAATTGGATTATCGCGGACAAAGTGCCCGCGAGGGTTTTCAGTTTCTGGTTGGCACTTTAGAGGCTGTGAATAAAAACGAAAAGTCTATTCAATTAGCGGCAATAAAAGATGAGCAGGGTAATGAAGTGTTGGCGCCGCGCAGTATTCAATACGATAGATTAATTCTTTCCATTGGCAGTGTTACCGCAGATTTTGGAACCCCCGGAGTTAGCGAACATTGCTACTTTCTGGACTCATTACGTCAGGCCGATGAGTTCCATGAACATTTATTAAATGAATTTTTACGAGTAAACCAGTCGATCGAAGACGGCGAAAATACGAAATTGTCACTGGCTATTGTGGGCGGCGGGGCGACCGGAGTTGAGCTGGCTGCTGAACTCATTCACTCAGTGTCATTGTTGTCTATTTATGGTCTTTCTTTCCTTGATCAAAAGCATTTTGAAGTTCGTTTGGTCGAAGCCGGTAAACGATTACTGCCTGCGTTACCTGAGCGTTTGTCAGCATCGGTAGAGAAGAAACTGAAATCGTTAGGTGTCGAAGTCATATTGGGTAACCCGGTTACTGAAGTAAAAGAAAACACTCTGGTGTTGTCTGAAGGAGAGAATATCAACGCCAATTTAATGGTTTGGGCAGCTGGTGTCCGGGCTCCCGATTTTGTCAGTGAATGGGGCCTGAAAGTTCGCAAAAACAATCAAATTGAGGTAAATGAGTATCTCCAGTCAGTATCTGACGAAAGCATTTATGCTATTGGTGACTGTGCGGGTTGCCGCATAGATGATGAACGTTGGGTACCACCAAGGGCCCAGTCCGCACATCAGATGGCTGAATGTTTGTATCAGAATATTGTACGTGAGTACCGCAACAAACCGGCAAAAGCCTTCAAATATAAAGACCGGGGTTCACTCGTCTCACTGAGTCGTTTTTCGGCGGTGGGTAATTTAATGCAAAGTAAAAGTCTGTCAATGTCGCTTGAAGGCACTTTAGCGCGTTGGGCGTACGCCAGTTTATATCGTATGCACCAGAGAGCCTTACACGGCTGGTGGAAGATGTTTTTGTTGTTAATGGTGGACAAACTTAACCATGTTGTAAAACCGCGACTGAAGTTACACTGACGATATACTTCAGAGGCTGCTTAAGGCACAATAACGACCCTAAAATGATAATGAAAAAAGCCAGACTGTATCCGTAAAATGACTGCACCAAATTTTGTTCACTTAAGAGTTCATAGCGACTTTTCCATGATAGATGGGCTGGCGAAAGTTGGTCCAATTTGTGAGGCTGTTGCTGAAGCGGGTATGCCTGCTTTAGCCATTACCGACCAAATGAACTTTTGTGGTCTGGTTCGCTACTATGGAAAAGCGCACCAATTGGGCTTAAAGCCTTTAATAGGGTGCGATTTCTGGGTGCAGGCTGACTATCCTGAATCTGAAATTTTCCGCCTGACCGCACTGGCAATGGATAATGAAGGTTATCAGCAGATAACTCAGCTTATTTCAAAAGCTTATTTGCGCGGTAATATTAAAGGCAAGCCGGTTATCGATAAAGACTGGCTGAAGGAGCATAACGAGGGCATTATTTTGTTGTCCGGAAGCCGTCAGGGTGATGTAGGACAGGCTCTAATTAAAGGCCATGACAGCCAGCTGGATGCTGCCCTCGATTTCTACCAGCAATATTTTCCTGACCGCTATTATCTTGAGCTTGTGCGCACCGGCCGGCCTCAGGAAGAAAACTATTTACATAAAGCGGTGGCTTTAGCCGGGGAAACAGGCCTACCCGTTGTCGCTACTAATGAAGTGGTTTTCCTGAAAGAAGAAGACTTTGATGCTCACGAAATTCGTGTGGCTATTCACGACGGGTACCAGTTGGAAGATAAACGTCGGCCGAAAAAATATTCACCACAACAATATTTGCGCTCCAGCGAAGAAATGAGTGAGTTGTTTTCTGACATTCCTGAAGCAATAGAAAATACTGTTGAAATAGCCAAGCGCTGTAATGTCACTGTGCGTTTGGGCGAATACTTCCTGCCTAAGTTTCCCACTGGCGACCTGACGACTGAAGAGTTCTTAATTAAGGTTTCGGAAGAAGGGCTGGAAGAACGTTTAGAGTTTTTGTTTCCTGACGCGGAAGAGCGAGAGCAGAAACGACCAGAATACGACGAACGACTTAAGCGCGAGCTTGGTGTTATAAACGATATGGGCTTCCCCGGGTATTTCCTTATCGTTATGGAGTTCATTCAGTGGAGTAAAGATAACGGCATACCCGTAGGCCCGGGGCGCGGTTCAGGTGCAGGCTCTCTGGTGGCTTATGCACTTAAAATAACAGATTTGGATCCGCTTGAATTTGACTTACTTTTTGAGCGATTCCTTAACCCTGAACGGGT
The DNA here is from genome assembly GCF_004362265.1 of Idiomarina sp. 017G. Classification (NCBI taxonomy): domain Bacteria; kingdom Pseudomonadati; phylum Pseudomonadota; class Gammaproteobacteria; order Alteromonadales; family Idiomarinaceae; genus Idiomarina; species Idiomarina sp. 017G. The sequence goes on along the minus strand of NZ_SNWT01000001.1, from coordinate 1,020,727 downwards.
TTCTATGCCAGATTTCGATGTCGACTTCTGTATGGATCGTCGGGATGAAGTTATCGATCACGTTGCTGACCTGTATGGTCGTGAAGCGGTTTCGCAAATTATTACCTTCGGTACTATGGCGGCTAAGGCTGCGATACGCGATGTCGGACGGGTACTGGCTCATCCCTATGGTTTTGTCGACCGAATTTCCAAGTTAATACCGGGCGATCCGGGCATGACTCTGGCCAAAGCCTTTGAAATTGAGCCCCAGCTTGGCGCCGCGTACGACCAGGATGAAGAAGTTAAGGCCATTATTGATATGGCTCGTATTCTTGAAGGCGTGACTCGTAATGCTGGTAAACACGCTGGTGGCGTGGTTATTTCTCCAACCAAAATAACCGACTTCTCGCCACTGTATTGCGATGATGAAGGTAACAACCCGGTCACTCAGTTTGATAAAGACGATGTTGAGTCGGCAGGTCTGGTTAAGTTCGACTTTTTGGGTTTGAGAACGCTGACCATTATTCAGTGGGCGGTTGATATGGTGAACCGCCGGCATGCTAAGAGCGGTAAAGATCCTATTGATATTACGTCGATTGATTTAACTGATCCGGCGTGTTTTAAACTGTTGAAAAAAGCCGAAACAACGGCGGTGTTTCAGTTAGAGTCGCGTGGCATGAAAGAGCTTATTAAAAAGCTTTTGCCAGACTCTTTCGAAGACATTATCGCCCTGGTGGCGCTATTCCGGCCGGGGCCACTGCAGTCTGGCATGGTTGATAACTTTATTGACCGGAAGCACGGCAGGGAAGAAATTTCGTACCCCGATGCTGAGTATCAGCATGAGAGTTTGCAGCCCATACTAGAGCCGACTTACGGTGTCATCCTCTACCAGGAACAGGTCATGCAAATTGCCCAGGTTCTGGCTGGCTACACTTTGGGTGGCGCAGATTTGTTACGCCGTGCAATGGGTAAGAAAAAGCCCGAGGAAATGGCTAAGCAACGAGAAATTTTTGCTAAGGGTGCGGCGCAAAATAATATTGACCCTGAACTGGCGACGAAAATCTTCGACTTGGTAGAGAAATTTGCCGGTTATGGCTTTAACAAGTCGCACTCGGCTGCCTACGCTTTAGTTTCATACCAGACTTTATGGATGAAAACCCACTTCCCGGCAGAGTTTATGGCTGCGGTGATGTCCGCCGATATGGATAATACCGACAAAATTGTCACTTTGGCGGACGAATGTGAACGCATGGGACTGGACTTGTTGCCTCCGGACGTAAACAAAGGCGAATATAAGTTTACCGTCGATGAACAGCAACGAGTGGTGTACGGTATAGGCGCAATAAAAGGTGTGGGTGAAGCGCCAATTGAGTCTATTATTAAAGCCCGGCAAGAAGGCGGGCCGTTCCGGGATTTATTCGACTTCTGTTGCCGGGTTGATCTGAAGCGAATGAATAAGCGCATTCTGCAGCGCTTAATTCGTGCTGGCGCAATGGACAACTTAGGACCTCACCGTGCTTCATTAATGGCGACGCTGGAAAAAGCCATTCGTCAGGCCGAACAGCATTTGAATGCGGAAAAAATTGGTCAGTCGGATATGTTTGGGGTACTTACCACCGAACCTGAAGCGGTTGAACAGGAGTTTGTCAGCGTACGTAAATGGTCGGAAGCGGTCTGGTTGGAAGGAGAGCGCGATACCCTCGGTCTTTATTTGACTGGTCACCCCATTAACCGTTTTCGTGCAGAGCTCAAACATTACATTAATAGTACATTGTCCAATGTTACTCCTACCCGTAAAGATGAGAGTATTGCTATTGCCGGGCTGGTGATTGATGTGAGAGTACTGACCAATAAAAGAGGTCAGCGTTTTGCTATAGTGACTTTAGATGACAAAACAGCGCGCATGGATGTACGCTTATTTAGTAACGAATACGAAAGTTATCAGGAATTGCTCGAAAAAGACCGAATTTTGTGGATAAAAGGTGAGGTCAGATTTGATAACTTCAGTAATAGCAATACAATGACTGCCAGAGAAGTGATGGCAATTGAGCAGGCTCGGGAAACTTATCTCCGGCATTTAGCAATTACAGTAACGGATGAGCAGCTTGCTAAAGGTCTTGCCGGAAAACTGGAAAAGCTATTACAGCCCTTTGCTGAAGGGACTTGTCCGATAAAAATGCGGTATCAGTCGGAACGCGTTGAAGCCACGTTAAATGTTGGCGCACAATGGTATGTGAATCCGTCTGATGAATTAATATACGAATTACAGAATTTGCTGGGAACTCAGCAAGTTTCACTTGAATTTTAAAGGAAATGACAGCGAATGAGCCTTAATTTTCTGGATTTTGAACAACCTATTGCGGAACTTGAAGCGCAAATCGAAGAACTGAAGTCTGTTGGCAACCGCGGGCAACTGGATCTTAACTTAGAAGAGGAAGTGCAGCGACTGACCACCAAGAGTCAGGAACTGACAGAGAAAATCTTTTCTGATTTAGGTGCGTGGCAGGTTGCACAGCTGGCGCGTCATCCGTTGCGTCCTTACACGCTTGACTATATTCGCATGATATTCACCGAGTTTGACGAAATGGCGGGTGATCGCTCTTTTGCTAATGACGAGGCGATTGTTGGCGGTATTGCGCGTTTAGACGGCACTCCGGTTATGGTTATAGGCCAGCAAAAAGGCCGTGAAACCAAAGAGAAGATCCGTCGTAACTTTGGTATGCCAAAGCCGGAAGGTTATCGTAAGGCGCTACGCCTGATGCAAACCGCCGAGCGTTTTAAAATGCCAATTGTTACCTTCATTGATACACCTGGAGCTTACCCGGGAATTGGTGCGGAAGAGCGCGGTCAGAGTGAAGCCATTGCACGTAACCTGAAAGTTATGGCTCGTTTAACCGTTCCTATTGTTTGTACTGTTATTGGAGAAGGTGGTTCTGGTGGTGCTCTGGCTATTGGTGTCGGTGACCGCGTTAACATGCTGCAATACAGTACGTACTCGGTTATTTCTCCGGAAGGTTGTGCTTCTATTTTGTGGAAAAGTGCCAGCAAAGCGCCATTAGCGGCAGAAGCTATGGGCGTAACCGCAGAGCGGAGTAAAGAGCTGGGTCTGGTTGATTCTGTGATACCTGAACCTTTAGGTGGCGCACACCGCCATCAGGAAGAAATGGCGGTACGCCTTAAGCGTCAGCTGATTGCTGATTTAGGAAGCTTACAGGGCTTAAGCCATGAGGAATTGCTGGACCAGCGTTATCGTAAACTCATGTCTTTTGGTTACTGCTAATTACCAATGATGAAAGATGGTCTTTACGACCTGTTTTGTGAAAGCTTAGAGTCTCTTGCATTAAAGCCGGGGCAGCAATTAGTTGCTGCCCTCGGTGGAGGGGCTGACTCGCAAACTATCCTCGATTTGCTGATGCGCTTTCGTCAGCAGAATCCTCAGTATCAGTATTTAGCCATTCATTTAGATCATAGTTTTCACCCCAGTTCAGCTGACTGGTCGTCGACTATTGAGCATGCTGCTAAGGCCTATGGTGTAAAAACGGTTTTTGAGCCGCTTACTGTTTCCGTACAAAATCGCCAAAGCAAAGAGGCCGCAGGGCGTGAAAGCCGTTACCGGAGAATGGCCGAGCTGACTGAGGATGATGCGGTATTGCTGTTAGGGCAACACCGCAATGATCAGATCGAGACCTTTTTTCTGCAATTAAAACGCGGCAGCGGGCCAAAAGGCTTATCCTCAATGGCTGTTATTCAGCCTTGGGTTGGCAGCCGTCGTCTCTGCCGGCCTTTGCTTAGTGTGAGTAAAGAAGACATTTTAAGCTACGCGCAGCAACAGAAATTAACCTGGATTGAAGACGATACGAACTACGATACCCGTATTGAGCGGAATTTTTTGCGGCATAAAGTGGTGCCGTTATTAGAGCAGCGTTGGCCTCAGTTTGGGAATAGCGTGCTGAGGTCAGCAAAACTTTGTGCCGAGCAACAGCAGGTGATGGATGAACTCTTGCAGGAAAAGCTGTATAAGGCGCAGAAGCACAAAAGTCACTTTCCCCTCAGTTTACTGAGTGAGCATTCTGCGGCTATGCAGCGAGCGTTACTGCGAGTCTGGCTGCAAGGACAAGAATACTCATTGCCCAGTTACGAGCAACTGGAGCAAATTCGCTTACAAGCTCAAAGCGCAACAGACGATAGCCAAATGCAGGTTCAGTGTGATGGCTACAGTGTGCGCTACTTTCAATACGCACTATGGTGTGACAACAATACCGGGCAATTACCGGCAGATTGTTGGTTAGCTGAGGCTAATGTCAATTTGGGGGAGTGGGGCACATTAAGCGTGCCAGATGCATTGCTGACGAATAATAATGAGTTGAGATTAACCTTTTCGTTAACCTCAGAAAAACTGGCAAAGCCTGGGCGTCAGGGGCGCAAAAAACTGAAAGACTGGCTGAAGCAGGCGGGAATTCCGCCGTGGTTGAGAGCCAGGCGGCCGATACTTGAGCTGAACGGTAAGTACGTGTGGGTAGCCGGACTTGGCTGGTTCAGCTACCAGGTTATTGAGAAAACAGAATTCGACAGCCTTCAGTTACCTGAGCCAGACTGGGTTAGCTCAGGTGCTGATTCTTACCGGCAACTTTAGCGGCGTAAAGGCGTCTGTCGGCTTCATCAATAATATCCTGGGGGCTATGAAAACTTTCCATAACCAGGCTACCGGCGCTAACGCCAATATTGAAAGTGGCAAGACTAATATCGTTATCGAGCGCATCCCGAATACGCCGAAAAACGTCCTCCGCTTGTGCTGGTCGCGTGTTTTCCAGTATTAATACGAATTCATCGCCACCATAGCGAAATACCCGATCCGTATCGCGCAATTGCTGTTGCAATAAATTGCCGAACAGCTTCAGTACTTCATCGCCTTGTTGGTGCCCATGACGGTCGTTGACGTTTTTAAATCCATCCATATCCAATAACATGACAATATGAGACTGTTTGTTATCGCGCTTTAAACGGGCACTGATGTGCTCAAGCGTTTCGTCCAGTAAGGCTCTGTTGCCAAGGCCGGTTAAATGGTCTCGTATTGCAACTTTTCTTAAACGTGAGAAATGCATAGCGTTACGCAAAGGGAAAGTCAGCTGTCGGTGCATTTGCTCCAGGCGCACTTTATTCACATAGGATGGTTGACGTTTGAATTGGTAAACCATTTGTCCTAAGTATTCTTTATCGGCATAAAGCATTACCGAGTATTCGCTCTCAAGGCTTTCGTAGTCACCAATTAAATTAATAATTTGGTCATCAGAGATAAATTGCAGGGCACTTACCGGTAAACGCTGAACCATGTAATCTGCGTAAATAGATAATACCTGATGCAAATCGAGAGATGTCTGCAACCGTTCAGTTAACGGGGTTGATTTGCTTTGCAAGTCAGCCGATGAGGTTAATTGACTGATAATTGCCTGAGTTTTGTTCTCAGTTGCCTTACTCTCAGTTTTTGCTACAGCTCTGTTTAGCATGACAAACCTTTTTGCCTGAATTTGATAATTGAAAATTTATCTGCAAATATTAGGCCAAGAATAGAAAAGCTATATTTTACAAAACGTTATAAGAGATAGTTTTTCTGAAACAAAAGAGTGTTACTATTTTGACACTCATAAAAACACAGAAATCCAGGAGTTTATGAATGAACGGTACATTTTCCAGCCTTCTGCTTTTATTAGCGGTTGCCGTTATTCTTGTCTGGCTCTTCAGAAGGGTGAAATTGCCGGCAATTTTAGCCTACCTGGTTGCCGGTATTATTGCCGGCCCCGACGTTATGGGCTGGATAGCTGACCCGGATGATTATCATCTGGTTGCTGAGCTGGGTATTGTCTTGCTCCTGTTTTCGCTGGGGCTTGAATTCTCTTTACCTAAGATGATCGCCATGCGGCGATGGGTATTCGGGTTAGGCGCGGCTCAGGTTCTTGGTTCCTTGTTAATCTTTTTGCTTATCGGCTTTATCTGGCTGGATGAATGGGCTGCATCTTTGGCTATTGCCGGAGCGCTGGCCTTGTCCTCTACTGCGGTTGTTATCAAGCAACTAAAGGAAAGCGCACAGACGTCAACCCGTCGCGGGCAGATGAGTGTCGCCATTTTGCTATTCCAGGATATAGCGGTGGTGCCACTGCTAATTATTATTCCTTTGCTGGCCTCCGATAACGGTAATATTGGCTACACCTTATTACTGGCTCTGGCGAAAGGTGCCGCCGTTATTGCTGTACTAATGACAATAGGAAAATGGGTCTTACCCTATTTATTCAAAGAAATAGCCAAGCAAAGAACCGATGAGCTGTTTGTTCTGGCGACGCTTCTGGTCGCACTGGTTGCCGGTGGTATGACTCATGTTTTTGGTCTTTCTATGGCGTTAGGTGCTTTTTTAGCCGGAATGATGCTAGGGGAAAGCCAGTATAAACATCAGCTGGAAGCCGATATTCGCCCGTTTCGCGATATTTTAATGGGCTTGTTCTTTACGACCGTAGGCATGCAGCTTCAGCTTTATGGGTTTGTCCAGAATTTTCATTGGATACTCCTCGCTTTAATTGTAATGGCCGTGATTAAAATTGCGTTAATTAGCTCAGTAGCACGTTTTATGGGCGAGCGGGATGAGGATGCCTGGGGCAGTGGTATTTCACTATTTCAAATGGGGGAGTTTGGCTTTGTCATTGTCGCCTTGGCTAGCAGCCATGGATTACTGAGCAAAGAGATTGTCACCAGTATGATAGGTATTGGTGTATTGAGTATGGCGATAACACCTATTGTTATCCACCGTTTGAAACCTTTAGTGAATCTGGTTGTTCGCCACCCTGATCCTCTGGTCGATATTGAACAGCAACGAACAACCGGTAGTGAAGGGCTGGAGAACCAGGTACTGATTTGCGGCTTTGGACGGGTTGGGCAAACCATGAGTCGATTTTTAGACGCAGAGGGAATTACTCATATAGCTGTCGATAATGACCCCATGCGAGTTCAGGAAGCCGTTGCCGGTGGTGCCCGGGTCTACTTTGGTGACAGTGCCAGAAAAGATATTTTACGTGCGGTAGGAGCCGAGAGTGTCGATCTGATTATTATCAGTTTCGCCGATGACCTGCGCGCTCTCGAAGTACTAAAAGAGCTTCGCCAGTTAAACCCCGATGCCTACATTATTGTACGGAGTCGTGACGATACAAGACTGACTCAGTTACAGGAAGCCGGAGCGTCTCAGGTGGTTCCAGACACACTGGAAGCGAGCTTAATGCTGATTTCTCATGTGCTCAGCCGCAGTGGTATTCCAATACGCCGTATTCTTGCGCGGCTGGATAAAGAAAGACGCAACCATTACGGTGAAATGCATGGCTTCTTTCAAGGGGATGAAACTGAGATTACGCCAGAACTTGCTGACAAACTTGAGTTTTTACGTGCTTTAACCTTACCTGAAGGTGCCTGGGCGACGGGCAAACGCATTGATGAATTAGACTGGGAAAAACATCAGGTACAGTTAAAAGCTTTAAGGCGTGACGACGAGGAAATTCAGGAGCCCGATGGTGATACCGAGTTACAACCGCAGGACGTGGTCTTGCTGGTGGGTAAACCGCGTTATGTTGAGGCCGCGGAACGTTGGTTACTGGAAGGCTGAAACAGTCAGTTACAACTTAGTGCCGGAATCACACAACTGGCAACAGTTAACGCCTAACATTTTACATTATTAACAGTAATAATAATGCTGTGAGTTAACCAATTATGAGAACAATAAAAAATGAAATTTAAAAAACGAGCCTTTATTCCGCCGTTAATTATTGTTGGAGCTATCGTTTTATCGATACTTGCAAGCATGTCTGCGGAGCCGCCAAAACAAAAAGAGCGAAGTAAGCCTGCTGCGATGGTTGAAGTTCTGGAAGTCAGCCCTCGTGACATGACGTTTATTGTTGATTCTCAGGGCACGGTAAAACCAAAGCATTCCACTACTCTGGTTGCAGAAGTGACCGGGCAAATTGTTGATGTCGCTGCGAATTACCATGCCGGTGGTTTCTTCAAAAAAGGCGATATGCTGGTTCAGGTCGATCCGTCTGACTATGAAGTTGCGGTCCAACAGGCCCGGGCTAACTTGTTGCAGGCCCAGTCCGAGTTAGAACAAGAGAAAGCACGTGCCCGCGTTGCTGAAGAAGAATGGTCGGCCTTCAAAGAAGGGAAAGCACCTGAACTGGGCTTGCGCAAACCGCAGCTTGCCAGTGCCATTGCCGCGGTAGAGTCAGCCGAAGCGAACCTGGCTAAAGCCGAGCGTGATTTAGAGCGAACCACCATAAAAGCGCCTTACGATAGCGTACTTCGTAGTAAAGAAGCCAATTTGGGGCAGTTTGTTTCAACGGGTAGCCAGATAGCCTTGGTATTTGATACCCGTACGGCAGAAGTTCGGTTGCCATTAAGTGACCTTGATATGACTTATATTCTAGATCCGGCTCTTGCTGAAGAAGCGCCCCGAGTGCAGTTAGAATCTATGGTTTCCGGTGAGTCGGCAACCTGGCAGGGACGTCTGGTTCGGACAGAAGGCGTTTTAGATGAAAACAGCCGGGTTATCTATGGTGTTGTAGAAGTTTCTGACCCTTACAACCTGGGTGAAGAGACACATCCTATTCCTTTGCGCTATGGGCGTTTCGTGCAGGCTAAAGTTGAGGGCACTGTGGCTCAGGGAGTTATGGAAATTCCTACCTATGCACTGAATCCTGATGGGTCTGTCTGGATTGTTCCTGAGAGTCGCGAGCTGGAAAAACGTGATGTTGAGGTTGTGCGAACTCAGGGCAATACAAGCCTTATAAGCTCCGGACTGGAAAGTGGAGATAAAGTGGTGCTGACGCAGCTGAAGAATGCGTTACCGGGTATGAAGGTACGTTTGCCCGGCGATCCACTGCCAGAGCAAATGGAAACAACGGCTAAAACAGATGAAAACGGTGAGAAAAAAGCCGAAGACTCTGAAAATGTAGGCGGGTAAACATCATGACGACTGAAAAACAAACCGGTCTGATTGCGTGGTTTGCACGCAACTCGGTAGCCGCAAATTTATTGATGATCATTATTCTGGTTGCAGGCGCGCTGTCAGTATTTACTGTGCGCAAGCAAATGTTTCCTGAAATTGAACTGAATATTATCAGTATCCAGGTACCTTTCCCCGGTGCTGCGCCACAGGAAGTGGAGCAGGGCGTTATTATGCTGATAGAAGATGCCATTGAGGATGTTGATGGTATCGAAGAGATGACCTCTCAGTCGCGCGAAGGCGGCGGTAGTGTCACTTTGGAAGTTGAACCTGACTATGACGTGCAAGTTGTCATGGACGAGGTGAAAATGCTGGTGGATGCCATTCCTAACTTCCCTCAGCAAATCGAGAAACCGAATATCTATCGGGTAAGACCACAGCGACAAGTTATCTGGATGTCGGTTTATGGCGACCTGGATGAGCGCTCCCGTAAAGAGCTGGCGAAGGAAGTCAGAGATGAGCTCAAGACTGTCGGCGGCATAACCAAAGTTGATGTGGTTGGTGACCGTGATTATGAAATTTCGGTTGAGATTTCTCAGCAGGATCTTGAACGCTACGGACTGACCTTCTCACAAATTGTTGACGCGGTTCGCGGAACCTCAATTGATGTTGCTGGTGGTTCAATAAAGACCCCTAACGGTGACATTTTACTGCGAGCCAATAACCAGGCTTACGTTGGCGGTGAGTTTGAGAAAATTGTTTTATTAAGCCGTGCTGACGGTACGCGTTTAACTCTGGGTGATATAGCCAAAGTAGAAGACGGTTTTATTGAAGAAGAGTCTTATACCCGCTTTGACGGTAAGCCGGCAACTTTTGTCCGCGTACAGTCAGTGGGCGATCAGAACGATCTTAAAATAGCAGAGTACGTCCGGGGCTATACGGAAAGAAAAAATGAAGAGCTGCCCGACGGCGTTCAGGTAGCAAAGTGGGGCGATTCGTCTTATTACCTGCAAGGCCGCTTAGACTTAATGATGAATAATATGTGGATGGGCGGGCTGTTGGTCTTCCTTATGTTGTCGTTATTCTTACAACTGCGTTTGGCGTTCTGGGTCATGATAGGTATTCCGGTGTGCTTTTTAGGCACCATTGCGTTAATGCCGCTGCCGATGTTTGATATCTCAATTAATATGATATCGCTGTTCGGCTTTATACTCGTGTTAGGGATAGTGGTGGATGACGCGATAGTCATAGGGGAAAGTGCCTATACCGAAATAGAGGAAAACGGTAAAAGTATCGATAACGTTATTGCCGGAGCTAAGCGTGTGGCAATGCCGGCCACCTTTGGCGTACTAACAACTATGGTTGCCTTTGTGCCCATGTTGACGGTTGAAGGAGGTATGGGTGCTATTTGGGAGTCTATTGCCTGGGTCGTTATTCTTTGTTTGGCCTTTTCCTTAGTGGAGTCAAAACTCATATTGCCAGCGCACATCGCTAATATGAAGTATTCCAAACAGAAAGGTGAAAAAGCCAACGCTTTCCAACGTTTTCGCAATAAATTCGCGAATGCAATTAAGTCTTTCGTAGATAATTACTATCGACCGTTCCTCAAAAAATGTCTGCACTACCGTTATACAACGTTAGCAACCTTTGTCGGTATGCTGATTCTGATGGTCGGTCTTATGAGTGGCGGTATTGTACGTTGGGTTTTCTTCCCGGATATTCCTAGCGATTTTATTCAGGCGAATGTGGAGATGCAGCCCGGCACCTCAGAAACTCGCACCATTGAAGTCCTGAACAGCGTGGAAAAGTCACTCAACGACGTGAACAGTCGGATTAAAGAAAACGACGGTGAAGCCGTTGTCCGTCATACCAATATCTGGATGGATGGCAATACTGCCGGTACGGTATTTGTAGAACTGAAAAAAGGTGAAGACCGCCAGATAGACGGGTTTGAAATTGTGAACCAATGGCGTGAAGCTGTTCCCGAATTGGCTGGAGTGCGAGCCCTTAATTTCCAGGGAAGCATGAGTGGCGGTAGTGGCTTTGATATTGAGTTTCAGTTAGTCGGTGAAAACCTGGATGAACTGAAAGCCGCAGCTGATGAGCTTAAGCTGGAACTTGCCGACTATGACGGGGTATTTGATATTGAAGATACCTTTGGCGACGGTAAAGAAGAAATTCTTCTGCAGACCAAACCGTTAGCGACTGCTATGGGGATTAATCTGGCTGAACTGGCTACTCAGGTGCGCTATGCCTTCTACGGTGCTGAAGCCCAGCGCATACAGCGAGGCGACGAAGAAGTTAAAGTCATGGTTCGTTACCCCCGTGACCAGCGTGAGTCCGTTGGCAACTTGCAGGATATGAAGCTGCGTGGTCCTGATGGTTCTGAAATTCCATTTACAGAATTGGCTGATATTGAGTTCGCTGAGGGTTATAGCACCATTACCCGTATTGACCGCCAACGCTCTGTGAACGTTCGTGCGCGGGTCGATAAAGATACAGTAGAACCTTTCCGCGTTGTAAATGAAGTTCGTGAACAAAAAATCCAACCAATTCTGGATAAGTACCCTAGTGTTAACTTCCAACTCCAGGGTGCGACTCAGGATGAAGCTGAAGCAACAGGCTCTCTTGCTCTTGGCGGTTTTTTGGCAATGTTTGCGGTCTACGCACTAATGGCCATTCCGCTGAAGTCCTATAGTCAGCCGCTGATAATTATGTCGGTGATACCCTTTGGTATTATTGGTGCAATTATTGGACACTGGGTTATTGGTATGCCGGTTAGTATTTTGAGCTTGTTTGGTATTATTGCGTTAGCCGGGGTTGTGGTGAACGACAGTCTGGTCATGGTTGATTACGTTAACCGGGCCCGGGAGATGGGAACGGATTTACGTAAGGCGGTGCTGGATGCCGGTTGTCGTCGCTTTCGCGCAATAACCTTAACCTCGTTAACGACTTTCTTCGGTTTGCTTCCGATAGTGCTGGAGAAGAGTCTGCAGGCTAAAATAGTGATACCAATGGCAATATCACTGGCCTTCGGTATTATTTTCGCAACGGTTATTACCTTGTTGTTAATACCTTGTTTGTACTTGATTTTGGCTGATACTAAGCGAGGGATGCGTACCATGCTGTCCTGGTATGGGCTGGCAACGCCGCCTGAACCTAAAGATATGAGTACCAAAGAGGCACTGGAGCACTACTAAGTGTCTGAGGAAATGAAAGAAAGCCGGAGCTAAGTCTCCGGCTTTATCGTATGGTTAGTCATAAACTGGTAAACTAATTACTCTAAACTGTTAAATTATTAATAACCGAACACTCCAGAGGAAACCCTGACATGTTGCTGTCGCTTCTTGATCTTGCCGCATTGCTATTTTTCTTTTTCTGCTGGATAGGCTATTCATTGTTTGCCCGCAAACGAGCCCGAACCACGCATTGTTTGTCGAGTATTCTGTGCTCGTTAAGAATTGACTGGTTTACCACTGTCATGCACAAAGAAAATCAAGTTGCTGACGCGTCACTTATTGGCAATGTCGAGAGAACTGTCACCTTTTTCGCCTCCTCTACCATTTTAGTTTTGGCCGGTGTTATTACGGTCTTAGCACATGCCGATGAAGTTGTGTTGGTGCTAAATGAAATTCCGATGAGTCCCGCTACCAGTTCTATTTTGGTGCAGTTTAAGCTGTCGGTGTTAGCCATTATCTTTATCTACGCCTTTTTTAAGTTTACCTGGTCTATTCGTCAGTTCGGCTTTGTGTCCGTCCTGCTGGGAGCCTCGGTCGAGTATCACCAGGGCAATAAACCGGAAGAAGAGCGTCAGCGTTTTGCTATGCACGCAGCAAAAGTACTGGATCAGTCCGGGCATGAGTACAATAAGGGTCTGCGAACATATTATTTTGCTTTGGCCTATTTATCCTGGTTTCTGCATCCCGTCATCTTAATTGCTTCAAGTGCTGTGGTGGTCGCAGTGCTTTATCGTCGTGAATATCGCTCACGAGTATTACGTGAATTGTTGGCAACGAAAGGCTATGTGCCGGGAAAAAAATAGGAGAAGGTTGTGAATAAGGTATTTTCTGATTTTCTGGCCTGGACTCGTGAACATGAGTGGGGTTGTAGCGAGAGCCATGACTTAACACTGGGCAATGGCACGAAACTGTCGGTCTGGGATAGCGGAGTGTTAGAAGTTTCACCGGCTAATCCGGGACACAAGGATATTGTGTTATCTTGTGCGGTGCATGGAAATGAAACGGCTCCTATCGAAATATGCCGGGATATCATTAATGACATTATTAATGAAAAACAGACAGTAACGCACCGCACGCTGTTTTTAATTGCAAACCCCGCCTCAATAAACAAAGGTGAGCGGTTTGTTGAAGAAAATATGAACCGGCTGTTTAGTGGTGAGCACAGTAAAGGCAGTACGCAAAATAAAGAACGCGAGCGCGCAGCAAAGATAGAAAGCTATGTGGAGCGTTTCTATCAATTGGCTCCGGAAGGAACCCGCGAACGTTTTCATTATGACTTACATACTGCTATTCGCGACTCAAAACGTGAGAAATTTGCGGTTTATCCGTTCACTCACGGCGCACCTTACAGCCGCCAACAGCTTCAGTTTTTGCTGTCTTGTGGTGTTGATACGGTATTATTAAATCAGGCACCGACAACGACATTTTCATATTTTAGCGCGCGTCAGTTTAACGCCCATGCGTTTACCGTTGAGCTGGGTAAAGTCCGTCCATTTGGCGAAAATGACAGGACTAAGTTTGCCGCAGCGGAAAGCACATTACGCAACTTAATTTCGCAAACTGAGCTGGATTTCGGTCCCTTTGAACCAGAACAACACTATGTGTTCAAAGAAGCGCAAACCATTAACCGCACACAACCTGACTTTGAGCTAAACTTTGCGGATGATGTGGCTAACTTCACCTCTTTTAATAAAGGGGAGCTACTGGCCTGGGATGGTGACAAGGCATGTTACGCGCAGCATGATGGTGAACATATTATTTTCCCTAATGCCAAAGTGGCGCTGGGGCACCGGGCGTTATTAACTGTGGTTAGAGTACCCACAGAGTCGCTCGATTTAGTCTGAAATTATTGAGCCTAAGTTGCCGAACTTTGTTAAGACTGTTCGTTTCTATTTACACTTAGCGCACTCAGTTTTCATTAGGGTGTGGTTTGCATGTCACTTTACGTAAAGGTAAAGTAGCGGCAATTTCCAACCCAGCTTAAAACCGAAAGAGAAGGTTATGGTCAAGGATAAAAAACACGACACAGAAATTGTGACGAAACCGAAATGGTTTGATAAAGACTCAGTCACAATTCCAATGCTGCAAATCTTAAAAGAAGATGGCAGTTTTCATAAAGATGCGGATATGCCGGAGTACGATAAAGAGCTGATCGTGAAAATTCACGACACCATGCAATTTATCCGTATTCTCGATGAACGCATGATCGCCGCACAGCGCCAGGGCCGTATCAGTTTTTACCTGGCCTCACGAGGTGAGGAAGCCGAGAGTGTGGCGTCTGCCGCCGCGCTGGATGCTGGTGATATGATCATGGGTCAATACCGTGAGCAGGGCGCATTAGCTTACCGTGGTTTTACCGTTGAACAGTTTATGAATCAGCTGTTTTCGAACGAAAAAGACTTAGGTAAAGGCCGTCAGATGCCGGTTCACTACGGTTGCGCTGACTTAAACTTTATGACCATTTCTTCGCCGTTGGGAACACAGATTCCACAGGCAACAGGTTATGCGTTTGGTCAGAAAATGGATAAAACCGAGAAGTGCACTATCTGTTACTTTGGTGAAGGTGCTGCCTCTGAAGGTGACTTCCACGCCGCCTTGAACATGGCATCGGTTTATAAAGTGCCGGTCATCTTCTTCTGCCGTAATAATGGCTACGCTATTTCTACACCGGCGCAAGGCGAACAGTATGCTGGTGACGGTATTGCCCCGCGTGGTATCGGCTATGGTATGAAAACCATACGTATTGACGGTAACGACGTTTTCGCTGTACTAAAAGCGACACAGGAAGCTCGTCGTCTGGCTGTAGAAGAAAACGAACCTGTTTTAATTGAAGCCATGTCTTATCGCATGTCTGGTCACTCGACTTCGGATGACCCTACTGGTTACCGTACGCGTGATGAAGAAGCTGGTTGGCAGGCGAAAGATCCGCTTGAGCGTTTACAAAAGTGGATGACGGATGAAGGCTGGTTGGATAAAGACCACGTTGAAGAGCATCACGCTGAAGTGAAGGCGAAAGTTCTGGCGGCGTTAAAAGAGTCAGAAAAAGTGCCGGTCCCGCACATTGATGAGCTGATCAATGATGTTTACGACGAACCGACTGACATGCTGAAAGAGCAGTTAGACGAGTTGAAAGAGCACATCCGTAAATACCCGGATGCCTATAGTAAAACGTCGGGGAGACTGGACTAATGGCTAAAATGAATTTATTACAGGCCATCAACAGCGCGCTAGACCTGGCGATGGCTAAGCATGACAACGTATACAGCTTTGGTGAAGATACCGGTGGTTTTGGTGGTGTATTCCGCGCCACTTCCGGCTTGACTGAAAAATACGGCAAGCATCGTAACTTTAATACCCCACTGGTTGAGCAGGGTATTATTGGTTTTGCTAATGGCCTGGCGTCACAAGGCAGTTATGCCATTGCCGAAATTCAGTTCGGGGACTACATTTTCCCGGCGTTTGACCAAATAGTGAACGAGACGGCCAAGTTCCGTTATCGTTCAGGTAATGAGTTCAATGTGGGTGGTTTAACCATTCGTACTCCGTACGGTGGCGGTATCGCCGGTGGTCATTATCACTCACAGTCTCCGGAAGCCTACTTTGCCCACACGCCGGGCATTAAAATTGTGACCCCGCGTAACCCGTACGAGGCCAAAGGGTTATTGCTAAGCGCTATTTTTGACAAAAACCCGGTGTTGTTCATGGAGCCTAAGCGGTTGTACCGCGCGTCAACAGGCGATGTTCCGGAAGAAGAATACACCATTCCATTAGGCAAAGCTGACGTGGTCAAAGAAGGTAAAGATATTACCGTTCTTGGCTGGGGCGCGCAGATGGAAATGATTGAAAAAGCGGTGGAAAAATCTGAAGAAGACGGCGTTTCGTGCGAAGTCATTGATTTGCGTACTATTTCTCCATGGGATGTTGAAACCGTTACAGAATCGGTTTTAAAAACCGGTCGTTTGGTGATCACTCAGGAAGCACCTATTACCGGTGGCTTCGCCAGCGAAATTGCAGCAACAGTTCAGGACAAATGCTTCCTGTATCTGGAATCGCCAATTGGTCGAGTGTGCGGTATCGACGTACCGTATCCGCTGTGTCACGAAAAAGAGTACATGGCTGATCACTTGAAGATTTATGAAGCGATCAAACGCTCAATGAACTACTAAGGACCCATCGACATGAGTAAAGACTTTATTCTGCCCGATATCGGCGAAGGGATCGTAGAGTGCGAAATCGTTGAGTGGCTGGTTGCCGAAGGTGACGAAGTTAAAGAAGACCAACCCGTAGTTGAGGTTATGACCGACAAAGCTATGGTTGAGATCCCGGCCAAAGACGACGGCATTGTGGAAAAACTGTATTACCAGAAAGGTGATATTGCCAAGGTTCACGAACCGTTATTTGCGATAAAGCCAGCTGACGGCTCTTCTGATGAGGCGCCTGCTAAAGAAAGCGAGCCGACTAAAAAAGAAGAACCGAAAACAGAGGAAGAACAAACCTCAAGCAGCGGTGATACAACTGACTTTATTTTGCCTGATATTGGCGAAGGTATTGTTGAGTGCGAAATCGTTGAATGGCTGGTGTCTGAAGGCGACGAAGTGAAAGAAGATCAGCCGGTTGTTGAAGTCATGACGGACAAAGCTACGGTTGAAATTCCGGCTAAAGACGACGGTACTGTGGTTAAGTTGTATCACAAAAAAGGTGATATCGCGGAAGTACATAAACCGCTGTTTGCACTGCAGCCAGCGGGTGGCGTTCAGTCATCTGGTTCAAATGCTCCACAGAGCCATGTTGACCCCGACGCTAAGACTTCGCCATCGGATTCCAAAGCAGAAGCGGAGCCACCCGCGAAGGCGCGTCAGGGCAAAGCTATTGCCAGCCCGGCTGTGCGTCGTCTGGCACGTGAGAGCGATATTAACATTGCTGAAGTACCAGGTTCAGGTAAAAAAGGCCGGGTTCTGAAGAAAGATATTGAAGCCTTTAAATCGGGTGAGCAGAAGTCAGCCGCATCAAGCGATAGCCAGCAACCGCAGAAAGCCGCGGCTACTAGCGGTGGTACTCGTACTGAAGCTATCCGTGGTGTGAAAGCGGCTATGGCTAAGCAGATGATGAGCTCGGTCAGTACGATTCCACATTTCACTTACGCCGATGAGTTCGATGTTACTGACTTAATCGCATTGCGTGAAAAGCTAAAAGAGCAATACAAAGAGAAGGGTATTCGTTTAACTGTTATGCCATTCTTTATCAAAGCTCTTTCGCTGGCACTGAAAGAATTCCCTGTGATGAATGCACAGGTGAATGAAGACTGTACTGAGATCACTTATTTTGATGATCACAACATTGGCATGGCCGTTGACACCAAGATTGGCCTGTTAGTACCTAACGTAAAACAGGTACAAAACAAAAGCATCATTGATGTAGCCAATGAGGTCACTCGTCTGACTCAGGCATCGCGTGAAGGTAAGTTGCCACAAGCCGATATGAAAGGCGGTACCATCAGCATTTCAAACATTGGTGTTATTGGCGGTACGGTGGCAACTCCTATCATCAATAAACCTGAAGCCGCGATTGTCGCTTTAGGTAAGGTGCAGGAACTGCCGCGCTTTGATGCCAACGGTAACGTGGTA
Source organism: Idiomarina sp. 017G (assembly GCF_004362265.1). Classification (NCBI taxonomy): domain Bacteria; kingdom Pseudomonadati; phylum Pseudomonadota; class Gammaproteobacteria; order Alteromonadales; family Idiomarinaceae; genus Idiomarina; species Idiomarina sp. 017G. The sequence continues at coordinate 1,002,914 of NZ_SNWT01000001.1, read as the reverse complement.
GCCCGTAAAATAATGACGGTAAGCTGGTCAGGCGACCATCGTATTATCGATGGCGGCACCATTGCCCGTTTCAACAAACTCTGGCAGGAATACCTCGAAGACCCAACCAGCATGCTGGTTAACATGGTCTAGTCAGAAACAAAGAGTTAGATAAAGCTTCGGAACACGCCGTAAACCCATCCTTGGGGGCTTGGGTGACGCCATCCTTGGCGTCACACAGCTCCCGGGGGACTTTTAGTTTCGCTAGGAGTTAAGACCCTCTACTACAGGAGACGCGACGAGCTCATCCATGAGGGCTTGACGAAGGCCATCCATGGCCTTCGACACTCCTGTAGTAGAGGGCCTTAACTCTTACCGCTTCACTAAGTCCCGCCGGGAGCTGTAATGAGCAGAGGGTTTTGACTCCAAGCGGAGCGCTCTATCCGTAGGAGCGTTAACACTTCCTTTCACCTTATCCTTTGCAGCTGTGCTATTGTTTTCTTATCTGAGAAGTATTGAGAGTCAGCATGTTTGAAGTCATTTATCTTTCCTTAGCGGTATTACTGTTGGTGCTTACCCTGGCGCCATTGTCCCGAGCGCAAGTTTGGTGGATACGTGGTTTGGATTTTCCGCGTTTGCAGCTGTCGGTGTTATTAGCTGCCCTTCTCATAGTAGGGTTGGTTGTTATACGCGACTGGAATTCAATTAACGCGGTAACGCTGGGTCTGATTATTGGTTGTCTGGTCTGTCAGCTCTGGTGGGTTGTGCCTTATACCTTTTTCTTTCCTAAGGAAGTTGAAGCTGTCCGGCCGGGTAATGCTAACGGGCGCTTGCGCATTATGACCGCGAATGTTCTTACTCCTAACCATAATAGTGATGGCTTGCTAAAGCTTGTTCATGATTTTACGCCAGATGTGCTGGTCACACTTGAGTCTGATGACTGGTGGCAGGAGAAGCTGGATGCGATTGAATCGGATTATCCGCATACGGTAAAGGTACCTTTAGATAACCTCTACGGCATGCATGTGTATTCTCGTTATGCTTTGTCTGATGTCAGTGTTGAATATCTGGTTGAAGACGATAAACCGTCGGTACATTGTTTTATTGAGCTGCCTTGTGGACAGAAAGTAAAAGCGCATTTTGTGCACCCTGCGCCACCCAGCCCTTCTGAAAATGAAGAGTCGGCAGAGCGGGATGCTGAACTGGTGCTGGTTGCTCGTCGGGTTGAGCCGGAGAAATATCCGACTATAGTCACTGGAGATTTGAACGATGTTGCCTGGTCGCGCACGACGCTTCTTTTCCGCAAGCTTAGTGGCTTGTTAGACCCCCGTATCGGGCGTGGTATGTTTAATACTTTCCATGCGGAGTACTGGTTTGCCCGCTGGCCGCTGGATCATATATTCCACAGCCACCATTTTGCTCTGGTTTCAATGACTCGCCTACCGGGTTTTGGGTCAGATCATTTTCCATTACTGACAGAGCTTGCTTTAGCACCGGGAGAAAATGGTGCCGGCGATGGTCCGTCGCCGGATAAAGATGACAAAGAAGCCGCTGATGAGATTGTGAATAAGGCTATGGCTTAAGCTTACGCCGAAAGTGAATACGTTGAACTAACAGTCCGAAAATAATAAGCATAAGCCCAACTAGCGTACTTGGATAAATGGTTTCGCCAATCACGACCGAGAGCAGCAACAGCGAGATAAAGGGCGAAATAAAAATTAAGTTGCTGATAAGTGCCGTATTGGTGGCTGTTTTCATGGCTTTCAACCAGAATAGGAAGGTTATTCCCATTTCAAATAAGCCTACGTAGCTTACCGCTGCCCAGCCTTGCCAGGGTATTGCAGACCAGTCACTCCATATGAAGCTGGCGACAATAAGTATGGGTAAGGCTAAGCCGAAAGAAAGTACTAAGCTAACAACAGAGTCGGCGTTACGGCGTGTATTCAGGATCCAGTAGCCAGCCCACAAGAAAGTGGAAATTAACGCCAGTGTAACGCCCCAGGGGTCGCTGAAACTAAGCTCCAGCACATTACCTCGTGTGGCAATAACCAGCACTCCAAAATAACCTAAGGCGCAGGCTACCCAGTCGCGACGGCGTATGCTTTGTTTTAAAAACAGAGCGGCCATAATGCTAAGGGCAATGGCCCAGGTGTAATTAAGTGGTTGAGCTTCGGAGGCTGGCAGCAGTTTATATGCCTGAAAAAGCACCAGATAGTAAATAAGCGGATTAATAAGTCCCATGAGCAGGTAATACAAGGGCATTTTACGTAGCTCAAGTATCAGTTCACCGGTCTTTTTCTGAATAAGGCAGACCAGGCCTAAAATGACAAAAGAAACACTACTGGCAGCAGTAACCATCTGCAATGGGGTCATGTACTGCAGGGTTATTTTGAATGCGGTAGCCACCGTTGACCATAAAAGTACGGCGATGATCGCATAAATAAAGGCTTGTTTATCAGCGGCTATGGTGTGATGGCATGGTGACCCCTTAACTCATACGTCGATGAGTACTGCAGCTTGTTGGTATTCAATCCAGACCAGCGCATTTTGCTGGTACTCTCGTGCCAGGTCAATGGCTGTTTTTTTCTTGAGGCCTAAGACCATAAAACTGGCTTCCGGCGGCCATTGCTTGTCGCGGTCCTGACCTTCTCCTGAAAAACAGTGAATTTCATTCATTTGTTCTAAACGAGTCACTAATTGCTCGTTTCTGCTTTTATTTTCGCTCTTTGTAAGCAGTTGGCTTTGTGGGTTAAAGGCTGTGATAAAGGTGCCTGTAGTTTGACCAAGGCGCTCGCATAAACGGTCAAAGTCATTATTCTTTTGACCTATAGTCAAAGTGATTGCCTTTTTCCCAACTGCGAACCAATAATCCGTATTTTTATAGTTGTTTAGCAGCTCTTTATCCATGCTTTGACCCGAGTATCGATGCTATGTAGAGTACATAGCAAGAGTTTAGCGTTAACCGTGAAGATGTTCTATGAACCCCAGTATTAGTGTGATCACTTTAGGTGTTGATGATCTGAAACGTTCATTGGCGTTTTATCAGGACGGCCTGGGTTGGGAAACCGATGGCATTATTGGTGAAGAGTTTGAGCATGGTGCTGTCGTGTTCTTTAAGCTACCCAGTGGGCTCAGACTGGCTTTATGGCCACGTAAGAGTATTGCTGCAGAAATGGGCGTTGAAGTTGCTCGTGCAGCAAATGAAGTGTTGTTAAGCCATAACGTCAAGTCGCGCACTGCGGTTGACGACGTTATGGTGGAAGCCGAACGGGCAGGGGCCGATATTCTTAAACCCGCAAAGGACTTGTTTTGGGGTGGCTACGGTGGTTTCTTCAAAGATCCAGACGGACATATTTGGGAAGTAACCTGGAATCCTGCCTGGAGTGCTTAGCAGAAGTAAGAAATCCCATCAGCGAGTCATTGATATATTTCAATTTATCTGAATTTCCACTCAATAAAACGCTCACAAATGATCCTGAATCATTTTGCTGAGCGTATCTACTCATAATATTTATTATGAGTAGGAAAGCCCCATGTTTGGCTCAAAAAAGAAGTATCAGCTTGCACAAACCAGTAAAGAGCTGAGTGAATACGAGCAACTGATAAACGCCATTGACGGTAATATCGCCCGAATTGATTTTACCCCTCAAGGTGACATCTTAAATGCCAATAACCTGTTTTTGGAAACCATGGGTTATCGGCTTGACGAGATAGTGTCCAAGCACCATAAAATCTTTTGCGATAACAACTATGCGACAAGCGCAGAGTACCAGAACTTTTGGAAGCAATTGGCTCAGGGGCAGTCTCACCATGGCCGTTTTAAGCGATTCCGTAATAATGGCGATGTTGTCTGGCTGGAGGCTTCTTATTTTCCGATTAAAAACTCGGAGGGGCTGGTCGAATATATAACTAAAATAGCGAAAGATGTGACTCGCGAAGTTCTGGAGTTAGAACATCAGGTCGCTGTTAGTACTGCAATTGATAAGTCTATGGCAACAATAGAGTTTTCTCCATCGGGCGAGATTATTCGTGCCAATAAGAACTTTTTAGACACAATAGGTTACCGTGCAGATGAAATTAAAGGGCGCCATCACAGCATGTTTTGTGAACAGGCGTTTTATGATGAAAACCCCAGCTTTTGGAAAGAACTGAGTAACGGCCAGTTTAAAACAGGGCAATTTAAACGGCTGAGTAAGCATGGAGAGGCGATTTGGCTTGAAGCCAGCTACAACCCCATTTTTGATGAGAATGGGCAGGTGACAAAAGTTATTAAATTCGCCAGTGACGTAACGGCCAGCGTGGTGAAAGCTCAGCAAACTGCGGAAGCTGCTGCAGTGGCTTATTCTACCTCAAAGCAAACGGCTGCTATTGTCAGAGATGGAAAAGCCTCGATAGAGGTTTCTGTAGAAACCTCGAATGAGATTTTGTCTAAAAGTAATAAAACAGATGAAGTTATTGAACAGCTTCATGAGCAGGCTCGCAATATCGAGGATATTGTGAAAACGATTAATGGTCTGGCAGACCAAACGAATTTATTGGCGTTGAACGCAGCTATTGAGGCGGCCAGAGCCGGAGAACACGGACGGGGATTCGCCGTTGTTGCAGATGAAGTAAGAAACTTAGCGTCACGGACGACACAGGCAACCAGTCAAATTTCCGGAGTTATGGAACGCAGCTCTGAAGTCTCGCATGCGATATCGACATCGATAGATGATATTCAAAAGATGGCAGAACTGAGCAAAGAGCAAATTGAAAAAGTGAAAAACTTGATAGAAGAGATAGACGAAGGTGCGACGAATGTCGTAAATGCAGTGAGCCACCTTTCTTAAGGTGACTCACTGGTTTTTCATACGAGTTTAAATTCAGATATTTAGCCCGCAGGGTAAACGTAATTTGCCTGGATACCCAGAGGAAAGCCAAGAGTCCAGTAGAGAATAAGGAAGGCAGACCATAGTATTAAGAGCGCTACAGTATAGGGCAGCATCATTGCCACTAAAGTACCTATACCTGTGCCTTTAACATAACGCTGACAATAAAGAACGACCAGCGGGAAGTAAGGCAACAACGGCGTAATAATATTACTGGATGAATCACCTACACGATACGCCGCCTGAGTTAAGTCGGGTGAATAGCCTAACTGCATTAGCATAGGAACGAAAATAGGGGATATTAGTGCCCATTTTGCCGATGCTGAACCCACAAATAAGTTAATGAAAGCTACCAGAAACACAATTCCCACCATAGTGACTCCACCGGACAGCTCTAAGCTGGCCAGGAAGTTAGCCCCTTTTACGGAAATTAACGTGCCGAGTTGTGAGTCTCCGAACGCTTTTATGAATAAGGCACAGAAGAACGCCATAACCATATAGTAGGCCATGCCTTCCATTGACTTAGTCATTGCGCCGATAACGTCCTGCGAGTTGGTAAAGTTACCGGAAACATAGCCGTGAACAATGCCCGGAATAATAAACAGCAAGAAAATGAGCGGTACAATCATACCCATAAGAGGTGCTGAGTAAGATGCCAATTCACCGGTTGTCGGGTCAGCCAAAGGAGTATTTTCAGCCGTTGCTGAGAAATATAACAGAGTCAAACCTACGGCCATGGTGATTACACCAGCATAAAACGCTTTGCGGTCACGTGGGGAGACTTCGTCTAGCGCAGGCATATCTTCGGCGTCACCATCAATTTCGGCACCACGTAAACGGGGCTCAACCACTTTGTCCGTCAGGAACCAGCCAATAGCAACGACGACAATTGACGAAGCGGCTGTAAAGTAATAGTTGTTCAGCGGATTCAACTGCATGTCGGCGTCAATAATTTGCGCGGCACTTTCAGTAAAGCCCTGCAGTAATGGGTCTATTGCCGAAGGTACGAAGTTGGCACTGAAGCCGCCGGAAACACCAGCAAAGGCTGCAGCAATCCCCGCCAGCGGATGTCTGCCGGCCGCGTAGAAAATAACACCGCCTAAAGGAATAACCAGAACGTAGCCGGCATCAACTGCCGTATGACTGACTATAGCAACCAGAATCAAAACCGGCGTCAGCAACATTTTCGGCGTAACGTTCAACATGAGTTTTATGGCAACATTAATAAAGCCCGAGCGTTCGGCTACACCGACACCCAGCATAGCGACCAGCACAACCCCCAGGGGGCGCAAAACCCATAAAGGTATCAACCATATTGGCAAGAAAAGCCGCAAATTCGGTGCCGCTTAATAAGTTGATTACGCCAATAGAGTCACCCGTAAGCGGGTGTTTCTCATCAAAACTCACGCCGGACAACAGCCACGACATTACCCAGACAATGATTAATAAGCCAAAGAACATGACGGCCGGATCGGGCAGTTTATTACCGACCTTTTCAACGCCATCTAGAAGGCGATTTAACAGACTGTCTGGCTTATCCTTTTGCGAACGGTCTGGTTGTGGAGATTGAGCCATGGTGAAACCCCTGGTTGTTATTTTATTGGTCTAATTATTATGCGCAGGTATCATAACCATTATTGTAAGGTGGAACAAAGCGAACAAGGTGAAAAAGTGTCAATGATTTGTGGTACAGATGAAGCGGGTCGTGGGCCTATTGCCGGGCCGGTTGTGGCAGCGGCTGTCATTTTAGATCCGGACAATCCCATTGAAGGGCTTAACGACTCAAAAAAACTGAGCGAGAAGAAGCGTGAAAAACTGAGTCTGGAAATAAAAGAAAAGGCACTTTACTGGGCTATTGCTCAGTCTGACCCCGACGAAATAGAAGCCATTAATATTCTCTGGGCGTCGATGAAAGCCATGCAGCGAGCTGTGGAAGCGCTTCCGGTAAAACCCGATATGGTGCTGGTGGACGGTAACCGGGTTCCGGAGTTGAAGGTTCCGGCAAAAGCCATTGTTGGCGGCGATGCCAGCGAACAATGCATTGCTGCTGCTTCAATTTTAGCGAAAGTGGAGCGGGACAGACAGATGCTAAAGTGGCATGAATTGTACCCACAGTATGAATTCGATAAACACAAGGCTTATGGTACTCCCAAACACTTGGAGTTATTGGAAAAACACGGGCCTTGTCCTATACACCGTAAAGGTTTTAACCCGGTTAAGCGGCTCCTTGCTAACTTGTGATTTAACCCGAAAATTCATACAATAACGGCCTATTCACTAAGCTCTTTCAGGAAGTTGGAATTCACCATGCAGTCTATCCCGCACGTTGATATGCGCCGTTATCAGAATGATTTTGATGCTTTTACTCAAGATGTCGGTAATGGTTACGAAAAATACGGTTTTATTGCCTTAACCCAGCACGGCGTCGATACTGCGCTTATTGAACGGGCACTGGATACCTGTCGTGAATTGTTTGCATTACCTGAAGATGTAAAAAAACAATATCACCGCCCGGGTCAGGGCGGTGCCAGAGGCTACACGCCCTTTGGTACTGAAGTGGCTAAAGACGCGAAACATGTCGACTTAAAAGAGTTTTGGCATGTGGGTCGTGAAGTTGAAGGGGAGCCCGCATACCCACAACTATTGCCAAACGTCTGGCCACAAGAGCTGCCTAAATTTAAAGACGATATGCTGGCTATTTACGCAGCATTGGATAACTTAGGTAATCAGGTGCTGGAAGCTCTGTCCGTTTATCTGGGGCAGCCGAAAGACTTTTTCCGCAACAAAGTGAATAACGGCAATTCAATTTTGCGGCCTTTACACTATCCACCTATTATTGATGAAGATACGCCATCGGTTCGTGCTGGTGCGCATGAAGACATCAACGTTCTGACGCTCCTGGTGGGGTCGCGAGAACCGGGGTTGGAAGTGCTGGCGAAAGACGGCACCTGGGTGCCGGTAACGATTATTGAAGGTGCTATTATTTGTAACGTGGGTGACATGCTGCAGCGCTTAACGAATCATGTGCTGCCATCGACAACGCATCGGGTGGTTAATCCTCCGGCACCATTTAATGAAAAGTCGCGTTACTCAATACCTTTCTTTTTACATTTTAATCCGGATGTGATGATCACGCCGCTGGAAAGCTGTATTTCAGATGAAAATCCTCAGCGAGATGAACCTATTACAGCTGATGACTATCTAATGCAGCGCTTACGTGAAATTGGTTTGATAAAAGACTAAAAGGAACAGCTGGTGAAAACAGGCGAGTTTAATCTAAAACGCATAGTTCGGGGTGTGGCTGCTGTCACTGTTTCTGCATTATTAATCAGTTGCGCATCTGCTCCGCAGGAGCCTGAAAGCAATGAGTTTCGATTGACGTTGCTGCACATTGACGACCACCACTCTAATTTGGATGCCAAGCGGCAAACCTTAGTGTGGGGAGAGCAGGAGTGGCAAGTGGAAGCCGGCGGTTTCCCTCGTGTTGGCGCGCAAATCAAAAAGCTACGCGCGGCTAACGAAAATGTACTGACATTGCATGCCGGTGATGCCCTGACAGGCAGCTTATATTTCACCTTGTTTGGTAGTGAAGCCGACGCCCGCATGATGAACAACATTTGTTTCGATGCCTTCACTATTGGTAACCATGAGTTTGATACTGGCGATGCCGGACTGGCCGAGTTCCTGCAGGAATTGGGGACCAAAAGCTGTCCTACCGTGAAGCTTGGAGCAAATATTAAGCCAAAAGTTGGGCAGTCGGCTCTAACCCCCGACCGCGAATGGCAAATGTTTCAGCCCTACACAATAGTCGAACGTGGCGGTGAAGAAATAGCCATTATAGGTCTGGATATTGCCAGTAAAACCAAAAAGTCATCGCAGCCTGATGAATCCACTGAGTTTTTAGACGAGTTGGAAACGGCGCGCAAGTATATCGCGGAAGTTCAACAGCAGGGTATCGAGAAAATAGTGCTGCTGACGCACATTCAATACGAGCGGGACAAAGAGCTGGTGCAGCAGTTGCCAGGCGTGGATATTGTTATTGGTGGTGATTCGCATACGCTGTTAGGCGATTTCAGTGATTTTGGTATGGAGTCTGACGGGCCTTATCCAACCGAACTGACCAATGCCGACGGCGACAAAGTTTGTATTGGCCATGCTTATCAATATTCATTGGTAGTTGGCGAGATGCAGGCCGTATTTGAAGGTGACAAAATTGCAGAGTGCGGCGGGCGTCCGCATTATCTTCTGAGTGAAGACATTCAGGTCAGCGACGGCATTGTGACAACTTACGAGCCGATTAAAACCGCACTGGAAGAAAGTGAAGTCTTCAGCTTTGTTGAACCTGACGCTGAGCTGCAAAGCATGTTGCAGGAGTATCAAGGCAAAGTTGAAGAGTTTTCTGCCGAAGTGCTGGCGCAGGCGCCACAGCAAATTTGCAGTCAGGAAATTGACTTGCCGAGACGCGATGGTTGTGCTGACATTATGAGTTCTGGTGCTCATCGTCTGGTTGCTGAAGCTTTCCTGAACTCAGTGCCGGAAGCCGACTTTGCTATTCAAAATGGTGGTGGTGTCCGCTCTGGTATTAGTCAGGGGGACTTTACCGTGGGCGACGCTTTCAATGTACTGCCTTTTGCGAATACCCTGGTTAAGCTAGAACTGAGCGGCTCTGAGTTCAAACAGGCAATGGAAGAAGCACTGGCCTATTCCATTTCTGATGGCGGCTCAACCCGAGCTTATCCCTATGGTGCCGGTATTCGTTATTCGGTGGACTTAACCAAAGAAAAAGGCAGTCGTGTGTCTAACCTGCAAGTGTGGGATAAAGGCAGCAGCAGTTGGCAGCCAATGACCGCCAGAGCAACCTACGTGATGGTGACAAACAGCTTTATTGCAGGCGGTCAGGACGGTTATGACACCTTTTACCGTGTTAGTGAGCGCGGACGTGCCCGTAATACCGGAATAGACTATGCCCAGTCGCTGGTGGATTATGCCAGAGAGCAGGAGGTTTTGAAGCGTCCGCAAGAATTTGCGACGCAGTCATATGTTCCTGTGGGAGATAAATAATGGCTCGAGCATTCGAGCCAGCCCCGGTTTCCGATAACGCCAGATTCGATTTTATTGTTGTTATTCTGGCGTTATTGACGGCCTTTGCGCCACTTTCCATTGATATGTACCTGCCGGCTTTCAGCGCTATTGCGTCGGACTATGCGACCGATACACACCACGTTGAACTGTCGCTGACGGCATTTTTCTTCGGTCTTTTTATTGGGCAGCTGCTCTATGGTACAGCGACCGATAAATTTGGGCGTAAGAACCCGCTGTATATCGGTTTGGCTATATACGTAGTGACATCCATTGGCTGTGCCTTTGCGCCGGATATTCAGTGGCTTATTGCTTTACGTTTCCTGCAGGCTATAGGGGCTTGTGCCGGTATTGTTATTGCCCGCGCTGTGGTGCGTGATTTGTATACCCCGCAGGCTTCAGCTCGCGTGTTTTCGTTCCTGATACTGGTAATGGGGGTTGCACCTATTCTGGCGCCTCTGTTTGGTGCCTATGTCACCGAATGGATGGGATGGCGTGCTCTGTTCTTAATTGTTGCCGGTTTAGGTGTGGCCTCCGCTGTGACTATTCACTTTGTTTTGCCGGAAACCCGCGGGCGCCGTTACGACGTGCGTATGCGCAATACCGGCAGCACTTACTGGGCGGTTTTACGAGATCCCTCATTCCTGCGTTACTCGTTAACGGGTGCTATTGCTCAGTCGGGGTTGTTTGCCTACATCACAGGTTCGCCAAAAATGTTTATTGAGGTTTTTGGTCTTGAGCCCATGCACTACAGTTGGCTGTTTGGATTAAACGCTATTGGTATTATTGGCTTTTCGCAGCTGAATGGCTGGTTACTGAAATACCACTCCTCACGCAAGATCCTTAATGTTTCTTTACCGATATTGGCCGTAGTATCCATTGTAATGTGCGTTATGGCGTATTTTAATGCCGGCTTCTGGGGAATATTGCTGCCGTTATTTGCCTATATTTCGACTTTAGGCATGGTTTTCCCGAACGCTATGGCCGGGGCTTTGGCTGAACAGAAAGAACGCGCAGGTTCGGCATCTGCAGTAACCGGTAGCTTACAGTTTTTAATTGCTGGTTTAGTTTCTGCCGGAGTGAGTCAGGCTGGCTCATTCACTGATTACGCCATGGCCTGGGTCATAGGTGTGGCCGGCTTACTCGCGGTAATTGCATACCGCGTAATGCGCCGGCCAGAATAAGCTTTTTAGTTATAATAAGTCGGTGCGGCTGGTCCTACAGGGAATCCAAATACAAAGACCCAAAGGAAGAAAAGCACCGACCAGCCAACAAAGAAGAACATAGAATAAGGGAGCATCATGGCAACCAGAGTGCCAATACCTAAATCCTTCTTGTAACGAGCCGCAACGGCCAATATTAAGCCAAAGTAACTCATCATTGGTGTAATAACATTGGTGACTGAGTCACCAATGCGGTACGCCGCCTGAATGACTTCCGGCGAATAGCCAACCAGCATCAGCATCGGCACAAAAATAGGAGCGGTAATAGCCCACTGTGCAGAAGCCGAGCCAAGCATCAGGTTCACAAAGCCGCAGACCATAATGAAGAACAGGAAAATGATAGGGCCGGTCATGCCAATATTGGTCAGGAACTCTGCACCATTAATGGCAAAAATAGTCCCGAAATTAGTCCACTTAAAGAAGTTAACGAATTGCGCCGCAAAAAATACCAGCACAATATACATACCCATGGTACTCATGCTGTGCGACATCGCGTCGATAACATCGCGGTCGTTTCGCATGGTCTCAACCGTGCGGCCATAGACAAAGCCGGGAATGGCGAAAAAGAAGAAGATGTAAACAACCACGCCTTTCAGGAATGGCGAACCTTTAACATCACCGGTTTCCGGGTGACGTAAAATACCCCACTCAGGTACAACGGTTAGTGCCAGAATACCGGCCAGAACCAGAACGCTTAATCCTGCGTAAATTAATCCCCGTTTTTCCTGTTTGTTCAGAGGGTCCATTGAGGATTGATCGGACAAATCAATAGAGGCTTCGTCTTTGTTGTATTTACCCAGTTTGGGTTCGACAATTTTGTCGGTTATAAACGCGCCCATAATCGCAATCAGGAAGGTACTGACCATCATAAAGTACCAGTTGGCTTCTGCGCCAACGGTATAGGTCGGGTCAATAATTTTAGCGGCTTCTTCGGTAATACCTGACAGTAAAGGGTCTACTGTACCAATTAGCAGGTTGGCACTGTAGCCTGCGGAAACCCCGGCAAAAGCGGCCGACAAACCGGCTAACGGGTGACGTCCCAGACCGTAAAAAATCATGGCCGCAAGTGGTACCAGAACAACATAGCCCAGTTCTGCTGCGGTGTTAGAAATAACACCGGCAAAGACGATGGTTACGGTTACCAGACGCGGCGGAGCTTTCATAACCAGTCCCCGCATAGCCGCAGAAATTAAGCCCGAACGCTCAGCAACGCCAACACCTAAAAGAGCAACTAACACCGTCCCTAAAGGCGTGAAGCCGGTAAAGTTTGTGACCAGATTAGTGACAATGCGCTGTATGCCCTCAGCATTAAGCAAGCTGACGGCTTTAATAACGGTTTCACCATCTCTGGGGTCTACTGCGCTGACGCCAAAATAAGCAGCGACGCCACTAATGAAAATAATGAATAAGCAGAAAACTGCGAATAGGGTAATAGGGTGGGGTAACAGGTTACCAAGCCACTCAACGCCATCGAGAAAACGGGTAAACCAGCCTCGTTTGCTGGTAGCGTTATAGTCATTATTGGGAGACTGCATAACTCGCGCCTTTATTATAAGTTTTAGACCAGCGCAAGATTCTAGCATAAAAAAACGGCGCCGCTGAAATCAGGGGCGCCGTTTGTAGGTTAACCTTCAGCTGTTATGCAGCTTCATCTTTCTTAAGGTTTTTCAGGGCATAATCGAATGCTGCCTGACCGGCTAATAAATCTTCCGGAGCAAAGTCATCAACGTTTATGGTACGCAGGCGACCAACTTCCGTGCGCTCAAGCAGAGCAACTTCGTCGTCACTCAATACACCCAGCTCTTTACCTTTAGCGGCCAGCTGGTCTAATTGAGTAAAGCTGAAGCGTTTACCGGCTGCTTTACAAACTTTGTCGTACAGTGGCTCTGCGGCAATCACGTTCTTCAGGGTTTCTTCAAGGAAACCAAAGTGACCTTCAGGGCTCAGGAACTGGCCTTCACCTAAACGTGTACGGACGTCGTTTGGTGACATTAGCATACGGGCAATTTCATGATCGTTTTTATCTGTAGGACGTTTAGCAATACGGCCTAACGGATACATAACGGCGCGCATGAAGCTACCCACACCACCAAAGTTCGCCAGCATTTCCAGCTGCGCTTCCTGAAGCTTATGCAGAGTATCCTGCATAGCCCAGTGAACTAACGGCAAGTCTTCTTTAATGCGACCCTGGTCATGATAACGCTTCAGTACACAAGAACCGATGTACAAGTAGCTGAGCATGTCACCTAAGCGCGCAGAAACGCGCTCTTTACGTTTAAGGCTACCACCCAGTTTACCCATGGCAATGTCTGACAATAACGCCATGTTGGCACTAAAGCGGTTCATTTGCTGGTAGTACTTACGGGTTTCGTCGCTAGCCGGAACAGAGCTCAGACGGTGACCACCAAAACCATAGAACAGTGAACGAACAAAGTTACTGATGGCAAAGCCAATATGACCAAACACGGCTTTATCAAATTTCTTCAAGGCATCCGGGCCTTTTTCAGCCGAGGCTTCCATTTCTTTCAAAACAAATGGATGGCAACGAATAGCGCCCTGACCGTATATCATCATACTACGGGTAAGAATGTTGGCGCCTTCTACTGTAATGGCGACCGGAACACCCTGGTAACCACGACCAAGATAGTTATTCGGGCCTAAACAGATACCTTTACCACCGTGAACGTCCATAGCGTCGTCCATGCAAGCACGTAGCTTCTCAGTCATGTGGTATTTCGCAATGGCACCGATAACGCCAGGCTTCTCGCCTAAATCAATACCTTTGGTGGATAACATAGTCACCGCATCCATCAGGTACGCGTTACCACCGATGCGAGCCATTGGCTCTTCAACACCTTCCATTTTACCAATAGGTAATTTGAACTGACGACGGATGCGTGAATAAGCACCAGTTGCCAGAGCCATTTGTTTAATGCCACCGGCACTGTTTGAAGGCAAGGTAATTGAACGGCCGACTGACAGACATTCAACCAGCATACGCCAGCCCTTACCAGCCATTTTCTGTCCACCAATAATGTAATCTAATGGAACGAATACGTCGTTACCGCGAATTGGGCCGTTCTGGAATGGCACGTTCAGCGGGAAGTGACGGCGGCCAATTTCAACGCCTTTGGTGTCACGAGGAATAAGCGCACAGGTAATACCCAGCTCTTCTTCTTCACCAATAAGGTTGTCAGGGTCGTACATTTTAAATGCCAGACCTAAAACAGTAGCTACTGGTGCTAAGGTAATATAGCGCTTATTGAAATTCAGTTTAATACCGACAATTTCCTCGCCGTTCCACTCACCTTTACACACCACACCTGAGTCAGGAATAGCGCCTGCGTCAGAACCGGCTTCCGGGCTGGTTAGTGCGAAACATGGAATTTCGTCACCGCTGGCTAGGCGTGGCAGGTAATGGTCTTGCTGTTCTTTGGTGCCATAATGCTGCAACAATTCGCCCGGGCCTAATGAGTTAGGTACGCCGACGGTTGAGGCCAGCACCGTGCTAACACCGGCAAGCTTCTGTAAAACACGAGACTGCGCGTAGGCAGAGAATTCAAGACCACCGTACTCTTTCTTGATGATCATGGCGAAGAATTTCTCGTCTTTAAGATACTGCCAGACGTGCTCAGGCATGTCCGTTAATTCGTGGGTCACTTCCCAGTCGTCCAGCATTTTGCAGACTTCTTCACAAGGCCCGTCCAGAAAGGCTTTTTCTTCAGCCGTTAACTCGGCTTTAGGTACCTTATGAAGTTTTGACCAGTCAGGGTCACCACTGAATAAATCGCCGTCCCACCAGACCGTACCGGCTTCCAGTGCATCACGCTCGGTATCAGACATTTCTGGCATTACTTTGCGATATGCGCTAAGAATAGGCTTAGTCAGCAGGTTTAAACGAATTGGCGCTATGTTAAGCGGAACCAGAACAATTGCCAGAATAGCCCAAAGCACCGGGCCAACAATGTCGATTGCGCTACCAATAGCGAACATAATAACCAGACCGGCGCTGAACATAGCCAGGCTGGCTCGTTTGTAGATTAATGCAGCCGCGACTATAACAGTAGCGACAATCCAAAGTGCAATACTCATAATGTAATACTCCGATTTGGAGGTCTGACCAGTGATACTGTGCAAGTTAGATCAACCGGAGTATATTTTCAAGGAAAAATTGAACGGGCGTTTGAATTTTGTTGTCAATATAAACGTCCAGTAGTGAACAGAAGGGGAGAAGTGAAAGTGAAAAGGACCGTCAGTTGGCTGGTATCCAGCGTATTATTAAGTGGC
Organism: Idiomarina sp. 017G; assembly: GCF_004362265.1. Classification (NCBI taxonomy): domain Bacteria; kingdom Pseudomonadati; phylum Pseudomonadota; class Gammaproteobacteria; order Alteromonadales; family Idiomarinaceae; genus Idiomarina; species Idiomarina sp. 017G. The sequence continues at coordinate 987,478 of NZ_SNWT01000001.1, read as the reverse complement.
TTGGCAATGAATACCGCTGTTGCAGATAGTCAGCAGAAAGCCGGGCAACCCATCGAACAATCAATGAAGCCGTATCAGGCTGACTACGTGATCACGCGTGGTGACAGCGAGTATGGGGAAGGTTACCGTTATCTTGAGGTGTCGCCGGAGGACGAATGGCAACTGCGAACAAAGTCGGATATTTCCTGGTTTATTTTGTCGGACACCCGTGAAGCTCGTTCAGTATTTATTGTGGATGAAGAGAATAGCCGGTTGGAGCCTCGCGAATTTATTTACATGAGAACCGGCACCGGATCGGATAAGTCCTTTCATGGTGAATTCAAACCGAATGAGAAAAAGGTTCGTAATGTGGACACCGGACGCATGCTGGGTGTGAACTGGGAAGACGCGTTATTTGATGAAGCCAATGTGACCGAACAATTACGTGTAGATTTGGCCAGCGGAGCTGAAACTTTTAAGTACCGGTTGGTTGATGAAAAAGGTCAAGAAGACGAATACCGTTTTGAGGTGCTGACAACAGAAGAGTTGTCGTTGCCTTACGGTGAGGTTGAAGCAATAAAAGTCGGGCGTATAAGGGATAATAACCGGCGCCAGACCTTTTTGTGGTTTGCGCCGGAGCTAAATTACGTGATGGTGAAAATGAAACAGTTTAAAGAAGGTGACGAGCAGGCCACCATGTCGCTGAAAAGCTTGTCTATGTGATCTGGTTTTTATGTAATTGGTATTTATGTAGCCTGACATTCATGTCAGGTGAGATATCAAACCGAGAAGCATTACCTAATGCATCAGGTAATATATCGAACCCAACTTAAAATCTAACGTATTGGGTAATATATTGGACATTGGACCTGACATAAATGTCAGGCTACGCAATTATTCGGTTGCGTAGCCTTGAGCGCCCAGAACTTCGCCGTCTAGTGTAACGCGACCGCCTTGCAGCTTAAGACGCTCCTGACAAAACCAGTTAACCACCAGCGGATAAATACGGTGTTCCTGCTCGTGCACGCGAGCCTGAACTTCTTCCACTGTGTCGCCCTCAAAAATAGGTACTTTAGCCTGCAATACCACTGGGCCACCGTCGAGTTCTTCTGTCACAAAATGCACACTCACGCCGTGTTCGGTATCGCCCGCGTCTAATGCCCGCTGGTGCGTATTCACACCTTTATATTTAGGAAGAAGAGAAGGGTGAATGTTGAACATGCGGCCTTCGTAGTGGCGCGTAAACTCACCCGTCAGAATGCGCATAAAGCCAGCAAGAACCACTAAATCGGGCTGATAACTGTCAATCAGCGACTTCAGTTCGGCGTCATAAGCCTCGCGAGAGTCAAACTCTTTATGACTCAATACCTCGGTATCAATGCCTTTAGCAGCAGCTTTTTCCAGGCCTTTAGCCGAGGCTTTATTGGAAATAACCGCAACGATTTCACCTGTTACTTTTTCATCTTCGCAGGCCTGTTGAATGGCCTGCATATTACTACCGGTACCTGAAATTAGTACAACAATACGTTTCATTAGTGAGTCTCGTCGGCCAGAATGTCGACTTGCTCTTCGCCTTCAGCCGCGTTTGCAATACGGCCAATTTTCCAGGCGTCTTCACCGGCGTCTGTCAGAATTTGAATGGCTTTATCTGCTTGCTCGTTGGGTACCGCAATAACCATACCCACACCACAGTTAAAGGTGCGGTACATTTCTTTCATGCTGATATTGCCGTTCTCTTTTAACCAGTCAAAAATAACTGGCCAGTCCCAGCTGTTGCCATCAATAACGGCTTTGCTGCCTTTCGGTAAAACGCGTGGAATGTTTTCCCAGAAGCCGCCACCGGTAATGTGTGACAATGCATGTACAGGTACGTGTTTAATCAGCTCCAGAACCGGTTTAACGTAAATGCGGGTAGGTTCTAATAAATGATCAGCCAGTGTTTTGCCTTGCAGATGAGACTCTAAATCGGCACCGCTCACTTCAATAATTTTGCGAATAAGCGAGTAACCATTTGAATGAGGTCCGCTTGAAGCCAGAGCAATTAAGGCATCGCCGTCGGCAACTTTGGTGCCGTCAATAATTTCAGACTTTTCCACCACACCGGTACAGAAACCGGCTAAGTCATAATCGCCGCCTTCGTACATGCCTGGCATTTCTGCGGTTTCCCCACCAATAAGAGCACAACCCGACTGTTCACAGCCGTCGCCGATACCGGCAACCACGTCAGCTGCTACGTCTACGTCCAGTTTGCCGGTTGCATAATAGTCGAGAAAAAACAGCGGCTCAGCACCCTGTACAATAAGGTCGTTGACGCACATGGCAACCAAGTCGATACCCACACCGCGGTGGCGCTTAAGGTCTATGGCTAAACGCAGCTTGGTACCTACACCGTCGGTGCCGGACACCAAAACCGGCTGTTTATAACCCGCCGGAATTTCACACAGAGCACCAAACCCACCAATGTTACCCATGACTTCAGGCCGGTGCGTGCGCTTGGTAACGCCTTTAATACGTTCAACCAATGCATTACCAGCGTCAATGTCGACGCCCGCGTCTTTATAACTTAAAGAAGGTTTTTTATCGCTCACAGAATAATCCCGACTGGCAAAATTTGCGCGCAAGTTTAACACGATTTAAGCCAGAAAAGGTAGCTTAAGCGGCTCCTTATTGTGTCAGGATTTCTCTGCGATAAACCGGTAACCGACACCGGGTTCTGTTTCTATATACTTTGGCTGCGCCGGGTCATCTTTGAGCTTTTTACGTACCTGGCTGACAAAAATACGCAAATAGTGGGTGTCTTCCTGGTGTGTTTGGCCCCAAATTTTCTCCAGCAACTGTTGCTGAGTAACGAGTTTTTGCGGGTGGCTGACTAAGAAGTCCAGTAAGGCGTATTCTTTACGGGACAAGTTAACTATCTCGTTTTGCAGAAACACTTTGTGTTGCTCGCGGTCGATGAGTAACTCACCAAAACGAAGCTGAGCCTCGGCTGTGGGTTGTTCAATGGAGAGGTCGCGTAATAAAACATGAATACGCGCCATAAGCTCCCGAATACCAAAGGGTTTGGTCAGGTAGTCGTTAGCACCACCTTCCAGCAGTTTCACTTTCTGCAGTTCGTCGTCGCGCGCCGTCAGTACCAATACCGGCACCTGACTCCATTCGCGCAGCTGGCGCATGACCTGATAGCCGTCAGCGTCAGGCAGACCTAAGTCCAGAATAACCAAATGCGGGTTCTGGCTGGTAATCTGCTTTATCCCTTGCTCGGCTGTCGCTGCTTCCAGGTAGGTATAACCTTCGGCAGTGAGAGAGGCCCGCATAAAGCGTCGTATCTGTGGTTCGTCATCAATGACTAAAATGCGGGGGCCGTCGGTGCGGGCTTGTGCATTCATGAGACTTCCTCTGTGATGTTGGCGCGTGGTAATTTAATTCGGACAAGGCAGCCATCAGGACTTTCTTCAATACCTATGTGGCCGTTATGAATATCGATTATTCCTTTAGCAACAGACAGCCCCAGACCGGTTCCGCCAGTGCCTGAGTCTTTCTCGCGCGACGAATAAAAAACATTAAATACAAGCGAGCGCTTACTGGTTTCTATGCCGGGGCCTTCATCTTTAATATCAATGACAATGAACTTGTCGGTTTCTGACAGTGACAAAGTAACCGGCGCTGTCTCGCCGGAAAAGCGCATCGCGTTATCAATAACATTAAACAATGCCTGCTCCAGCAGCGAGGACTGAACCTCAACCATAGCGTGCTGCAGGTTATCTTTAACCAGTAACCGTTCTTGTGAAGCAAAGCGCGAAAGCGTTTTACTGATAACCGGACGAATATCCTGCACTGCATGGGTCAAACGAATTTCGCCGTGCTGTAGTCGGGTAGCCTGTAACAGGTTTTCAATATAACGATGCAAGCGGTCACTCTCATCGAGCGCACCCTGTAACAGCTCGGCCCGTTCTTGTTCCGGCAAACGCTCCTGATACGCCTGCAATGTACTTAAATTGCCAATGACGCTGGCCAGCGGGGTTCTCAGGTCGTGTGAAACCGATAGCAGAATGTTTGAGCGCAGCTGGGCCTGACGTAAGCTTTCTTTTTGGTTTCTGAACAAGGTGACTAAGTGGCTGGTAATAACGCCCACGGCAATAAATACAATTGCAGTAACCATTTCGTCTATGTCAGTCATGTGCAGCGAATAGCGCGGTTCTGTAAATAAAAAATTAAACAGCAGCAAGGCCAGAACAACGGCAAGTAGTGCCGCGCGAAAATTGGTTAAAAATGCAATAAGCAACACCGCCAGTTGCAGAATGAGTACCGTGCCGGAGGTGGGCAATAACCAGTGATCGAGCAGGTAAGCAAGACCCGCCGCGGTGCAGGTGATGGCAACGGAGGCCAGGTAACCTAACCAGGGCTGTTTACTCATGTTCTAATCTCATGTGCTAGTCCCGCCAGAATTGAGGAAGTAACAATGTTAGCAAAGTAAAGTATTCAAGGCGTCCTAAAATCATTGCTAACGTCAGTACCCAGGTTCCGGTGTCTGATACCGGAATAAAGTTACTGGAAACTTCGCCAAAACCCGGACCAAGTACGTTCAGACACGCCGAAACGGCGGTAAATGCCGAGAAAAAATCCAGCCCGGTCAGCATCAGTATGAGGGTAAGCACCATGGAACTAATTGCGACCATTAGCATAAAGCTCATTACCGCCTGAATCACGTCGTTAGTCACCGCTTTTCCCTGATACACCACTTTCAGAATGGCACGCGGGTGGATGGCCTGCAGCATTTGGTGTTTCAGGATGCGTAAGGTAATGACATTACGGACAAATTTGTTGCCTCCGGCAGTTGACCCGGCGCAGCCGCCCAGGTAACTGGCTGCCACTAAAAAACCAGCCGTAGCCGCAGGCCACGCCGAAAGGTCATCGGCACCGTAACCGGTACTGGTCATAAAGGAAACGACATGAAAAACCGCCTGATTCAGAGACTCCCCGAAGGAATGATGAGTTTGAGCGTTAAATGCCAGAGCGGTAAGAATAACGCTGAAAACGGCCAATGCAATTAAAAACCAGCGAGTTTCCTCGTCTTTCCAGTAGCCACTTATGGCTCTGGCTGTAAACAGTTTATGGTGCAGGGCAAAACTGATAGCCCCCAGAATCATAAACACATCGGCAACTATAAGAATAATTGGTTGCTGAAAGTGGCCCATACTGGCGTCGTAGGGCGAAAACCCGCCGGTTGATACGGTCGTCAGACTATGGGCTATGGCATCGAAAGGAGACATTCCGGCCAACCAGTAACTGCCGGCACAGCCTATTGTCAGGCACAGGTAAACTAACCAGAGGTAACGGCTTGTACTCGCAACACGTGGTGCTAACTTCTCATTTTTAATGGGACCCGGAGTTTCAGCCTTAAGCAGGCGCATGCCACCCACGTTTAGCATGGGAAGAATGGCGACTACAAAAATCACGATACCGAGCCCGCCCATCCATTGCAGAAACTGGCGGTACAGTAAAAAGCTTTTGGGCATTTCATCAAGGCCGGTGAGAATGGTGGCACCGGTGGTGGTCATAGCGCTGACCGACTCAAATACTGCGTCGGTAAAGCTAACCCCGGTAACGGACATAATGGGTAATGCTCCCAGAACGCCTATTAAAATCCAGGTGAATGAAGCGAACGCCAAGGCTTCGCGGAAAAAGATTTTCTTTTGCTCGCCGTTATTAGTGCGTATGAATAGAAAGAGCGCGAGAACAAGGCAGAGCAAAGAGGAATAAATAAAGTCGGTAAAGGTTTTGTCCCTAAAGACAAAAACCGAAAGCAAACCAAAAAAACACTGAATTGAGGCAATCCAGATCATAGGCCAGGTTAATAGGCGCAACGTTGCTTTTAGATTCACTGTTACCTCATGCGACGAACCGACTTTTTCTATTGCTAAGGGTAATTCTGCAGGGCGTAAAATCTCTATACCGAAAGCGTCTTTAGGCGTAAAATCTGCGTAAAATTAAGGGGTTTATTTTATGGCCAGTATTCAACCGGCACGTAATGAGCATTTAGACGCGGTAGCGGCGCTAGAAGCTGTCACTTTCCCCGAAGATGCGATCAGTAAGCGCAGTTTTCGGCGGTTTATTGAGTCGCCTAGCGCCGATTTTCAGGTGTTACTGCTGAACGAAAAGGTCATTGGTTATACCGTTGTCCTGTACCGAAATAATACAAATCTGGCTCGACTCTATGCTTTGGTTGTCGAAAAGGAACATCGTAGTAAAGGCTATGGTCGACGTTTGTTGCAAGCTGCAGAAGACCTGGCCGATGAACGACACTCCCTGTTTTTACGTACCGAGGTAGCAACCTCTAATACAGTAGGGCAACAGCTGATGAACAGCGAAGGCTTCCGTGCAATAGAGCTGCGCGAAGCCTATTTCCCGCCTTCTGCATCGCAATCGACAGATGCTCTGGTTCTGCAAAAACTGTTGCCTCGTTACGAAATGGGCGAAGATGCGGGCGTGGGAGCAACCGAAGAATACGTTCCTATGCTGACCCAGTCGACGGAGTTTACCTGCGGCCCCGCAAGCCTGCTAATGGCTATGGACTACTTCGGCCGGCCCAGTAGCGACCCGCAAGCCGAAGAGCTGGAAATTTGGCGTCAGGCGACGACCATTTATATGACCTCCGGGCACGGCGGCTGTGGCCCTCATGGGCTGGCGCGGGCGGCGTTTCAGCGTGGCCTGAAAGTTCGGGTGGAAGTGAATACCGACCAGCCACTATTTGTGGATTCGGTTCGTCAAGAGCAGAAAAAAACGGTTATGCAGCGCATACAGCAGGCCGATATGACCTACCTGGAAAAACATGGTGTTCCCATTGTTGTACGCGACTATGACGTGACGTTAATAAAAGAGGACTTAAGCCAGGGCTGTCTGGTTATGGTGCTTATCTCTACTTATCAGTTTGACGGTATTAGGGCACCGCATTGGGTCTTAATTTGCGCGGCCGACGATGACTTTATCTACATAAACGACCCCGATTACGACACTTTACCCTGGGAATCTCCTACCGAACGTCAGTATTTACCTGTGCCTATAAGTACCTTCAGCAAAGCCTTTGGCTACGGTGGTCGTAAGCAAAAAGCAGCGGTTGTACTTTCAGCTGATTTAACAACAAAGTGATCAATTCCCCTTGAATTCTGCGTAATTATGCTCAAAGTCATATAACAGTATTAGATGAAAAAGGAATTCCGTATGAGTTCAGCATTTGATGATTTTGAATTAAAAGGCCACAAGCTTGAAAACCGTTTTGTTGTGGCTCCCATGACACGAACCAGTGCCGACAAGAAGGGCAAGCCAACGGAGTTAATGGGCGAGTATTACGAGCGTTTCGCGAAAGGTGGTTGGAGTATGATCATCAGCGAAGGCGTATACACAGACCGGCAGGCAAGCCAGGGGTATGAAAATCAGCCGGGCATTACCGACGCACCACAAACCGACGCCTGGAAAGAAATTGTCGAACGAGTACACAAACATGACTGCAAGTTCATTATGCAGTTGATGCATGCTGGCGCTCAGTTCCAGCATAATGAATACACAGACACACCCATTGCGCCCAGCGAAGTAAAGCCTAAAGGTGAACCGCTGGACTTGTATGGCAAAACCGACGGCTGGCCTGAAGTGAAAGCCATGGATGAAACCGATTTTGATGCCGTTATGAACGGTTTTGTCGGTGCCGTAAACCGGGCTAAAGAGGCAGGTTTTGACGGGGTTGAGTTGCACGCAGCTAATGGGTATTTACTGAATGAGTTTTTAAGTGACTACTTTAACCAGCGCCCTGATCAGTGGGGCGGAGACATGGCAAAACGCATGCATTTTCTGGAATTAGTGGTTAAGGCCGCGAAATCCGCCGCAGGCGACGACTTCATTGTCGGTGTGCGTTTAAGCCAAATTACCGTGACTGACTCTGATTATCAGTGGCCGGAAGGCGAGGACGCCATGATAAAAGTGGTGAAGGCCATGGAGAAAGCCGGTGTGGATTACATTCACACAACAGATACGGACGTAATGCGTAAGCCATTTAAAGGTGGCAGTAATAAGTCATTGGGCGACATTGTGCAGGAGTTTTCGGACATTCCGTTAATTGTAAATGGCGGTATTAGCGAGAAAAACTATGAGCATGTCGCGGGGCATTATCCTAATGCTTTGCTTGCTATGGCTAAAACGTCATTAGCGAATCCGGACTTTCCAATTCGCATTAAGTCTTCCGAGCCAATACGTCAGCTCGATTTTGCCATGCTGCAACCAACCGCTACACTTGAAAATGAGTGGAAGTGGCGCGATGAAAACGACGCGCACATTGAACTGGATTAAAGCGAATTTTAAGTAGCGGACAGGAGGTTTCGACTATGAAAAAAGTAGCAGTTATTTTATCCGGCTCCGGTGTTTTTGACGGAGCCGAAGTGAACGAAGCTGTATTAACCTTATTGCACATAGCAAAGCAGGGAGCCAGCTACGAATGCTTTGCACCAGACATTGAACAAATGCACACCATTAACCACCTTAAGGGTAAGGAAAGCGGTGATAAGCGCAATGTTCTGGAAGAGGCGGCGCGCATTACCCGCGGTGAAGTAAAACCTTTAACCGACTTAGATTCGTCTGAGTTTGATGCGTTGATATTGCCGGGCGGTTTTGGTGTTGCCAAAAACTTCTGCGATTTTGCCGTTAAAGGTGCTGATATGACGGTAAACGACCAGGTGTTGAAAGTTGGTAAAGCCTTCGTTGAGGCGAAGAAACCAGCAGGCTATATGTGCATTTCTCCTGTATTGTTGCCACACATATACGGAAAGGGTGTGAAAGTCACCATTGGTAGCGACGGCGAAGTTGCCAGCGCCATTAATAAAATGGGCGGCGAGCATGTGAACTGCGGTGTTCGCGATATTGTAGTGGATGACAAGCACCAGTTAGTGACCACACCGGCCTATATGCTGGCTGAAAACCTGCCGGATGCGGAAGAGGGCATTAGTAAGCTGGTTGAAAAAGTTTTGTATATGGCGGCTTAATACCTGACTTAGCGTCCAATAAATAACCGCTTGAGTGCAGAACTTATAGCACTTAAGCGGTGTCTGAGTTATAGTACACAAGTTACGTAAGTAATAGCTTTGGGGCTGATCTGGATTCGACGGGATACACGAAACCCAAGGTGCATGCCGAGGTGAGGCAGGCCTCGTAAAAAGCCTCAACCTAATAGTTGCAAACGACGACAACTACGCTCTAGCGGCTTAATAACCCGCTAAGCCCATCCCCCGGCGCTTTGTCTGCGAGACCGGACCAGGATGGCTCAAACTAATGTAGACTCGCGTGGAGGCTTTGTCCGGAGCTGAAGCGTTAAAACCAATCGGACTCGTCAGTTGTGAAGCCTGTCAGTCGGCGTCACACTGATTAACTAAAAGACTGACTAAGCATGTAGGACCGAGGATGTAGGTATTGCGGACGCGGGTTCAACTCCCGCCAGCTCCACCACATTATTAAATCAGGGCGCTCCAGTAGCGCCCTTTTTTATGCCTAGAGCCCCTTTCATAGAGCCTCTTAAGCTATTTTAGATTCTCAAGTAATCTCACGATATTCCAGGGAAGCCTAACGTTTTTGTATTCCAGGTTGTATTCCTGAGCGATGGGTATACAATCCAGGAATACAACGATTGGAGATTTTGATATGCCACGGCCTGTGACTCCGCTTAACGACAGTCAAATAAAAAAAGCTAAGCCAAAGGAAAAAGACTGTGTTTTTTCTGATGGTGGGGGGCTTCAGTTGCGCATTAGAGCTTCCAGTGGTTCAAAGTTATGGAATTTTAATTACCTGCATCCAGTTACAAAGAAACGTATGAATATGGGGTTGGGGATGTACCCTGAGGTTAGCCTAAAAAAGGCCAGAAGCTTAGCGGAAGAGGCTCGGGCAAAAGTTGCTGAAGGCATAGACCCTAAGCTTTCTAGAGATGAAAGTATTCGGACTCAGCGAACTGAGCAAGAGTCGACTTTACGTAAAGTTGCTGAAGATTGGTTTGAAACTAAGAAAACCAAAGTCACGGATGATTATGCGGATGACATTTGGCGATCACTAGAGCTTCATGTATTCCCAGACTTAGGCAAAAAGCCGATAAATGAAATTACTGCGCCGATGTTTATCCAGGTACTTAAACCGATAGAAAAGTCGGGGCGCTTGGAAACTGTGAAGCGTGTTATTCAACGTGTTAATGAAATCATGGTCTTCGCCACGAATACTGGTGTTATCCAGGCTAATCCCCTAGCTGGAGTGAAAGCAGCTTTTCAGTCGCCCAAAAAGCAGCATTTACCAACAATAGGAAAGGATGAACTACCGGTATTCTTGGATAAACTCCAAAACACTAGCGTCAGTAAGGTTACTAGGCATTTAATTAAATGGCAGTTACTTACGATGGTTCGGCCATCTGAAGCTGCTGGCGCTAGGTGGGAAGAAATTGAAAGGTTAGATAACGGTGAGGTTAATTGGATTATACCGGCTGAACGAATGAAAAAGCGACGTCAGCACATTGTTCCTCTACCGACGCAAGCCATAAAAGTGCTGGATAAAATGAAAGAGATTAGCGGTAACAGAGAGCATATTTTCATTTCAATGAAGAACCCTAACACGCATGTAAACAGTCAAACTGCGAATATGGCGATACGACGCATGGATTATAAAGATAAGCTCGTTAGCCACGGTTTAAGAGCTTTGGCGAGTACTATTCTAAATGAAGAAGGGAAGGATCCTGATCTGATTGAATCTGCGTTGGCGCATACTGACCCTAACCAGATACGCAGTGCTTACAATAGATCTCAGTATTTGGAACGCCGTCGGGAATTGATGCAGTGGTGGGGGGACTATCTTGATGAAGCCTTCCGCGCGGGCATATGAGACGGTATGGGATAAACGAGGGGCTCCTGAGAAGGCGTAGTAGCTCCACCGTGCTTTAATTAGCTTTTACAGCCTTTTTTGTCACAATTTATTTTTTCGTGTGAGTTCACCCAGTGACTTGAGTTTTCTTTAGTGTTGAATCCGCAACCAGTTCTCCCGCCTTTACTTCCTTGATGCACAACTCCGGTTGGTGTGTGTTTTACTGCCATAATTAACCTTCCTATTTTAAGCTTAGTGTTTAACTCTAATGTGAATTTTGTATATAGGTGATATTTTTTGAATGTGCAAACTAAACTCTGGATGAGAGAGGTTAGTGACAATGAAAATTAATTTTTTAGGCTCTATACCGCTTCTTCAACTCTTTCATTGCCGATTCTTGGCAGTCATCAATCTTTTTGCGTAACTTTTCACACGTATCGTTAGCAGTTGAATACTGAAAGCCTTCAATAATTTCTATAGTGCAGAAAAACTTAAGAATCGCCTGTACTTCGTACACTGATTCAATTAGAGAAACATGTTTGCTTTTGTCAATCGGTATCTTAGAGTGAACCGGCAAGCACTGCTAGGATGATCGTTTCAAAACCATCGTAACGGTACAGTGCGAGATGGCCACTCTGGCCAAAATCAATGAGCCACTCTCTAAATTCGACGGGCATATCATTCAGAGGGCGGCCATTTTCGGGTTGATGAGCCAAAACAAGGACGTCCTGGTGGATGTTTTTAACGGCCTCGCGGGCAGCTATCAGAGCCTTGTTTCGCAAAGGTACCTTAGAAATCCAGCACTTATGAAAGGAGGTTAGCGCCTCAACCATAGCCGAACGAATATGCTAATTTAGATCCTCCGGCACAAAGTAAGCAAGGTTTTGGTAAAGCCATGAAGGTAAAAGTGCGTGTGCTAAAGCGTCGTTATACAATGTGTCATGTACTTTGCTGCTTCTGACAAAACTGTTTTTATGGAAATCATAGTAACCAGCCATACTTCCGCTTGGCGTTAAAATGATCACAGCGTCGTTAGTCATCCACGCATAGTTATTACCAAATTGCATCATCGCACGATTGGCAAACGGTACATTTTCTGCAGATAGATCCTGCCCTATTGACGGAGTCCAGGAAGAAACACCCGCAAGCGATATAACAGTCGGTAACAAATCAATTTGACTGACTATTGAATCTATTTTCCTGGGTTTAATAGACCCTCCCAAAATAAGCCCGGGTATATGGAATTTATTAATGGGCACTAATTCGTTGCCGTAGACACGCGTATCATGGTCTGCAACAATTAGAAAAATCGTGTCCTCCCAATATTCACTTCTTTTTGCCTTTTTAATGAATTCACCCAGAGCGAAATCTGCGTATTTAACCGCATTTTCAACCGTATTCTTTGACTTCGAATAGAGCTCAATTGCATTGTCCGGAAACTCAAACGGCTCATGATTGGACGATGTAAAAACTAAACTAAAAAAAGGTTGCCCGATTTTTTCCAGTTCCTTAAATCGCTGATGCGCCGTATTAAATAAATCGCCGTCACTAGCCCCCCAACTGCCCACAAATTGTGGGTTAACAATGTCACCTTGCCCCAGTATTGATTGAAATCCGTTGCCGGTAAAAAAGCTCCCCATATTGTCGAAGTGGGTTTCACCACCGTAAATAAACTCGGTAAAATAGCCTTTACGCGACAACAAATCCGCCGCGGTATAAAAGTTTTGCTGCGATAAAGAGAGTTTTACGGTGCTTCTTGCAGGCGTTGGTAAAAAGCTTGAGATGACCGCCTCAATACCGCGAACCGAGCGAGTTCCTGTCGCGTACAACTGCTTAAACCACCAACCTTCCTGTCGTAACTGTTCAAGATTTGGTGTCACACCAACCCCACCTAAATCTTTAACAAAAGTAGCCCCCAGACTCTCCTCCAAAATAACAACAATATTTTTGGGTTTGTTGTAATTACGGGAGGCGGGATTAAAATGCACTGTTGGGTATTTTTCAGACGGAAAAGTTTTCTCAACTAAGTGAGGTTGTTTTTTCACGGTATTAAGTATCTGATCGATGGGAACCTTACCATACACACTGGCAGCGCTTGCCTCATGACGCATATTATAAATTGCATATTCGACAGAGTAAGCTGAACTAATAACTAAACTATTCACAAGCGCATCAGACGTCACTGCAAAAAAGGCTGGGTTAGCCGGCCGGTGCGCCAGAGTTGAGCGGACACCAGCAAAGACAAGGATCACTAACAACGGCCAGACAACCAGAGAACTGACAACCTTCTTGTTATCGATGGGGGGTGATGTATTCAAGCGCTTCGCTAATTTAGTTAACCCATATAAACAGCCAATCACAACCACGCCGCTTACAAATAACCAGGGTTTAAAACCAGCCCAGAGCATACTAAACACTTCTTTGGGATATTCTAAATATTCAATGAACAAGCGGTTAGGTCGCAAATCGTATTGCATAACAAAAGCTGGCGTTGATATCTCCATAAACGCAATATAGGTAATAGCGATAATCAACCAGATGCTCTGAAGTTTTTGCCATAGCCCCAAACCCCATCGGTTTAGAAATAACGGCGCAAATAACAATAATGGCAGTGTCAGATATCCCATTTGAACAACGTCAGCCCTCAATCCCATCACCATCAGATAGCCAATATTCGCCGCCTCCGTTACACGATCAAACTGCCAGATAAACAGCAGCAGACGGCTGACACTCAAAATGATTAAGCCAAGCGCAAATCCTACAATCAGCGTCTGATAGTGCGCTAAAGACCGCGTCGCTTTTTTTAGCAAAACATTCCACATTAAGAATCCAATCCATTTGTAGCTTTAGTGATGCGATGGATAGTAAAGGGGGAACCTTAAGCTGAACTTAATATTGGTCGTTTAGGATGTATTTTTTTATCGTGACAGGACTCATCATGAAACCAGGCAAAACAGGAGTAATCCGAATACTTCATGCAACGCGGTATTCCATAAAGGGGCTAAAAGCTGCATGGCTTTTTGAAGCCGCATTTCGGCAAGAAGTGTTACTGTTCATTTTATTAGCGCCTATTTTAGTGCTGGCACCGTTGGCGTTAGCAGAGCGGTTGTTAATGTTTTTGTCTCTGTCCGGCTTACTCATTACTGAGTTGCTTAATTCCGCTGTAGAAGCTGTAGTCGACCGTATCGGCGCAGACTTTCATGAGCTTAGCGCGCGAGCGAAAGATATCGCGTCGGCCGCTGTATTTCTTGCGATCATTCAGTTCATCATCGTTTGGGCAGCACTCTTATGCCAGCTTTGAAGATGACAACAACCAGCCAACGTTGGCTGATTACTCTGGTCATTTTTATTGCGGTGTTAACAACGGCAGAATTATTTGATCTCAAATTCCTATTTGCCAATGCACTCTATCGGCTAGAAGGGGGGCAGTGGTCACTTAAACACCACTTCATTACTGAAACCATTTTTCATGAAGGTGCTCGGAATCTCAATCTCATCGCTGTCATTTCGCTACTGGCCTTAACCTTATTCCAGTTTTTTCCGGGAAAAAATAACGCTCAGCGGCGTCGCTATGTGCTGCTGCTCTTATCTATTTTACTGTCTTTTGGCTTGGTTAATTACCTTAAAGCGACTCTGGGGATGGACTGTCCCTGGGATCTGCGTGTATACGGCGGCACCAAACCTTACTTCAGTTTGTGGTCGTTGAATGACAGCCCCTTTAGCTCAGGACGATGCTTTCCGTCGGGGCATTCGAGTATCGGTTTTGCCTGGATCGGGCTTTATTTTTTCTGGCGTAAAAGTCAGCCCGTCCTTGCTAATACATCGGCTGTTTTCTCACTTTTTGTTGGCTTCACTCTCGGCTTTGCACAACAACTGCGTGGCGCCCACTTCTTCGTCGACGATATCACTACAGCGTTTATTTGCTGGAGCATCGCGTTACTTATTTTTCATATAGGTGAGCATCATGAAACGACTGACACTTAATTTTTCAATACTGTTAATGGTTGTTGCAACTTGGTTAACCTTTGCCTACTCAGCGCCTTTATTAAACGCTTTGGAGGCTTATGGTGTCCAGTCATTCACACAGTTTAAGTTAATGGTATTCACACTCTGTTTTTATGCTTTTGTGCTGGCCTTAAGCCGGTTTATTAATGCGTTCAAGCCACTGGCGATTATTTTAATTATTGTGGCTGCGCCGGCCTCATTTTATATGCTGGAATACGGCATTGTTATTGACTCCGACATGCTCATCAATACCATGGAGACCGACCCAGCAGAGGCCGGAGACCAACTTTCTACCAGTTTTTTTATCACCTTAATGGCACTGGGTATCATCCCTTCGTTATTGCTGATGTACATAAAAATCCCCAAAGCAAGAACACTTACACAGATCAAACAAAGTCTTGTTACAGCAGCCTGCTTCTGTTTTTTAGCGGTCGGTATTGTTTATACAAGTTATGACGACTTTGCCTCCTTATTTCGTAACCATCGGGATGTAAAATATCGGATCGTCCCATTCAATGTCATCTCGGCGAGTGTTTCAGTCATAAGACAAAAACTAGAAAAGCCGGCTCAGTTTACCTCTTTGGGGCAGGACGCGGTGCAAACTAAAACTTCGGCAAAGCCAAAAGTAATGGTTGTCATATTGGGCGAAACAGCGCGTGCAGATCACTTTTCACTGAATGGTTATGAGCGTCCGACAACACCCATGCTTTCCCAGTTAGCAACTTCAGAACCAATCTTGAGCTACAAAGCTGCCATGTCATGCGGCACAGCTACGGCTGTTTCTGTTCCCTGTATGTTCAGTTTTTTAACGGCTGACACTTATTCCAATGCCGCCAGAAATTCCAGTAACGTATTAGATGTTTTAGAAAATGCCGGTATCAAAGCAACCTGGATTGAAAACAACTCCGGGTGCAAGGACGTCTGTAACCGTATTCATACCATTGTGATGGATGAAGATCGGTGCGGAGAAACGGGCTGCTACGACTTTGAGATGCTTGATGACTTGAGCTCCTGGTTACGAAACATCACTCAGGATTCGATTATTGTGCTTCACCAAATGGGTAGTCATGGGCCAGCATATTACAAACGCTCGCCAGAGAAACTCAAACATTTTTTACCAGAGTGTAAAAGCGAGGAATTAACAAACTGCACAAAAGAAGAAATTATTAATGCGTACGACAACAGTTTATTGATAACTGATCGGCTCGTGAGTCAGGCCATTAGGTTATTGAGGAGCCACAAAGAGCTGGAGAGCAGTATGATGTATGTATCCGACCACGGTGAGTCCCTGGGTGATAACGGTATCTACCTGCATGGTTTACCAAATTGGTTAGCGCCCGAGGAGCAACGACATATCCCTTGGATAGTTTGGCCTTCAGAGACATTTGAAATGACGGGGAATAATACAGACGCCAATATTAATCACGATAATTTCTCGCATACTGTATTAGGTTACTTTAATGTAGAAACGTCACTTTATAATGCAAGCCTTGATTTAACCCGTTTAACGAGAGATATGTAAATGCGTCTACTACTCCTTGAAGATGACAAAACCTTGGCAGAAGGTATCATTAAGGGTCTGAATCGTATGGGTTATATGGTCGAACTCGCTATGAATCTGTCGCAAGCGGAAAGTGCCCTTAAAACTGACCAATTCGAACTGGCAATTTTTGATCTTGGCCTGCCTGATGGCAATGCCGTATCCTTGATCAAAAAACTGAGAAAGGCAGGGCAACCCGTTCCTATTGTCGTACTCACCGCCTGGGATGATGTTGATACGAAGGTGCTGGCACTGAATGAGGGCGCCAATGATTACGTAGTAAAGCCGTTTGAGTTACGTGAGTTAGAAGCCCGTGTTCGGGTTCAGGTGCGAAAAGCAAACCTCCAACTCAATGATGTTATAAATTGCGGCGATCTGAGCGTTGATATTGCATCACAACAATGTCGCTTTCAGCGCAAACTAATTAATTTAACCCGGTTAGAATGGATATTACTCAAACAACTCGCGTTGCATGTCGGAAAGATAGTGAGTAAAGAGCAGTTAGAAACTGCATGTTATGGCTGGGATAGCGATAACGAAAGCAATTCGTTAGAGGTCCATATTCACCATTTACGAAAAAAACTGAACCCTAGCCTGATAACCACCATCCGAGGTTTAGGCTATCTGTTAAAAGATGAGTCATCATGAAATTCTGGTCGCTTCGCCGCTCATTGGTTATTGGCATTAACTTAGCTGTAGTTGCTGTATTAGCGTTCACAGCCTGGGCTAGCTATCGGGATATTCTGCACGAGTTAGATGAAGTTTTTGATGCGCAACTCGCACAAACCGCAAAGTCGCTGGCAGCATTTTATACACCCTCTTCGGAAACTCAGTCTGTACCTAAAAGGATCCCAATATCAAACTACAATGATACCGGTGAAGATGAGTCCGCTAATGAGAGAGGCCCTAGCGGCCATAAGTACGAATCTAAAATCGGCTATCACATATACAACTCTGAAGGTAAATTGCTGGCCTTAACTAATCAGTTGAAGATACTGCCGCTGAAAAATTTAGACGCAGGCTACCATACGTTAGAAAATGATGCGCAGACATGGTTTATCTTTAGTTATTTTTCGAAATCTAAGGGCATTTGGGTGCGTACCTTTCAACGGGAGGATGTACGCAGTGAGCTCAGTGGTTACTTGGCTACAGAACAGCTGTACCCGCTACTATTGATGTGGGTACCGATAAGCTTAATAATACTCTTTATTGTTTATCTTGTACTGAAACCGGTTAATCGATTCGCCATTCATTTAAGAGCCAGAGCGTTAAACAACCTGTCACCAATTGAGTCAGAACTGCCCAAAGAGTTGATCCCGATAAAGCAGGCAATTAATAAATTATTACATCAAATTAAGATGTTTTCAGAGAGGGAAAAGCGTTTTATTGCTGATGCGTCACATGAGTTACGAACACCGTTAAGCGCAATTCAAGTACATGCGGAAAATATTATTCACGCTGAATCGCTGGAGGATTCCAAACAGTCCGGTAAAGCCATTTTTAGTACCGTAGAGCGCATGTCGCATTTAGTTAATCAACTCTTGCGCTTAAATCGACTGGATAGTTTGGATAAGTCTACTGATTTCTCCGAGATTGAACTCAAAACGCTTGTTTCTGCAGCCATCAACGCTCTCCCCACAAACACGGTCGAGAATTATCAATGGCAAATCGACGCTCCCACAATCAAGATAGCCTGCAATGAAACTTTGATAATAAGCGCGTTGACCAATCTTCTATCCAACGCCATGAAATTTTCACCCGCAGATTCCAAGATACAAATAAATGCAGTTGAAACATCAGAAAGCATTACTATCAAAATAATGGATCAAGGCACCGGAGTACCCACAGAAATGCTTCAGCGAATGGGAGAGCGGTTTTATCGGTTTCAAGGGCATAGTGGAATCGACGGCTCTGGTCTTGGTTTATCCATTACCTCGAAGATAATACAATTGCACGATGGAAAAATATCATTCAACAATATTCATCCAACCGGATTTGCAGTACAAATAGAGCTTCCAAAAAGCACAGTTTTGGAAGCTAAGTTAAATTCATAAGTTAGGCGATAAGAAATAGTTGCCGTCAGGTTGAGTTGTTCGGATCCTGATGATTTAAACTTTACTTCAAGAATAATGTTTAAGTTACCAAGTCGTTAGCTCTAATTTGGCGATTTCTGTACAAATCTCGGCTTACCATCCCTCTCAAATCCACTAAATTTAGCAGTGTCTCTACCAGGTCATTATCAATTCCGTATTGGCGGTGTGCTTCTTTAATAAATAGATCATCAATGTGCATAATACCGTCGTCAATGGTACAAATTTAGGTGCCCGAGCCTTACTGACGGTACTTGCTCGCGAACAGTCTGAAAATTCTCAATGTTTCACGATGTATTGCATGCAATGAACCCGTATCTTTTGTTTTATAAATGTACTACTGCTCTTGGTAGGAGCCAGCAGCTCGTAGTTGCGAACCCTTCTCAAGCGTACTTTTACTGCTTATTGATCTGCCGTTGGTCTTGTCTTCTCCCTATCAATTGTCTCATCCAGCGCAGCAAGATAATTGCTTAACATCTTTAGTGAATGTTTGAGCACATAACTTTAAGCCTTCTACCATCGTAAGGTATGGGAAGAGCTCATCAGCCAACTCATTGACTGTCATTCCTGCTCTTATCGCCATTACAGCAGCTTGAATCAACTCACCAGCTTCTCCTGCGACGACTTGAACACCGAGCAGCCGGCCGCTGCCACTTTCTGCGAGAATTTTTATAAACCCTTGGGTATCGAAGTTAACCAATGCCCGTGGGACATTTTCAAGGCCCAACGTGCGGCTTTCGGTGACGTAACCACCAGTTTTAGCATCAGCTTCTGATAAACCCACCGTGGCGACTTGTGGATCAGTAAAGATAACCTCGGGCATGGCACTGAGATCAAGATGCGCATCACCGCCCGTCATGTTAATAGCGGCTCGGCTGCCGCCTGCGGCGGCGACATAGACAAACTTCGGCTGATTCGTACAGTCGCCTGCCGCATATACTCTTGAGTTAGAGGTTTGCATGCGATCGTTAATCGTTATTGCACCGCGTTCAGTTTGTACACCGATGGTTTTTAAATCGAGGTTTTCCGTATTGGGCGTACGGCCTGTGGCCACGAGCAGTTGTTCTGCTTTTAATGTTCCGGCATTGGTTTTGAGAATGAAGTGTTGTCCGTCGTAACGCACTTCGCTGGCTTCTGTATGCTCAAGCACATTGATGCCTTCGCGATCAAAAACAGTCGCTATTGCTTCACCAATGGCAGGCTCGTCTTGGGATAACACTCGACTGCGGGCCAAAACAGTAACGTCACTACCGAGACGCGCGAAGGCTTGTGCTAACTCAAGAGCAACGACCGAGGCTCCAATAATAAGGAGGCTCTTAGGAATGTCATTTAGCTCTAATGCGCTTGTCGAAGTAAGGTAAGGGGTTTCAGCTAAGCCGGGGATGGGTGGTTGTGCGGGTCGGGCCCCGGTGCCGATAAAAGCACGGTCAAAGTGAACCGTTTGCTCACCGCCATCGCAAAGTGATACGGAAAGAGTTTCATCGTCTATAAAGCGGGCTTCGCCGTTAATAACGGTAATGGCGGAATTCTCTCTAAGAATACTCTGGTATTTGGATTCACGGAGTTCTTCTATCCGAGCCTGTTGTTGCTCGAGGAGAGTTGATCGATTTACCTTAAGAGTATGAGTACTTAAGCCTTTATCAAAAGGGCTTTCTCGCCGCAGTTGGGCGATATGAGCCGCTCGGATCATGATTTTAGACGGGACACAGCCAATATTGACACAAGTTCCGCCAATAGTACCTCTCTCAATGAGCGTCACTCGGGCACCTCCTTCAGTCGCTTTGAGTGCCGCAGCCATCGCACTGCCGCCGCTACCAATGACAGCAATGTGTAAATTGTTACTACTCATAACGGTTACTCCTTGGTCTTTCAGTTTTACAGTAGCTATAAGGTATTGTGATGTTTCATGACTGATTTTTTGCCGCCGTTGCTTTCAGTGTTGATGGGTATCCTGCATTTGTCGTTGCTTCAGTAAGCTCCTTAACTGACGTTTTTTCGTCGTCGAATGTCACTGTTGCATCCCGCTCTTCAAAACGGACATCGACGGCGCTCACACCTGCGACTTCACCGAGTGCAGCTTTGACAGTAATTGGGCAGGTGACGCATGTCATACCGTGTACTGATAGCGTGACGGTTTTCTCAGCCGCCAATGCGGGCATACTAAACAGTAAAAATAAAATGGTTGTTATCATTGCTTTTTTCATTGTGTATTGCCTCCTAGTAAAAGAAAGGAACAACATAGGGGTAAGCCAGTGCTGTTAAAGTAAGTACCGCAACGAGCCAAAACATCACTTTGTAGCTCTTACGAGCATTTGGCGTTGCGCAGGTGTCATCAGGGTTGCAGTCATCAGCACGCCGGTATATTCGACGCCAGGCAAAGAATATGGCAATCAATGCAATGGCAATAAAAATGGGTCGATAAGGCTCAAGTGCTGTGAGGCTCCCAATCCAGGCCCCGGATACACCGAGTGCAAGTAATATGAGGGGACCCAGACAACACGCAGATGCCAGAGTCGCTGCGATCCCTCCTGCGAGAAGAGAGCCCCGACCAGATTTTGAATTTGACATAATAGTAACTCCTTCGGGCATTTTGCTTTAATGTGTTAATCTTAGGCCCGTACCTCACTACGGAAGCAATAGCTATGTTAAAAAAACGCAACGTAATGACAATTGGCACGCTGGCCAAAACAGCCGGCGTGGGCGTGGAAACGGTGCGCTATTATCAGCGCCGAGGGCTAATGAGCGAGCCGGAGAAGCCGTATGGGGGAATTCGACATTACGACGAACAAGCGCTTGCTCGGCTTCATTTTATTCGCGCGTCTCAATGGCTTGGATTTAGTCTGGATGAAATTGGTGAGCTATTAACTCTGCAAGATGGCGCTCATTGCGATGAAGCACGGGAGCTTGGAGAGCAAAAGCTCATCAGTGTTCGTCGAAAGATATCGCACTTACAGCAAATTGAACAAGCGCTGAATGAGTTGGTGCAAAAATGCAGCGCCGGACACGGAGATGTCTATTGTCCACTGATGGCGTCGCTTAATGATGGGTTTGAGGACGCTACGACGGACAAACATAAGGTGCGCTAGTCTGTGTAAAACTTTTGAGTGGAGTTCTTTAACTGAATTGCTTTATAGCTAACGCCAGCCATACACAAGAATCCCCATACCGGTTAGCACAAACGTCGTGCCAATCAGGTCGAAATTGGATAGTGGCGATTTATCGACAATTCGCAGCCAGACTATGGCAGTTAACACGTAAATACCACCATAAGCTGCGTAGACCCGCCCGCTTTCCGCTGGATGAAGTGTTAATAAGTAAGCAAATAAAGCTAAGCTTATTGCTGCCGGAATGAGCAACCAAACGGAATGGCCCTCTTTGAGCCATAGGTAGGGTAAATAGCAACCGACAATTTCGGCAATTGCGGTTGCAATAAATAACCCGAGCGTTTTCAATAAAAATAATGCACTCATTATCAGTTGTCCCTACACGCTTCATCAGGATCTTCTAGTTCTACCGTTGTATGGCTTAAAGCATAGGGCGCAAGGACGTCATCGATGCGCTGTTTTAAATTGCTACGGGCCTCGATATCAAGATTTTCAGTTAACACCAAATGAACGGTTAATACATGCTCCTCGCCATCTAGTGACCAAAAATGCAGATGGTGTAGGTCAGCAACATGAGGTAGCTCCAGTAAAGTGTCAGCGACTTGTCTGTAGGTTTCTTTGTCCGGAGTTGCTTGTATGAAGAGTTTCAGCGTTGCCCACAGGTTGCGCAGCACATTCACTAAAATAAATAGAGTAAAACCAATCGACAGTAGCGGATCGAGAATTGGCCAATCCACAAACAGCAAAACAATACCAACGATAAGTACAGCGACCCAGCCGAGAACATCCTCCAGCAAGTGCCAGTTAATAACGCGTTCGTTTAACGTTTTGCCCTCTGACAATTTGTAAGCAGCAAATCCATTAACTGTAATGCCAACGACGGCTAAAGCAATCATGCCATCAGCGACGGGCATCAGAGGGTTCCAGAGTCTGGGAATTGCTTCCACAAGTACCCAGGCAGAGCCTGCGATTAACACAACGGCATTAATAAATGCACCGGCAAGATTCAGTCTCTTATAACCGTAGGTAAAGTGTTGGTTAGCCTGTTTTTTGCCAAGTTTATTTAGTATCCACGCGAGACCTAACGACAGGCTATCGCCAAGATCATGAACGGCATCAGCTAAAATGGCGGTACTGTTGGTAAGAAAACCACCAATGAACTCAATAATGGTAAAAACAAAGTTAAGCAGAAATGCCCAACCTAATCGGTTGGACGGCATGTCCTTTGAGTGATCATGGTTATGGTGATGTCCCATAATACGTTCCTCTTTTAATAAAAGGGGGCGACAATAACCGCCCCCTTAAATGCTATTGAACCCTAACGGCTTAAATCCTTAATTTTTTGTTTCGAAAACCAAGGATAGAGCACGGGTAAGATAACCAATGTCAGCAGAGTAGCTGATACCAAACCACCAACAATGACGGTAGCCAGTGGGCGTTGAATTTCAGCCCCTGCACCGGTTGCAAACAGCATGGGAATGAGTCCTAACGCTGAGGTTATTGCAGTCATCAATACTGGGCGTAGTCGCGACCACGCGCCATCAAACACGGCATCATTAACCGCATGCCCATCGGTTATTCTCTGGTTAATACTCTCGACCAGAACCACACCGTTTAGTACCGCCACACCAAACAGTGTGATGAAACCCACGGCGCTGGGCACCGATAAGTACTGTCCTGACACATAGAGTGCCACAATACCGCCGATGACTGCCAATGGTACATTCACCAAAATCAACATGGCTTGACCCATGGTGCCGAAAGCAAAATAAAGCAGCAGGGCGATGAGTGCCAGCGATATGGGAACGACAATGGACAAGCGCTCCTGTGCTCGTTGTTGACTTTCGAACTGGCCACCAATGTCGACTGAGTAACCGGTTGGTAAATCCACCTTCTCGTCAATCGCCTTCCTAATATCGGCAACCACGCTACCCATGTCACGACCCTGAACGTTCGATTGAATCACAACGCGACGCTGTACGTCATCACGACGGATTTGCGGTGGTCCTGATTCAATTGCGACGTGGGCGACTTCGCCTAAGGTTACCCAGGCCCCTGAGGGAGTTAACAGGCGTAACGAACGAATAGACTCCGGCGTATCGCGGAATTGCTTGGCCAGCCGCACGTAAATATCATAGCGCTCATTACCGCGAATGATCTGGCCTGCCGAAGCGCCACCCAAGCCATTGTCGACAACGCTCAGTACATCGGTGACATTTAAGCCGTAGCGTGAGAGTTGCTGGCGTTTCGGCGAAACCACGAGTTGTGCTTCACCTTTTATTTGCTCCATCGCTACAGCAACCGCCCCGTCAACTTGCTTGACGGCACCTTCTATTTCCTGGCCTTTACGGGCCAACACGTCAAGCTCGGGTCCAAATAGTTTGATGGCTAGCTGCGATTTTACACCTGAGAGCAGTTCATCAACCCGTGTTGCAATAGGTTGTGAAAAATTAAACAACAAGCCTGGGTGAGCATCTAGTTTTGCCTCCATTTTTTCTTGTAAGGCGTAGCGATCGGATGCCGTTGTCCATTCGGATTGCGGCTTAAGGCCCACATATATCTCGATGTTGCTGATAGGCTCTGGATCACCGCCCACTTCAGCTCGTCCAATGCGGCTGAGTGCGTAGGTGGTTTCCGGGAACGACATCAGGATTTTTTCAAGCTTCGGAGCCACCTCTAAGGCCGTTTCAAGGTTAGAGGAGGGGGCTAATGTCACGCGAATATTAATCGTGCCTTCTTCCAATTCGGGCGCAAATTCTGTGCCGAGACGAGGCACTAACACCAAAGCGCCGACAAACAGCACACCGGCCAGGGTAATAACAGCCTTTTTACTGCGTAACGCCACCGATAATAGTCTTTTATAACCATTATCTAGTGGTTTAAGCAGTTTATTTTCACGAGGCTTAATACCCCGACTGAAAAAGTAACTGGCTAATGCCGGTACAACCATGATGGCCACAAAAACCGCGGAGATAATGGCCAACATAATACTGATAGCCATGGGCTCAAATAATTTAGCTTCAACACCCTGAAAACTAAACAGTGGCATAAAGACCACCAAGATAATCATGGCGGCAAAGAATACCGGTCGTGCCACTTCGTTCGCCGCTTCCTTAACTCGCAGCTTGATACCATGGCTATCGAGTTTGGCTGCCTGAGGATCTGGGTCGCGGTGCTCTGTGCGTTGCTCGGCGTCGTCTTGGTGTTCACTATCCGGACGACTTAAGTGCTTAAAGATGTTTTCAACCATCACCACGGAGCCGTCGACCAGCATACCAATGGCAACAGCAATCCCGCCCAGCGACATCAGGTTAGCTGACATGCCCATCGCGGACATTACCATCAGGGCAATGGCGATAGAAACGGGAATGGACAGTAACACTAAAAAAGTAGCGCGTATGTTGAGCAAAAACAGTGCTAATACTGCGATAATAAAGACAAAGGCAATGAGCAGTGAATACGCGACCGTAGATACGGCTTTTTGTATTAAATCGGCCTGATCATAATACGGCTCAAAGGTGACACCCTCGGGTAATGCTTGCTGAATAAGCGGAATGCGCTTTTTAATACCGTCGATAGTGGCTTTGGTATTCGAGCCCATGCGTTTGAGCACAATACCCGATACCACTTCGCCCAGCTGGTTGACCTCGCCGTCGACTTTACGCGACATTGAGACCGCCCCCTGGCGAATTTCACTACCGATTTCGACGTCGGCAACCTGGCCCAGTGTTACGGAAACGCCGTCAACGGTTTTGAGCGGTATTTGTCGTATTTGTTGCAGGCCTTTTTTACCGCTATCCAACCAACCGGTGCCGCGAATAACCAACTGCTCCTGACCGCGGGGCATATACCAACCACCAACGTTACCGTTATTCTTGTTGACCGCGCCCATTACGTCTTGCTGGGTAAGGTCGTAAGACAACAGCTTAGCGGGATTGAGGTTAACCTGATATTGCTTAACTTCGCCGCCAAAGGACAAGACTTCGGTAATTCCCTCAACGGGCATTAGTAGCAGTTTAACCACATAGTCGTTTAGACTGCGTAACTCCATACTGCTGACACCGGAGCCCGGTTCGGCAAGTAGCAGATACTGATAAACCTGGCCTAGGCCGGAGGAGTTAGGACCCATTTCGGGTGTACCTACGCCTTCGGGTATCAACTCCTTTGCCGCCTGCAGTCGTTCAAACACCAGTTGCCGGGCAAAGTAGATATCGACACTCTCGTCAAACACCACTGTAATGCCCGATAAACCTGTTTTTGAGATTGACCGAACCTCTTTGACGTCGGGCAGAGCATACATCACCGACTCTATCGGATAGGTAATCAGCTGCTCGACTTCGGTCGCTGCTAACCCGGGGGCCTCCGTATTTACCGTTACCTGAACGTTGGTAACATCGGGGAAGGCATCCAGATTAAGTTTGGGAATAACAAAAAATGACGCAATGCTGATGCTGAATAAAGCCAATACCAATAACAGGCGATTAGCGACAGCAAACTGAATAATGCGCTGAAACATACAACCTCCTGTTAGTGGTTATGTGGGTCAAAACCGCCTTTAGCGATTTGAGAGCGAATGAAAAACGCGCCGTTATCGACGTACTCTGTGCCTTCCTTAACGCCTCGAATGACTTTCCACGGACCTTTTTCATCAACCAATTCGACTTTCTTCGGTTCAAACTTTCCGGGTTCGTGCTCAATGAATATCTGCCAGTCACCATCAGATGCCCGCATTAAGGCTGAGTCCTTAACTGCAAGCACCGGTCCATCCGACTTGACTGAGAAATAAACATCCGCAAATAAACCAGGGTGTAATTGGTCCTTTTCGTTATTTACCGCAAGTCGTACCGTTCGGGTGCGGGTTTTATGGTCTATTGTGTGGCCTTCCTGAATGACTTTTGCCGCAAAGCGCTGATTGTCGACACTCACTGTAACAGGATCACCAAACTGCACATTAAGGTCAGCTGAGCCCGGTAGCCGAGCATTCACCCACAAGGTTTCTTCTTGCAGAACTTCAACCAAGTGGTTACCGGCATTGACTGGCTGACCCTGCTTGAAGTTATCGCTAACCACAATCCCGCCAATTTCTGAGGTCAGTTGGTATTCGCCGATAGGGTAGTCAGGTTTACTTAAACGCTTAATATCACTGGCTGACATACCAAATGCTTTGAGTTGCGCTTGCGCTGAGGTAAAGGCGTTTTTCGCTTCAACAAAGCGTTTTTCACCAACCGTTGACTCACCGAGTGACTGCACGCGTTGCCATTCGTTAAGTGTGACCAAATACTGACTTTGCGCCTCCGCCATGGTGGCGCTGAAGAGGGTGGCTAGTGGTTCACCTTTTTCGACGTGGTCGCCAATACTGACAAAACGTTTGAGAACGGTCGAATCGATGCGCGGACTCACGATATAGCTATTAAAGTCGTTAGCAACCACCTCGCCCGGAGCATAAACCGGGTATTCAATAACTTGAGTTTGCAAGGTTCGCGTGGTGATATCCGCCATGGACAGCTGCTTGCTGGATAGCTCCACGCCTGCACTTTCCTTATGTTCACCTTGCTCGTGTTTGCCTTTTTCCTTGTGGGTATCTTCTTTTTCGTCGTGTCCGTGTTCATCCTGCGCCATAACCGAAAAGCTCAGCGCAAGTGCTATTGCTGCGTATAAAGGTTTTACTGACATCGTTTACTCTCCAATCTCTGCGTTTGTTGGCTGGCTTAACGGCGATAACGTCAGCGCTTTACTGAGTTCGCCCGAACGGTACAACCATTCAATGGCGGCCAACCGATATTGTGTTTGCAGCGCTATCCCTGCAAATTGGCTATCGAGCTGCTGTTGCACAGCGGTGAGGTAGTCTGTGGTGGATAGGTCACCGGCGAGCCAGGACTGCTCAATCACCTGCATCGACTCATCCTGCCGAGATTGAAAGTCTTTTTGCCAGCTTTGCCACTGTTTTTTCACAAAACGATAATTGTTAAGAGATGATTTCAGTGCTGCTTGCCATTGTTGCCTTAGTGCAATCAAACGTTTTTCTTCAGCAACAGCTTCGCTATTGGCTGCGCGTACCGCATCGCTGTAGTTATTGCGAATCTGTAGTGGAATGCTGAATGATAAGCCAACTACTGTTTCGTTATCGCTCTCGCCCGCTTCGACGCCTATGGTTGGGTTGGCGGTGGTTAACGAGCGTTTCCAGTCGACATCGGCGCGCTTTAATTGCCATTGCAGGTAAGCGGCTTTTAACGCTGGATGTTGTTGCCAACGAGTCGTTAACGCAGGTTCAACGTTAAATAGCTCCTCATTAATGGAGAGTTGACCGACATCAGACGTTGTTAGCAGAGCGTTTAACTCTGCTTCAGCGGATTGCAGTTGTTGATAAGCCGCTGCCGTTTGTTGCAGTTGCCGACTTAGTGCGAGTACCGTCAGTTGTTCGTCGACGGCACCTAAGTCACCGGCTTTACGTCGTTCGGCAACCAAGCTTATCGCCTGTTTAACGATTTTCTCTTGTTGCTCGGCCAGTGCGTAACGCTGTTTTGCATCCAGCCATTGCACATAGGCATTCAACAGAGTTTTAGCATGCGATGTCGCCGACTGGCGATAAATACTCACTGCCATAGCCGTCATGGCGTCACTCTGACTGGCTCTTGCTTCATTGCGAGTGCTCCAGTCCAGCGTTTGGCTTAGGCCAACAGTGTAATTATTGATGTCACCCTCACGCTCTAAGCGTGACGATAAGCTAGGGTTGTACAAAGGCTGATTTAATTGTTTGCCCTGTTGGATCAGCGCTTCAGCCTGCTGTTGAGCGGCTTCAACACTGGGGTGTTGCTGCACAGTTTTTTGCCATTGATCGGGCAACTGTTGTGCATTGGCGTAGCTTGAACTTATTGCCAGACTAACGGCAATAAACAAGCGTTTGCTATGTGTCGAAAACGGACCCATAGATAGACTCCTCAGTCATATTACTGCGTAAAATAATGATTTTCTTGCGCTGCTAAAGCAGCTTATTAGGCAGTTATGAGGAGATAGGAGGCCGGAACAGCGGCGATGATAGAAGGTTAGTGTAAAACTCAGTATACCCAAGACGTATTGTGCCCATTCGTGGTAACGCGAGAGTTTTTTCAGCCTTCATGGCATATAAATGAAATGAACCATGGCAGTGACAGCAATGATGGCAGTCAAAGCTGATTTCGCCACTTTTAGGGAGATTGCGCTTATCGATGTGGGATTCGTCATGCTCAAAATTGAGGTGTTGCTCAGAAGAGGACTGGTGAGATTGATGCACATCAGCAACCGCCTGACTGATTTGAGTCAGAACAGCAACAAGCACCAGTATTAAAAATCCGAGTCTAAGCATCATTACCTACGGTTCTAAATAAGCAGCTTAACGGTACATTAATTAAAAATAGTTCTCAACTAGTGCATTCTGAATCGCCACTAGTTCACTAGACACTCAGTAGCCTAACGAAGCTCCGCTGGACAACCTTAAAAAATTGTGTAAGTACGTTGTGTAACCTCCGGAAATTTAGACGTCTCGGTTACAACTAACAGATTCTATTTCATCAATTTTATTAAGAACTGTACACGCAATAACTTTGCTTTGGCCAGTACAACTTGTTCTAATTGAAGTGAGTTGCTTCTCAAGATCTTGCAAAGAAGTAATTTGAGAGCGTATGTGCATTATGTGTTCATCAATCAGGGTATTAACGGCTGAGCAAGGTTGATGTGGATTGTCTTGATAATCTTGTAATCTGCGGGTTTCAGATAATGAAAGGCCTATAGCTCTGCAGCTACATACAAACTTAAGTCTTTTGTAATGTTTTTCAGTGTATACTCGATATCCGTTATAACTACGAGCTGGTAAAGGTAACAAACCCTTTTTTTCATAGAACCTTATTGTCTGGGTTTGAATTCCTAATAAGTCTGCTAGTTGACCAATACGCATAAGAAAATTTCCTATCTAGTTAAGTAATTTCTTGACCTTATAGTAACTTTATAGTTTTTAATTGTGAAACTATATATTTAAGGTAAGTAATACGATGGCTAGTTCCTTTGATACGGTTCGAACAAATGGCGACTCAAAAAATGCCTACGAAGAGTCAGGTAAACGGCTCATCGTTTACTCTGTAGCAAAAATGGATTGCCCATCAGAAGAACGAATGATTCGCTTGGCCTGAATGGGTTTGAGGAAATTCATTCATTATCCTTCGACTTGTCAAACCGTCGGCTGAAGGTATTACATGATGGTGAGACAGCCTTTATTACTTCTAAATTAGAGACTCTAGGTTTGGGTGCCTCGCTTGAAAGAGACACTGCTGCGGACTCCGAGGCAATCAAAGCTGAGGAGTTTTCGGCAAGTTCGGATAAGCAGGAGTCCCGCACCTTGTGTTGGTTGCTCACCATCAATACTCTTCTGTTCTTGGTGGAAATGACTGCCGGACTGCTTTGGCAGTCTGCTGGTTTGATTGGGGAATCTTTAGATAATTTTGCCGATGCGGCAGTTTACGGGCTTTCTCTTTATGCCGTAGCGCGTAGTGTTAATATGCAAATACGTGCTGCGCACCTAGCTGGCGTACTACAACTGGTTTTGGCTCTGGGTGTACTTGCAGAAGTTGTGAGACGCTTCGTATTCGGGAGTGAACCTGAGTCACTTGCGATGATGGGGATTGCATTTGTCGCGTTGATTGGCAATACCATCTGTCTTCTACTTATCTCCAAACATAGAGGAGGTGGTGCGCATATGAAAGCAAGTTGGATTTTTTCAGCTAATGATGTAGTGATTAACCTTGGCGTAATCATCGCTGGCATCCTCGTTGCGTTGACCGGGTCGAATTACCCAGATCTTATTATAGGTAGCATAGCAGGTTTAATCGTGCTTAACGGGTCAAGACGCATTTTTGCACTGAAGGGGAACTGAATGTCCTGCGTTGATAAAGGATTTTCGCCCTATATTTCTCTGTTAATTTCTGGTTTAACTGTAGTCTTTGACCAAGTGATCAAGTGGCAGACGCAGCAATCAATAGCTTACGGTGATTCGATTTCATTGACCCCTTTTTTCAATTGGGTACACACTTGGAACACTGGTGCGGCATTTGGCCTGCTTTCAAATGGTGGAGGTTGGCAGCGCTATTTTTTTATTGGGGTTGCTCTGCTAATGTCTGTGGCTTTAACGAGGTTGATCTTTAATAAAGTAAGTAAACGGGATGGCATTAGTTACGGGCTGATTCTTGGGGGGGCGGTTGGGAACCTCATTGACCGACTGTTTCGTGGCTATGTTGTCGACTCCCTTCATCTAGGTTGGCAAACGTGGCAATTGCCAGTTTTTAATATTGCCGATATTGCAATTACCCTAGGAGTTATCCTATTACTGTTAAGCAACTTGCAGGTCTCAATGATACCGAATCTACCGGGTTCTAAGTAAATAGTAAGTATAATAATTAATATGGCCGAGCTTATTTTGGATGGATTAGGAATTTATATTGAGTAGGGTAATTGAATGAAAATATCTTGGTTTTTAATACTGACTGTGCTCATTCATAGCTCTTTTGCCTGTGCTCCTGTGGCTGGTACTTTCAGTCAGTCTTCAATAAAGAGTGCAGGAGTTGCGTATGACTTAGTCTTAGAAATTGAGCGTGAAAATCAAGACTTAAATAAATCAATATATGATAGTAAACAACAAACACAACCTCATATTAGTTGCATTACTGGTTATAACCTCTTAATTTCAGCCGTGCCTGTTATTTTGGCACCCAACTCAAACTCGGTAGGTTTTGACCAAAGCCTGACTCACCAACCCCCTGTACCTCCACCAAACGCGTAACCGTTAACTTAGACTTTTTAAAACCTATAAGTTAATGGAGAAGCAACATGAAGTATTTATACTTCGTGGCAGCCTTTTGCTTAGGTGCGCTAGTGCCTGTGGCGACGGCTGCGACGACAGATTTAAAGCTGAAAGAAGCGTTACAAAAAACGATCAAGAATAACCCTGAGTTACTGGAGTATGATTATAAAATACGAGCTGCAGGAGCACTGATAGAGCAGGCTGAGTTTTCAGCGAACCCAAGGGTATCTGCGGAAATAGAAAACTTTGCCGGCTCAGGACGGCTAGAAGGTATCAGTAACTCACAATTGACCGTATCCTTTTCTCAGCTCATAGAGTTAGGGGACAAACGGCAGTTACGAGTTAAAGCTGCAACCGAAAAAGAGAAAGCTCAGCGAGCAGAGTTTGAGTATCGTCAAATTGAGGTTTTGGCAGAAACCACACAGCGTTTCTATGACATTTTAAAACTTCAGCAAGTCGCGCATACCAGCGAGCGTCAAATTCAGCGAACTGAGCGACTGATAAAAGTGGCACAGGAGCGTGTAGAAGCTGGCGCGGTGCCTAAATCCGAGGTTATTCGCATTAAATTACAGTTAGAGCGCCAATACGCTTTCTCTGACGAGTTGAACGGTAAACTGAAAAAGCAACAAGCTGAACTGGCTTCAATGTGGGCAGGCGAGCTCAATTTTACGCGCGTCTCTGGAGACTTTACTTTTCCGCTAAGCCTCCCGGAAAAAGCCAACGTGTTATCGGCTGTTAATCGGGCGCCGGAGTATTTGCGTTTACTGGACTCTGAGCAACTTCTACAAGCGCAAGCCAGAGCGTTAGCAGCGGACTCAAAGTCGGATATTACCGTTGGTGTCGGGGCTCGCTACAATAATGAGTTCGATGATGTAGGTTTAATCGTCCAGGCATCGATGCCATTGCAGTTCACTGACCCTAACGTCGGTCGCATAAAACAAAGCCGATTACTGCATCAGTCTATCCTGGCGCAGCAAAAACAGGTTCGGCAGCAACTAAAATCACTGGCTTTATCGCTAGTGCACAGTTTGCAAACTCACCAAAGTTATCTGCAAAAGATAAACCAGCGACTGATGCCGCTATCTGAACAGTTACTCGCACAAACTCAACAGGGTTACGCACGCGGAACGCACTCTTTGTTGCAAGTGTTAGACGCGCAAACAGAGTTAGCAAAACTCGAGTATGAAAAAATCTCCCGTCAACATGCGATTTACAGCGACATCATCGAATTAGAGCGCATGACCGGACAGCCGTTTTTAGGAGTACAACAATGAAACTCAACACATTGATTACAATTATCTGCATTGCCAGTTTTTCACTGCCCGTATTGGCTTATGAGAAAAAACACGAAGAGCATGAAGCACCCCATACCAATTTAAGTGATGCAGCAATAGAAAACGCGAAATTAACGTTGGCAACAGCGAGCGCTCAAAGCATTCGAGTAAAGCAAACAATTTTCGGTGTAATAGCCCCCAATAATAACAATATTGTGCATATCGGAGCGAAGTACAAAGGTATTGTTACGTCACTAAAGGCCAATATCGGCGATGACATAAAAGCCGGGCAAACTCTGGCTGTTGTTGAGAATGTTACGACAGGCACGGCATTTGAAGTCATCAGCCCAATTAGCGGAGAGGTAACTGCACGTTTTACCAATGTTGGTGAAGTGGTTGAGCAAAAGCCATTATTTGAAGTCCTGGATCCATCATCGGTCTGGGTAGAGCTTTCAGCGTTCCCGGAGAACATTGAGTCGTTAGAAGAAGAGCAAACGACCTATGTGTACGACTTGCATCATCATAAAACCGTCGAAGGAACTGTGTCTTATATCTCGCCACAAATGACTGGCGGACATATTGCACGCGCACTTATCGAGTTGCCCAATCAGTCGGGGCATTGGCGACCGGGAATGCACGTAAAAGCGGATGTCGTTACAGACAGCTTTAACGCGAGCTTGGCGATAAACAATGATGCTGTTCAACGTTTAGAAGATAACCCCGTTGTTTTTATTAAAGAGGGTAATCGTTTCGAAGCCAGGGAAGTTGAGTTAGGCCGAACTGACGGTGAATACACCGAGGTGTTATCGGGTATTGAGAATGGCGAAAGTTATGTCGTTGAAAACAGCTACTTGATAAAGGCTGACATTCTAAAACAAGGCGCAGGCCAAAGCCATTAGGGAGAGTAAACAATGATAGATGCACTCATTCGCTTTGCGGTTGATCGTCGATGGCTGGTGCTTGCCGCAACCTTGTTAGTAGCAGCTGCGGGCGTTTATAGCACATTAAAGCTACCCATCGATGCTGTGCCGGATATTACCAATGTTCAGGTACAGATAAATTCAGAAGCGCCAGGCTATTCGCCATTAGAAACCGAACAACGTATTTCTTATCCGGTGGAAACCGCGATGGCAGGTTTACCAAAGCTGGACTACACCCGCTCGATCTCACGCTATGGGTTGTCGCAAGTTACCGTGGTGTTTGAAGAGGGCACCGATATTTACTGGGCTAGACAGCAAATCAGTGAGCGATTGCAAAAGGTAAGGGGAGGAGTACCCGACGGTATCGAGCCGACGATGGGGCCAATAGCCTCCGGCCTTGGTGAAATTGTTAATTATGTAGTACGCGCGAAAGAGGGGGCTACCAATGCCGATGGCGAGGCGTATACGCCCGAGCAGTTGCGTACCATCCAGGATTGGATCATTAAGCCGCAACTGGTCAAGGTGCCCGGTGTTACCGAGATTAATAGTGTGGGGGGTTATGAAAAGCAATACCAGGTGGCTCCCATCCCCGGTCGTATGCTGGCCTATAAAGTGACCATGCAGGACCTTTTGGCAGCATTGGATCTTAACAATAGAAACGCTGGTGCCGGTTATATCGAGAAAAATGGTGAGCAATGGTTGGTGCGTTCGCCTGGACAGCTTAAGACACTTGACGATATTCGTGATGTGGTCGTGACAAAACGTGATGATGCACCGGTG
Source organism: Idiomarina sp. 017G (assembly GCF_004362265.1). Taxonomy (NCBI): domain Bacteria; kingdom Pseudomonadati; phylum Pseudomonadota; class Gammaproteobacteria; order Alteromonadales; family Idiomarinaceae; genus Idiomarina; species Idiomarina sp. 017G. The sequence goes on along the minus strand of NZ_SNWT01000001.1, from coordinate 953,085 downwards.
CGCGTGAGTGACGTGGCTGAGGTCAAACTGGGAGAACAATTACGCACTGGCGCTTCAACCTCGGGCGAGAGCGAGGTGGTATTGGGCACGGCCATGATGCTTATTGGCGAAAACAGTCGCATCGTTGCACAGAATGTCGCCAATAAAATTGAGGAGGTGCAACGAAGCTTGCCAGACGGGGTGGTGATTGAAACGGTGTATAACCGTACTTCTCTCGTTGATAAAACTATTGCAACGGTCGAGAAAAACCTGTTTGAAGGTGCGGTGCTGGTTATTGTGGTGCTTTTCATTCTGCTTGGAAATGTCCGTGCAGCACTGATTACGGCGTGCGTTATTCCCTTGAGTATGCTGTTTGCGGTAAGCGGCATGGTCGCCAACAAGGTGTCTGGTAATTTAATGAGCCTGGGCGCAATTGATTTTGGTATTATCGTCGATGGTGCGGTCATTGTGGTTGAAAACGCTTTGCGACGGCTTGGAATTGCACAGCAACGCTTAGGCCGGGTACTTACCACTAAAGAGCGCTTAATTGAAGTAACCCATAGTACTCGTGAGGTATTTAACCCTGCGGTATTTGGTGTGCTTATCATTATGCTGGTGTACTTGCCCATATTTGCGTTAAGTGGTGTTGAAGGCAAAATGTTTCATCCCATGGCGTTTACTGTCGTAGCCGCGCTTTTAGGGGCTCTGATTTTCAGCGTTACCTTTGTACCCGCTGCTATTGCAATATTTGTCCGTGGCAATATTAAGCACGGTGAAAACCGAATAATGCGAGCCGCCCGCAAAGTGTATCAGCCGGTTTTACGGCAAACACTGAAGCTTCCAGTTGTCATTATTTTGCTTGGCTTTGGGCTGTTTGCGGTATCAATGTTTCAGGCGAGTCGCATGGGAACTGAGTTTTTGCCACAGCTTGATGAAGGCGATATTGCCATGCAAGCCTTGCGCATTCCGGGGACTGGCTTGCAGCAATCTATAGCAATGCAAAAAGATGTCGAGTCTGTGGTGTCACGCTTTGACGAAGTTAAACTGGTATTCTCAAAAATTGGTACCCCGGATGTTGCGACCGACCCTATGCCACCGAGCGTCGCTGATACCATTATTATTTTAAAGGAGCGTGAGGACTGGCTAAACCCAGAAAAAACCAAAGAGCAACTGGTTGCTGAAATACGAACTGCTGTGCAAGAGCTTCCCGGTAATAAGTACGAGTTCATTCAACCGATTGAAATGCGGTTTAACGAACTTATTGCAGGCGTTCGAGCTGACTTGGGGGTTCGTATTTATGGCGATGACTTGCAAACGCTTAAACGGTTAGGCGACTCAGCCGCCGCAGTCATTCGCACCGTTAATGGCGCTGCTGATGTTCGGGTTGAACAAATGACGGGTTTATCGACACTCTCAGTGATACCTAAGCGTGATCATTTAGCGTTATTAGGCCTAACAGTCGCTGATGTACAGCGAGCAGTTCAAGCTGCGGTTGGTGGAGTTCAGTCAGGGATTATTTACGAGGGGGATAAACGCTTCAAGCTAATGGTACGTCTCGACAAAGAATGGCGTAAGAGCATTGAACAGCTTAAATCACTGCCTATTGATCTGCCTGCCGGCAACCCTGAGCTGCGCTATGTGCCGTTGGGAGAGGTCGCCGAATTGAGTTTGGAAAGTGGACCGAACCAAATTAACCGAGAAAGCAGCAAACGCAATGTTATTGTGAGTGCGAATGTTGAAGATCGTGATTTGGGCTCTTTTGTGGCAGATGTTCAGGATGCGCTAACGACTGAGGTTGATTTGCCAGCAGGTTATTGGGTTAACTACGACGGTACCTTTGAACAGCTGCAATCAGCTTCCCAACGGTTGAGTTTGGTTGTGCCATTAGCGCTGCTATTAATTATTGGCCTGCTATACAGTGCGTTTAATTCGCTGAGCAGTGCACTCGTCATATTCACAGGCGTTCCCTTAGGGCTGACCGGCGGGATATTCGCATTAGCGCTGCGTGATATGCCGCTATCAATTTCCGCTGCAGTCGGCTTCATTGCACTGTCGGGCGTGGCGGTTTTGAACGGCGTGGTCATGCTGACATTCATACGGCAACTGCTGCGCGACGGACTGCCATTGAAAGATGCGGTGTTTGAAGGCGCGCAACAGCGGTTAAGACCTGTACTGATGACTGCTCTCGTAGCTAGCCTGGGCTTTGTCCCTATGGCACTTAATACCGGTGTCGGCGCTGAGGTACAGCGACCACTGGCTACTGTGGTAATCGGCGGCATTGTCTCGTCGACATTATTGACTTTGGTGGTGCTGCCAGCGCTTTACTACTTAGTGCAGCGCTTCAATGGAACTGCAAAAGCCTAAGTGGAGGCCTTAGCTAATTGCAAAGCACGCCCCGACTTGGGCGTGCTTTTTTATTGCTATATCGATGAGGAAGGTAAGAAGTTTTTGGCGACTCAGTGCTTAGAGTTGTGTCGTTCAGGTAATACTGATGTGTAATATTCTTAAATATATATTATGCCGAGTGAGCCTCAATTGCTAATGTTCCCAAATTGCAATAACGGGAACAAGCAAACCCACTAAAAACGGGCTATTTCCCCCTTTATACCCTCTTAAGTACTCAAAATCACGTTTTACAGCAAAAAAGGAACTCGATCATGGCCGAAGTACAAGCGGTTAAAGATCTGGATACCGTGAAGCTGATTAGCTACCTTCTCAAACGAACTTATGGTCAGCAAATTGCTGATGTTTGGGATGTTGGCTTAAACCTGGCGTTACGGATCTCGGATCTGCTATCCATCAAGTTTGAAAATATACACGATGAGCGTCTGACCTTGGTTGAGGGAAAGACGTCAAAACAAGCGACTATTAAATTGAACGACAAAGCACGGTCTATTATTGGTCGCATTAAAGAAGAGCATCCCGAGCATATCTACCTGTTTCAGTCTTACCGGAACCAATGGTCCAAAGGTTTGGACGAGGCCCCGATTAGCCGCCGTTACGTTTCGCGGGCGTTCGCGGCGATAGGGGAGGAGGTTGGCATTAAACTTGGAACTCATTCAATGCGAAAGACCCGAGGCTATCACCTTTACAAGAATACAAATGATATCGCTAGGGTGATGAAGATGTTGCGACATAGCTCTGAGGCTGTGACGCTGCGTTATATTGGCATTACTCAGGAGGATGTTGACCGTGACTTTGCTGAATTAGAGCTATAGGGGCTGAGTGCCCCTATTTTTTGTTTCGTATACCTAGAGTAACAACCAAGCGAAATTAAAACCTATATCACCTAATGGCAGTTACGGCTGCAGTTAATTAACTGTCAATTAGGAGAACATGTATGTCGAATGTAACGGTCGTATACACCAAGTCAGAGCTCGAGCGAGCTATCGAAAGGCAAGACAAAACGATAGCCGTAAAAAGTGCCTCGTTGGCTGATGACGTGAAAACATTAAAGTCAGCATCATCCGGTGCTTTTGCGTTAGCTGTCGGCTCAGCAGGAGTCTTTGCCACCAACTTCTGGAATCCGTTGGGGTGGGGCTCAGGTATTATTGGGACGTTATCTACAGGGACACTAGTCACTGCGATTATAGCCATTGGTCTCAGTTCGACATTGCTATTCGCTATCTACAACGATTACTCAATTAAGGGGCGAACATCGATTCAGCTGGCTGGTGGTAACAGCATTGATGCGGATTTGGTCATGGAGAGGGACTAACTATGGCTAGCATGAAACGAAACATTATTGCTGTTAAAACGCGCCCCGGTGAAATCCGTTTTGTTGCTGTTGCATCCATAGAGCGTGTGGAAGCGTTTGGTAACTACGTGAAGCTCTACTTCGGTAGTGAGCGCGTTCTTCATAGAGCGACTTTATCTGATATGGAAGAATTACTGGACGATAGATTCTTGTGAATCGCCACTAGTTCACTAGACACTCAGTAGCCGTTTTTTCAAAACGTTTTTCATACTCTACCGGCGATAACTGATCATTGGAACTGTGCCGGCGTTTCGAGTTGTAAAACATCTCAATATAGTCAAACACATCTCGACGAGCTTCAGCTCGGTTTGAATATATTTTCCGCTTAATACGCTCTCGTTTAAGTAGCTGGAAAAAGCTCTCAGCAACAGCGTTATCATGACAATTTCCACGGCGACTCATGCTGCCTTCCAGATTATTGCTCTTTAGGAATGAGCTCCAGTCATGGCTTGTATATTGGCTTCCTTGGTCGGAGTGCACCACGACTTTCTGTTTAGGCTTTCGTCGCCATATCGCCATGAGTAGCGCATCAAGAACTAACTCTTTTGTCATTCGTTGCTGCATTGACCAGCCGATCACTCGTCGCGAGAACAGATCAACAACCACCGCTAAGTAGAGCCAGCCTTCATGGGTTTTAATGTAGGTGACATCGGTTACCCAGGCCTGGTTAGGCTGCTCAGTATTAAACACCCGGTTTAATCTATTAGGCGTAACGATATGAGAGACACCACCACGGTGGCGAGGCTTACGATAACCAACCTGAGCCTTAAGCTGGCTTAGTTTCATCAACCGGTGAACTCGATTGATACCAATCCGCTCACCATATTCGCGCAGGTCGCTGTGGATTTTTCGATAACCGTAGACGCCACCAGATTCCAGCCAGAATTGCTTAATAAGACCCGTCTGACGAGCATCGCGCTTTTGTCGACGCGAGCAAGGCTCTTTGAGCCACGCATAATAACCACTCGGGTGGACGTCCAGTAAGCGGCATAACTTACGTATCGGCCAACAGTCCTTGTGATGTTTAATAAAGGCGTACCTTAGTCGGACTGCTTCGCGAAGTACGCCGCGGCTTTTTTTAATATGTCACGCTCTTCAGTGACACGCTGTAACTCTTTTCTTAAACGTTTTAGTTCAGCCTGCTCTTCGGTTTGAGCTGCGTGTTTTTCTGCTTCTGGACCGTACTTCTTAACCCAGGCATATAAACTATGAACGGAAACATCGAGCCGTCTTGAAACGTCAGCAACAGAATAACCTTTATCGGTAATTTGCCGGACAGCTTCGATTTTAAATTCTTCAGGGTATCGGTTGTTACTCATAAGCACCTCTTTTATGCCATTATCTATAGCTATGAGGTGTCTAGCAAATCAGTGGCGATTCATTATTTCCCAGGTGACCAACGCCGTCATGGACGAAGTAAAGGTCTGGCAACATCGACCACTGACAAAGCTTTACCCGGTCGTTTACCTCTATTGTCTGGTGGTTCGTAGCCGTGACTCCGGCGTTGTTCAAAATAAGTCGGTCTACCTGGCGCTTGGCATTAACACCGACGGTGAAAAGGGCTCCTCGGCCTGTGGGTGGCACAATCTGAAGGCGCTAAGTTCTGGTTATCCGTGATGAACGAGCTTAAAAACCACGGTGTCGATGACATCTTTATCGCCTGTTGCGATGGCCTGAAGGGCTTCCCGGAAGCCATTGAAGCGGTTTACCCAAAAACTCAGGTGCAACTGTGCATTGTGCATCAAATTTGCCACTCGCTACGCTACGTAAACTGGAAACAACGCAAGACCATCGCAGCTGACCTCAAATTGATTTATGGCGCAGCAACACGGGCTGAAGCCGAGCAGGCTCTCGAGCTGTTTGCAGAAAAGTGGGATGAAGAGCATCCGACCATCAGCCGTTCATGGCGTGCAAACTGGAAGCGGCTGAGCGTGTTCTTTGAGTACCCGGTAGAAATCCGAAAAGCTATTTACACCACCAATGCCATTGAGTCGCTAAACGCGTCACTGCGCAAAATCACCAAGACGCGGCGGTCATTCCCGAATGACGAAGCCGTCATGAATGTGTTGTACTTGGCCTTGCATCAGGCCTCGAAAAAGTGGACGATGCCCATACGCAACTGGAAACCGGCCATGGCGCAATTCGAGATCATGAACTAGGATTGGATTTAACAGTGCAATCAGTCATTTACACAAAATCTTTTACAGTCTCATTGTCGGCATTCTTATGCTTCGTTTATGCTTTCGAACGGCTACAATTATATGTGGGTAGCGAACCAGTTAGGGCATTCTAACTGGAATATGCTCGTACTAAGGTATGGACGATGGATTAACTAAGTTTCAGGACTGCTATCGTCTTTTTGAGCTTTTTTGCTTGTTTGCAATGAAAATTCTGACTTCCATTTTTCAGCCATTAACTCACCGATGACCATCGCTTTTTGTTTGTTAATTTCTTCTACTGAAAAATCTTTACTAGCTTCATCATTCGTTTGATCTACTACATGCTTTGCAAGCACCGAAAACTTAGTTAGCTCTAAGGATTGGTTATTAATATTATTTATAATGTTGATGCAATACTTCGCAAGACTTAGCAAAACAAACGAGACAGTTACCATGGCGGCAGTGACCGGGAATTTTGCTACTAAGAAGTTCAACGCGTCATCGAGATCATCAAATTCTTTACCAGAAAATGACAGGGCTTGTTCAATAATCACATCTACTGAACACCAAAGCAAAATCAAACATACAATAATAGCAAAGTAATAAAAATAGTTTATATTTCTGCTATGACTTCTATAGCCTTTAACTGTGTCGTTATAGTTACCGATTTCGCGATTTAAACTTTTAAGCTCAAGATTCTTGCCTTTGACTGACTTGTCTAACCTGGATAACTCTGCATTCTGTTTTTGAATAATTTCATTTTTAGTTTGGGTTTGATCTAAGAGCTTATTGAACCGCTCTTCGGCTCTTTCACGCTCTATTTCAAAAGTTTTAACCTCTCCACGGACTTCGGCCACGTGAGTTTCTAATTCTTCAATTTGACGTAGTAATATGTCATTGTCTTTTATTAACTCATTGTGTTTTTCTTTTTTATTATTAATTTCGCTTATAACCTCTCGGATATCACTAATATCAGATAAAATACCTGAGAAATCAGATTCTTCGTAGTAATAAATTGTTATGGACTCAATGAGAGTTTCGTCTTTTAGGCGAATTTGTATTTCATCGCAAGAAGAAAAAATATCGCAAAATATTCCTGCTTTTGATTCATTAACTTCGTATTTTTTGTATTGAGGTTCACCTGCAAGCTTTGAGACAACTGATAGAGAGTCACTGGTCAATTCTTTTGCTGTGATAATTATCTCTGCTACAAATCGACGTTCTCTAAATTTTAAGTTGATTTCACCATCTATACTATCAAAACCTAACTGATCCTCTTGGTTTATTAGATATCGATTATTATTTGCTATACGACCGTCTACGTCTTTTTTTTGTAGTTTTCGATAGTATTTTTCAGTTTTTATTTCTTCCAAACGCTCAAAGCTTGACATATAAATTTTTAAAGTTAATAGTTGTTGCGTTAACAATGCTGAAATTTAAAGTGGTTGTCAATTAATGGCACATATATTTGATAAATATAGAAGGTTTGTGGGTTCAACGCCCGCCAGATCCACCAATTCCATATAAAAAGCCGCTCATTCTGAAGTGACCCCATAAAGTTGCACGTCAGGTGTAGACTCTATCCTAAGAAGTAAACCGGATAAATGAGGAGTGATAGATGAGACAGGCATTATATATCGCCCACGGTGGCGGCCCTATGCCACTATTAGGCGACAAAACTCATGAGAGCCTGAATAAAGTGCTTCAAGGTGTGGCCGCACGTATGCCTAAACCCGATGCCATTCTTGTCGTTAGCGCTCATTGGGAAACTGATATACCGCATGTAACCACGGGTGAGAAACCGGAACTCATTTATGATTATTACGGCTTTCCACCGGAATCTTACCAAATCACTTATCCGGCACCTGGCGAGCCGGATCTGGCTAAGGAACTACTGGGCGCAATAACGGCGGCGGGTATCGAGTCGGTGGGGGAGTCGGAGCGTGGTTTTGACCACGGACTTTTTGTGCCTCTTAAAATTATGTTTCCGCAAGCCGATATTCCCTGCGTGCAGCTGTCTTTGATGAATACGCTTGATGCTAATGCTCACATGAAATTGGGAAAAGCCCTGGCTAACCTAGATTATGACAACCTGTTAATTTTGGGATCCGGTTTTTCATTTCACAATATGAAGGCATTTTTCTCCCCGGAAGACGCAAAAGCAGATAGTAAAAACGCAGAATTTCAAAACTGGTTAGAGCAAGTATGCAGCAGTGAAACGCTAAATGAAGAAGAGCGCGCCGATAAGCTCAGCCATTGGCAACAAGCACCATTTGCCGAGTTTTGTCATCCGCGCGAAGAACACTTGTTACCGTTGCACGTTTGCTACGGCGCCGCTGGCAAAGCTTGTGACGAAGCTATTACCGTAACAGCGCTTAATAAAGAAGCTCGGATGTTTTACTGGCAGCTAAATTAGTCTGTAGTTAGATATCTTTTCGAAGGTAATGCTCGCCTTAGTATGGTTACAAGACCATTAATTAAATGGCAACTGCTGATTATGGTTCGGCCATCTGAGGTTGCTGGCGCTGCGCTATATTGGCATTACTCAAGAGGATGCTGATAGGGCCTTTGCTGAACTCGAGCTATAGGGGCTTATAGCCCCTATTTTTTGATTTGAACGCTCATGAATGAGTTTGTCTTGTCAGAGTAAACCGGGTGAATCACGTGTTATTAGCAAAACTCAAAATTTCTGGAGAATCATTGGCGTTAGCGACAATTATCTCTCTTTGAGAAGCGATGTTAACGGCTTCAAAGTACGCTTCTTCAAACCCTTTGTCTGTTGGCTTTTCTACTGCCAGCATCATGTTGTGAGGCAACACTATCTGTTCATGTTGTAGGCGTGTGAGTCTATCTATCCACTGAGCTGCATGTTCGTAGGCTGCTAATGGCGTTTTTTGTTCAAACGCAAGAGGCCGAATGACTTTTGTACTGTTAGCACTTTTTTTAACGAATGGCAGCTTGAATTCACTGAGCTTTGTTTCGAGCACTTGAGCCTTAAAGTCTTTTACATTTTCACGTTTCAACAGTTGACGAATGTTTTGTTCTATTATGCTCTCGCGATACTTTTCGCTAAGGAAGCTTCTTTCGACATAATGCTCGTACAATTCGATGAGCTTATCGTCAATGTTATTAACTACTGCAGTGCTAACTCCCCCAAAAGAGATCACGCCTTCTCGGTGCCGGGTCAGCTCCTGAAATAACGCAGCGGTAGCTTTTCCTGGCTTGTCTATGGCGAATTCTTTTAGGCGATTAAGTTCGGCCTCTAAAAGTTGTAATGTGCTGCCGAACAACTTGCCATCGAGGTCTTCAAAGAATTGATTAACACGACCAAAACGCTTACGTGCAAGTTTAAACTTAATTTTACCGGTATCGGGGGCACAAACGACCACACCAACATTAGCAAACTCTTGGGTTTCAGCGAACGGCATAAAACGCACAGTGGCATACATGCATAACGTATTCATTATATCCGCTCCCAGAAGTTGTCATGGTTTATTAGACCTAATGTTAACCGAATCTGTTCCATAAAGTCATCTGTTAGATCCCACTCATCTGGTACCAGCGAGAATATTTCATCAAGCTGTCGAAGACAGTTACTCGCGCGATCTTGATAAAGTTGTCGCGATAATAAATCCCGCTGTTGTATCCAGGCGTCTCTGCCGAGGTGATCTTTAGTAAAGTCGTAAAATTCGAAGCTATCATCAAATGCCAAGTTATGATCTAAAGCCCAAAAGCGCTGCTCGGCAGGTTGATAGAATACATTTGGGTTGCCGCCCTTCATTGACAAAGTACGATCGCCGTTACGGACCCAAAGATCGAATATAAATAAGTTTGCAGCTACTTCCTGTCCAAAGTTCATCATTAGTTGATAGTTGACTTCTTGAAGACCATCGATAAATTCGGAAGCAAACGCATCATCTTCGCCGAGAGAGTCTTGTGCCTCCTCGTTGTCCTTTAACAACGTATTTTTTGCCATCATCGGCGACACATAAAAAGGGCTGAGTGCTGCCTTGCTCTAAGGGCCTGATAATTTCTTTTATCTCAATCATGTGTGGCTTCTGATCCTTACGCTCACCAAGGTTCTCAGATTATCGACTATCTCAACAAATCACAAACCTACTTTACCAGTAGGCGGTTAACGACAATCTAATTTTATTCAATCCTGAAGTTAAACGTCTCGTGCATTGACCGTAAACAGGTCACCTGGGCCGCCACTCGTTTACCATCAATAACGCGCCTAGGGTCAACCATGACAAATCCAAAGAATTGCAGAAAGCGATGAATAAAGCGTGATTCAATCAAAACGGCAAGTTTGTCTCTGTCCGACATGTATTCTTCCTCGTAGAGTTCATTGAGCAAATCAGGAAATGCCTGAATCATCTCATCCACCAACCGTTCGTGTGACTTATGATGCTGAAGTCGCCACAGCATGAATAGCCAGAAGTGCTGTAAAGGAATTTCATTTTCCCAAAGGTCAAAATAACCCCAATTGTATTTGTAAACGGCTGTTTCTAGCATGATGGGGAAAAACGATTCCAGGCCAGCTCGCTGGTATTGGTGTTTAGCCCAGGCAGAGACGTGGAACTTATTACTTTTTAGCTTAAAAATCCCCGCGATTTTAGCAAGAACACGGCAGTAATGCAGTGCGTTAAACTTGTCTTCATTGGCGCCTGCAAATTCACTAATGCTGATGGCCCGCTCGAATGGAGCAACAGCAAATTCGGGTAAAAATGCGCTGGCTTCTTTCACTAGCGCCGCCGGGAGATTCCCCTTGGCGGTCGCCTTAATCTGCCCACCGTTAGCTAATGCTGTCTCCAGCATCAGTTTTAAATAACGCATTACCGGACTGGTGCTTAAATCAGATGGCGTATTTATCGTGATGCCTTCTAACTCGGGAAAAGGGGCATAAAGCCAGTTATTAACTTGCCCAGGAGCCAGGCCGCAGAAGTCTTTGTGAGGTGTGGTATTAATTTTATTGGATTGGTGCTCGGCGATAATATTCAGCTCGTCCATCGAAAGATCAGGATTCATCGCCAACATCTGCTCGATGCTATCAACAAAGTCAGCTTGTTGTTTACCAACACCACTCATGCAACATCGCTTATATTTTTTACCGCTGCCGCAGGGGCAGGGTTCATTGCGACCGATCTTTGCCATTAATCGACACCTTATTTAAATTTATTCAGCCTATCCATTAAAAATCCGTCCAGCCATCTGATCCAACCTGTCCTTTACACTCTCCTAGTTCGGCATCACGCGGTAACACGAAGCGCTCGTTTTTCATCATTTCAATGATGAACTGTGGCTCATCACCATACTCTTCTGCATATTGGTCGTAATGGTCCTGCCATACATCCGAGATGTATTTTAGGAAGAGAGTGGTCAGAATGAAGTCTTTATAGGTGTCGGCACTGACTGTACCACGAAAGGTGTCACAAGCGTTCCAGAGTGCTTTGTTGATGCTGTCCTGGCTAATCGTTGTCATTGTTATTAACGTCCCCGTACAACTGATACTAAGCGTTATTGTTATCGCTCATTTGCAGTCATTATGCCACGGATAGCATTGATGTCACGGGTTCAAGTTTGGAGGAATGGTGCGACAGTTTGGGTCGCACTCTCATCGAGTATGGGTAGTCAGGGTAATACCAGTTCGATTGGGCAAGCTACTTGGGCTTGTTAGTGCAGCTTTCTCATTAATGCGGTGATAGCAATTGAGATGGCCTTTTTATCAAACATATTTAGTTTGCGCTGCGCCCATTTAGCACCAGCAGGCCAATAGGTTAATGCTTCTATTACACTATCCGCGTCTGGATTTACGTTCCCCTCAGTCATCAGCCAGTCAACTGTCGCGAGCAGCTCGAGTCCAAAGGGAGATTCGAACCCTTCAATAATTTCTGTCGCTTTGTCCAATGCATATTGAAACTCAGTTGCTTCGGCTTGTAGGAAAGCTGCAACGGTTTCCCGCTTATTATCATTAAAGGCAATCACATCTGTCGCTTTTGCGTCGGGAATACGCTTGTCCGACTGTAAATAGCTGCCATCTAATCGATTTAATAAGTGCGTTAAGTCACTGGCATAGGGTCCGTAATTTCTGGGCTGAAAGGTCAGTCTAAGTGGGCTCTCTTTCCCTTCTTGCTGTATGGCTCGTTGCAGGAACCATGCAAGCTTTTGCACCTCAAGTAGGGTACATTCATTACCTAATACCCAGTAACGTCTTATCAGCTCTGCAATCATTGCTCGAGCAGCTGTTAGTTGCTCAACTCCAGATTGTTTGCTGACGTTTTGGTACTGCTGCGTAGGCTGATAAATTTGAATATCGATGTCAGTCATATCGCCCAGATGCTTTTGTATCAGGGGAAGAACGTTATCCCAGTCTAAGCCACCATTGCCTGCTCCTAGAGGAGGGATAGCAATTGAGCGAATGTTATTATCAATAATGAAAGCTCTTAAATCTTTTAACCCTTCTTCAATCCATTCTATTTTTGATTTGGCACGCCAATGTTGCTTTGTCGGAAAGTTCACGATCCATTGAGGGTTGACCAGTTCGTTGGTGTGAGTAACGAACATTTTGCCTGTCTTCACTTTATTCTCTTTACAGGCCTGAGAATAGGCTTCCATATTTGCAGGAAACCTTTCTTTAAACATCAAAGCGATCCCTTTACCCATAACACCGACGGTATTTACGGTATTAACAAGGGCTTCAGCTTCAGATTCTAATAAATTGCCTGTCTTATAATTGAGCATCAAAAGTACCAATCTGGGCGGTTTATGACTTTTATATTTTGACCGTAGTTACCGACTTTTTGTTCGATAAATTGTTTTACTTTTTCGTCATAACACACAATACCTTTTAAAAGTGTAATAGGGAAGTGACGGTGGATTAAAGCCTCTGCCTGGTATCTATCGAGCTTGCCTAAGTCATTGAAGTCACGTTTAAAGTCACGCCGTTGGATGAGGTCGGGTTCTACCCCGTTATTACGGACGGTTTAAAATCGCACTAAACTGCTGATCTTGTTTTGCCAGTCTACGACGCATTCTTGGATTATGAAACCGTTCAATATAATCAAAGATGTCTGAACGTGCTTCATCTCTTGTTCGATAGCGGCGGTAATTCACTCTTTCACGCTTCAGTATCCCAAAAAATCCTTCACAGGCAGCGTTGTCGCTGCAATGACCGACTGCGCTCATGCTGCTGATCAGGTTATTAAATTTGAGAGCACGCTGATAATCACCGCTGGTAAATTGAGCGCCGCGATCCGAATGTAAAATCACAGGCTGACTACTTGTTCGTTGCCAGACGGCCATTTCCACTGCGCGAATGACCATGTACCGATCCTGACGGTGATGCATGGACCAGCCCACTATCAGCTTGCTGTACAAGTCTAGCACAACGCACAGAAACAACTTGCCTTCGGTGGTTGTCACCTCGGTAATATCGGTGACCCATTTAGTTTCAGGCTCTGCCGCTGTGAAGTCACGTGCCAGATGATTTTTAAGACCTTCGGGCCTAGCGGCCTGTCGCTTTCGGCCTCGTCCTTTCTTACGAGGCCAGCCCTGAACGCCATTGACGGCCATTAAGCGGGCAACCCGATTCAGACTCAGTCGTTCACCTTCAATAGACAGATCTTCATGCATACGTGGTGCGCCAATGACACCACCACTGTCCTCGTGGATCTCCTTAATGCGGGTCAGAATGCGCTGATTTTCCACATCACGGGCACTGGCCGGTCGTACTGCCCAGGCGTAATATCCGCTGGGTGACACTTGCAGGCATCGACACATTAAGCGTATCGGAAATTTATCGCGGCAACGCTCTATCGCCTGATATCTCAGGACGACTCTTTTGCGAAGAACGTTGCCGCTTCTCGCAAAAAATCCCGTTCCTTTTTAAGTCGGGCATTCTCGCGTTTAAGCCGCGCCATTTCTTCGTCGCGGGGGTTACCTGAGCCTTTGAAAGCTTCTTTAGAGGATGGCTCGGCTTCACGCCGCCAACGGCTGAGCAAATTGGGGTTAATACCGATTTCTATAGCCACCTGGCGACAACTTACACCGGGCTGTTTTGTCAACGCTACGGCTTCACGTTTAAACTCTGGGCTGTACTTTTTTCGTTTGGTCATGAACACTCCTTATGGGCATATTATGCCTCGTTTTGGATGTGTCCGTAAAATCTGGGTAGAACCCGTCCCAGTCGATCGTTCTAATGCTGTTCAGATCGGAGTAGTAATTAGCTAGTGCTGAGTATGCATGGCTGTCTGTATAAACGTAGTTTAAACCAGCCTCATTAACGTCGTACAGACTTGAAACGAGTATGATGATTTCATCATTGTTGCGTTGGACTACACCACCTCGCCCTGTTTTTATGTTGTAAAGCATCGGCGAAAAAGGAGTGAAATAGAAGGGAACATAATCACTTAGCATTCCTCCTGGCGCAATTGGGACCTCTTTCTTCGACCGCTTATCAATGAGCTCTTCACTGCCTATACTTACCCAGTCATCAGACTTATATTCACTGCTTGAAGCGTAAACCCCGTGCTGAAGAATCCACTCGAGATTATCTCGGTGGATAATCCGCCATATGAGCGCTTTTTCGGGATTTAAACTTTTAGACATGCTTTTCGTCCGCTATTCAGAATAGAGTATGGATATTAACTGACTTAGCCGGTGAGTTCGAGATCGTTCGGCTTATCACAGGCTTGCCTTAAAGTATCAAGAAAAGAGCTTATATTTCTAGAGACATGGGCTTCATCTGTATTCAAACGAAGTAGGGGGAGTCCAGCTTTCTCTAAAATACTATTTTTAAGCGCGTCTCGGCGCTTTTGCTCCGGAGTGTTATGGTGTCCACCATCAACCTCAATAACAGCTAATGGTTGCTTGCCAACTCTGTAATAGAAAACGAAGTCACATCTCGATAGATTCCTCATGAATGTGAGCTCGGCTTGAGTCAGGTCCTCTAAGTTGGGAGAGACTAACTGGATGAGCGCAACCTCAGCATGAAACGTAAACTCTCTATACTTTTCGTCGGATAACAACTGACGCAGTTCTTGAGCAACGATTTGTTCTGACTTGTACTGTGAGTCTTCAGGTCTTAATTTTGTTCTTAGCTTTTCTAGTGACCGATCGTACTCGTCATACAGTAAATCGAAGGAAGAAATAACAGGCGCGTGATATATACTTGATTGATCACCGTAATACTCCATATAACGAACTAATGCGGCGATACTGCTGTTACCAGCAGTAAAAACATTGTCGCCAGTGACTAGAGTAAACTTCTCTTTAGCACGAGAAACGGCAACGTTGACAAGGTTAGGGTTGTCGACGAACGTAATCTTACGTTCACTTTGATTGCTTAGCTTTTTATCTAAGACGGTCGAAAACACAATCTCATCACACTCGCGTCCTTGAAATTTATGCGTTGTCTTTCTAACAAAGTCTGTCGGTAAGTGAGAGCGAGATAGGTTAACTTGTGCATTGTATGGTGCTATGAACCCTTTACTATTCCTTTCGTCCCATCCCGCTCCTTCATTTTCAGTCTGAACTTTAATGAGTGATTCTAACTCTCTTTTGTTAGAGTAACCTCGTGCGTGATTGCCTTTAGCTGTGACGATAAGCTCCAGAGGATTTTTAGCGGTGTCGTCCCTCATTGGAATGAGTTCATTATTATAGAACTGTTGGTTACAGAACTGAATGATCTTAGGGTGACACCGATAATGCTCTTTAAGCAAAGTTATTGGAATGGATCCGCTGAACACTCGAGTAAAAGATTCAAGCAAGCTGTGTTTTTCACAGTCATACATGTCACTTGGCGGTAGTATTCCCGTCTGATTAGGAATATGTGGAAGCTGTTTTCGGTCACCTACAATGATCACGTTTCTCGCGCATCCTAAAGCTAGTATCCCAGGAATAATATCTTGCTGAGAAGCTTCATCGATGATGGCAAAATCTAGGATCGTTCCTTGATCGAGAGAGTTTATAATCGAATGAGTACTGCTACCCATTATAGGAAAACGCTGCAAAAATTGATGAAAATTTTGACGGTAATTTTCTGAATCAAAGTCTTCATGGGATGATACTTGATCAAATAGTGAGCTTTTCAGGTACGCCATTGAGGAATTAGTAACTGTTTCGAGCAAAACCTTAAAGTTACTCTGCTCAAGTATTTCTTCTTGCGTTTTTAATGCTGCTGTTTTCTCTTGTAAGGCGTAGTCGTAATAAAGAAGCTGAAGCGCATGAATGACGCTTTTTCGCTTCTCCCATGTATTAAAGAGTTTGGTTCTGAGAATACGGAAATGTAGCCATAGTTCGAGCCGATTCCATAGCGTAATGCGCTTTTCAGAAATATCGGTAAGGTAAGCGATAAAGTCCGTTATTTTTTGTGGAGACAGCTTATATTTGTTCGGTTGCATTATCGGCTTATGAATACTTTTGTCCTGCCAACCTAACAAACGTTTGCGCTCGATTTTTAATTCACTGATTTGGCTTCGTAGCTTAGATGCTTCATTTTGAGCGCTGAGAAGCTGCTCTAGTCGTTGTATTTGGCTTGTTATATCTTCAAGTGGCTTAGCCTGGTTAGGTTTTTCCTTTGGCTTCATAGGTAAACTTGCGAAGAAGTCTTTTCGATTCTGAACACTACCTAATTTGGCAGCTAAGTAACCTAAACTACTTTTTTCTAACTTTTCGTAAACGTTCTCTACTGCAGGATTGTTATTGGAAAGAATGGCTGCCTTTTCCCCTCGTAAAGCGATATTAGCGAGAATATTTAGTATTGTTTGTGTTTTCCCTGTACCAGGCGGCCCCTCAATAATACTGACTTGAGAGCAAAAAGCCTGCTGGACAGCTTGTTGCTGACTTAAGTTAATTCCGAACGGGTATACTAGACCGTTCGGCTTGGCCCTTTGTTGACTTTTTCCTGTGCAATAAGAGAATAGAGCAGTTTCTGGATAAGGTTCTATTTTTTCTAGTTGCTTAGCTATGTTCTCGGCAATATCCCGCTCTTCTCCCGAGGGAGCTAGGTTCATTCGAGCATTGGTTACTGAGGTAAAATAATTAAAGACGGTGCCGTTTTTGATGTTGGCCGTATCAGTAAATTCGATAGCGTCCATCTTCATTAGATATGGCTCTGATGAGCCAGGGTAGTGAACAATGGCATATTTATTAGCGTAGATTAACGCACTCTCGATAGTACTTACTTTGGAGCCATTCTTTGTTATAAGAAGCTTGTCTTTGACTTCTTCAGTAGGAGTGATCTCACATTCTTCTAGAGAACGAAAGAAGGCTTTATCAGAGCGAAAGATGCACTTAAGAACGAACTGTCCCTCTGAACCTTT
Source organism: Idiomarina sp. 017G (assembly GCF_004362265.1). Classification (NCBI taxonomy): domain Bacteria; kingdom Pseudomonadati; phylum Pseudomonadota; class Gammaproteobacteria; order Alteromonadales; family Idiomarinaceae; genus Idiomarina; species Idiomarina sp. 017G. The sequence goes on along the minus strand of NZ_SNWT01000001.1, from coordinate 935,866 downwards.
AAATATTTTCCAATCAGCTATTTGTCGGGTTTTATCCTGGCCATTTACTATTAGTGAGAACATAAACATTCCGTGTTGTGATGAAAAATGTATGGATCGGCACTGACATTATTTATGCGGCACTGTTTTTCTTCACTTCGTCAGCCAGGCTTTCAAGCAAAGTTGTTTCAAAGACTTGTACTTCATTTGATAGGAAAGACTTATAGCTAACTTTTAAGCGGCAGAACTTGAGCAAATCTTGTCTTACTTCTTTTATGCTATCCGGCGAGACCAAAAATTGTAGATTTTTGTCATCTTCTAACTGCCAGAAACTGATTACTAAAAAGCTCTCATTTGCTGCTATAGCAAAGTGTTCAGAAAACTCACCAACTTGTACGCCGAATCTTTTACCGAGCTTTTCCTCTAGTTTGGATTGAAGCTCTTTCATCGTTATGGCTTTTCCATCCCAAGTCATCTCGAAGCTTTGAATTAAAGCAGGGCCCAACCCTTTATTGGTAAGCGTGTAGGAAAATATTAGCGGGTTTGTTTTTTCATCAAGGAAGTCTGATAAATAGGGTTTCACACTTGCTAAGTAGTTTCTTTTATTCCATGCATGCTGGCGCCAGGCTACCGCGCATGAAATGGCTGCTGTTAATGCGGTAAAAAATGTTGCGATGACCACAAAGCTATTCATTTTGAGTAGCGTCCACGTTTTAGATTTATCGGATTAGTTTTTCAGTATATCAACTGAGTTCTCAGCGAGCGAATTGGAGTTGCCGAGAGTCATATAAAATTCCACACAGTTAAGTTTCTGAATAATTTTCGTGTCGTTTCTGTCGTTTTTTATTGCTACGTGCTCCTTTGCATTATGGGTTAAGGGCTTAAAAGCCCCTCAATCCAATCTAAAAACGGAACGGCACTTCTGGTTTCGAAGCTTCTTTTATTTGGTACGTAATAGCACAAATCAGATTCTACCGGCTGGGTTTTAAATTGCTGGAGAAGGTTAGCGTTTAGCAACCGTTTTGTAAGCGTCGTAGAGCAGAATACCAGTCCATTTTCTGCCATAGCCTGCTGGATCCCGAACAGCTCCTGGTCAAATTTTTTGAGTTTAATATTCGACCCTTCCAGTCCATTCATTGCTAACCAGGCCTCTAAAGGCGAGTCTGGTAACGCTTTATTTTTCCATTCAGTGGTAAAAAGGGTAATGGGCTCATTTGACCAGGAAGGGGGCTTCATTCCAGAAGCACCGAAAACATTGAAGGATTCGGATTTAATGACATCTGACGGCTCAATGGCTGTAGAATCACCAAAACGAATTGGAATAATGTAGGACTGATTGTCGACCGACTCACCGGTAGATATTTCGACAGAAATACCAGGGTTGATTTGCTCAAATTCATTCTGCGAAGGAATAAGCACCATAGCAGCTAATGATGATGTTGTTGTTACTCTAACTGTATTGCCGGCGGTTAGCAGCTCTTCCAGAGAATTTTCAATTTTCCGGAATCCGTCAGAGGTCGCTTCAGCTAATCTTCTACCAGCCCCGGTTAACGCTATTCGCCTTCCTTGTCGGTGAAACAAGTTTACATTTAACCGACCTTCCAGATTGCTAATGTGGTGAGAGATGGCTGTTGGTGTCAGCGAAAGCTCTTCTGCAGCCAACTTGAAACTTCCCCGACGGGCTGCCGCTTCAAAGGCTTTAAGTGCTTGTAGCGAAACCTGCAATGTTATCCCCTGGCCAGTAATCAACTTAGTAAATAGTATAGATGAGTTAAATTCATCTATAAATGTATTTTTCTCGTTTGTCTTACTCTGCTCAGACTCACAAAATAGCTCCTGTTATTCAGCAACTAAGGTAATGAACATGAGCACGTTATTACATATAGATTCAAGCGTGAGAGCCGTAAGCAACACGAATCCAGACCACAATTCTATATCGAAGAGTATCGCTCTACGATTTATTGAGACATGGAAACAGCATCGGCCTCAAGATGAGTATATTTATCGTGATGTTGGAGTGAACCCGCCGGATTTTATTAATCAGGATTGGGTTGGTGCGGTGTTTACCCCCGATGATAAAAGGACTCCAGAGCAGAAAGAGAGACTGGCGTTATCAGATAAACTGATAGATGAAGTGTCAGCAGCCGACGTTATCGTAATTTCATCACCCATGTATAACTACGGAATGCCGGCGCAGCTAAAAGCTTGGTTTGATCAAATTGTGCGGATAAACAAAACCTTTGATTTTGATCTTTCACGAGGGGATTTTCCTTTGCAGCCTATACTTTCAGGTAAGACATTGATAACAGTGACTTCCAGCGGCGAGTTTGGTTTTGAAAAGGGAGGAGTAAGAGAAGGTTCTGGTCACCTGGCACCACACCTACGAACACTGAGCAAATATTTAGGCGTGGATACAATGTATGAAATAGTCTCTGAATACCAAGAGTTTGGTGATGATAGACACCGTGTGTCGGTAGCCAACGCAAAAGACCGGGCAGAATGTCTTGCATCAGAACTTAGTCTTTCAACTACGGACTCATTGTTGAAGAGTGATAGCGTTGGTTCTGATTTAGGCATAACCCCTTAATCTTCCAAAGTACCTTCCACTATCTTCCGGGCTTCCTTAGCCGCATTAAGGTTGCCCTGAACGTACGCTTCTTACTCCAATAGAGCGGACGAATGCCTTTGCTGATGGCGATAAGTGGCGGTGACTTAGGGTCAAATCGAATTCGGGTTCAGAACCCGTTAATGGATGATAGCTTATCTGGTCTCCTCGAAAGCCACTCATACTTTGAGGGACCACGGATACTCCTGCTCCAACAGACACTAACGACAGTACCGCGTGCATCCCGTGAGCCTCCTGAGTAACCGTCGGCACAAAACCAACGTTTGCACATAGTCGAATAACCTGTAAATGAAAGCCGCGCCCCTCAACCATTGGCCATAATATGAAAGGCTCTTCTGAAAGGTCAGTCAGTGTCAAATTTGACCGTTTATTGAGGGGATGCTCTTTCGGAATAGCTAAGCACAAGCGATCGGAGTCAAATGGTATCTGTTCAATATCTTCAGCATTCACAAGAGGTGGAATCAAAATGCCAACATCTAATGCGTTATTGCGTAGTGCTGCGACCTGCGCTGCGGTAGTTGCCTCTTTCAGCTCAAGACGTACGTCCGGATGACTCTGCCGAAAATCACGAATGACATCAGGTAATCTCCCATAAAGTGAGCTTCCCACATAACCCAGACGCACTAAACCTGTTCGTCCGGCAGCTGCATCTTGTGTGGCCGTGACGACTTGTTCTGCTTGCCTAAGAGTTTCACGTGCTTCATCAATAAAGTTCTTTCCCGCAGGAGTTAATCCAAGTACGCGTTTCCCTCGCTCAATCAATGTAACACCAATATCATCCTCCAGCTTACGTATAGCACTGGTAAGAGGAGGCTGTGACATATTCAGTCGTTCTGCAGCACGGTGAAAGTGTAATTCTTCTGCTACTGCAATAAATTGCTCCATTGCACGTAAAGTAATCCGTGTTCTGGTACTTATCGCCATTCTTGTCCTCACGAAGATTCATTTGAACATCATATTTTTAATACTCTAAATATATTATCTGTAATTAAAAATAGTATTTTTTATATCGTTAGATCAATTTTATTCTATTTCCTCAATCACATTCGTGAACGAAGGGAACGAGATGGTAGATTTCAATGATCAAGTAGTATTAATAACCGGAGCTGGCCAAGGGCTTGGTTTCTCTTATGCCAGAACCATCGCTCAGCTTGGTGCGATGGTTCTGATCCAGGATATCGGGGCCGACTCCGACGGCAATGGAGCTGATCCAAATGTCGCAGAGGCTGCGGCAGAAAAGCTGAGATTGGAAGGGTTGAATGCACAAGCACTCCTCGGAGAAATAGGATCGCGTGAAGGCTGCCATAAACTTTGTAAGGACGCTTTGAAAATTGGCGGACGACTAGATGCTTTGATCCATAACGCGGGTTGGGTTGCTTATGAAAATATTGAGTTGATAGAGGAAAGTTCTTTTGATCATATGATGGCTATTTCGGCCAAGGCTCCTCTATGGCTCGCACAGACGGCGTGGCCCTCAATGAAAGGCGCAGGATATGGTCGGATCGTTGTGACGACCTCTTGCCGGGCTCTCTATCCGCAATACGTTCAGAATGGCCTTGCGTCATACGCAGCGGCCAAAATGGCTGTAGTGGGGCTGATGAATGTCCTTGCTTCTGAAGGTGAAAAGGACGGCATTATCGTTAATGCGGTTTCTCCAGTCGCCAAAACACGTATGTGGGGTATAGAGGGAGAACCTGACGAACTACGCCCAGCCGATGTGGCGCCAGGGGTCGCGTATCTAGCATCCAAGGAATGCTATGAAGGTGGATGGATACTTCGCGCCGCGAATGGCCAGTTTCATGCGACTAAAGCCATGGAGGCCAAAGATATCGACTATCCTAGAAATCTTCGAGCGACTAAGGCCTCAACAGCTCAAGAGGTTGCGGAGAACTGGTCGTTGATTGCTATTCCTTGTGCCGAGCCCCGCGCATAAACAACCAATCGCAAATGGCGATCAGCATCGACAGTCATCGAAGTGTGCTCGAATGACACGGTTTCATTTTCTATTTTCATATCCCTGACGCCCTGACATGGGGCGTCGACATCGTGGCGATTCCACCATTGGCTGAAGTCAGGAGAAGCCTTTTGTAAATTGGTAACCAGAGCCTGAATATCTGCTTCTTGCGTTGCGTGAGCGTAATCGCGTCTGAAGCTGGATAACATTTGAACGGCTTGACTGTCCCAATCTACTAGTCGCTCGCGGAGAACGGTATCCGTGAACAGCATCCAGAGTAGGTTGCGTTGCCCCGGAGGGTGACGATTGAAGCCAAAAAGCAGATCCGCCTGCTTGTTGAAGGCCAGTACGTCCCATCTTAGGTTGAGCACATAGGCTGCGTGAGGTGAGAGATCTCTCATCAGCCTCAATATCAAAGGCGGAACTTCACAAAAGGTCTTGCCCGGTTCTGGCGGTAGTCGGCCATGGGCTAGCAAAAATAGGTGCCTGCGTTCAGCGGCATCCAGTTTTAGTGCTCGTGCCAGATTATCGAGAAAAGAGGAGGAGGCACTAATATCGCGCCCTTGTTCAAGCCATGTATACCAAGTCAGCCCTACGCCCGAGAGCGCTGCAACTTCTTCGCGCCGCAACCCTGGTGTACGTCGACGGCCTCCACAGGGAAGACCGACTTGCGTTGGAGATAGGCGCTCCCTCCGTGATTTTAGGAAAGTAGCAAGTTCGTGACGCTTGCGTTCTAGTTTACTCATCACATTCCTGTTGCTTTTAGTAATAGTATAAATAGTTAAATTGTAACACTTTAAACCGGCTCGTAGAATGCTCATTTTTCTTCACCGGAGAATCTACCATGAGTTTCAAAAGTACATCCTCAGTGTCGCCCACTGTTTACTTAATTGCATTAGGCGCTTTTGCGCTTGGTATGGCTTCCTACGTTACAGCGGGACTTATTCCAATGATTGAGCAGGCGTTTAGTGTATCTACTGGTGTCGCTGCACAGCTTGTAACAGCTTTCACTCTCGCTTACGGGATAGGCTCGCCAGTTGTTGTTGCTTTATTGCCCGGGAACCGACAGCGAAATGGGCTATTGGCGGCCCTTGGCTTGTTTGTAATCTCGAACGCCGCCAGTGCATTGTCGACTGACTTTTTGTGGCTGCTTATATTTAGGGCGTTAGCAGGAGTTGGCTCGGGTGTTTACCTTGCTGTAGGGATTTCAGCCGCAGCAACATTGTCGCCTGCCGGACGGGGTAAAGCTATAGCGGTGATTATGGGAGGGATGGCTGCGGGAACCGTTCTGGGTGTTCCTATCGGGCTTATTCTCGCAGAGCAATTAGGTTGGTCATCCGCATTTTGGTTGGTAACACTGTTGGGGGGAATTTCGCTTACTGGACTTTTTTGGCGCCTGCCAGTTTTATCCGGAGCTGAATTTATCCCTTTGCGTCGGAAACTTTCTGTGTTGGTCGATGGTCAGGTAACCGTTATTCTGTCCGTATCATTACTTGCAGCTATAGCCAGTCTCGGAATGTACACCTTTTTAGTTCCTCTAATGTCGGCTCCGGAGTACGGCGGGGTGGAATCAATTACTCCTTTTCTTTGGGTGTGGGGTATCGGTGGTGTTGCTGGAAGTTTTCTGGTAGGGCCCATGGCTGATCGTATTAAAGGGCCTCGGATGACTCTATTTATTATGTTAACCCTTGCTCTGTCTCTAGCGGTGTTACCGTTAATTGCATTCTGGAGTGTATGGTTGGCAATGGTTCCAATCTTGATCTGGGGAGCTGTCGGCTGGGCTTTGCAGGTGCCACAGAATAATCAGTTGCTCCACGTTAGGGGATCACAAGGTGATGGTAATCTCGCTGTTGCCCTCAATGAATCAGCTTTGTATCTAGGAAGTGCTATCGGAGCTGCGGTAGGTGGTCTGGCTTTAACATTCAATCCGCCGATATGGTCGTTACCTGCTGGTGCTGCGCTCATCGCGGCAATAGGGGCATTATTACAATTCATCAGCGTGCGTAAAAATGTACTTTAATTAACGAACAACTTAGGGTTGTTGTGTATCCAGGGCTAAGGATTGAAATCCGTACCCCTAGATACCTTAATTTTTAAGCAAACTAAACTGAAGCGCGAATTTTATTTCGTGCCATACTAATGTCACTAGTACTCGCGTTTTTTATTTTCGCTTCGGTTTCTTTTTCTATGAGCAGCCGCTTTCATGCGATTTCCACACAATGCCATGCTGCACCACCGCCGTCTGTGAGACTTGGTTTGGTCATGAAACATCAGTACGCAATCATCTGCCTCGCACTGTTTAACTAAACTGAAATCCAACTCAGTTAGCAAATGAAGAAACGCATGAGCTACTGGCTGCAAAAGTGCTTCGACCGTGAGTGTTGCGTGGTGGTAGTTAATGACAAACTTTTTCTCATTTTCCTGCCAGGCTATCTGTGGGTAGGGTGACCCCTTTTTCAGAATAGAGTTGGCGCACTTCGTTTCATAACCTATTCCTTTTTTAGCGTGAGCTATTGTCTGGTTCATTTCAGCGCGAAGCTCTTTCGCCAGAGGTAACAAATTAGGTAAAGCTTCAGGCTGCTTTGCGCTGATGAGGCTAGCGGCATGAAGCCATTCAAGTACGTTTTCTGCGCTTTCAAGTTTGTCTGAATATTGCTCGCCGACCCCAACCTCAGTGTTTACAAAATCCAGAGCTAAATTGTTAGCCACAAATATAAACTGCTCTGACTCCATAAATAACTACCTCGGAATAGTAACCTTTAAAATTATATTTGACAGGTTATCACTTCATTGCGTAACCTTCAAAGTGGTATTTTAATGGTTACGGAGGTTTTATGAATAAGAAGTCCATTCCTGCAACAGTTTTAGCTGCAAGTTTAACCGCCGGAGCTTCCGGCGGTGAGGTTGTAAAAGTACCCAGTGAGGTAGCCTTTAAGTATGAGCAGGTAGATAACGTGAGAGTCTTTTATCGCGAAGCGGGTAACGAAAATGATCCCACAGTATTGATGCTTCATGGGTTTGCAGCTTCGTCATTTATGTGGCGTGACGTTATAGACGCGCTTGCCGATGATTACCATGTAGTAGCACTAGATTTACCAGCCTTTGGCTTTACAGAGGTATCGGGTGATGATGAATACAGTTACACATTTGCAAATTTAACTGAAACCGTAGAAAAGTTCATTGAGCAAAAGGAGTTAACGAAATTTGCTTTAGCAGTGCATGATTATGGAGCACCTGTTGGCTGGAGGCTGGCTGTTGATAATCCAGAAAAAATCACTGCTATTGTTTCTCAAAACGGTAATGCATACGAAGAGGGCCTCGCTGATGGGTGGAAACCAATAAAAAAATATTGGAATAACCCAACGCAGGAGAACCGGGAGGCTTTGAGCGATTTCCCTACACCCGAGTCCATTAAGTGGCAATATGAAGAAGGGGTATCTGACTTAAGTAAGGTTTCTCCGGATGGATACACACTTGAAGGTTTTCACATATCTAAACCTGGCATGGCGGATATTCAACTCGATTTGCTGCTCGACTATGCTTCTAATGTAGAGCAATACCCAGAATATCAGGCGTACTTTAGAAAGCATCAGCCACCACTTCTTGCTGTCTGGGGGAAAAATGACCCGTTTTTCTTACAAGAGGGTGCTAAAGCCTGGAAACGGGATATTCCTGATGCCGAAATCCACCTGTATGATACTGGGCACTTCGCGCTTGAAACACATCACTCTGTCATTATTCCCGTTATAAAACAGTTTCTGGACAAGAATCTGAAATTATAATTTTTTAAAAGTAGATCAAGCTTGGTTGGCTACTTTCACTTGGCTGAAAGTAGCCTCTAGCTTTCTGAATCCGAGATATTTAAATCGTTAAGAGTAACCTTTGCAAACTTATCAAGTAACACTGCTTCTGCATCTTTCATTGTTTGCTCAAGCTGTGTGTTAACCGCTTTTTCTATCAAACATTTGGAATCAGGTTCAGTAAAGCCAATAGTAAATAGGTTCTTGTCACCCAAAGCCTTGTGTATGTCGAGTAGCGTTATCTCCCTCAATGATCGGGATAGTGACCATCCGCCGTTATGTCCTTTTACTGAGGTTACATACCCATTTTCACGAAGTCTTCCCATCATTCGCCGAACTACAACCGGGTTCGTCTTCAGCATTTTTGAAATAGTTTCGGATGTTACTGGATGAGGCTTCTGCCCAAGGTGTATTAATATATGCAGGGCTCGGGATAACTGACTGTCTTTTCTCACAATATTTTCTCGAATCTATTTTATGTTCTATTTTGTAACTTTTATTGTTACATACTTGATGCTATTCTTCATGATACTTTAAATATTACATGATATTAAGAGTTGGCTGGAGGGTGTGTGAATCAAGACGAACTTAAAGAAGCTTTTGATCAGCAAGCGACTGGTTACGAAGAGCGACAAATGAAACTCGCTCCCGTATACGAAGGGATCTACTTTCAACTTCAATGGGTTTTTTCTGGGTTACCTGACAATGCGAGGATACTCTGTGTGGGGTCTGGGGTCGGGACTGAAATATCTTATCTGGCTAAAAGGTTTCCTAACTGGCGATTTATTGCGGTGGAGCCTTCCGGTGGAATGCTCGATATTTGTCGAAAACGAGCAGAGCAGGAAGGGTTCAGTTCACGGTGCGTGTTCCATGAAGGCTATCTGGACTCGCTTTCAGGGTTAGAACCATGCGATGGAGCTACTTGCCTCATGGTCTCTCAGTTCTTTTTGGATAAAGAGGATCGCGTGTCCTTTTTTCAGTCAATTGCCAAAAGCTTAAAGCCCGGTGGCATTTTAGTCAGTTCAGATTTATCAGAAATGGTTGGCTCAAATGAATACAGTACTCTAATTAATTTATGGGCCAAAATGCTACATGGCTCAAATGTGTCATCTGACACGGTAGATAAGATACATTCTGCCTGGTTAAAGGATGTTGCAATTCTTCCTCCTGAAGAGATAAAACATCTCATACATAGAGGAGGCTTTGAACTGGCAGTCCAGACTTATCAAGCCTGCCTTGTACGAGCCTGGGTTGCGCGACGTTTATAGCTAAAAGAAGTCAGGACTCAATCTCTTTAGTCCTGACGCTAATAGTCGAAATGCTTCGATTGCTTTTGGGGTGACCTCCTGAGGGGTAGAGCTGGCAGCAATCCATAGGGCTGCATTGAGTGCAGAGCCATTAAGTAGTCTGGCAGCTGCCTCCGTGTCAACTTGCTTCATAACGCCTTGAGCTACCAGTTCCCTTACGGTTTGTCTGGTCGCTTCGAGGCAATTGCTCTGGCTAGGCCATTGTGAAGGGTCTCCCAGCACCGCCGGCCCATCAAGCAATACAATACGTTGCACTTCAGGATCAAGTGCCATGCGTATATAAGCTTCACCTTCTGCAAGCAGTCCTTCCCATACATTCTCGGCCTGTGAGCCAATTTCTTTCGCACGTAGTGCCATTTCTGTGTCAATTTGCTCTACAACTGCAGCGAGAAGTCCGCGTTTGTCACCAAAGTTGTGATACAAGGCTCCTCTTGTTAAACCGACTTCAGCAGTTAATTCATCCATCGAGGCCGACGTGTAGCCTTTCTCAGCAAAGGCTTTTCTTGCTGCTGAAATAATCTTTGCACGGTTTTCTGCCATTGTCTTTGTGCGCTGGTTCAATTGTTTATCCTTACTTTCATATACGCTCTGTATATTAAATTGACATACGATGCGTATAATTGTAGTTTACATACACGGCGTATATTAACGTGATCTAGTAACGCTTTGTACCTAAATCGCTGCCATTTGTGGTGTTCTGATAGCTAGTTTTAGCGGCTATTAGCTACTGTTAACTCAATGAGGTAAGAAATATGAACCAGCGCGAAGCAGTTTTCCCTGCCAACAGGCATAAACTTTATGAAGAACACGGCTACTCAGCAGCTATTCGCTCGGGCGATCTGTTATTTGTATCCGGACAAGTAGGAAGTCGTGAAAACGGTAGCCCTGAGCCTGAATTTGAACGTCAGGTTGAACTGGCTTTTGAAAACCTGCAGGCGACATTAAACGCCGCGGGCTGCACACTAGATGATTTAGTGGATGTAACAACTTTTCATACCGATCCGGAGAATCAGTTCGATACCATCATGAAAGTAAAACAAAAAATGTTTAGCTCACCTCCTTACCCGAATTGGACAGCAGTAGGCGTGAATTGGTTAGCCGGTTTTGACTTTGAAATAAAAGTTATCGCTCGCATTCCTTAAACCTTTTGTATTCCTGATCGATCGGTTGTTTACAAAAGGCTTTTATAAACAGCTCCACCAATTCCATATAAGAAGCCGCTCATTCGAGCGGCTTTTTTGTGCAAAAAACAAAACCTAACCCGCTATTTATCTTTGCTCGAAAAATTCTCCCTCAGCGAGTTAACCCAGCTTGAAAATTTATGTATTAAGTCACCGCCTTTACCCAGCAGTTCCCTTAGCTCTTCTTCAAAGTGCGTTTGCTTTTTCTCCTCCGGTTCGGGCAGCGGCGGCAGTATGTGGGCAAAGTAGGTTTTGTCGAGTAAGCGATGCAACATACGCTCGCCAATAAAAGGCTTATTGCTATTGAGCGCTCTGGCACCTTTTATGATGTTGCGAATATCGTATTGGGTGGGGCTTATATCCGGCACCTGTTTGGGAATATTCAGCAGCTTATACACACCAATACGGGCGGTGCGAATGGAGGCTTCCATGGTGAATATTATGTCATTGCGAGTTTCTACAAATTGTCCCACTAGGCCTAAATTGGTGCAGCCGTCAGGCACTACTCTGGGTCTGTCGCCCGCTGCTCTGGGCATAAACTGGGCAGTAATATAAGGCATAAGCGCAATGCGTATTTTGGTGTTGGCTATAATCTCATCTAACTGCTCTTCAATACCCAGATGATGGCAAAGCTCGGTCAGAATTTCTTTGCCGGTACATTCCGGCATGGTTTTGTTAATACGGTTGCCTTGCTTATCCATCAATAGACCATAAACCCACAAAACTAAGGTATCGTCTGGCTGGTCGGGGAAGTGAGGTTGGCGATTACAGGTAACGCTTAACAGCCAGTTAGAGTCAGTAAAAGTCACTATGCCGCCGGTTACGGTTCGACCGGAGTATGGGTTGTTTACTGATAAGGTTTTCAGTTTATCGACAAGGGGTGAGGGCTTGCAGGTAAGGGTGGCCGACTCCCATATAGACTTGTCTACGTCACCATAAAATTTTTCTGGCTTACCGAAAACAGGAGATTTCTTGGCGAGGTTCTTCCATAAGTTCCAGCCACTTTCGCTACCCGGGTCATGCCTTTCACAGTTAATCTCCGGCGCATCATCCATACCGGCATAAGCCGTCTGTTCAGTCATTGATCCGGTGAGGGCGAACACTAAATCATTCTTGCCAACTTCAATATATTGCTCTTCACCTTTAACAACGGCCTGAATTCCGGTTACCGTCTTGTTGTCTCCGGTAAAGCTCATATCAAGGTCATCTACTCTGGCTTCAAAGGTAAATTTCACTCCTTTTTCACGCAGAAAATTGGTCAGTGGCTTTATAAAGGTGTCGTACTGATTGTATTTAGGGAAAAGCAGAACAGACATGTCACCAAAGCCGTCAATTGAGTCCAGAAAACGATGCAAATAGAGCTTGGTTTCCAACAGGCTGTGGCAGTTTTTAAAAGCAAACATAGTACGGAATAAAAACCAGAAGTTGCTTTGTAAAAAGCCTTCACTGAAATATTCCTCAATGCTGGTGTCGTCTAGCTCTTCCTTTCTTTTCAGCATTAAGCGGATAAGTTCCCATTGCTGAGATTTACTCAGCCCCAGGTCTTCTGAGTCAAGAATTTCGCCGGACTTGTTAATTAAACGGGCCTTAGAATAATTCGGGTCGTTGTCGTTTATCATTCGGTATTCATCGAGAACAGAATACCCTTCAGGAAGCTCAAGGGCAGGAATGTCCTGGAATAGATCCCAGAGGGTGTCGTAGTTCCAGTTCATTTCACGACCACCGCGAATGATGTAACCGTCTTCAGGGTTACCCGCACCATCCATAGAGCCGCCTTCTACACTCATTTCTTCTAAAATAGTGATATTTTCGGCGGGCATATGACCATCGCGAATTAAATAAAATGCAGCAGCAAGCCCCCCGACACCGCCACCAATTATCCAGGCTTTACGCTTTTCGACTCCCGGAGTAGGTAAGGTTTTATGACGCGAGTAGGGCGATATAAAATCACCCGGTGGCAAAGTGTTAATCGGTTTATGGCACCAAAAACCGCCTGCTGCGTCAGGCTCATGCTCAAAACCTTCTGGTGCAGTTGCCGAGATATCAAATTTCGCAATTGTCTTTTTAGCCATTACGGATTCCTTCCCTTACTGAATAGAAATATTTGCTGTTCTCGCTGATACCCTTAGTGGTATTGCGAACGGCACTTTCAGTATAGTCGGCATCATGAGTTACCTAATGTAGTTAGATCAATTTAATTCCCGTTAATGAGCTTTCTCGGATTTTACAGCTTAGCTTTGATCCAATAACCCCTCATAAGAACTACAATTGAATACACACTCTAGTTAAAGGACTACCAACATGACTGAGAAAATTAAAGCGCTACGGCTCAAAAAACCGTTTGGCCTGGATAATATTCAAGTAACCGAAATGGAAGACCCTGGCCAGCCCGGGCCGGGAGAAATTCGCGTTAAAGTTAAAGCAAGTTCGCTTAATTTTCATGACTACGGCGTAGCTGCCGGTTTTATCCCAACAGAAGATGGACGCATTCCAATGTCTGATGGTGCAGGCGTTGTTGAAGCCGTTGGCGAAGGAGTGGAAGAATTCGCGGTAGGCGACAATGTTGTTTCTACATTTTTCCCGTATTGGCAAAGTGGACCGGCGCCAGTCGGCGACTTCCGCAATACGCCGGGTGATGGCATTGATGGCTACGCCCGAGAAGTTGTCGTGCGCCCGACTCAGTTTTTCACTCATCAGCCTAAAAACTACAGCCATGCTGAATCGGCAACGCTGACGACTGCGGGGTTGACGGCCTGGCGCGCTTTGGTCGTGGACGGTGGCATTAAACCGGGCAATACGGTGCTGGTGCTCGGCAGTGGTGGTGTTTCTGTATTTGCCTGCCAATTAGCGAAAAGCCTGGGGGCAACGGTATTTGCGACATCATCGTCTGACGACAAACTCCAGCAGTATAAAGAGCTCGGTGCGGATCATTTGATTAACTACAAAGAAGACCCGGAATGGGGCAAAACGGTTCGTAAATTAACTGGTGGCCGTGGTGTCGACCATGTGATTGAAGTTGGCGGTCCTGGCACCTTGCCGCAGTCTATTAACGCGGTCGCGATAGCGGGGCACATTGCGTTAATTGGTGTGCTGACTGGAAGCGAAGGTGAAGTTCCAACCGCCAAATTAATGGCCAAGCAAGCCAAGTTACAGGGGTTAATTGTTGGCAGTCGCGACAATCAGAAAGACTTTGTGCGAGCCCTGGAAGCCAATGGTGTGAAGCCGGTAATTGATAAAATTTTTGCTCTGGATGAATTAGCGGATGCATTCCGTTACGAGGAGTCTGGCAAGCACTTCGGCAAAATTTGCATAGAGTTTTAGCTTTCTGAAAAATATTTTAAGAAAATGTGCATTCTCATACTAATATCAGATAGGTAGCCTAAGGCGATATTTGATTAGTATGGGTACTCAAAAATGATGAATGACTCTAAAGCGCGTTATGGTTCTATAACGCGCTTCTTCCACTGGTCGATGGCCATTCTGGTTAGCTGGCAATTTCTAAAATTCTTTGACCGTATAAACGATGGTGAACACTGGGTGGGTGAAACGCTGGTTCCCTGGCACATATCCATTGGTTCCCTTCTATTGGTACTTATTGTTTTACGCTTAGGTTGGACAGCAAAAGAAAAGGGAAACCGGCCCGAACATGAGTCTATTATTGGCGTTCTGGCAAAAATCGGCCACGGTTTGTTGTATGCCGCGTTGGTATTGATGCCTGTGACCGGAATTTGCTACATGGTGGGTAACGGTTATGGGCTGAGTGCATTTAACCTTGAAATTATTGCAAAAGGTGAGGAAGTTAGCTGGCTGATAAACATTGGTAATCTGCATTCTTACATAGCCTGGGGCTTATTGTTTCTAGTTGCAGGTCATATCGGTATGGCTTTCATCCATCAGTTTATTATAAAAGATGGAACACTAAAACGGATGATGTAAAAGCCTTGCTGCTTTGATTTTGCCGTAACGGGCTTTCTATAACAGTTAAAACAATAATCTGTTATTATTTAGCTCGTTCGGTTCATCAGAGTATTTTCATGAAAAAGTATGAGCTACTGGCAAATCAGCTAAGGCTTCAAATTGAGAAAGGCATATGGTTACCCGGTGAAAAGCTACCTTCTTTAAGAAGACAGGCGGAGCAGTCCGGTTACAGCCTGATGACGGTTTTACACGCTTATCAAATGCTTGAGTCTCAGGGCGTTCTGGCGGCGCGTGAGCGTTCAGGCTACAGCGTTTCTGCCTCGGTAAAATATCCTCAAAATCCGTCTCATTCTATTCAGCCAACTGAAGCTGTTAGTGTGAACGATTTTGTATTTGAAGTGCTGCAGGCGTCTCGTAACGTTCATACGTTAAGTTTAGGTTTTGCGTATCCTGACCCTTCTTTGTCTCCGCGTCACCAACTGAATAAGGCGGTTGTTTCAGCAGCAAAACAGTCTTCTTTAATGACTGCGCTGGATAACCTGCCACCCGGTAACGAAGAGTTGCGGCATCTAATTGCTAAGCGTTACGCGGCACGGGGTATGAATATTTCTCCCGATGAAATTGTAATAACCGCAGGGGCGCTGGAGGCGCTGAATTTGAGTCTTCAGGCCGCGACTCAACCCGGCGACTGGGTGGTGATTGAAGCACCTGCTTTTTATGGCGCCATGCAGACCTTAGAGCGGCTTGGTCTTAAAGCTATTTCTGTGGCGGTTGATCCTGAGCATGGTTTGGATATGTCGTCTCTGGAGCGGGCGTTTCAGAGCTATGATGTTAAGGCCTGCTGGTTAATGTCGAATTTTCAAAACCCGGTGGGCTATTCGCTAAGCAATGAAAAAAAGCAGCAGGTGGCGCAACTGCTGGAAAAGTACAACGTGGTCTTAATTGAGGACGATGTGTACAGCGAGTTGTATGAAGGAGATACGGCACCGCTGGCGGTAAAACAGTTTGATAACAGCGATAACGTGATGCTGTGTTCATCATTTTCTAAATCGCTTGTAGCCGGGTTTCGTATTGGCTGGGTGGCCGCCGGTAACCGCGCACTGGAAGTACAAAAACGTCAGCTAATGAGCACCTTAGCGACCAGCGCGCCTATTCAGTTATCCTTAGTGGAATATCTGTCGACAAAAAATTACGAGAAGCACCTTAAAGAATTACGCAAAACGTTGGCTTCCCGAAAACGTAAAATGCACGAGTTTTTGCAGCAGCAGCAGCTAAGCGACATTGCCAAAATCTATAACCATAGTGGCGGTTATTTTTTGTGGCTGGAGTTTGACGCCAGCGTCGATACCACGGTGTTATACCGGGAGGCGCTGGATAAAAATATTACGCTGGCTCCGGGCAAACTGTTCGCGTTACAGGATGAGTTTAATCATTGTTTACGGGTGAATGCCTCATTTGAATTAACCGACGCTAACAAACAGCTTCTGCAACAACTTTGCCGCCACCTGAGGGAGCACATTGCTCGCCGTTCTGCTGACTGATCTAGCTTTTTAGTCCGTTTCTGTATCTACCCCCGAAAACCACGGTAATTAGAATTCCTCTGTGTTGTTCATTGCGGAGTAATTACGGTGAGTTCCAAGCAAGTTTCAAAAAAGGATGTCATTTTCCAGACTGGCGTGCCAGATGGGAAAATTTATATAAAAGAGGAAACCGGTAAATATCAGCGAAACCGCCGTTACCTGAACGTTTTCCTGATGCTTCTTTTCATTGCCATTCCATTTATTCAATACAATGGACAACAGGCTATTTTGTTCGACGTAGCACAGCAGACCCTCAGGTTTTTCTCCATTAAGTTGTTTCCGCAAGACCTCATCATATTCAGCCTGATATTTATCCTTGCTGCCTTTGCTTTGTTTTTTGTGACGGTTCGTTATGGCCGGGTGTGGTGTGGTTTTACTTGTCCGCAGACAGTCTGGATGTTGATGTTCAACTGGATCGAGCGTCGTATTGAAGGAACTGCGAACCAGAGTAGGGCGTTAGATAAAGCGTCTCTGAGCGTTGAAAAAGTCGCGAAAAAAGGATTTAAACACTTCATATGGGTGACGGTTGCTTTACTTACTTCGCTAACTTTTATGTCCTACTTTACTCCCGTAAAAGAACTTTATTCTGGCTTTTTTACCCTTTCAAGTTCTGGTCTTATTTACGGCTGGGTTCTTGTTCTGGCTGCCTGCACATACGGCAATGCTGGCTGGTTGCGTGAAAAAATGTGCCAGCACATGTGCCCCTATGCCCGCTTTCAATCCGCAATGTTTGATTCCGGTACCAAACTCGTGACTTACGACGCTACCCGTGGTGAAGACAGAGGGCCGAGGAAAAGAGGGAGTGCTCCTTCGGAGCTGGGTGATTGCGTTGATTGTAAGCTATGCGTACAAGTTTGCCCGGCGGGTATCGATATTCGCAACGGCTTGCAATATGAGTGCATTAACTGCGGTTTGTGTGTGGATGCCTGCAATAAAGTGATGGATAACTTTGGTTATGAAAGGGAGCTCATCGGTTTTCGTAGTGAGCAAAAGTCTGCACGCAATGGCGGCGGGCAATGGTTATATGGCGTGGTGTCTGCGCTCATCATTACCGGGATAATTGTCTGGATGCTGACATGGCAGAGTTTTGAAGTAGGCGTGATAAGAGACCGTCAGGCTCTGTATCGCATTAATAACGAGGGGCTGGTTGAAAACGCCTACACCGTCACTTTGCTGAATAAATCCAGTTACGTAAAAAACTTTGAAGTAACGGCCTCCGGATTGGCTGGTGCTCAACTTTCTGAAAATGGTCCTTTTGCCGTAGGCCCCGGAGAGAAGCGAAGTGTTGTACTGACATTAACGACGGAAGAAGAACCGCAGACTACAATCTCACATTTTGATTTCGTTATTGAGTCTCGGGAGTCTGACGAAACCGTTGTTCATGAAACTATGTTCTATTCAGGGTGATGCTTAACGCTTAGTTTTAAAGTGCTCTTAATTGCTTCCTGAGACGTAGGTATTTAATAGATAAAACCAGGAGTAATTTATGAAAGTACTGTTTAGTCTGATTTTATGGCTCGGTATTTGTGGTGCTTTGGCGGCAACCGAGTATTCAATAGAGAAGGTTAAGGGTAATGTTTATCGGTTTTCTGCCGGGCATTACCATTCGGTGTTTATGGTAACTGAGCGGGGGATTTTTGTTACTGATCCTATTAATGCGGATGCGGCAGCTTACCTTATAAAGGAACTCAACGAGCGTTTTGAGCAACCGGTACGATACTTAGCTTATAGTCATAACCACGTTGATCACACCTTGGGCGGTGATGTTATCGCCACGGATAATGTAGAGGTGATTGCGCATGAGTATGCGGATGAAGATTTACGCTGGACTAAAACGCCAACCGCTTTGCCCACAATGACGTTTAGCGATGAGCTGACTATTAAACTCGGCGAACAATCGGTTCAAATGAAATATTACGGACCAAACAATGGGCGTGGTTCTGTTAGCATGCGCTTTATGCCTGAGAATGTGCTGTTTGTGGCTGACTGGATTGTGCTGGGCCGCATGCCTTATCAAACGCTTCCGGGCTATGATATTCACGGAATGATACGCTCGACAAAAGCCGTGTTAGATGAAAAGCCATTTGATGTGTTTGTTGGTGCTCATGCGGATATGGGAACGCGTAAAGATGTTGAACGCTATTTAAGCTATCTTCAAGCCTTATACGCTGAGGTTCGCGACGGTATGTTGGCTGGCAAAAGTTTGGAAACACTTCAACAGGACATAAAGCTTGATGAATTCTCTGATTTAAAAATGTACGACCAGTGGCTGCCGCAGAATATCGAAGGTGTTTATAACACGCTAAATGAGCAGTCTTATTTTGACCGACGTTAGGGGGAATTAAAGCTGCTCATTTTTCGCCTTCTCTTTACGCGCTTTCCACCAGTGGTATAGCGCTGAAAAAACGAGCGCTATGATAAGATCCTTAAACTCGAGATTGTGTAGAGTAACCTCACCCGATTTAAAAGAGCTGGCGATGGTACCACCAACAAGGTAGGCGCCAATAAAAACCAGCGCCAAGTATATGGTCGAAAGTATTTTATTATCTGTTTTCATATCTGCAACTCATAGCATTCTCAGTGTTTCTGAAACCATCCTCGCATGGCAGCCAGTGCGGAGTCATTAATACTGTTGCCATTTTCTTTTCAAGATTATTAGTTAAGCCCTTTAATCACAAACCATTCTTTTCGGGGTGACCGGGAGCAAATGAATAAACGCTAAACGACAACTTTTGGTAGCATGCTTTCAAAGTATTTTAGTAACCATAAGCATTGGAATAAACCAACATGACCATAAAGCCGGGTATTTACGAACACTACAAAGGCGGACGTTACCGCGTTATTGATACCGCCCGTCATAGCGAAACTGAAGAGTGGATGGTGATTTATCAGCCCCTTTACGGTGAACAAAAGCTTTGGGTTCGACCCTTTGAGATATTCGTGGAAACGGTCAACATAGACGGCAATAACGTGCCCCGATTCTGTTTTATTGGCAATGAGTAAGGGAAGACAATGAACGAAACCGATAACAAACTCTTTTTAGTTTATGTGGGCGGCACGGCGCCT
Source organism: Idiomarina sp. 017G (assembly GCF_004362265.1). Lineage (NCBI taxonomy): Bacteria > Pseudomonadati > Pseudomonadota > Gammaproteobacteria > Alteromonadales > Idiomarinaceae > Idiomarina > Idiomarina sp. 017G. The sequence continues at coordinate 916,455 of NZ_SNWT01000001.1, read as the reverse complement.
GGAGCCAACATTGAGCTGCATGACATTCGCTTTGTAGTAGGGCCAAGCATAGAAGAGACTTATTCGGCTATTAGAAAAGGCTGGTTCGGCATGCAAAAAGGACTGCACCTGGACAGCTTTGTTCATTTGCACCATGTGGATGGCTACCGAATTCATCTTACCTCTAAACCGCCTGAGAAACCTGCGCAAAAACACTTGTACTTCGTTAACTTCGGTGGTTATTTTCCGAATAAGCTGGCCGAGTATCATGACTTTACCGTGGTGGTCGCAGACTCACTGCAATCTGCAAAACAACTGGCTCGCGCACAAGTTTCCAAAGCCGGCTTAGCGGACGCTGAGCAAATTCATAAAGACGACTTACTGACGGTGGACGACTGCTTGTGTGTCGATTTGGTGGATAACCACTATGTGACGCTTGAATTTGACGGTGAACAGCAGCCGTTGGTGCCGGACTGGAAAGGGTATCAGCCGTTACCATAAATTTTGCACCTAAATTTATCCAGCTTTTCGTTTTCTTGTTATTTTAATCATCATAAAGTAAGTTGTTAAAAGTGTTGATTAAATGTTTTTTAGCGACAAGTCGGAGAAAAAAAAGTGATAAAAATAATTAAACAAACCGTAGTTTTTACACTGCTTACGGTAGCTGGTTTTATCGCTATGCCTGCGCAGGCGGAACTGGATGTCGAGTTAAAGGGCTCAAGTGAGTGTTTTAGAGGCCCTTTTGCCAATTACGATAGCTGGCTAAAAATGCTAACTAGCCGAGGTTCTGATGATGCTGACCCTGAGCAGTTAATGGAAAAAATGAAGGCCTTTTATAAAAAGGAAGACTTTGAAAGATACAAGGAAAGCCTTGAATGCAAGAACTTCATATATAAAGTCAATGACGCCATGGTTCATGGCTATTATGTGGCTCCTAAAGGTCAGTCAGACTTACCAGTGATTATCCATAATCGCGGGGGGAACGGGAGCTATGGTGCCTGGGTTTTTACCAGAGCTTATAACCAGCTTTTTGGTTTAGCTAAAGAAGAAAATGTTGCTATTTTTGCCTCCAATTATAGGGGCACAGCACCTAAACTACCCGGTAAAGATGAGTTTGGTGGTGCCGATGTGAATGACGTGGTTGCTTTACCACAGCTGTTTAAACACTTCCCTAACGTTAATCCAGAAAAGGTTGGGGTGTATGGTGCCAGTCGCGGTGGCATGCAATCTTTGTTAGCGGTAAAGCGTGGTTTAGAGGTTGATGCAATAGTTCTTTATGCGGGTCAGTACGATTTATTCGAGGGACAAAAGCATCGCCCTAAAATGGAACGGGTACATAAAGCACGTATTCCAAATTATGATGAAAATAGAGATGAAGAGTTAAGAAAGCGCTCAGCTGTTTTCTGGATGGACGAAATTGATAACGACATTCCTATTCTGCTAATACATGGCGATAAAGACGAACGTGTTTCAGTGGAGTCCAGTATTGCTTTGGATAAAGTGCTTGAGAAAGAAGGGTTCACGCATAAACTTTCGATTTATGAAGGGCTAGGCCATCGTTCTTTCCCCAAGAAAAAAGAAATAAGAAGCGAAATGATGTCCTGGTTCAGAACGCACTGGGAATAATATGTTGCGGTAGCAAGGCTACTTGCCGGTTGTGTGTTCTGCTAACGCACAACCGGAACATAAAGCCTGTTTGTCACTACGCTGTCACCGTTAACAACAACCTGAAATAAGTCACCGTAGTCATCTTCTTCAAGTGTTTTGGCGGTTCCGCCTGCGGCTTTTACTAACTCCGATATCGTGTTGCTGTGACCGATAATAAGTGCATTCTTTTTCAGGCCTTTGATACTGGCTATTATTCCATCAAAATCTTTAGAAGGGTAACTCTGAACGGAGAGGCCAAGATGCTTTCCAAGAGCTTCGCCTGTCTGTTTGGTGCGTTTAAAATTGGTAGAAAATATAGCCTCAATATTACTGTTTTTTAAAGTTTGAGCCAGCATGTGCGCCCGCTGTTGACCCGCAATACTTAGCTCGGGGTCAGTTTTCTCATCGGTTTTCTCCATGTGACGAGTAAAGTAAAGAGTATAAGTGTCTGCAAATGCCATAGTAGTGAAAGTACTAACGAAAATTAAAAGACAAAGTAAACGGCGCATAAGATTTAGAGGTCATAGTTTGTGTTTGGTTTTTGAGAGTAAAACATAACTTTATGTTCCTTCTGGAGCAAGTTTGTGGCGCATTCTTTTTATTAAGCTTTTAACGTTTAAAAACCTTATGCTCTCGTTTGCGTTGCTGCTGAACAGCTAATAGCGCGGAAATAAGCAGTGAAGCGAAAGTCAGAATACCAAACCAGACCAGTATTCCGTCTACAGGGTTTGGCATTAAGCTTGTGCCGGCCAGAGCAAGACTGAGCAATATAAAGCCTGCAATTTTATAGATCCGCTCGGCACGCTGGCTTAACGGCTTTAAATGAAATAGCTTTCGGTGCCGGGCTGTGACAATACACAATAACCAAAAGCCCGCTACGCTCAGAAGCCAAAGGGTAATAGATATCATGATGTCACCTCTGTTGAGGTTGGCTGGTTTGAATTATGTGACTGCAGTTGCGTAAAGCCAATAGTCAGAGCAATGCCACACAGCAACAGTATGAGACTTGTTTTCAGTAATTTGCGAGTGGCGATAATCCACATAATCAGGCCGCAGTAGACGCCGAAACTCAGTAACATCATCCACATTAAGCTTGTGGCTTTATTCCAGCCAAAAACCGATAAAAACAGTTCAGGTGTGAAGACTGTAATAATAAGCGTAAAAATAAACCCACCGACTGTTGCTAGCAAAACTCGATAACTTACGGACAGTTTAGACGGCGCATTTGCTATTTTATCTTTAAACATTACTTGTCACTCTCCTTTGAATTCCATTTGCGGAATAGGTACCAGTTAAGTCCTAAAAACGCGGCTGCTGTTAAAATGAAACTGGTATCCATGCCAAATAGAGGCCAGTCGCGCGGATACTGATAATTCAGAAGGTGCCGGTCGACAGTAATAAAGCTGATAAAAGGCAAGCTTAGGTAGGCAAGACCATTAAGCAGTGCACCGTCTCGCCAGGTTTTTTTGGCGCCGCGAAGCAGCGGGTAGCAGACCATTAACAACCAGCCAAAGAAGAACCAGGCAATTTCAAGTTCAGCCCGGTTATCGGCAGCTATGGGCAGCAAACGATTACTGAGGAAGTAGGTGGCAACGGCAAGTGGAAGACCCATAATAAAACCTGCGTTTAACCCGCTTACTAAGTAATGGCCGAATGACAGGTTGCCACTGGCTTGCAGTTTCTTTTTGCGTTTTTCAAACCATAAGACCAAGCCTGTGGCTATCATCAAGGTGCCTAGAATTCCTGAGAAGAAGTACAGCCAACGCAGCTGAGTATCGGCAAAGCGACCAGCGTGCAGGCCTATCATGGTCCGCCGTGTCAGCTCTGCGCTATTTTCTACGGGTTGGACATGCAGTTGCTCACCAGTTACGGCTGAATAAGTCAGCGTCGTATAGTCTGACATAAGCGATTGGGTAGGCGCTTCGTAAAAAGTGACGGTGGCATTCGTATCTCCGGGATGACTAATTTGAGCTAAACGAATGGGGTTGCCCTTTATGTCTTCCCGCGCTTTAAAATAAAGCTCCTGCAAGTCAGCTAAATCTGCGCTTTCACCACTTGCCTGTAGCGTAGGGGGTTGGGACTGTAAGTCGTTAAAAAACTCACCCCTGTCGCCATAGCTTAATGACACCGCCGAGGACATATACATCAGCATTAATGTGACTAAGCCGGTGTAGGTGATCATAAAATGGAAAGGTAGAGCTAATACCGACGTAATGGTATGGCCGTCGAGCCAGCTGCGTGGACCTTTGCCGGGCTGAAAGGTGAAAAAGTCTTTGAATATTTTTTTATGTATGACTATGCCGGTAACTATGGCTATCAGCATAAGCATGGCGCATATGCCGACCAGCCAGCGAGCAATAAATACCGGCATATAATGCAGATCAAAATGAAAGCGATAGAGGAAGTTGCCGCCGCGGGTTTCACGTTGCTCAATTTTTTTACCATCGCCGTCAAGAACGGCGAACTCAAAACCACGGCCATTACTGGCATTAGGGTCACGCCAAAAGACCGTGGTAATGGGAGAACGCTCATCGGGCAAGGTAATGGACCAGCCTGGCGAGTCAGCGGCTTGCTCTTCAAGGTAGTCTTGTGCTTGTGCAACCGCTTTTTCGGGGGTGGCATGTTGCTTTACATCGGGAAGCATCCATTGTGTAATCTCGAACTGAAAATAGGCTAATGTTCCGGTCAAAAAAACCGCAAACAGTATCCAGCCTACAACTAATCCAGCCCACGTATGGAGCCAGGTCATACTGTCTCTGAATCGTGCTTTCATAATAGTAAAAGTGATTTGTTTAGTTTTTGTCAGAGCAGTATTAAATCACAAAATGCATATTAATGAAAACCATTATCATTTGCGTTATCAGTGTTTAACTTAACTTTTGGAGACTTTATATGGTTGCTAAAGCGAACGAGGTTATCGAGTTCTGGTTCAATGAGCTGACGCCAAAGCAATGGTTCGTCAAAAGTGACGAGCTGGATAAATCGATTAAGAAGCGGTTTTCTGACACCCTGGAAGCCGCTGAAAAAGGGGAGCTTTGGCATTGGCGTGGGACTGAAAAAGGGCGTTTAGCCGAGATTATTGTACTTGATCAATTTTCGCGCAATATCTATCGGGATACGCCGAAAGCCTTTGCACAGGACGCTATAGCTTTGGTGCTGGCGCAGGAAGCAGTAGCTCAGTGTGCAGACGAATCGTTAAAATCCCATGAAAAATCTTTTTTATACATGCCTTATATGCACAGTGAGTCGAAGTTGATTCACAAGCAGGCTATTGAGCTTTTCGACCAACCAGGCCTAGAAAACAACTATCAGTTCGAAGTGAGGCATAAAGAAATTATTGATCGTTTTGGTCGTTACCCGCACCGAAATGCCATATTAGGTCGTGAATCCACCTCTGAAGAGGAAGCGTTCCTTAAACAGCCGGGGTCCAGTTTTTAACTTTGTCGCCAGATTCAGCCTTTTGCTCTCAAATTTTCACCGCGAGCGCTTTCCGTAAGGTAAACTGCGAAAAATTTTGAGAAGGGATAACTCCGTCAATGAAGACTTTTAAGTTCGCGTTTCTTTCTGTGGTTGTTTCAGGTGCTTTGTTTAACTCCGCGCAGGTAGATGCGCACGATGGTATTGAACGAATATTAGTTTCTGGGCATCAGGCGAATTTGCTGGGGCAGGCCATGTCGGCTTCTGAAGGTGTGCTGGGGCAACCTGAAATAGAAATTCGGCCTATGTTGCGCACCGGCGAGTTAATGGAACTGATTCCGGGAATGAGTGCAACTCAGCACAGTGGCAGCGGCAAAGCGAACCAGTACTTTTTACGTGGCTTCAACCTCGACCACGGCACTGATTTCGCCACTTATATTGATGGTATGCCAGTTAATATGCCAACTCATGGACACGGTCACGGCTATACCGATATTAACTTTCTTATTCCTGAGCTGATTGAACAGGTGACCTATCAGAAAGGTTCTTATCACGGTGATGTGGGCGACTTTTCCAGTGCCGGTAGCGTGGGTTTCAGTACCCAAATGAACCGGAAAAAAGGCCTTGCAAAAGTGAGCCTGGGTGAAGACGCTTATCAGCGGGTTTTGCTGGCTGACAGCGTTTCTCAGAACAGTACTAATACGACATTATATGGGCTTGAGTATCAGACTTATGATGGCCCCTGGACGGATATTGACGAGGACGTTGATAAAATCAATGCGGTAATACGTCACAGCATCCGTACTTCTGAGGGTGTTCTCACCTTTGGAGCTATGGGTTACGAGAATGAGTGGAACAGTGCTGACCAAATTCCTTCCCGGGCGGTAAGTCAGGGCATTATTGATGAGCTGGGTTCTATTGATGACACTCTGGGCGGCAAAACTCATCGCTACAGCGTCAATGCCATTTACACAACGGCCGATTACGCGCTAACCGCCTATGTTATCGACTACGAGTTGTCGTTATTCTCAAACTTTACGTATTACCTTGATGATCCTGTGCTGGGCGACCAGTTTGAGCAAGTTGATGACAGAAAAATTTACGGTGCATCGGGTAGTTGGCATCCGGATGACAACCTGACTCTGGGCTTCTCAACCCGCTACGACGACATTGGCGAAGTCGGCCTGCACAAGTCGCAACAACGAGAACGACTGGGTACGGTAAGAAGCGATGAGGTTAACGAATGGAGCACCGGCGTTTATGCCAGCTACGACTATCAGTGGACGAGTAGACTACGAACGAATGTGTCATTGCGCTATGACTACTTTGATTTTGACGTTAACTCCTTAGTTGATACTAATATCTATAACGTGGCTCTTGCTCCGAACGACGGTGAAACTTCGGATGACCTCTGGTCTTTTAAAGGAAGTGCCAACTATTTATTAACTGACGACGCGGAGTTGTATCTGTCAGCGGGGCAGGGCTTTCATTCCAACGATGCAAGAGGCACTGTGACAAGTGTTGACCCGAATAATGGCGACGCCGTTGATTCAGTTGATCCGTTGGTCAGAACCTTTGGTTACGAAGTTGGTGTGCGCTGGCGGCCTAATGCCAAATTTAACAGTTCACTGGCACTGTGGTCATTAGAACAGGACAGCGAGTTATTGTTTGTGGGAGACGCTGGTAATACAGAGGCCAGCCGTCCATCAAAACGGCAGGGCATCGAATTGGCTGCCTATTACAATTACAGTGACCAGCTAAGTTTTGATCTTGAATACGCCTATACCGATGCGGAGTTTGATGACAGCAATGTGCTTGAACAGGAAATACCCGGTGCTATGGAAGACATTCTTCAACTGGGCGTGACAAAACGCTTTGATGACAACTGGTTTTCAACGGTTCGTCTGCGCTATTTGGGAGAGCGTCCGTTGGTTGAAAATAACTCAGAGCGTTCCGACAGCTCGACGGTTGTAAACTTCATGGTTGGCAAGAAATGGAACGCATGGGCGGTGAACCTACAGGTTCTTAATGTGTTTGACAGCAATGATCATGACATAGACTACTTTTACGCATCGCGGTTGCCGGGCGAGCCGGCAACCGGTGTGGAAGACTTGCATTATCATGTAATGGAGCCAAGAACCGTTCGTTTTGAACTGTCGTACGAGTTTTAAACCTCACTTTATATTTTCAATCAGCTGTGAAAGCGAGCTTACGGTAATAGTAGGCTCGACTCCCCATGGGTCAAACTGAGCCTCTTTAGTCCGTTTTACCCAGGCGGTTTTCCAGCCCGCGGCGTTAGCTCCAATAATGTCAAAACTGTTACTGGAGATAAGCCAGGTGCTGTCAGCCTGACCGTCCGTTTTATCAAGAAAGTATTGATAAACTTCCGGGTCAGGCTTGAAGCTTTTAATGTCTTTGCAGCTTATAACCTCATTAAAATAGCTGCTTAACTCGGCTTTCTCCAGTAACCCGGAAACGGCCTCCTGGCTGCCATTGGAAAAAGCAAAGCAACCCATGCCCGATAAGCTCAACTTGCTAAGCGCCGCCCTGGCATCATCAAATGCGGGTAGACGCGTATAGGTATCGAGCAAGTCTTCTTTTTGCTCTTCATTTAAAGGTGAACCGTATTCGTTGTTGGTAAACTCCAGGGCTTCTTTAGTGCAAATTGCAAAGTCCTGATATTGCCGCATAAGTCCGCGACGAAACGAATATTCTAATTGCTTATCACGCCAACGACCGGAAAAACTCTCTGCTTTGTCTGTGCCAAGGTATGAACTTAATGTTGAAACCACACCTTGTGCGTCGATAAGCGTGCCATAAACGTCAAAAGCCAAATTCGTCAAAACTACACTCCAGATACTTTAAATACAGGTTCTTCTTCTACGAAAAAAATGAGGATTTAGCTCGCTTTTGTTTTTAGTAATGCGAATTGTTGTTATTTGTATTTACATTTGTAAACAGCATGGGTAGCATACGCAACCGCTTAACTCACACATTTAAGGATAAACAGAAATGGATAAACTTCTACCCAGTTCACTGGCAATACTTATTGCATCGGCTCTAGGAAGTAGTGCCTTGGCAGACGAATACACGGTTCCTGACGATATTGAGCGTATTGTCGTAACAGCCGCTGGATTTGAGCAGAAAATTACCGAGGCACCTGCAAGTATTTCTGTTATCTCAAATGAAGAAATCCGCTCGCGTTCTTTCACTTCGCTGCTCGATGCGGTGAAGTATCAGGAAGGTATCGATATAGGAACCAGCCGCGATAAAACCGGTCAGGGCAGTATCAGTATGCGGGGGTTAACCGGCGACTACACGTTAATACTGGTGGACGGTATACGACAGAACAACCATGGTGATATTTATCCGAATAACTTCGGTGGCAATGCTTTTAACCATATTCCTCCACTGGAAACCATTGACCGAATTGAAGTTATTCGTGGTCCGGCTTCCACCTTATATGGCGCCGATGCGCTTGGCGGTGTCATTAACGTCATTACTAAAAAACACACGGAGGACTGGTCAGGTGCTGTAACCTTCGGACGTAGTCTGCAAACGAACGACAATTTTGGTGATGACTTTACAACGGACTTCAGTGCCACAGGTCCGTTAATTAAAAATGTTTTAAGTCTGGGAGTACGTGGAAGCCTGTATGACCAGCAGGCGTCTTCTCCAGAATTTGAGCCGGCAGTTGATCCAAATGGCACAATACATGTTCGTCAGCTGGGTTTTGGCAGTGGCGGGCGTACTGTTGACAACAAAGACGAGCACTACGGGTTTTCCTTGTCTTACACGCCAGCAAAGAATCATCATATAAAATTTGATTACGATGACTCACATCAGTCTTACGACAATACGCCTTCTTATGATGTTGAAAATGACACTATTACTTATCCTCTGGGCACCAAAGACAGCATAGAAGCTCTTTGGCAGGCGCGTGGAGGAAATGTAAACCCTCGTGCAGGTTATGCGGCGGATCAGACTTTTGATCGTACCTGGTGGTCAATCGCGCATGATGCGGACTGGTCGTTTGGTACCAGCATGATTTCCTTATCCTATGTAGACACACAAAATAATGGCAGAACTTTGCCGTTAAGCGTGGATGAGCGTTTGTTATTGCAGGAAATGTACGATGGCACCGGTGAGTATGCTGGCTTGGGCGAAGATGAGCGGCGCTCAATTGCAGAAGAAACTTTCTTGCCACGGCCGGCTCGTCAGTTAGACAGCAGTCAGTATACCGTTGATGCACGACTGGACATTCCTGTCTCTGGTTTTGCCGGACATCATAACTTTGTTATTGGCGGTCAGCTTATTGATGGTGAACTGGAAGACGGTGTATTTGGTTTAGAGGAAGGCAGTGCTGGCGCTATTCAAGAGCAGAAAATGTACTCTTTGTTTGTGGAAGATAACTGGATGCCAATTGCTGACTTCACCCTGACCGGTGGTGTTCGTTACGACAAACACGACGTTTTCGGAAGTCAGGTATCGCCGCGCCTTTATGCGGTTTATAACCTGAGTTCCGCATGGACGCTGAAAGGAGGCGTTAGCACCGGTTATAAAACGCCGAAAACCACCGACTTGTATGATGGCATCGTTGGGTTTGGTGGACAGGGAACCATGCCTTTTGCCGGTAATCCGGAGCTACAGCCTGAAACCAGCGTAAACTCTGAAATTGCAGTTTACTGGAATTCAGATAACGGCGATCACAACTTTAACATCACCTACTTTAATACGCGGTTTGAGGACAAAATTGCCCGTGGCGATACAGTTTTAAGCTGTGAAGCAACCGATAACGTGCGTCCTTGCGTTAACTTAGGTGAATATGAGCAGCTGGGTTATGACTCATGGGCGCAAAGTATCAACATTGACGAAGTCGATGTGCAGGGCGTTGAGGTTGCAGCGCGTTACGCAATAAGCGAAGCCTGGTCACTACGCGGTAATTATACATGGACAGACAGCGAGCAGAAAAGCGGTAGTCAGATTGGTCAGCCTTTAACGAATACAGCGGAGCACATGGCCAATTTATGGCTGAACTGGAGTGCTTCGGATGATCTTTCTATCTACTTACAAGGTGAATTCCGTTCCGATCGCTACCGTGGTTATGACAGTGTTACCGAACAACAACTGTACTTTGAGAACTACAGCTTGTTTAACTTAGGCGCTAACTACAAGTTAACGGAGTCGGTAGACTTGAACCTGCGCATCAATAACTTATTGGATCGCGATTTCACAACCTACTCAACAACTTATACTGACCTTAACGGTGATGGTGAGTTTGAATACATTACCGGACGAGGTGCCGTTAGCGAAGTTGTTTTCACTGATGATTACAATGTGAAAGATAAAGCCAGAAACTTCTGGTTTGGTGTTACCATTAGCTTCTAAATTGCCAGCAGGTAAGGCACTATTATTCAGTGCCTTACCTGTTCTGAATTCTCTGGATTGAAGATATGGACATCAAAACGTTTGCAAAGGAACTGTGGTTATTTGGTGTAAAACAAGCTTACGCCTGCGTTTTCGGTGGTTTTTTACTGGCACTCATGTTGATAACCAAGTTCTGGTATCCGCTGGAAGCATTACATCGTTACGACTTCATTTTCCTGGCCGCCATCGGCTTTCAAATTCTTCTTTTAGTCTTCAGGCTTGAGACTCTGCGTGAATGCGTTGTCATTCTGGTGTTCCATATTGTAGCAACGATTATGGAGTTGTTTAAAACCTCAGACGCAATAGGTGCCTGGGTTTATCCGGAAGATTATGTCTTTGGTATTGCCAACGTGCCTCTATTTACAGGGTTCATGTATAGTGCCGTCGGAAGTTATATTGCCCGGGTCTGGCGCATCTTCGAATTTGAATACTCTTATTATCCGCCCAAGAGCCTCACTTTGGTGTTAGTAACTCTGGTTTATATCAACTTTTTTAGTCACCACTATATTTGGGATATGCGCTGGGTTTTACTGGCTTTTACATTCTTTCTGTTTTATCGGACAGCTATTTATTACAAAATCAACAGCACACATCGTAGTATGCCTATTTTACTGGGATGGTTCCTGGTTGCGCTATTTATCTGGTTTGCTGAAAATATTGCCACTTATGCCAATATCTGGATTTATCCGAACCAGTCTGGCGAGTGGCAAATGGTGCCGCTTGCCAAATTAAGCTCCTGGTTTTTATTAATGCTACTGAGCTTCGTATTAGTGGCTTCAATTAATAGAATTAAAATACGCAGAAGAAACGAAGCGATATAAACAGACCACAAAGGAAGTGCCATGAGGTTTTCCATTTCTCATATTATGGCTGGGGCGACAGCTGTTTTTGTTGGTTACAGCAGTGCGGTTGTTTTAATTCTCGAAGCCGTAAAAAGCCTCAATGGCTCGGTGGCGTTGCAGAGTTCCTGGTTGCTGGCTTTAGGTTTAGCTATGGGGCTAAGCAGTATTATTCTGTCGTGGCGATATAAAGCCCCGATATTGACTGCATGGTCCACACCGGGTGTTGCACTACTCATTATTGCACTTGCCGGTGTTTCAGTCGCTGAAGCGGTTGGCATTTTTATTTTTTCATCGGGTTTAATTTTACTTAGCGGCCTAAGCGGTATCTCTGACCGACTTTTAAAATACATTCCTGTCGAAATAGCGGCTGCTATATTGGCCGGAATTTTACTTAAGTTTGTGCTCGCTTTAGTTCCGGCCTTTGATAATCAGCCTTTAATTACTGCAACTTTAGTCATTGTTTATTTTGTGATGCGGAAGCTTACACCCAAGCTGGTTTTTTTCTGGGTGTTGCTGGCTGCAGTGGGCTTGCCAGTACTGACGAAGCAGTTTGATGCAAGCAAATTGATTGTCTCCGCTCCAGATTGGGTCTGGGTATGGCCTGATTTCAACTTCTCTTTACTGGTTGGGGTTGGCATTCCTTTGTATGTTGTCACTATGGTTTCCCAGAACCTGCCGGGCATTATGATGTTGCGCAGTAACGGCTATGCGGTGCCGCTGTCACCGCTGTTACGGGTGACTGGGTTATTCGGTGTCATTATGGCTCCACTTGGGGTTTTCGCAATAAATCTGGCCGCAATTACAGCCGCAATTTGTCAAACCACAGATGCCGATACTGATCGCAATCAGCGTTACAAAGCGGCCATAGCAGCGGGCGTTTTCTATATTATTGCCGGGCTTGCTGGCTCATTAATTGTTGGGCTGTTTCTGGCTTTACCAACCGAAGCAACGTCGGCTCTGGCTGGCTTAGCTTTACTACCTGTGCTTGCGGTTAATTTTCGGCAGGCGTTTAGTTCTGAAGATACTTTGCTTGCTTCGGTTATGGCTTTTATTGTTACAGCATCTGGGGTCAATTTCTTAGGTATTAATAGCTCATTCTGGGGCTTATTAATTGGTTTAGTCGGGTATTATTTTCTGAGTAATGTCAGCAGGGAAAAGTAGATGAAAAAATTTATTTTATTAAGTGCATTCATATTATCTGGTGCAGCATTCGGAGATACGCTGACAACAGAACACTATATTGTTGAAATTGAACGCCACTGTCAGGAGGGTTCTGTTACATGCGATAACGTGAGTTATGTCGGCGTGTCGAAAATATCAGGCAATCGCATAGAGCTTAACGGCAAAACTCTTCATTCACTTTGTGCTGATGGAGTGACTCCTTGCCGTTTTCAGGGGTATCAATTCAAAAACGGGAATACGACTTATAAAGTCTTTGAATCAGGTTTACTTCAAATTATTCAAAATAATGAAGATGTTCTGGTGGAAGAACAGGGCGACTGGTCATATTAAGTACTTAATTGAATTATCAGTGTAAAGGATCTGTTAAGACTGGCAGTCTGTATTGAGCCAGGATTTAATACTGCTTATTATATGACTTTATTCATATTCGTTTATAAATTTTAAGGAAGCTTATGTTAGGGCGTCTATCATTCGTGGCTTTTTCAGCTCTTCTCGTTGTAGCTTGTTCTGAAAGTGGCCCTCCAACGACCTTATCGTTTAACCCCGATGACGGTGAGCAGCGACGGTATCAAATGTACTCGGATACCAACATCAAAGTTGAGAGTAAGCATTACGGCAACCGTTCAGAAAGACTCAAAACTATGATGTTACTGGACTATGAAGTGTCCGATAAATCCGATGTCTACAGCATAAGAATGAAACCTCAGTATATGCGAATGGAGTTTCCGCAAGGAGATTTTACGAGCTTTGAAGATGATGGTCGTGGAAGCTCTGGTGATAGCATTCGGAAAATGATGGATGCCGGGTTCACGGTTGATATTGATAAAGACACCAGTGCAATGGTGGACTTTACTATTCATGAAGAGCCGGAAGATCTTCGTAAGCAAGGGTTGGATCCTTTACAAGAAATATTAAACGACGAGTTCGGACGTCCGGGTTTTATTAATGACTTAAAAGTTGAAAAAGGCGCAACTCAGACCATAGAGCTAAAAAAACCATTACCGGAAATTACCTTTCAAGTAGAAGACTTTACCGATAGTACGGTGACTTTATCAGCGACTGGTGAAAATAATGAGGCAAAAGTGTTCGGTTATGTTGTGCTGGAACGTGACACTGGCTGGACTGAACGTTTAACTATGATTATGGATATGCCGCTTCCTGAAGAAGCTGCGGTATCTAATGGCTCAATGCGAATGGTGACGTCAATTTACCCGGAAGACTGGCTGTATGGTCAGAACCTGGAGCATTTGGGTTATGACGAGCCTTTTACCATTGATAATACGGACTTTAGCGAACTTAACTCAAACAACAAAGCGACCGATGCAGAAGTATTAGCTAATGATTCAGGAAAAATCGATTTTTACGGCGGTCATATTTCTTTGACATATAGCCATCCCGGGGTAAGTTTTGAAAGTATGGGCTCTATGTCGATAAAAGCGAAAGACTTTATAGCTAAAGATAGTGAGGGGAACGCTCTTGATATTAAGCTTCATGAAAATGGGGTTTTTACATATACAGACAGTAGTAACGAAAAATCAGAAACGTTAATGCATTTACTCCCTTTGGGCTGGACTGATGTCGTTGATGATTTTGAGCAAATGACATCAATAGAAGCGACTCTGGAACGCTATGAAACAAGCTATGAAATTGTTGAGTTTCCAATAGATAAAGATGGCTCGAGCATAGAAATGCATGGCGCCAAAGCGATTTTGGTTCCCACCAAAAAGGACAAAGAGTTTGAACTGAAATTAACGGCCACTAATGACGCTTATTTCGATAGCCAGGTAAATGGGGTTAGCCGGGCGGTTTTAAATTACGACACAGATGCATCGGCACCTGACTGGGTATCTAGTGCAGAGAGCCGCGCGTTAGCTATTGCCAAACGAGGAGACTATGCGGTAACTCTGAGAATAGCGTTTGAGGATGAATTGCCTGAGACAATTGAGCTTAAATTTAACCGTGTTACAGATAATAAAACTTCTGAGAAGAAAATTGTTTTTTATGATGAAGAAACGCTTAGAAGTGATACCTCGATTGCCCCGGTTGATACCGTTCCTTTGTTCAAATCGGATGAGATGGCGGTCTCAGTTAATGATCGGGATCTTGAGTTTTCTACATCGACATTGGGTGAGTTAGAGCCTACCAGTTTTGACCGCCCTCAGCTGTACTTAACTCTAAGCCCTGAACAGGCGGGTGTTTGTGAGCTGGATACCGAGGGCAAAAGTGAGGGAAACAAACATAAGCTGGTCATGAGAGAAAATGCTGATCCCAATAGACGTAATGTTGTTTCGCATTTAAAAATGCCGAAAAAAGTGGTCTATCAATTAATGACAGACGACGGTGTACAGCGTTTCTTTTACGATACTGAAGTTGTCTTAGAACTTCGTTGTGACGGGCGGCCGGAATGGCAGTCAGTCGATATCGCTTTAGGTGAAAAAAGCTGGATGATTCCGGTTGAATCTCTATTGGGTGAAGACTGGGACGAACAGCAAGCAGAAGTCGTTATGAGTGAGTTCTTAAGAAAGTATCGTTTTTTGAACGCTAAAGGAAAGGCGTTAGCAGTCCTGCCACAGAACGATGGAGGCTATTCTGTCGACTACTTAAATTCAGAGTTTAGTGACTTTGTGTCCGATGACGGTTTTTTACGCATTGGTGGGCGAGTAGACAAAGTTGAGCAACTTATTGCTAAAGGTGACCCGGTAACAAAAGAATGGACTCACCAACTGCCCCCTATGCCTGATTTTGAATCTTTACAGGAGGCCAATTAATGACTTTCAGTAAAGTACTTTTTGCTATCGCTTCCAGTTTAATTGTGTCTAATGCCTTTGCATTTTCTGCCGAGCAAAATGGTCAGAATAATGAAGTGCCGGAAACAGTGGCTGAAGCTGAGAAGTCAATTAAATGGCTGGATGATGAATTACAGCCAACAGATGACAGAAGTGAAGCCGAATATTTATTAGATAAAGTAGAAAAGACAGACGACGGTTTTCGTCTTTTTATCAACTACATTGATGGCGGGCCTTATTATGAAACCGGCTCAGATTCCCTTAATTTTGCTGAGGCCATAGCGATTGGGCCGTATAAAACCTACTTTGAATCTGGTGTTTTAAGATCGGAAGGTCAGCGGGATACTAATGGTGAACAGCAAGGTGAAACTACCGTTTACTCCAAAAATGGTCATAAAAAACGTGAGATGACCTATAAAGATGGTGAGCTCAATGGACCTTACAGAACTTATGCGTCGACAGGTTACTTATTGACCGAAAAAACCATGAAGGACGGCGAGCGTAATGGTTTGATGCGTCATTATTATGAAAATGGTCAGGTTAAGTATGAAGCTGAATATAAAGATGATGTTGAGCAAGGAATAGGAAAACGTTGGGACTTTGAAGGGAATTTGGTTAAAGAATCCTTTTATGAGGATGGTGTGCTCAATGGTTTGTCAACTGACTATTATGAGGATGGTTCGGTTAAACGAACGCAAGAATATAAAAATCGTAAACGGGTAGGCGAAACTAAGCTGTATCACAAAAACGGCGAATTAAGGCAATATGAAAAGCGTAACGACGATGGAAAACTGCTTACATCCCGTAGCTATGATGAAAACGGTCAGTTAATTCGTTCAAGCGAACATGTTGAAACCGCCGAACACGGCTTAGTTAAAGTAAAAAAATGGTACAACGATTCGGAGCAACTGACCCGCTTAAACCGTCAGGCTGTTGATAACAGCTGGCGATTAAATGAAAGTTATGACGAAGATGGAAACGTGCGAGACCGCCGTGAGTTTAAAGGCTACGATCTGCATGGCCTTTATATTTCTCGATATGGAAATGGTCTGGAAAAAGTCCGTTTTGTTGAAGGTAAGCGGCATGGCCCCTATACGATAACCGATAAAGACGGAAAGGTTACGACCTCCGGTGAATACGATCATGGGAAGAAAGTTGGTGAATGGGTTTCAAAAGACAGCTACGGTGAGATAAACGAGCATTACGACCAAGAGGGTAAGCTTGATGGTGTCCGTGAAGTCTATGGTGAAAATGGTGATTTGCGTTTACGCGAGCACTATAAAGATGACTTGCTAGACGGGGCTTATCAGGAATACGCCGACGGTGAACTCGTTGTTGAAGGCGAGTATGTCGAGGGTAAACGCGAGGGAGAGTGGCAAGTTGCTCTTGGCTATGCGCCTTATGAAATATCCCGGGGAAGCTATGAAAACGGCGTTAAAGTAGGGGAGTGGCGTACTTATTCTCCACAAGGTTACTTGCGTGGCGTTGAGTCATTCGATAGTGAAGGCTACCTGGACGGTATTGTTGTGAACTTCACTGATGAAGGCGCGTTATACAATATCAGCGAGTATAAAAGAGACAGGCGACATGGAAAAAGCTGGTCTTATACACAATCAGGGCAGCCGTTTTCAATCTCTGTTTACGAGGATGGCAGGTTGAAAGAGGAGCGCTTTGAGGATGAATTTGAACTGAGTGAATTTCCTTAAACGGAAGCTTATTAACCTTGATTAATACGTGTTGGCAGCCTGAAAACAGTTGCCAACACATTAATATTCGAAAGTTAACTCAAGTTTTAGTTCTTGCCCTGAATACTCTGAATATTTTCGGCAGTAAGCTCCACAATGCGCTGCCGCGCTTCAGGTGATGTCCAGGCGTTGTGAGGTGTGACAATCATGTTTAATCCCTCGTTCATCGCATCCAACAAGGGGTTGCCACCTTTAGGCGGTTCCTGAGGCAGAACATCAGCGGCAACACCACCTATTTCTCCCGCTCGTAGCGCCTCGGTAACATCCTGTTCATTGATAACACCACCCCGGGCATTATTAATAATTAGAGCGTCTTTTTTACAAAGTTTGAGATTATCTGCGTTAAGCAAGTTTTTGGTGTCATCCGTTAACGGACAATGAAAAGAGATAACGTCCGCCGAAGGTAGTAGCTCATTTAGCGTTGGCCGCGGATCATCTTTCTTTCCGGGGCGTGCTGAGAACTCAACGTGCATCCCCAAAGCTTCTGCCAGAGTTTTTACCTCCTGGCCGAGCTCACCAGAACCAACAATAACTAACTTCTTGCCGGCCAGTTGAATAATGGATGGGTCTAACAGGCAGAACATGGACGAACTTTGCCAGTCACCGGCGGCAACTCGTTTTTGCATAATGGGTTGCTTAGTCGCCAGCGAAAGCATCATCATCAAAGTATGCTGAACCACGCTTTGTGTACCGTAAGCTTCAACATTTTTAACCGGAATACTCCG
Organism: Idiomarina sp. 017G; assembly: GCF_004362265.1. Lineage (NCBI taxonomy): Bacteria > Pseudomonadati > Pseudomonadota > Gammaproteobacteria > Alteromonadales > Idiomarinaceae > Idiomarina > Idiomarina sp. 017G. The sequence continues at coordinate 898,705 of NZ_SNWT01000001.1, read as the reverse complement.
TTTTTTGGCAGCAGCTAAATCAATATTGTTCATTCCCGTGGCTAACACGCAAATTAGCTTTAACTGTTCAGCGGACTCAAGGGCCTGTTCATTAATGACGACTTTATTTGTGATAACAATTTCAGCATCGTTAATTCGCTCATTAAGCTGTTCGGTCGTTGTTGAATCATATAAAACCAGTTCGTCGACGGACTTTTCAATAGCGGAGAGATCAATTCCCTTGCCCAGGGTTTCTGCATCGAGTATGACAGCTTTCATTAATTACCTCTTAATGGCGTCTTTATTTGCATAGGAGCTAAGCATCTTAGCAGAAATTATAAAAGCTCATTTAGTTAAGCTTAATTTTTTAGCGCTATTTACACTCATAAAATGAGTCCGTTAAGGGCTGAGTTTTACAAATATTAACTGGTATCGAAAAGACCGAAGCATTAAACTGGACACCTATTTTTAACTAATTCCTATGTTGATTGCCGTGCTCTATCAGAAAAACAACAAAGCCCTTATTGAATTGCTAAAGCGCACTGAAACGCAGGCGCATAACAGCCGTACCCGAGAGAATCTCGACGCGGTTATTGATGACTTGAAAGGTTTTTCCGGAAGCTACCAGTTTAATATGAAAGCTTACTGGATAGCTTTTGCCGTGTTTTTGTTAGCAACTGCCGCATTAACTTACTGGGACTGGTCTCAGTGGCAACGCTTTCAGCAAAGTACCTGGATTATTCTGGCCGTAGGTAGTGTTTTAACTTTGGTTGCCGGAATAACTGCTTTTTACCCGGGCAGGCTGATGGCAAAGGCGTCGCATGCTTTACTGCAACGCGATGGTTTACTGGACAACGACTTGTCGCCCGCTGTATTTGAAAGCAGAGCCGCATCAAATGAGTTCCAGCAGCGCTTCAGTGATTTTAATCGGGGGAATTACAAACGTGAAATTCGTGCGCTTTATGATGGAAGCTACAGTGGCAGCGAATATTCGTTTCAGTATCAGTATTATCACTTTCACTATGTTGATGAGCGGATTGTCACTGAAACCTATACGGACAGCAAAGGTGAGGTAAGAACACGCAGAAAGAAAGTGTACGATCATTATGATCGCTACGGGCTTATTTTGCCTTTTGGCTTGTTACGCAATGTTGCTGTTGTAGGTTTTGGCCTTCCGGGGGCAGGAAAAGCCACTTATAAGCCAGCTTCCAACCGTTTTAACAAAGAATTTAAAGTGGTTGCAGCCAGTGAATTAGAAGCTGCAAAAGCGATGAAACCAACCGTGGTTATCGCTTTTGAAGAGTTCTCTGAGGTATTATCGCAAGTGAATTTCGAGGTGAATGACGCCGGTGACTTGTGTCTTTCGTTTGCGGATAAAGACCTTATTGCTACAACGAAAGAGGCTAAGATATGCGACTATGAGGCATTTATTGAAGCCTTGGATGGCGAGCAGGAGTTTGCAAAATTAAAGACATCGCTTGATTTTATCCACTATGTAATGACCAAACTGGACAGTAACTTTTAGGAGTAAAAAAATGACAGGAACATGGATAGCCATTGGCATAGCCCTTGTTTTAGTAATAGCCGTTATTGCGATATATAACGCCATTATTAGCCGCGCAAATGCTGTCGAGAGAGCATGGGCTAACGTTATTACACAAGAGCGTCAAAAAAATAAAATTATTCCGCACTTAGAAGATGTCGTGAAAGATTATAAAGAGTTCGAACAGGGCACTTTGACCAAAGTGACCGAACTGCGTAGTGCTCTGCAGGGTCTGGATAGTGGTAAAGTCGATACGGCTAAGCTTGAGCAGGCGGAAGCCAGAACTGGCGAACTGCTTAAAAGCCTTAACGTTACTGTCGAGAACTACCCGGAACTGAAGGCCTCAGAAACTTATCAGAAATTGATGAGAGAAATTACCGACCAGCAAGAAAACATTGGTGCGGCAATTCGTATCTTTAACCAGAACGTAGAAGACTTTAACAACGGTATTGAAGTGTTCCCAAATTCATTGGTTAACTCTATGCTGAACCATAAAGAAAAAATAAAAACTTTCTCCGACTCTCAGGCTGAAGAAGGTTTTGAGTACAAGCCGAATATTTAATACTCTTGTTTTTCCCTACAGCCCGTTAATTTCATAACGGGCACTTAACTGGAAAGAATAACAGCATCTGGTTCATGCCAGTACGTCCTTGATAGAGCAGTTGAGCTTTAGAGTTGCCAGCTCATCGGCTCGTGTTTTCCCCAGAGTTAACAGAGCAACAGGTTGATTGTTTTGGTGAGCCTGACGTGCAAAGCGATAACCCGAAAAGACCATAAGCGAGGTGCCAATAGCGAGTAGGGCGTTACTGTTCTCTAGCGCTTTTTGAGCTTCTTCAACTCGCGGGCGGGGTACGTTGTCACCAAAGTACACGACATCGGGTTTTAGAATACCACCGCAGCTTCGGCAGTCGGCGACTTTGAATTGTTCAAAGTCGGCTTCAAGGTCTGCATCACCGTCCGGAGCGGCGGTTGCCTCTAAAGCAGCAAAGTCCGGGTTCAATTTCAGACTGCGTTCATGCATCTCCAACCGTGGGGTTATTTTCCTACAGCTCATGCAGACCATGTCGTTGGCGTATCCGTGTAAGTTAATGACACGAGTGGCTCCGGCTTTTTGGTGTAGGCCGTCCACATTCTGCGTGATAACACAGCCAATAAGCCCTTGCTGCTGCAATTTGGCTATCGCGTAATGCGCTGAGTTAGGCCTGGCGTGATAAAGCACTGGCCAGCCAAACAAGCTTCGCGCCCAGTACCTTTTTCGTACCGCTTCGCTGCGCATGTAATCCTGATGCTGAACCGGAGGCGTACGCTTCCATTCGCCATCATTATCGCGATAGTCGGGAATTCCTGAGTCTGTACTTATGCCGGCGCCGGTAATGACTGTTACGGGGGCATTGTCTCGCAAGAATGTCATTAGGGCCTTACGAGCCTGGGTAGGGTCAGTTATTGTCATATAAATGGAAACGCATATGTGAGTTACTACTTTTCTTATAAGTTATCACTGCTGGGCATTAAGAGAAAATAAGTTAAGTAAAAAATCTGCAAATCTTATCAGAGACTATACTAAAGCATGCTAGCTTTTTGGGCATTCATTGTTTTGATGGAGTTAGAGTATGAAAAAGTTAGTTTTGACTATGATGTTCTCTTCGTTAGCACTTGTGGGTTGTGCAAATATGAGTAACACCCAGAAAGGTGCGTCTATTGGTGCGGTCACTGGCGCTTTGCTGGGTAAAGGCACGGGCGACCATGATAAAAGCCGGTATGTATGGGGCGCGGCGGTTGGCGCCTTAGCCGGAGGTGCCATTGGTTCCTATATGGATAAGCAGGAAGAAGAGTTTCGGGAAGAACTGGCCGACAGTGGTGTGAAGGTAATACGTGACGGCGATAATCTCCGTTTGCAGTTACCTAGTAACATTACCTTTGCTACCGGTAGTGCAAATATTTCTCAAAGCTTCAACCCAGTACTGGACGATGTTGCGCGAGTGCTGAAAAAGTATGAAAAAACCACCATGCTGATAGAAGGACACACCGACAGTACAGGTTCTGCTGAATACAATCAGCAACTGTCGTTAAATCGTGCTAATGCCGTACGCAATAATTTAGTGGGTAACGGCGTGGACTCCCGCAGGGTAACAACCGAAGGTTATGGAGAAAGTATGCCGGTTGCAGATAACGATACCGAAAGCGGACGTCAGTTAAACCGTCGGGTAGAGTTACGTATTGTTCCTAATACTAAATAACGCGTCTTAGCTTTTGTTAGCCCTTGATTGATAAAGGGCTAACGTTTAAATTCCAGCAGCTGGTTATTGGCCGGCAAAGCGTGCATCTTTTTCAGCTCAAAGCCTTGCTGATTGGCCAGCTCTGCAATCCATTGCCAATCGCGTATTCCCATGTCGCTGTTACGCGACTGCAGCGACTGGTGAAAGCGACGGTTACTGTCGCTGGTAAAATGACCGTTGTCGTTAAAAGGCCCGTAAATACATAAAGACTTCACACTACTAAGACTGTCTCCCAAATGCTCGAAGAGCCTTTCAACCCCTTCTTTGGGCATAATATGGCAGGTGTTTGCGGTGAAAAGAGCGTTGAATGTTCCTTCCGGTGCGTCTGCAAATACATCAAATTCAACCGGTAATGGCTGGTTAGTTACGCCTTCCTGTTTTATCCGTGCCGTCACTCCCGGCAGGTACTCTTTTTGATCACTGGCTTGCCAATGAATATTAGGCATTTGGCTGGCAAAGTACACGGCATGTTGACCTGTGCCACTGCCTACTTCCAGAACACGAGTGCAGTTTGAAAATGCCGTTTTAAGAACCCGGAGTATAGGGTCTTTGTTGTTTTCACAGGCTTGCGAGAAAGGTAGTTCCATATCACATCCAGGATTTTTTCAAAGCTTCCACCTGATAAAGACAGGTGTCTATGAGTTCTTCACCGATTCGAGCGTTAATAAAAGGCAGGGTTTGCCCACCAGAGGCTAGTACAAATTTTACTGAACACAACTGAAAGCGGCGCATAAACCAGCTTTGCGAAAACTTTGTCTGCTGAACTTTATGAATAGGGAAGCAGCGGTAATTAACCCCAATCAGGCCCTTTCTGAGATAAATAAAGTTGTTATCAATTGCATAGCCGCGGCGCTTCCAAGCCAGAATGATAAAGCCGGTAGCTAGCACAAAAGCAGTAATTGAAGCTGCTGCCAGCTCTGTTTTTTCAAAATAAGCAAGCACGGAAGCAAAAGGAACAAACAGCCAAAAAGCGATGAGTGTGTTTCTAATAGCTAGTCGCTTGCTGACCGGGTTATAGCTTATGCTGCTTAATTGATTATTGGGCCAGGTTTCTGTTGCCAGGTTATGTGCTTCTTCGAGAGTAACCGATGGCACAATAATTTTGCCACCTGAAGTTCCTGCGGACTGGCGTTCAAAGTTGGCGTTGAGCTGCTCGAACTTTAAGTTAACTCTTTGCAGTAAGCGATCAAGCCAGTTTTGTTGTAAAGCAATCATTTGCAGTCGTGACAGTTTCATAACGACTTCGTGACGGGTAAAAAGTCCGTTTCGGCGAATATAGCGATCGTCACTGCGAGTTAACTTAAAGTCGTAGAAGGTGATGACAGAGCCTAAGACAGAAATTAATGCCATTAGGGCAATAACAATAAAGGCGATAGAAAAGAAGAATAATATGTATTGCCAGAAAGCGTATTGTGAAGAGGCCATAAGCGCATCAACATCCACTCCGAAGCTTTCTACGCTTTCAACAACCTTGTCTGAAAAGGAGTTAAAGAAAGGGGCTAACGCACCCAGCACAATCCAGATACGATTACTGGCCAGGCCATGAATAACTAAGTCTCGCATGGAACGGGAATTTAGCAGGCGTTCTTCATTAAACTGAGCTTGGTGATCTGTTGTTTCATGAGTATCTTCGGTTTTATAAGCGAGTATTTCTTGTTTTAGAGACTCGGCTACGTTTTTGGGTAAAGCAATAATTTTTGCTTCGAGTTTATTGGAACCGGCCGTGTCCAGAAGCATGCAGACATGATTCGTCGGGCGGTAAAAAATGGGTTGTTCAAAACGGACATTCTGTATGCGCTCGAAGGGAAGGTCTATATGCGTTTTCTGGAACACGCCGGAATGAATCTGAACTCGACCTTCGCTCAACCGGTACTGATAGAAATAAAATTTGAGCAAAGCGGAGATGGCGACAAAGACTAATAGAGCACCAAGCCCGGACAGTATTATCAAGGCATTTTCTGAAAACTGATTGTAGCCAACAAAAATAGCCGGCAGTAAATAAAATAAGTTGTTACCAATGGTTTTGATGAACTGAACAGCGAAATAAATAATCGCTACAGGTGATAGCTTCAGCCATTGGTTCTGGTAACTAGTCATTGGCTGCGATGTCGCTATGGGTTAGTACGTAGGAACGTATTTCGCGAGCTTTCTCTTCTGGTAAGCCCGGTATTGCGAAAGTGTGCATGGCACCGCCGGCACTGAAAATCTCCAGACTGGCCAGTCCAAAGTGTCGGTCAATCGGTCCGTGTTTTAATTCAACATGCTGAATACGTAAAATAGGCTGACTGACTACTGACTGGAATATAACACCACTACGATAGCTAAAGTCGTGCTCTCTTATGGCGTACCCTTTGTTTTTGTCAGCTAAAATTCCATAAACCGAACTTAATAAGCCAAAAACTCCTGCGGTTAATTGTATCTGGGGCAGATAAACTTCTAGCAGCCTGGGAAGAGCAACCCAGGGCTGCCAATAAAGAATTAATAAGGCGCTCACCACCATCAACCAAAAAATTAAGCGACACATTAGGTTGACCTTAATATAGGTATTACTTAATGGTGTAAAGGACTGAGAGTTTATCTGAGGAAGTTCTTCAGGTGTTATGGGGTGATTGCTAAATTCATCTTTTGACATAGTTTAGATTCTTATTTTTGTTATGTCGTAAAGTTATCAGTAATTTACTTGATGTTCTAGTTCTGAGGATATAAAAAAAGCGGCTAAGAAGCCGCTTTTTATCAGGGAGTATTAAAAAATATGATTAATTTTCTTCGCGAACCTGAATATCGTTTTCGATGTCTTTAACACCTTTTACGGTAGCCGCTAGATTCTCTGCTGTGTCGATATCGGCATCGCTTTCAACGAAACCTGACAACTGAACAATTCCGTTGTTCGTTTCTACATTGATATCCATGCTGCTCAGATTGTCGTCTTCGAATATAACGGCTTTGACTTTAGTGGTGATGACAGCATCATCAACATATTCACCCGCGTCTTCAGCCTTTTGCTCAGTGTAGCTTTTTGCTTCCTGAGCTTTTTCTTTAGTTTCTTGCATCGCGTTTTCAGTTTTATCTTCAGCTTCCTGCATAGCGCTTTCAGCTTTCGACTCTGCTTTTTCTGTTTCAGCATCACTGCAACCCGAAAGTGTCAGCATTGAAATTGCGATTAAACTTGCTGGTAGTGCCATTTTAAAGTTCTTCATGGGTAACCTCCTGTTATTAAAAATTATTACCACGCTCACTATAACTGGAACTGCGTGAGTTTACGGTTATCTTTACAGATGTTTTGCAAAAGTGCTGGCACTTTGTACGCCAGCAATAAGTCTTAATACTTTAATAACTCTATCTGTGGCAGATTTTTTCCCACCGGAAGACTTTGTCTGCTTTTTCGGCCGATTTGCCATTTCTCCGATAAAGAAACCTGCACCTGCGGCAACGCAAAGAGCCGTGGGAGAGGCTAGTTTGTCATGAGTTGTCGAAATAACGCTTTGTGAACGAACCTTAACAGCTAATTTGCGAAGCTGAAGGTCTTTTTGCGTTTGCGCTATTTGATAATCAAGGTCTGATGCCATAAGCCCTCCACTTAGAGACTGCTACTGGTTTCTGCAAACAGTAGGTCGCGACTTCTTCGTTTTATATATCTGACAATATAAAAAGCCGCTGCCAAATGAGCGACGGCAACAATGACTAATGCTGTTGTTAAAGACATTACACTACTATTTACAATCGCTATTACAGCAGCTGTAACTAAAACAGCCCACGCCGTAAAAGCTAAGCAAGCGGCCAGCACAGCGAAGGCGACCATACGCACAAAACTCTCCCCAGCTCTGCGGGTTTCCATACCCGCGAGCTGGAGTTGTGTTTTTACAACGGCGCGAACTTCACTCTCCAGTGCTTGAACTTGCTCAAGCAAACTTTCTGTTTCGTTCGCTTCAGGTTGCTTATGAGCGGTCACTGAACAACCTACTCAGTAAATAACCACTTGCAGCCGCAATACCTAAAGATTTAATCGGGTTATCTTTAACGTAATCAGTTGCAGTCGAAAGCCATTTTTCCTGAGTTTCTTTAAGATTATGTCCTTTTTCACCCAGGTTGTCAGATGCATGTTTCGCTGCGTCTGCCACTTTATCGATGGTGTCGTGAGCTTTATTTGCTGACTTGTTTACCGCGTCTTCTGCTTTTGCTTGATTGTTACTCATAATACCCTCGGTTTTTATTGAATGTACCTATTAAGGAAAGACGCAAATTCGGATATACGCAAATTTTTTACACTGCTTTACAAACTGTAAAGATGAATACTTTTCGGTATTCGATGGGAATAAACTAAAAAGCCCCTAAAAAAATCAGTGTTATTCTTGTTATTGATTGGGATCAATATCGTCATTGTCAAGTTTGAATAAACTGAAATCAAGAATTCAAACAGGGGAATAACCATGAGTTTATGGCAAGAGTTTTTTAAAGATCCGGTCATCTTTTTTTCTTTTACAGGCTTAGCGATTGTTATTGGAATGTGTGTTTTTTACGCTATTTTCTTTTACTTAAAAATGGTTAAATCAGAGAATAAACGTAAGTAGCGCTAAAAGAGGAACTATGAAGTATATTTTTCAGGTTCGTATCAAAGAAGGTCATACGGCAGAGGAGTATGCAGAGGCTTGGGTAAAAGCCAGTGAAATAATCCAGCAAGCACCAGGAGCCCGAGGTACGGAGTTACACCGCAAAATCGGTGATGACAAAACGTTAATAGCCATAGCGTCGTGGGATAGCAAAGAAAAACGCGACGCTATGGAAGGACAGCATAACTCCGAAGTGGCTAAGATTATTCGCAGTGCTGCCCCATTTTGTGAAATAACACCTTTAGGTGAATTCAGAGATCCTGAATGGGTGGTGTTGCCGCCGGAAGGTTAGATTTTAGTTAGCCAACTGTGTTTATCTTCCGCCTTACCCCACTGAATATCGTTCAGCGCTTTGCGTAATTTCAGTGTGGTAGCGCCTGATTTCCCACTACCGACAGAAAATTCTTTTCCGTTATGAATCAAAGTACCAACTGGCGCAAGTACCGCTGCCGTGCCAGACAAAGCGGCTTCGCAATCAGGTTTTGAAGCACGCTCCAGTAGTTCATCTACGCTAAGCTCTCGTTCAGATACAGTCATTCCCATATCACGCGCAATGGTGAGAATAGAGTCTCGGGTTACGCCATGCAGAAAGCTACTGTCCAGTGCTTTGGTGATAATTTCGTTGCCGTCAATAAGCAAAAAGTTGGCGGCTCCAGTTTCCTGTACGTCGCCATTAGGGCAGAACAGAACTTGATCTGCATTCACGGATTCCCGTGCCTGAAGAATGGGTTGTAACGCACTGGCGTAGTTGCCGCCGCTTTTAACCATACCCATATGAGCCGCGCAACGTGAACCGTCTTCCTCGAGCAATAAGCGTAAGGTTTTATCGCCGCCGGAAAAATAATCACCGACAGGCGATAGCAATACATAGAGCATTGATGAGCTGGTTGGCGAGGCTGCCTTGCCAATAGCCGCTTCGGTACCAATGTGAGTAGGGCGTATATACATTGACCCCGGTGGTTTTGGAACTTCGTCGCTGAAGTGTTTCACTACATCTGTAATCATTTTTTGCAGCAAGCCAGCATCAAATGCCGGTAAGGAAAGCAAACGGCTGCTTTGCTGCATGCGCTCAATGTTGCGGTTCATACGAAATAGATTGATAGAGCCATCTTCATGGCGAAACGCCTTTAATCCTTCAAAGCAAGTGCTGGCGTAATGCAGAACATGAGCTCCGGGGTGTAACTGTATTGCGTCAGAAGAGACTAATTCAGGTTTATTCCAGTCTGAATTCTCGAAAGTTGCCATCGTCATTTGTGGCATAAATACGGTGCCAAAGGCTGCCATAGGGTTGTCCTGATCTAGAAAATAATGCGCAGTAATATACCATAATTTTTAACATTCGGATGACTCTGGCGGTTTGCTTCTTTCGCATCATGCTCTTACATTGAGGAATTTGTGGGTAGTTGGGAAGTGACAGGCTAATACATTGCTGGTGAACAAGGATTTAACGAGCATGACTTTGTGCGGGATGTACTCGAAGCTCTATAAAAATTCCCTCAGAGTATGCCGAACAGTGATAGACTGTTGCCACCATACGGACGTATACCGAGACCTTATTATGAACGAAGAACAGCAAGTAACTCAAAGCAAACATACCCAACAATACAGTGCTGACGGTAAAAATGTAGAGATAGATATTTACCGTACCGAGGACAGCGGCTGGATTCTGGAAATTGTTGATGAGAATAATAATTCAACGCTTTGGGAAGATGCGTTTGAGAACGAAGATGATGCGCTTGCTGAAGCCCTCGACGCTTTGAAAGAAGAAGGCATAGATAACTTTATCCAGCCCGCTGAGTGATGTGGGTAAAATCGTTTAATTTTTTTGGTAATAAAGAGAAAAATGATTCAGATATCGCAACGAGTTGAGTTAGCAGAGAGCGAAATTGAATGGCAGTTTATCCGTTCCAGTGGAGCGGGTGGGCAAAACGTGAATAAAGTAGCAACTGCGGCTCAACTCATTTTTGATATTCAGGCCTCTTCACTTCCTGACTTTTATAAAAATCGCTTGCTGAAAAAATCTGACCACCGTATTACCCAAAGCGGAAAAGTGATTATAAAGTCTCAGGAAACTCGCAGTCAGGCACGTAATAGAGAGTTGGCACTGGAACAACTAATTGATTTAATCCGCAGCGCATCCCAGATTCAGAAAAAACGCATTCCGACGAAACCCAGCCGCTCGGCTAAAGAAAGACGACTAACCACTAAAAAGCAGCAGGGACAGAAAAAAGCACTTCGAAAGAAAGACTTCTAACCGTCGAAGTTCTGCAATGAGCCGGAACAGTTTATTCTGGCGCATTCAAGTATCAACTGTTTAAGCTCGCACTGACTGCAGTAATCACTGCAACGAATATCACTCGCCACTAACTTTTGCTCAAGCAGCAGTTTTTTAAGTTGCTCTTTACTCATTGAAAGTTGCAAGCGTTCAGGTTTGTTCATGCGCATAACCGGATTCCTCTAATTGTTGCATACAGTGCCCCAGGCAACGAGAATGCTGACAACCGGTAATTAGGAGTTGATAGCAGTAGCGACATAACTCTTCTAGTGGCCGAGTTTTAGCCTGATTAAGCCATGACGTTAGTTGCTCAACACTCTCTTGTTGAAACTCATACGCCTGTAGCTTTTGCTGGCAGCGAATATGGGTAGCAATTAACAAAATAGAACAGGTTGTAAAGCTTTGGATGGCATTACCCACCAGTACAGGTTCACTGAAGGCCCGTTTTGCTGAGTCGCGTGCCTGACTGAGAAATGTCGTTGCAGCGCGATAATCTTTTTGGTTGAGCAGTGAGCTCGCTATTTTTAGCTTTTCCTGAGAGTTAAAGTACTCTTGATAGGCGTTAGTCATTATGCATCCTTTATTCTGGCTTTGATTAAACAAGCTAACGCAAATGATAATAGTTCGCAATAAGTTATTTGTAAACGATCGTAATTGCAAAATAAAACGTATAGATAGCCGACAAAAATAAACTGGAGCTTTAATGAAAACCTACAAACAGCAAGATTTAGCGAAAATGAATGACCGCGATCGCGCACGTTTTGTGAATTGTTTATCCGGGTTTAAAAGTGCCAATGTCATTGGTACCCGAGACCGGCATCAGCAAAATAATTTAGCCATGATAAGTTCTGTTGTTCATCTGGGAAGTAACCCACCTCTGTTAGGGTTTGTTATGCGCCCTCAGTCAGTAACCCGACACACCTGGGAAAACATTGAAGAGAGTGGTGTTTATACGATTAATCAAGTTAACGAAAATTTTTTTCGCCAAGCACATCAGACCTCAGCACGGTATCCCAGAGAAACATCAGAGTTTGAAGCTTGTGGCCTGACGCCCGAATTTGTCGACGGTTTTCATGCGCCGTATGTGGCCGAAAGTTCGCTCAGAATAGGTATGCAGCAGGTTGAAATTATTCCGATACAACATAACGACACTGCATTAATTGTTGGGGAAGTTCGTTGGGTTGAAGTTAAAGAAGAGGCGGTGAAAAGCGATGGTTTCATTGATATAGAATCGCTCGGCACAATGACAATTTCAGGCCTTGATGGGTATCATCGCACTCAGCGGGCTGCGCGTTTGTCTTATGCGAAACCCGATGAGGAGCTTAGTGAATTAGATGCAGAAGGCGAGCCTAAAGACTAACTATGTTGGGTGTTCTGCGACTGTGCTTTTTAGTAACCCAAAAGAGTAGCAGACCGGCCAGCGATAGCGCGCACCCAACCCAGCCGGTTCCTTGCCAACTAAGTGGAGAAATAATAGCAAGACCACCCAGCCAGGCACCTAAGGCGTTAGCCGCATTAAAAGCGGAGTGGTTTAACGATGCTGCTAAAGTCTGGGCTTCTCCGGCAACGTCCATTAAACGTACCTGCAGAGCCGGAACCAGCGCGGCGGAACTACCAAGTAATAACACCATAGGCATCACCGTCCAGAGACTCTGCAGTGTTAAGGGATAAATTGCCAGCACAATTGCCGACCATACCAGAGAACCGCCAATGGTTAATTTCAGATTTCTGTCGGCAGCCCAGCCGCCGACCAAACTACCCGCCAAGGATCCCAGTCCGTAGATAAATAAAGCAACAGGTATCCAGTGAGAATCCAAGCCGGTGGCGTTTATTAGTGTTGGAGCTATGTAGCTCAGTACCGCAAACATGCCGCCGAAGCCAATGGCCCCTATGGCTAAAGTCAGCCAGACTTGAGGGTTTTGTAATGCCTGCATCTCTCCACGGGCAGAAGTTTTCTTTTCATTCGGGTGTTTGGGTACCACAATGAAAATCATGACAAAGGCCAGTAAGCCTAGAGCTCCCACGGTATGATATACGGTGCGCCAGTCAATAAGCTGCCCTAACCAGGTGGCTAAAGGATTTCCGACCAGGATAGCTACCGTGAGTCCCATCATCACCATAGTTACTGCCATACCACGTTGATTTTTACGAACCATATCGGCCGCAACCAAACAGGCAATCCCGAAATAAGCACCGTGAGGCAGGCCAGTTAAGAAACGTAACACCTGAAGTAATGTGTAATTGTCTGCTGAGGCACTGGCGAAGTTGCCCAGAGAAAATGCCAGCATTAGTGCAAGTAACATAGGTTTGCGTGGCAGCCTGGCAAATAAAATGGTAATAAGCGGAGCTCCGATAACCACACCAAGCGCATAAAGACTGATTAAGTGGCCTGTTTCCCGGGTGTCGGTATTAAAGTCTGCAGCGACGTCGGGCAGCAGCCCCATAATGACAAACTCACCAATACCAATGGCAAAGCTTCCAATTGCCATTGCAAAAATGGCCAGTAGAACTTGTATTTTTGAGAACTGCATAGGGCGGATTTACTTCCTGTCGTAACGAAGGCCTGTTCGGAGTGCGCAGTTTAGCGAATGCTACAACTATTGCAATCTATGTCACTTTACTGTACAAATAAACAGTATATTTACACATCAGCAAAGGACCATACCATGGCTGTAGTAACCCAATATGTAGTTATTCGCGACGGAGCCGAGAAAATGACCTTCACTTCAAAAGCCGAAGCCGATGCGCACGATAAAATTCTGGATATGGCAGAAGCCCTGAACCCATTAATTAAAAGTAGCGAACTGTTTACTGATGAGCAACAGCTTGAGGATATGGCTCTGTTTTTAGCGAAAGAGCGTGAAAATGTACTTATTGCATTAGGGGCTAAAAAGCCCAAAAAACCTAAGACCGAAAAAACATCGACAGAAAAAGCCGAAGTGTCTAAGCCTGCGGATAAAGAATCGACCAAAGCGGCTTAGTTACCGGTATTTCATTTGGTGCCGGCAAAGACTTTGCTAATATAGCCGCCTTGTTTTAAGTGAATAGGATTAAAATATGACGCAACAAACGATTTACCATATCGGAACACCGGGCACCCCATGGGGAGCGACAGAAAAAGCTCAGTGGCTGGCCGAGCAAACGAAAAAGCGCTCTTACTTCGATGATGTGGTTAGTAAGATTGAAACCTTTAAAAGCGATTTCGATGTAGACCAATATGGTGAACTTGCGTACGACAGCGGTACTTATCCTTTATTTGTGGTCAGAACAAAAAACTGGGATGACTCGAAGCCAACGGTTTTGGTTACCGGCGGAGTACATGGGTATGAAACCAGTGGTGTCCATGGTGCGTTGCGCTTTATTGAAACCAAAGCGAAAGATTACCAGCCACACTTCAATGTGGTGGTAGCGCCATGTTTGAGTCCCTGGGGCTATGAAACCATCAACCGTTGGAATCCGGCGGCCATTGATCCTAATCGCTCTTTTGTCGCTGATTCTCCTGCCGGGGAATGCGCGCACATTATGAATTATGTTGCTGGCTTAGGCGTAGATATTCTGGCCCACATAGATTTACACGAAACAACGGATACGGATAACAGCGAGTTTCGTCCGGCCAAAGCGGCGATGGATGGAAAAGTGAATACGAACTGGAATATTCCGGATGGGTTCTATTTGGTTGGAAATTCAGAAAAGCCTTATCCTGAGTTTCAGAAGGCGGTGTTAGATTCGGTGGAAGAGGTCACTCATATTGCCGATGCCGACGACGAAAATAAACTGATAGGCGAGGATATTGCTCAGCGTGGCGTTATTTTATTGCCAACGGCGAAAATGGGTTTGTGCATTAGCTTTAGCAAAGCAGAGTATGCGACGACTACAGAAGTGTATCCCGACAGCCCGAAAGCAGAGCCTGAACAGTGTATTCAAGCACAAGTTGCTGCGGTAACCGGAGGACTGGACTTCTTAAAGTAAAGTCCGGTCCTACAGGTCTGCGGTAGAATTAACGTCGTGTGTCCGGGCGCTTCTGGCGAGGCGCACGACGAGAGTTTTGAGGACGCCCCGTACGAGGCTTCTGAATCGGCTCCGGCTTTATGCTGGGGTCTGGTTCAAAACCCGGAATAACTTCCCTGGGTATCTCATTTTTAGTTAGCTTTTCTATATCGCGCAGCAATTTATGCTCATCAACACAGACTAAAGACGCCGCTTCACCTTCACTTCCTGCACGACCTGTACGGCCAATACGGTGTACATAGTCTTCAGCGACCTGAGGCAGTTCAAAGTTAATAACGTGTGGCAATTCATCAATATCAATACCGCGTGCAGCGATATCCGTTGCAACCAATACTCGTAATTTACCGGCTTTAAACTGTGCTAAAGCCTTGGTTCTTGCGCCCTGACTTTTGTTACCGTGGATTGCCATAGCGGGGAGGCCATCATCAGTTAACTGTGTTGCCAGTCTGTTAGCACCATGCTTGGTACGCGTAAAGACCAGCACTTGTCGCCAGTTACGGCTGCCAATTAAGTAACTGAGTAGCTCTCTTTTACGTTTTTTATCCACCGGATAAACACGTTGCTCAATGGTATCGGCTGCGGCATTTTGGCGTGCTACTTCAATCAGCTTGGGTTGCTGCATAAACTGCTGAGACAGTGCCTTAATTTCACTAGAAAAAGTCGCTGAAAACAGCAGTGTCTGGCGTTTTTCAGGAATGAGCTTCATGACCTTTTTAATGTCATGAATAAATCCCATATCCAGCATGCGGTCAGCTTCGTCCAGAATCAGTACGTCAATTTTACTTAAATCAACGGTTCCCTGACGACTGTGATCCAGCAAACGGCCGGGTGTTGCAACAAGAATATCAACACCACGACGCAAGGCACTAATTTGTGGGTTAATACCAACACCACCAAAAATCACCAGGGACTTAAGACCGGTATATTTTGCATAGGTATTCAAATTGTCTTCAACCTGTGCTGCCAGCTCTCTGGTTGGCGTAAGAATTAACGCCTTAATAACAGGCTTTCCGTCGGTCTTTGTCTGCGACAATTTGTGCAGCAAAGGTAGCGTAAAACCAGCTGTCTTACCGGTACCCGTTTGCGCGGCGGCTAATAAGTCGTGGCCGGCCATAACGGTCGGAATGGCTTGCTGTTGAATTGGTGTTGGGGTGGTGTAACCGCATTCAGTAACGGCTCGTAAAATATCGTCGCTCAATCCGAGTGACTGGAATGAGGATGGGTTTTGTTCTGTGGACATGAAGCTCCGGGAATTATGATAGTAGATACCGCGCTAATGAGCGGCTTTTCGACATTGTATCACAAACGAGACTAAACCTTTATTTAGAAAAGTACCCTGAAACTGAAGTTTTTCTTGATCCGCTGAAAAAGCGGGCGCATCATTTCCGCAAAATGTCATTTCGCAGTAGGGCGTTTCATTGTCATTCATGAAATCAGGTAAGGCTCGTTCCCGTTGGCTTATTATCGCCGTTGTGGCCTGGTTTGGGCTGGTGCTTCTGGGTATCAGTTATTTACTGGAACAGCGGCTGGTCTGGTTTGATGAAAAAGGTGAATTACTGGAGCTCAGCAATAACGAAAAGCTGGAACCTCAGTTAGTGGCTGAGCTCACGCGTCTTGGTTATTCCGTTGCTGGCAGCGTTTTTCATATTACCTCCGGGGACTGTTCTTGTAACTGGCGCTCATCCGGGCATATGGCCAGCGTAAAAAGAAAGGTAGCGGAATCTGAAGGAGAAAACCGGGTTGTTGATATCGATCAATATCCAACCTTAAAGCGCTTCGTTCCTGCAACTCCAGCGATTATCATGTTTAATAAATCATCAAAACTGATTTACATTGGCCCATATGCCGATGGTGCTTTTTGTACTACTGATAGTAGCTTTGTAGAAGAGCTGATACCTTCCGTTTCGGGGGAATCAGCGGCTCCTAAATGGGTTAATACCGTTGCAAAAGGGTGTTATTGCAAAGTTTAATGCGGCAGAACAGTGGAGCCACATAATGATGGAAGTAAAACAAACCTTTATTGAGTTCCTTGAAGTGATACCGGACGGTGCAATAGTTATTAATTCTCAGGGACTCATTGTTGGTGTTAACCAGGCTGCCGCGGCAATGTTTCGCTATTCCTCGTCATCTATGCTTGAACTGCATCTTAATGAACTGTTACCTGAAGGTATGCGTGAAAAGCATGATCAGCACTTAGAAAAGTTTTTTAAGTACCCGGGCAGGCGCTCTATGGGGAATGGCTTGATTTTCCCCGCAATTCGTCGGGATGGTTCAACTTTTTATGCCGATATTATGCTGAATCAGCTGGATATCGAAGAGCAGTTGTACGGCATAGCAATAGTGCGGGATTACACTCTGCAGAAAAAATCGGAAGATAAAATCCGTCTCGAACTGGAATTTGAGAAACGTCAGGCTCTTACCGACCACTTAACCGGAATAATGAACCGACGTGCCTTTACCGCACAGTTACAAGATGAAATAAACCAACTGGAAACCCATGGTACGCCCTTTGCTGTGAGTTTTATCGATTTGGATGACTTTAAAGAAATAAACGATGAACATGGACATCACTTCGGCGACCTGGTTTTGCAAAAGATAGCCGATTTAATTCGTTTGCACAGTCGACATACCGATTATGTTGCCCGTATTGGAGGTGACGAGTTTGCTACCATTCACCCTATGATTTCCGCTGAAGACGCCAGACTTATGATGCACCGTTTACGTTGCCAGTTAGTGAGTGGAATAGGGCATGCCGAGTTACCTGTCACCTTGTCTATCGGCCTTTGTCAATGCGATAAGCCCTCAGAGCATTACACCATTGAAGGCATTATGGCCCGGGCAGACAAAGCTATGTATCAGGCAAAGAGCGAAGGTAAAAACGCGGTCGTGCTGACAAGTTAAGTGTAATGAAGCGTAATTAAGTTTGATTGTCGCTTAAGGTCTGCTCTAAAGTGGTTCAGGGCTTTTAAGGAGAGACCATGGCAATCTTCACTTCCTATCTACGAATTATTCTGCTGATTTCGGGTGTACTCGCCGGAATACAGTTGCCCGGCTTTGTTGATCAGTACGGTAAAAGTTTGCAGGCTCATATGATTGAGTCAGAGCGCAGCCTGAACGAGTTTCGTGATGAAGCCGAAAAATTTTTCGACGGTAGTATTGAGGAACTTATTGCTCACTATCAGGCCAGTGACGACAGAGTGTTTCAGGAAGGCGGGCAAAGCATCAGTGCCATTTACCAACGTAATCAACTGTTAGAACAAGCCTTTCGTAGCTTCAGTAAAAATTCCTGGAGTGCTTATCAACAGGCATTTTTTACCCCAGTTGAGGACATTCAGCGCGAGGTTCGCAGCAGCTTTTCTTATACTGTAAAACTCAACCCCGGCGCTATTTTGTTTGGTTTAGTTTCAGGCTTGTTGCTGGCTGTATTTGGCGAACTTATTGTGCGTCTGCTGGCGAGGCCCTTTCGACAATCGCAGCACAATTAAGCCCTGTGGGTAATGTGCCATAGTTGAGTCCGGCATTTGCTGCTAAGCGGCTGGCACAAAAGGCATCGGCAACGTCCGTACCGGCGTGTTGAACTAATAAAGCGGCTTGTAACCCAACGGCCATACTGTCCGTTATAGTGCGTGCACGATACTGAAGCATATTCCTGTCAGTAAACTCACTTTTCAACCGCATAATAAACTGGTCGAGTCGTTTATCTGCACCTTGTGCGCGTTGCAGTTCGGCAAAATAGACATCGAGAACCTCTGGTTGTTTTTCTATTGCTCTGAGAACATCAAGACATTGAATATTACCGCTGCCTTCCCATATAGCGTTTACTGGCGACTCTCTGAACAGTCTCGGCATAATGTGGTTTTCCATAACACCGCTACCGCCAATCACTTCCATAGCTTCATAAGCATGATTCGGTGTGCGCTTACAAATCCAGTATTTGCCTATGGGTGTGGCAATACGGGACAAAAGCATTTCATGCTCGTCGTCCTGGTTATCCATCGCCCGCGCTATGCGCATCATGTAAGTCATGGCGGCTTCGCTTTCAATGGCTAAGTCCGCCAGCAAATTTTGCATTAGTGGTTGTTCACTTAACTTAGCACCAAAAGCTTCGCGGTGGCTGGCGTGGTGAATGGCCTGAACCACGGCTTGCCGCATGCCGGAAGAGGAACCAATCATGCAGTCGTAGCGGGTAGTTGCCACCATTTCTATAATAGTGCGAACGCCTTTACCTTCTTGACCTACCATCCAGCCCAGTGCACCTCGCAACTCAGTTTCACTGGAAGCATTGGCCGCGTTTCCCATCTTTTGTTTCAGTTGTTGAATCTGAATTGGATTCTTTGAACCGTCCGGACGCCAGCGCGGCACCAGAAAACAGGATAACCCGCTGGCTGTTTGAGCAAGCACCAGAAAAGCATCGCACATTGGTGCTGACACAAACCATTTGTGACCAACCAGTTCGTAAGTCTGGCCTGAACCTTCTTTGTCTATTGGGTAAGCGCGAGTGCTGTTCAGCCGGACATCAGAGCCACCTTGTTTTTCGGTCATCGCCATACCAATGGTCACGGCACTTTTTTCGGTATGGGGGATATTCCTGGGGTCGTATTGCCTGGCGGTAATTTTTGGTCCCCACTCTTTGAACAAATCGGGTTGGTGTCTTAGTGCGGGTATAGAGGCAAAGGTCATGGTAATAGGACAGCCATGAGAGGCTTCAACCTGAGTGTGTAGATAATATTTAGCGGCACGTGCAACATGAGCCCCTAATTTAGGTTCGCTCCAGGGACTCGCGTGTAAGCCATGCTCGATGGCTGTCGACATAAGCTGGTGATAGGTCGGGTGAAAATCAATGAGATCGATACGGTGCCCGTAGCGATCGTGAGTTCTCAGTTCAGGCTGGTATTTATTTGCCTGAAAACCCTGTTCGATACTGTCTGCTTTACCCGCCAGTTCGCCAAAAGCGATAAGATCGGAATAAGCCCAGCTGGCACCTTCGCGCTCAACGGCTTTTCGTAGTGCTTTATCAGCCAGGTAAAGATTATAGTTTTCCAGCGCCGTCGGCTGATTCTCAACCTGATGAGTGCTGGCCATAAACTGATCGGCTCGGGGATATTTATGAGTCATGTTCTTACTCCTTATCTTAATTGAGTGAAGCAAGATTATTAATGATCGTCAATGCACGAATAGTTGTCTTTCGTCTATTTTTCTACGACAGTGAAGTGAGATACTTTATCGTCGGTTTAAATAAGGACACGCAATGAGAGTCGTATTTTTAGGTGGTGCGGAAACGGTTACCGGTTCCAAATATTTAGTTGAAACAGAGTCAACCCGAATTCTAATAGACTGTGGCCTTTTTCAGGGCTACAAGTGGTTACGGCGACGTAATTGGCAGCCTTTGCCAATGGGGATTAATCAGGTTGACGGTGTCGTATTAACCCATGCTCATCTTGATCATTCGGGGTTTGTTCCTGTGCTATATAAAGAAGGTTTCCGGGGAGCTGTTTTCGCGCATCATGCAACATCTGGTTTGTGCGATATCCTGTGGGCCGATAGCGGAAGAATTCAGGAAGAAGATGCGAAATACCTCGGTAAACATAAGTTGAGCCGTCATGAAAAACCAGAACCTTTGTATGATGAGGCAACGGCAAAGTCAGCTATACGGCTGCTTCAGGGCGTTGAGTTTCATCAACAATTTGAAATTGGCGATATTAAAGTGACTTTGCAGCCAGCCGGTCATATTTTGGGGGCTTCAAGCGTGATTATTGAAGCCGAAGGTAAGCGTGTTGGCTTTTCCGGTGATATCGGGCGTCCGCAGGATATTATGATGTATCCACCTGAACCTCTACCGGATTTGGACTTGCTACTGCTTGAGTCAACATACGGCAATCGACTTCATGCTAAAACCGAAAATGCGGAAGAGCAGTTGGCAGAAGTCGTTAATGAGACGGCTCGATCCGGCGGTGTGTTATTAATTCCGAGCTTTTCTGTCGGCAGAGCACAATTGCTGCAATATCTGTTAGTAAAGTTGATGGATGAGGGGCGGGTACCTAAGCAACCTATTTATTTGGATTCTCCCATGGCTATTAACGTTTCAGGGCTTTACCAGCGCTTTCATAGCCTTCACAAACTGACGGACTCAGACTGCTCCCGAACCTTTGCAAGAGTCGAGTACACGCGTTCTGTCGATGAATCAAAAGCTATTGCGTCTCAGTCGGGGCCTCATATTATTATTGCGGGCAGCGGTATGGCGACAGGCGGGCGAATTCTGCATCACTTTAAACGCTGGCTGAGTGATCATCGCGCGACGGTTTTATTCAGTGGGCATCAGGCAGGGGGGACTCGTGGTGCCAAAATGCTGCAGGGCGTGGAGTCGATAAAACTGCATGGCCAATGGTTACCGGTAAAAGCTCGAATCCGTTCTTTAGAAGGGCTGTCAGGGCATGCTGACTACCAAGAAATTGCTGATTGGTTAGAGCAGTCCAGTTTAAAACCAAACACACCAATTCAATTGGTACATGGTGAGTTAGATGCATTGGAAACTTTCCGTGACTATTTAATGCAGAACACCACTTATAATGTCGATGTTGCTGATTACCAAGGGGTATATCACCTCTAACAGAGTCTGGTAAACTACTCTTACTTAGGTGTACCAGATTAATAAGGAAGTCGTATGAAGTTTTTGAAAGCTGTTTTCTGTGGTAGTACGCTTTTATTTGTCAGTGTGTTTGCCCAGGCGCAGGACAGTGGTTACTACGGTGCCGCATCCTTAGCTCAGTTGAATGTTGATACCGAGCTTGAGGGCGCCCCGTCATTTACCCCTCATACGATGAACCTGATGCTGGGTTATCGTTACAGCAACAGCCTTTCGGCAGAAGCACGCTACGGTTTTGGCGTACACAGCAGCAGTGATAAAGGCACCAAGTTTGAAACCGATTACACGGCCAGCATTTTAGCTAAGCCTCGTTTGTATTTGTCACCCGACGTCGCTCTGTATCTTACCGGTGGTTTTTCGCGGGGAAAATTTACGGTAGGTGGTCAAAATACAACACTTAACAGTATCAGTTACGGCGGCGGAGTTCAGTATGATCATAACCCCAGAACAACTTACTTTATCGACTGGATAAAATTGATTGATAAAGACGAATACACAATTGATGCGCTAAATATAGGCGTAACCTATCGATTTTGATCAAACTATCTGTGGTAACAGGCTGTCATTATTGAGGCGGATTCGGTACATTACAAAAAAGTAACATCTAATTTGTTGACCTTGACTGAGCAGGCATTGATGCGTAATCCATTTTTATTAAAGCAGTATATAAATACGTTAGAGTCTGCTGCAATATGTGCGCGCTTGTCGCCGGACGGTAATATTCGCTGGATGAGTGAATCTCTGCATAAATTGTTAGGAGTTCACTACTTAAAGCGCACAACCGCATTTTCTGAGTTTCTCCACATTGATAGTCGCAACGATGTGACTGGCGAGATAAATCAAGCTGCCGCTAATGGTGAAGTCTGGAATGGACGACTTTGCCTGACAAGTACCAACCGCAGGCGCTGGTGTCGCTGTATTGCAATTCCCTTATACGAAACTGATGGCTTTTTAGCTGAGCAAATATTGTTGTTTCAGGATATCTCACGAGAGATTCATCTTGATGAACTGCTACAGGAAGCGCGCTTTGATCAGGTTACCGCTCTTCCTACCCGAATAGACTTGCTCAACGACCTTAAACAGATAGGGGCTCAATGCCTTGCCGTACTGGATATTCGTAAGTTTCGAAGTTACGCCGACTTCTACGGTTTAGAATTTGGTGATGCGTTACTGCGTGAATTTAGTGACTGGGCTTCGGCATTTTTGCGAACCAAACACATCAACATTTACCGTTTGCATGGCGATAAATTTGCGTTAATTCCAGATTTCAGAATGATCCCCAGTTTATTCGAGAGACAATTGCTTAGCTTTTATAAGGCGTTGTCGTTACACAAACTCAAAGTAGAAAATAGTGATGTCACTCTGGATGTTGCCATAGGCATGGGTGTTGGGCGTAAAAAGCAGTTACAGCTTGCGGAAAGCGCCTTGTCGAAAGCGAAAGCCATTTACTCCGGCTACAAGGTGGAAGTGGTTTATGAACGTGAGTTGCTTGACGAGAATAAAGTGAACTGGCTTCCTAAAATTCAGTCAGCGCTGGTTGATCATCGCTTTGTCAATTACTACCAGCCCATTCAAAGTACGAACAAAAATCAGCCCAGCTATTACGAGGCGCTGGTCCGGTTAAGAGATAACAATAAGGATTTAGTGCCAGGGCTGTTTTTAGACGAGGCAAAAACAACACGTTATTATTGTGAAATTACCCGCTCTGTTATTGAACAGGCGGTGCTCACGTCCGAGCAATACCAAGTCGCAATATCCGTGAATGTCTCCATCGAAGATATTTTGAATGAAGAGACGGTCAGTTTTATTCATTATGTGCTGTCAGAACATAAGAAAGCACAACTTATTTTCGAAATTACGGAAACCGAATCCACAGAAGATTTTACCAAGGTTCAGGCTTTTGCCAGAGATGTCAGACGTTTAGGTGGACAAATTGCGATAGATGATTTTGGTGTCGGTTATTCAAACTTCTCGCGGCTGATAAGTCTTCGTCCGGATTATTTGAAGATTGATGGCAGCATAGTTCAAAACGTATTACATGACCCGACAAGTGCCAGTATTCTGAATGGCCTGATCAGTATCTGTAAGGAATTACATATTCCTATCGTGGCTGAATTTGTTGAAAATAAGGAAGTAAATAGCTACTTGTGTGACCAGCAAATTGAGTACTTACAGGGCTATTACATTGGTAAGCCATCGCCGGAAGTCAGTCGCGTATTGAATTAATTTTTTAGCATGTTATCTCGGCCAAACGTATAGCAATTAGAAAGAGTCATGTTTATGAATGATTTTATCGAAACCTATGATAATGCCTTATCCTCCGAATTGTGCCAGCAGCTCATCACAGTTTTCGAAAAATCAGCGCATACCTTTCAAGGCCGCACCGGCGGTGGTGTTGATGTGAGTAAAAAGTCGAGTACGGACTTAGCATTGAACGCTCACCCGGAGTACCAGAAGCTGCTGCTGGAAATACAGAAAATCACAGCCCGATATGCGTTGGAGTATTTTAAAAAATATCATTTTGCCTTGATAGCGCCAGTCGCGCTAACGTTGCAGCACCCTAAAACTCAGCAGCCAGCCGCTTTAACACATGATAATTTTGATGAGATAGCGAAAGGCAAAGAAATGGCAATTATGCAAAAGCTGTTTCGTGTCGGTGCAATACAAATGCAGCGTTATCGCAAAGGTGAAGGAAATTATAATTACTGGCACTGCGAAGCGTATCCTCAGAAAGGCTCAACGGAGCCATTGCATCGGGCTCTGTTGTTTATGTATTACTTAAACGATGTAGACGAAGGTGGCGAAACGGACTTTTATTATCAGGAACGGTCGCTAAAACCCCAAGCGGGTCAAATGGTTATAGCGCCAGCTTACTTTACTCACACGCATAGAGGCAGAATACCTGTATCAAATGATAAGTATATTTTAACCAGCTGGATCCTTCATAGTCGCGCAGAGCAATTATTTGGTGAGTAATGAGAGAGAAATTCCCCCAGTCAGAAAGACTGGGGGAGACGATGTTACTTCACGTCGCTTTCTTTTAGAATAGTTACCTCACCTAAATTCAGTGAACGTACTTTTTCTTCAATTTCAGCCAGGTCACCAACGATAACCCAGGTCATAGCGTCAGGTTTTAGAACCTTGTCCGCATTATCCTGAATATCGTTAAGCGTAATGGCGTTTATGCGCTGACCATAGTTCTCGAGATACTCAACATCTTTGCCTTTATTAAAGGTGCTGACTAAACCGTTCAGCAAGCTGCCTTTGGTTTCGTAGGCGCCAGGTAATTTAGCTGTTTTGTTGGCTTTTACTTTTGCCAGCTCGTCTGCGGTTGCTGGTTTGTCACCTTCGTATTGAGTAAATTCTTTCATAATTTCCTGAATCGACTCTTTAGTTTTATCGGTTTGAACCGGAGCCAGTGCAATTAGTAACCCTGGGCCTTCGTTATCTAACCAAATAGAGCGAGCACCATAAGACCAGCCTTTGTCTTCACGTAAGTTCATGTTCAGACGACTGGTGAAACTGCCGCCAAGAATGGTGTTCATTACGTCAATAGTATCAGCATTGTCGACTTGGCCAGAAGGAGCCAACTGACCCGCTATTATCACTGACTGAGGGTTTCCTGGTTTATCAATCAGGAATACGCGACTGGTTTCAGATGCCATCGAAGTATCAAGAGTCTTTTCTGGTTTATCAGAAGCCGGAGCCTGCCAGCTGGCAAACTGCTCTTCTAATAAAGATTGAGCTTGTTCAACGTTGGTATCACCCACAATCACCAGTTTTGCGTTGTCCGGGCGTAACCAGGTTTGAGCGTGCTGGACTAAGTCTTCACGAGTTAATGACTTAATGGATTCAGGAGTACCTGAGCCAGTTAATGGCTGGCTGTAAGCGTGTCCTTCCCCAAACATTAAGCCGGGCAACACGCGTAAAGCTTGAGTTTGAGGGCGAGCTTCTTCCTTGCGAATGCCTTCTATCCAGTTTGAACGCTTGCGTTCAATTTCTTCGTCAGAAAAAGCCGGATTCTGCAGCACATCATTCATCAGTGCTAAGCTCTCGGCAAAGTTTACACTAAGTGTATCCATACTAATGCGTGAACTATCGAGGCTGGCTGACGCATTTAAGTTGGTTCCTAAAGACTCTAAACGCTCATTTAATTCCAGTGCGCTTAGGTTTTCAGTGCCTTCTTTTAGCATCGACATGGTGTAACTTGCTGTTCCGAGTTTGCCGCCAACATCCGAAGCATAACCACTGTCAAAGACCAGACTCATTTCAATGGTTGGCGTATCGCTACGTTGAGCCAGATAAACTTCTAAACCATTAGATAAGGTGAAAGTTTTAACTTCAGGCAATTCTAGCTGTGGCAAGTCGCCAACGTCAGGTAATTGTGAGCGATCGGCATTAGTTTCCTGGGTAATATATTCAGGTTGTGGTACAACATTAAGCACAAAGTCACCAGAGCTTAACCATTGTTCTGCCGCATTTTGTAGGTCATTGACGGAAGCTTGTTTTGTCCATTCCATCTCTTGTTGGTAGAAGCCGGGGTTATCATGGTAAACCGCTCCCGAAGCCAGAATGTCAGATTTACCACCAAAGCCGCCAACTTTTTCAGCGCGACGAACAAAGTCAGCTGTGGTGCTGAATTTGGTGCGTTGCAATTCTGCCGCCGTTGGACCTTCCGTAATTAAACGCTCAAGCTCTTCATCAATAATTTTTTCAATTTGCTCAAGCTCAACACCTGGTTTGGCATCAGCCGTAATAAAGAATTGACCAGAGAGTTTGCGACCATATTGGAAGGCACCAACAGAGCTGGCAATTTGTTCGTTATAAACTAAGCGTTCATAAAGTCGTGAGTTTTTACCGTTAGCCAGAATGTCCGCCAACAGGTTAAGGTATTCGGAGTCGGCAGTCCCCATTTGTGCGGTATTCCATACCTTATAAATCCGTGGGGCCGGAACACGATCTTCCATAGTCGAGCGTTTTTGCTCATCGCGTTTAGCAACCCAGGCTTCCTGTTTTTGCAGTGGTTTACCAGGACCAATATCAGCAAAGTATTTGGTCACTTTTTCTTTCGCGGTTTCAACATCAATATCACCGGCTAAAACCAAAACTGCGTTAGCTGCACCGTAGTAATCCTCAAACCATTGGTGAACGTCGTCCAGAGAAGCTGCGTTCAAGTCTTCCATAGAGCCAATAACCGACCATGAGTACGGATGTCCTTCGGGGAAGGTCTGTTCGGCGATATAACTCCAGGCCTTACCATACGGCTGAGCTTCACCCTGGCGCTTTTCGTTTTGCACAACGCCGCGCTGCTCGTCTAGTTTGTCTTGAGTTATGGCTCCTAACAGATGGCCCATACGATCAGACTCCATCCACAAGGCCATATCCAATGCCGGTGTAGGAACATTTTCAAAATAGTTGGTACGGTCATTGTTGGTGGTGCCGTTCATTTCTGTTGCACCAGCGCGTTCAAAAGGACCGAAGTACTCGTCATCGTAGTTTTCGGTACCGTTAAACATTAAGTGCTCAAATAAGTGGGCAAAACCCGTTTGGCCCATTTTTTCGTCTTTAGAGCCAACGGCGTACCAAACATTAACCGCAACGATAGGCGCTTTGCGATCTTCATGAACAACAACCGTTAAACCGTTATCCAATGTAAATGTCTCGTAGTTGACCTTTACTTCGGGAAATTGTGACTGGCTGACATCCTGCCCGTTATTAGCTAACTGAGTTGTCTGACAACCGCCTAGTAACACAGTTGCTACAGCAACGGCGGTTAAAGTTTTCATCATTTTCATAGTGGTTCCTGGATTATTTTTTTATTTAGCGAACTTACTATAAGAGAGGGGGCACTGATATGCATGCTTATGTTCAGGCTAAATTGTAACGAAATTAAACATATGAGGGATTATCGGCCAAAGTTATGACAATAAAGGTGTCAGTCAAGTCTTTTAATTACGCAGACAATCAAGGATAATTGCGCGCGGTTTGCAGCAATTAGAAACGGAAGCTTGTGAGTAAAATAACAGTTATAGCGATAGCTGGCGCCTCAGCGTCGGGAAAAAGTCTGTTTGCCTCCACGGTGTATCAGGAGTTAGTGGCTGAATTAGGAACTGACGGCATTGCTATTCTGGCCGAAGACGCTTACTACCGTGACCAGAGTCATATGACCATGGAGCAGCGGGTGTTAACTAACTATGATCAACCTGCTGCTTTTGAACATGATTTGCTGATGCAACATTTACGGCAGTTAAAGGCCGGTGAAGCGGTCGATATGCCACAGTACAGTCATACTACGCATACCCGCCTGGAAAAATCTATACGGGTTGCTCCGGCAAAAGTCGTAATGGTTGAGGGTATTTTGCTGTTAACCGACGAAAAGTTACGTGAACAGTTTGATATCTCGGTATTTATGGACACGCCATTGGATATTTGCCTGCTGCGCCGTATCAAGCGCGATATTGAAGAGCGTGGACGTACGCTGCAGTCGGTTACTGAGCAATATGAGCAGTATGTTCGTCCCGCATTCTTTGACTTTATATTCCCGTCTAAGCAGTTTGCCGATCTCGTTGTCACTCGCGGTGGTCAGAACGAAATCGCCATTGATATAATAAAAACAAAAATACGTCAGTTGCTGGCGGAATAAAATTGGTTCTTCTATGAATAGTATTCTCGGCATTGCCGTCATCTTTATCGTTGCCTATTTAGTTTCAACGAATCGTAAAGCTATCCGCTGGCGAACGGTTATTGGAGCCTTTGCTATACAGGTTATTCTTGCAGGCTTTGTGCTTTATATTCCTATTGGGCGTGAGCTGTTGTTTGGTTTTGCCCAAGGAGTTTCCGCTGTAATTGGTTACACGCAGGCGGGCATCGACTTCTTGTTTGGTAATCTGGCATCTGAAGATTTTGGTTTTGTTTTTGCCATTCAAGTTTTGTCAGTCATTGTTTTCTTCTCCTCTCTTATTTCCGTTTTGTACTACTTAGGCATTATGAAATGGGTTATTCGCATTTTGGGCGGGGGGCTACAAAAGCTCTTGGGCACCAGTCGCCCGGAGTCCATGTCCGCCGCTGCTAATATTTTTGTCGGACAGACCGAAGCACCTATGATGGTGCGGCCATTTATCGGAACGATGACCCGTTCTGAGCTTTTTGCCGTGATGGTGGGGGGAATGGCGTCGGTGTCCGGTTCAGTTTTAGCGGGTTACGCCGGTGTTGGAGTTGAGTTGAAATACCTGATCGCCGCAAGCTTTATGGCAGCTCCCGGTGGTTTCCTCATGGCGAAGATGATGATTCCCGAGTGCGAGAAACCGCGTAACGATTTAGAAGAAGTGGAAGTAGAAGACAATTCTGCAAACGTGATTGATGCCGCGGCTACGGGCGCGTCGAGCGGTCTGCAATTAGCCATGAACGTTGGTGCTATGTTGTTAGCCTTCGTTGCGCTTATTGCACTGGTTAACGGTATTTTTGGCTGGGTTGGCGGTTGGTTTGGGTATTCTGAAATCACCTTACAGCAAATTTTTGGTTATGTATTTCAGCCCGTTGCCTATGTATTAGGGGTCAGTTGGGATGAAGCTAACCTGGCGGGAAGCTTTATTGGTCAGAAGCTGGTTATTAATGAATTTGTCGCCTACCTCGATTTTGTCAATTACAAAGATCAGTTAAGTGAAAACTCGCAGGTTATCATTACCTTTGTGCTTTGCGGGTTTGCGAACTTTTCGTCTATTGCTATTTTGCTGGGCGGGTTAGGCGGTATGGCGCCCAGCCGACGCCATGACATTGCTCGTTTAGGTATGCGGGCTTTATTAGCAGCGACTTTGGCAAACATGATGAGTGCTGCAATTGCCGGTTTCTTTGTTTCTCTGACCTAATCAGTAAACGTCAATACGCCCTAATATCGGGGTCGCGTTTAGCCGCGATCCCGAATCACTCCTTCTTGAATTGTCGATGCTACTAGCACACCATCACGCGTGAATATTTGCCCGCGCACTAAACCGCGCTGACCACTGGCAGAAGGGCTATCTATTGCGTAGAGCAGCCAGTCATCCATACGGAAGTCGCGATGGAACCACATGGCATGATCAACGGTTGCAACCTGCATATGGGGTTGAGCAAAGCTCACGCCATGAGGCTGCAGTGCTGTCGGTAAAAAGTTAAAGTCTGACGCATAAGCCAGCAAGTATTTGTGCACACGCTGATCGTCCGGCATGTTGCCGTTAGCTCTGAACCAGACATAACGGCGAGGCTCGTCTTTTTCAGGTTTAAATGGGTTATATGGGGTAACAAAGCGCATTTCTATGGGCTTGTCGCAAATGAACTTTTTGCGTAATGGTGCCGGTATTAACTCTTCGTGTTCACGATAAATATCCAAGTCTGAAACTAAGCCTTCAGGACCCGGCACTTCAGGCATGGTGTCCTGATGCTCAAAGCCTTCTTCCTGTTGCTGGAAAGACGCCGTCATGTAGAAAATGGGTTTACCATATTGTATGGCTTTGACTCTGCGTGCGGAAAAACTTTTGCCGTCACGTATGGTTTCAACGTCATAAACAATGGGTTTTTTGGCGTCACCCGGGCGTAAAAAGTAACTGTGAAACGAATGGCACACTCGCTCCTGAGGTAAAGTTTCTTTAGCCGCCGACAGCGCCTGTCCAATGACCTGACCACCAAAAACTGCGCCAAAGCCTAGATCCTGACTTTGTCCACGGTAAAGACCGTCCTCAATGCTCTCCAGGGTTAGCAGGTCGAGTAAATCATCGAGTACCTGACTCATCCATTATATCCTTATTTTATTCACTAAGACTGATGTCTGATTGATCTTAAACACTTTTTACCGACTATGTAATATAAACACAATTTATAATAAAAATAGTTGCTTAACTGAGTACTTAACCAGCAGTTAATTGGCACAAACTTTTGATTTATGTTTTCATCAAAGCACACATTTGATGGCTGAAACGGTTCTGTTTGTCTATATTTAAGAGACCGTTTAGTTCACAACGACGCTTTGGAAGCGAATGGGAGAGAATCTATGTCAGGCAAAGACAGTCTGAAAACCTTAAGTTCGTTAGATGTTAAAGGAAAAACCTTTCATTATTATAGCCTGCCTAAAGCAGAGGAAGCCTTAGGAGACATTTCTAAACTTCCTGCTTCAATGAAGGTTTTACTCGAAAACCTATTGCGTAATGAAGATGGCGAAACCGTCACGAAAGACGATTTGCAAGCCATGGTCGACTGGTCGAAGAAGAAGAAAATTGACCGCGAGATTCAGTACCGGCCTGCGCGGGTTCTGATGCAGGACTTCACCGGTGTTCCGGGTATTGTCGATTTAGCGGCAATGCGTGACGCCGTGGCGAAAGCCGGGCATGACCCTGAAGTCATTAACCCGTTGTCGCCGGTCGACCTGGTCATTGACCACTCGGTAATGGTAGACAAATACGCAACTGAAGGGGCCTTTAAAGAAAACGTCCGCTTTGAGATGGAACGTAATAAAGAGCGTTACGAGTTCCTGAAATGGGGGCAGGGTGCCTTTGAGAACTTCCGCGTAGTACCGCCGGGGACCGGTATTTGCCACCAGGTGAACCTGGAGTATTTAGGCAAGAGTGTCTGGACGAAAGAAGAAGACGGCAAAACTTTTGCTTATCCTGACACTTTGGTTGGCACCGATTCGCACACCACCATGATCAACGGTATTGGCGTACTTGGCTGGGGCGTTGGCGGTATCGAAGCCGAAGCTGCAATGCTGGGGCAGCCTGTTTCTATGTTAATACCGGAAGTTGTCGGCTTCCGTATGACCGGAGCGCTGAAAGAAGGTGTAACCGCGACAGACTTGGTATTAACAGTTACTCAAATGCTGCGTGAAAAAGGCGTAGTAGGTAAATTTGTTGAGTTTTACGGTCCTGGTCTGGACAACTTACCGTTAGCTGACCGCGCAACCATTTCAAACATGTCGCCGGAATATGGCGCAACCTGTGGTTTCTTCCCGGTAGATGATGAAACCCTGCGCTATTTCCGTCTGTCAGGTCGTGATGAAGAAACCATTGAGTTGGTTGAGAAGTACTCTAAAGCTCAGGGTTTGTGGCGCGACAATGATAACGAACCGGAGTACACCGATACGCTGGAATTAGACTTAAGCACCGTAACAGCCTCGCTTGCCGGTCCAAAACGCCCGCAGGATCGAGTGAATATGGAGCAGCTTGGCAGTAATTTCGACCTGATACTGGAAACTAACGGTAAATCGGGTGAGAAAGACAAAGAAGTAAAAGTTAAAGGTAAGGACTATTCCTTATCGCACGGTGATGTTGTCATCGCTGCTATAACTTCTTGTACCAATACGTCAAACCCAAGCGTCATGATGGCAGCAGGCTTACTGGCTAAAAAAGCAGTGGAAAAAGGGCTGGTTCGTAAGCCATGGGTGAAATCGTCATTGGCTCCGGGTTCTAAAGTAGTTACTGATTATTTCGCAAAAGCCGGTTTAGATGAGTACCTTGATAAACTTGGCTTTAACTTAGTGGGCTACGGTTGTACTACCTGTATTGGTAACTCTGGTCCGCTGGACGATGAAATAACGGAAGCCATTAATGAAGGTGACCTGACGGTATCTTCTGTGTTGTCAGGAAACCGTAACTTTGAAGGCCGTGTTCACCCTGAAGTTAAAGCGAACTGGCTGGCGTCACCACCGCTAGTGGTTGCCTACGCGCTGTCGGGTACAACGCGTACTGACTTGAGTAAAGATCCTTTAGGTAAAGACTCTGACGGTAATGATGTATTCCTGAAAGACATTTGGCCTAGCAGTTCAGAAATTGCTGAAGCTGTGAAAATGGTTGATAACGAGATGTTCGGCAAAGAATACGGAGAAGTCTTTGAAGGTGATGAAGAATGGCAGTCAATTAGTGTTGCCAAAGGCAATACCTATAACTGGCAGGACGACTCTACTTACGTTAAGAACCCACCGTTCTTTGAAGGTATTGATAAGCCACTGCAGGCACCGAGCGACATTAAAGACGCTAACGTGTTGGCGGTATTTGCGGACTCAATTACGACGGATCACATTTCACCGGCAGGTTCTATTAAGCCAGATTCGCCAGCAGGTAAGTATCTGCAGGAAAATGGCGTCGAAATTAAAGACTTTAACTCTTATGGTTCGCGTCGTGGTAACCACGAAGTCATGATGCGCGGTACTTTTGCCAATATTCGTATTAAAAACCAGATGCTGGATGATGTTGAAGGTGGTTACACCAAGTACATTCCAACTGGCGAGCAAATGGCCATTTACGATGCCGCCATGAAGTATATGGAAAATGACACACCATTGGTTGTATTAGCTGGTAAAGAGTACGGTACCGGTTCTAGCCGTGACTGGGCTGCCAAAGGTACAACGCTGTTAGGTGTTAAGGCCGTACTGGCTGAGAGCTATGAACGTATTCACCGTTCTAACCTGGTGGGTATGGGCGTTCTGCCGCTGCAATTTGTTGAAGGTGAAGGTGTTAAAGAACACAAGCTGACTGGCGAAGAGCAGATATCGATTTTAGGCCTTGATGATAACCTCAAGCCTGGACAAATGCTGAAAGTTGTTGCTAAACGCAAAGACGGAAGCGAAGTCGAGTTTGAGGTTAAGTGCCGTATCGATACTGGTAATGAAATGAGCTACTACAAAAGTGGTGGTATCTTACATTACGTATTGCGCGGAATGCTTAAATAAGAGTCGCTATAGTGAACTGAAACCCGGCCACCGTGCCGGGTTTTTTTATATCATTAAGCCGCGACCGCCGTCGACTTTAATGGACTCGCCCGTAATAAACGGGTTGTCGCGTAAAAAGCGAACGGTTTCTATCATTGGCTCTAAACCCCCTTCAACCCGCAATGGTGTCTCATCCAGAACCTGCATACGATGTTCTTTATCGTGCTCTGGTAAAAATAGAATAGGGCCTGGCTGAATGGCGTTGACTCTTACTGATGGCGCTAAACTTTTAGCAAAGGCCTGGGTCATGTTGGCGAGCCCGGCTTTCGCTGCGCAATAAGCAATATAGTCTGTAGACGGGCGGTCAGCGTAGATGTCCGTAATATTAATAACCAGTCCATTCCCGGAATGGCTTAATTGCCGTTGCAAGCCGCTTATAAGCAGATAGGGTGCCATTCCGTGTACCTGGAATACCGCAGCTAACGCGTTGTTGTCGTTATCAACGGTTTCGTTGTCGAAAAAACAGGAAGCGTTGTTAACCAATAGATCGACAGAGTCCGTAGCGCTGCTAATAGTACGCACCATGGCCTGAATACTGTCTATGTTGGTGAAATCTGCTTGTACGCCCTGAGCGCCAAGTGCTTCCAGCTCGTCAATACCGTCACGCGAGCTATTGTAGTGAGCAAATAACTGGTAGCCTTCAGTCAGCAAGGCTTTGGCCAGTTCAAAACCAAAACGTCGTCCGGCGCCTGTAATAACTGCTGTTTTTCTCATGAGGTGAGTCCTAAATCTGGTAATAAAGAGGTTAAATATTCCGGTACCGGAGGTTTCTCTTCAAGCCGTCCCAGGATATCAATATCTATGGTGCGATCTTTAAAGCTTCTTTGTGGGTCTGAGCGGTCGCGGCCCATAGCCTCTTCGATAGCATTAAACTTTTGCTTTAATTCATTCGCAGACATAGGCGTGCGAATAATAAATAAGGCGTTCAAAAAATCGTTATTCGTATCCATGTCGACTGGTGAAGTCGGTATGTTTCGTGAAAAGCGTATATCGTCGGATAAAGCTTTAAGGGCCACTTGTGCCTGAGGAAAATGTGTTTCAGGCTCAAGGTTTGAACCGAGACTGCATAAATACTTTTGCATTGAATGACTGACCACTAAACGTAAATAATATGTTGAACTGATTACGAGCAATAACAGTAAACAGATGACTATTTTAAACAGTTGAAATTAAAAAATTCTGCTGCTAGCCTGAGATTTCAACTAATGCTAATGAGCAGAAGTTTTAATGACAACGCAGAAAAACGGCTTTAACTATTGCTATATTTTGTTTGCTTTATGTTTGTTGGTAATGTTGCCAACAACTGCGCATGCGAGCTCGTTAAAACTGAGCGGGCCGGACTCCGTTGTAAAAGAAGGTTACTTCACTGTTTCTGTTAGCGCTCTGAATTTTGACGAGCTTAACAGAGTTACTATTGAAGTTGCCAGCAATTCAGAGTTTGCCAAGAGTACTCGTCAGTTTCCTACACTAGGTGACTTCCAGGATATTTCACTTACCGGTTTTAGCAATGGAACTTATTATTTGCGTGCTAGAGCCGAAGGTCCTGATAACCAAATTTATACCAGCAATACTATTGAGATAACGGTGGAGCACTATCCGCTCTGGCAATCTCTGACTTTATTCTTCGTCGGCCTGGTTATTTTCATTACTTTGGTAGCAACCTTATTATTGCTTCATCGGCAATGGATCCACTCCAGACAAGAGCGCCATGACTGAATTCGCACTGGATACGAGTACCGGCATCACGATTATCGTCCTGTTTGGGGTGTTCTGGGTAGCCTTTGGTTATTGGCTGGGGCGGAAGAACCGCAGCCACGAGGACTTTGCTCTGGCAGGGCGGAATGTTGGTTTTGCGTTTGCAGCGGCAACGGCTATGGCCACCTGGGTTACCAGTAACACCACGCTGGTTGCTCCCCAGTTAACCTATCAATTCGGCATTTGGGGCATGGTAGGGTATTCCTTTGCTGCTCTGGGCTTAGTGCTGTTTGCACCTATGGCTAAACGCATTAAGGAACTGCTTCCTAACGGTTATACATCGGGCGACTTTGTGCGTTTGCGTTATGGCAATCTGGCCTGGCTCGTCTTTATCATCATTTCTGTGGTTTATGCTTTTGGCTGGTTAATTAGTCTGGGTATGGCTGGTGGTATTTTGCTTGAGTCACTCAGTGGGCTCGATTATCACATTGGCATGACCACCATACTGGTAATTTGTGTCGGCTATACACTTTTTGGCGGAATGCGGGCGGTTATTGCTACCGACTTTATTCAGGCTTTAATCATCATTGTCGGTGTCAGTTTTATCGCGTACTGGATAATTGATAATGTTGGCCTGGAGAGCATCCACAGCAACCTGACAAGTGAGCATCCGCAGCTTTTGGACATGCTGTTTCCGGCTGCCGTCATGTTTCTGTTTAACAATATCTTCTTCGGCCTTGGGGAAATCTTTCATTCCAATGTCTGGTGGTCACGGGCGCTGTCTTTTAAAAAGAATGTGGCTTACAAGGCTTACTTAACTGGTGGCTTATTATGGCTGCCCATTCCTATTGTTACCGGGTTTATTGCGTTAGCAGCGCCTCAGCTGGGAATTTTTCCACCAAGCCCCGATATGATTGGCCCTACCGTTGCCGCTGCTGTACTCGGTAAAGCCGGAGCCATTATTGTTTTTATTGTTATTTTTTCTGCGTTGGCGTCCAGCCTGGACTCGTTACTGGCAGCGACTTCAGATTTAGTCACACAGGATATTTTCCATAAAAAACTGAAACCTAAAGCCAGCGACAAAACATTAATGCGCTTTAATCGCAGTTGTATCCTAGGCTTAGGAATCGTTACCTGGTTATTGTGCCTGCCGCGCGTTGCAACCTTAGGTGCTTTATTGAATTTTGCCGGAGCTTTTGTTGCCAGCACCATCTGGCCAATAGTACTGGGGCTGTATCATCGTCGGCTGACAGGAACATACGCGGCGTGCGCTATGGCGTTCGGTACGGCGTTTGGTATGCTGAGTTATTTTGTTGTCGGCTTCTATGTCGCTGCTTTGGTGTCATGTGCGGTTTCCGGTCTAATATGTCTAATAGGCATTTTACGCAGTAGCGAAGAGTTTGACTGGGACGGGCTAAATGAGAAGGAGCAGCCAAATGCTGATCAGTGAACTGGCTTTTGAGTGGTTAATTTCTCTGGCGCTAATAATGACTTGCTTAGCTCCGGTTTTGTTACTGGGGCTTTTTATTAAAGATTTTATTTCTAAAACCATATGGTAATTGTATGACTATAAAGGATGTCTCCTTTGAACGAGAGCGCCCCGACGTTTGCGGCGATGCTCATCCAAAGGCGTTATTAAAAGCAATTCAGGAAGATGGTGATTACTTGCTGAACTTGTCGAATCAGCATGTTGTGTCTGCTGATCAGTTTTCGCAGCTGGGCATGCTGCAACTGTTCCGGCTTGCTGCAAAGTACGAGGCTAATCCTCGTCGTTTTAGTACCTCATTACAGGGCAAAATTTTAATCAGCGCGTTTTACGAGCCAAGTACTCGTACTCGTTTGTCATTTGAAAGTGCCTGGCACCGTCTGGGCGGCGATATTATGTCAATTACGGATCGTTCTACTACCGGCATAGCCAAAGGCGAACGTTTAGCCGATGTGGCTGAAATGTTTAATAACTATGGTGATTGCGTGGTGTTGAGGGACAATAATGAAACCTCACTGGAAGAGATGATCGATTCGCTGCGCATTCCCATTATTAATGCGGGTAATGGTTCAGATGAACACCCGACTCAGGCGCTTACGGACATGTATGCACTGTTTAAATGGCGTCCCGATTTAGTCACGGACGAAGCCGATAAAGCGCCGATAAAAATTGGCATTATTGGTGTGCCAAATAAAATGCGCACCGTGCGTAGCTTTATTAAATGTTTAGTAAAGTTTCCAAAAGCAATTGATGAAATTGTCATTATTCATGACGAGGAATCGTCGACTCAGCTGTTTGGAAGTGAGCAACGAGAACAGATTGAGCAAGCCGGAATAAAGATTCGTACGACCCGGGATTTAGAGCAGGTACTACCAGAGCTCGACGTGGTTTATATCAACGCGATTTCGTGGGAAGGTGATACCTTTAGTACTTATGGCAGTGAGTTTCACTTAACGGCGCAGTCTCCGCTAAAAGACAGCGCTATTATTTTACACCCTTTAGCGCGCGGTGAAGAATTATCCGCCGATCTCGACCATACGCCTCATAACTGGTATTTCAGCCAGGCACGGGGTGCGGTGTTTTTACGTATGGCGCTACTGACCTGTATGGTACAGCGAGCTGAACGCGTCATTGATGTCGTCTGATACGAGGAAAAGCAAAGAATGTGCGGAATTGCTGGCGTTTTTCATCATCAAACGGAAAGAGCGATTGAACCCCAAATCTTAGTGAATATGGCTGCGATAATGCATCATCGTGGCCCCGACGGGTTTGGTTATGAAGTACAACAAGACTATGGCGTTGGATTTAGTCACGCCCGTTTATCCATTATCGACCTGGATGAAAAGCGAGGTCGGCAACCTTTTATATCAGCCGATAAAAGACTGATGCTGACCCATAACGGTGAGTTTTACGACTTTAAACGCATACGTGCGGATTTAACCGCTCGTGGCGCACGGTTTAACAGTAAAAGCGACTCTGAAATTGTTCTTCACCTGTTTGAGCGTTACGGACTGGAGGACACCCTAAAGGAGCTTCGTGGAGAGTTTGCTTTCGGCCTGTTCGATGCCGAAGACGAAAGCCTTTACCTGGTGCGCGACAGATTTGGAATTAAGCCTTTATACTGGACGGAAACGGAGCACGGTGTGGTGTTTGGCTCTGAGCTGAAAGTCTTGTTCGCTCATCCGGATGTTAAACGAGAGTTTTCGGCAGAGGGCTTATACCACCAACTGATTCAAGTGATGGTTCCGGGCTCTACGGCTTTTGAAGGGATTAACCAGGTTCAGCCGGGTTATGTGGTCAAGTTGCAGCGTAAAAATGGCAAAGTGGTTGCAACAGAGCATAAGTACTGGGATGTCGATTTTCCGCCGGAGGAGAGCTACCCGGGCGCCGATGTTGATGAGGAATCTTATATTGAAGGGGTCCGCGCTAAGCTACTGGAAGCCGTTCAGCACCGAATGACAGCTGATGTACCTGTAGGTTGCTATTTGTCCGGTGGTATTGATTCATGTGCCATTCTGGGACTTGCATCCGCCTCAACCCAGACTTCGGTAAAAGCTTTTACCATAGGTTTTGATTCTGCCGACTACGATGAGACACCTATTGCAGAAGAAATGGCTGAAGCCACTCAGGCTGATCACCATATTATGCGGCTGAAAGCCGATGATCTCTATGACCATTTTGTGAAAACCTTATGGCATACCGAGCGAACAATATACAACACTCTGGGTGTAGCCAAGTACTTAATGAGTAAAGAAGTACACGAGGCGGGTTATAAAGTTGTGATGACAGGTGAGGGTTCCGATGAACTCTTTGCCGGTTACCCGGCTTTTAGAAAGGACATGTTCCTGCATGGACTCGACCATTTACCGGAAGTAGAGCGGGTTGAGTGGCAGGAGCTGTTGGAGAAAAACAATAAACTCTTTAAAGGCGCGATGTTGGCTCGCGAAGAGTTTGTCAGCGACGCTTTTAACCAGAAAATGGGTTTTACTCCAAGTTGTGTGCAGCCGTGGCTTTCCTGCTCATCGGTTGCGCTGCCGCTTATGTCGGAGAACAAGCGAAAACAGGTTGAAGGCTATGACCCCAGCCTGGCTATTGCCAACACACTTGATAAAGACATGCTGGATGGTCGGCATCCGCTGGACAGAGCTCAGTATGTCTGGATTAAAACCATGCTGGAAGGGCAAATTCTGACCTGGGGCGGCGACCGGGTGGATATGGCTAATTCAATGGAGGCGCGCCCGGCATTTTTAGATCATCACTTGGCGGAATACGCTTTCACTGTGCCGCCGCACCTGCGTATTAAAGGCAATAAAGAAAAATATGTGTTGCGTGAAGCCATGAAAGGCTTGTTGCCTGAAACGCTGTATAAACGGGAGAAGTTCGCTTTTATGGCGCCGCCGGCGCACACTGACCCAGAGAAGTGGAAAGCTGTTGAGAAGCTGGCGGAGCAATTCCTGAATGCTGAGGCAGTTAAGTCAGCCGGTTTGCTTGACTACGACGAAGTGGTGCGGACCTTTGAACGGCATCAGGATGAGAATGTTCCGAATGAAGAGCGTGTGCAGCTTGATGCCGTCATCAACCATATGCTTGGTGTTCAGGTGCTGCATCATCACTTTGTGGCAACTGATGTGCCCAAGCAAGCTCAGCAGCGCGCTACTGAGCTGGGCTGGACGGCCTGAT
The DNA here is from genome assembly GCF_004362265.1 of Idiomarina sp. 017G. NCBI lineage: Bacteria > Pseudomonadati > Pseudomonadota > Gammaproteobacteria > Alteromonadales > Idiomarinaceae > Idiomarina > Idiomarina sp. 017G. Next base: position 859,282 of record NZ_SNWT01000001.1, on the reverse strand, counting down.
TATTACCGCTTAACTAATCATCGGTGACTGCAGGAATGTAGTCGCCGTACCCTTCTTCCTCCATTTCTTCTAAAGGAATAAAGCGCAGCGCCGCCGAGTTCATGCAATACCTTAAACCGGTAGGCTGAGGGCCATCCTTAAAGACATGGCCTACATGAGAGTCCGCTTTGCGGCTGCGAATTTCAGTGCGGGTGTAGAACCAACTGCTGTCATCTTTTTCTACTACCGCATCAGGGCTTATGGGTTTGGTAAAGCTTGGCCAGCCGGTGCCTGACTCGTATTTATCTGCTGAAGAAAAAAGCGGTTCACCGCTTACTACATCCACATAGATGCCATCGCGCTCATTGTCCCAGTAGCGGTTATCAAAGGCGGGTTCCGTTTGGTCTTCCTGAGTCACCGCATACTGAATATCCGTTAGGCGTTGTTTCAGTTCACTGTCGCTGGGTTTAACAAAGCTTTGCTGCCCAGATTCACCTGTCGGGTTGTCATTCGTAAATTGCTGATAGTCAACGTCCGAGGTATCGCCCCAATGCTTTTCAACGAAGTCATAACGTCCTGAGTTGTAGGTATAAATACGGTAGCGAACGGGGTTCTTGTCGTAATAGTCCTGGTGGTATTCTTCCGCTTTGTAGAAGCTCTTAAAGGGTGTTATTTCAATAACCACCGGGTCAGGGAAGGGACCATTTTTATCCAGCCACTCGCGCGACTTCATAGCTATACGCTTTTGTTCGTCATTGTGATAAAAAACAGCGGGGCGATATTGTTTACCGCGGTCAACAAACTGTCCGTCGTTGTCGGTCGGATCACTGATACGCCATAACTTCTGAAGTAGTGCTGCGTAGCTTACGACATCGGGGTTGTAGTATATCTGGGCTGCTTCCGTATGCCCGGTTTTACCTGCTGAAACCTGCTCATAGGTTGGGTTAGCTTCATCACCTCCGCTGTATCCTGAGATGACTTCCCGGACTCCGGCCATTTTCTCGAAAGCTTCTTCAACACACCAGAAACAGCCGCCGGCAAAAGTCGCGACTTTTTCATTTTTTTGCTTTGTTGGCTCGCTATTCTGTGCCATGCTGAAACATGATACTAACAAACCGACAATAACAAATATAAGGCGAAACGACATAGTGTTCTCCAACCAAAGGTGATGTTTAGTTATAGACCATTCAATATGAAAAAGATTACTTGGTTAGCTTTTATTTTTAGTCTTGGTTGCCAGTCAGCTACAGCAGCTCAACAGGCTGATGAAGAAGATGATATGTGGCTGGACAGTTTCCGCAGCGGACTTGGAACCTCGGTAGATGCAACCGCGCGCTGGTTTGACGGCTTGTTCGGAGATGAAAGTATTAATCAATATGAACGCTCTTACGGGCGGCTTTCGGTTGCGCCGCAATGGGATCAGCACGATGGCTTTGAAGTTAAGTCCCGATTCAGAGCCCGGGTAACCTTACCTAAGCTAAAAGAAAACGTTTCAGCTTTCATTGGCCGGGTGGATGAAAATGAGTTTCTGGATGATGACTCTACTGGTCGCCCTTCAGTTATTCGTTCTCCACAGTCAGACGAAGAATGGCTAGTGGGTTTAGGCTTCGACCCTGAAATTAATGAAGCGCACCGAGTGTCTTACAGTATAGGGATACGTGGTGGGTTAAGGTTTGATACCTATGCCAGAGCCCGCTATATGACAGGTTTTGTTTTTTCAGGCAATCAGCAAGTTCGTATGCAGTCTTCAGCTTTCTGGCGCGACAGTGACGGCTTTGGTGTTGCACAGAGAGTAGATTATGAAGCCACATTAACTGATACATGGTTATTACGGTGGGCTTCTAAAGGCACTTTTGCAGAAGAAACAGACGGTATTCGCTGGAACAGTACTGCGCGTTTATATCATTTGTATGGGCAGGAAAAAGCCTGGGCGACAGAAACCTGGATAGAGGGCAATACTGACCATGAAGTGCCTGTTCAGGACTATGGATTGCGCTTTCTTAATCGTCAGCGATACTTACGGGAATGGTTTTTTGTGGAAACTTGGGTTGGGTACCACTGGCCTCACAATCTTATGACGGAACAGCGTAGCGGCCAGTGGTTGGTTGGTGTTGAGTTCGAGGTTCACTTCGGAACCAATAATGCCTACATGCCAGAGCCGGAAAAAACTAAGTCCAGTACTAATGGATCATGGTCAGAAGAGCGGAATGGACCTTCTGCAAAGTATGCCTCATCGCGGTAATCATATAGCTGGGGTTCGTCAGCATTAAAGGGTAGGTGATACACTTCCTGAATCGCGTCTTTAAGTGAGTCGGCAACAAAAACGTGATCTAAAGCCCCGGCCTGACTGTCATAAACGTAAGAATAGTCTTTTGCGCCTGAAGGGTTATAAAAACCATTGTCAGCAAAATAACGCACCGGGTCTTCCTGATAATAAGCGTTAAAGTCACCCAGTAATACCGGGTTTGTTAAAGACTCGCTCTGAATCCATTGCGTTAATTCCCGCGAGGACTGAAGTCTTAAATCGTTCCAGCACGCCTGCCCATCATTTTGATTACTGTTTGGGCTTTCAGAGTCCTCCGGACAACTGCCCTTCGACTTGAAGTGGTTTACCACAACACTGAATTCTTGATCGGTGTTGGTGGCGATAAAGCTTTGCGCAAGAGGAGGGCGACTTCCCCAGGAGAAAGGCCCCTGACGTGTAAATATCGCGTGAGAACTTGGCTTTACACGCTTGGGTTGATAAATAATACCGACAGTAATTTGGTCTGTTCCGATTTTTTCTGCACGCGGCTCAGCTATTGCGTAATCTTTTCCTGACGCTTTCTCCAGTGCCTTGACCAGTTGCATTATTGCGCTGCGCTCACCAAATCCGTCATTCTCAATTTCCATTAAGCCAATAACATCAGCATCAATAGCCGTTAGTGCGGCAACAATTTTTTTCTGTTGTCGTTGCATTTGCTCAGGCGTGTCGGCTCCTCTGGGAGTCGGAAAACCTTGTCCGGCGCCGTTTCCATTAAAGAAGTTCAGTACATTAAAACTGGCGATGCGCAGGGCCTTATCGGACTTCTCCGCCAGTTGCGGTTGCACAGACGGTGCTTCTAGTTCTAAGTCGTCGGTTGGCTGAATTCGGTAACGGTTATTGAACTGGCTGATAATACCGGAGAAGCTTTTTAGGGTAGAGCCGGAACGCAAACTACTTTGTTCACCATGCTGAAGCTCGGAATAAGGCAGCGGACGTGGTTCGGTGACATTGCTGTTGTCATCAACCTGCAAGCGGTTCAATTCGTTTTCCTGTGCCTGAAGTTTTGCATCTTTTCCCGGCATAACGATTTGAGTCGGCGTCCATAAGCGCCCGCCGGAAATATCGAAAAAACCGTAGCGAGGGTAATTGTAATTGCCTGAAACCGTCAGGCTCTCGCCTTTAGTCGCGGATAAAATAACAGGCATACCTTCTAAGGCTTCAAGCTGGTCAAGTGATCCAACCGGGAGGTTCAGTTCAGTTGTCGCAGGAAGTGTTTTTGCTTCACCACAGGTCGTTATATTGGATACCTCAATTAACGAGGTTAATTCCGAACGCTCTTCAACTTGTCCCGTCACTCTTACCCATTCACCGCTATTAACTTGTGAATGCTGCTTATTGGTAACTATAAATAAACCCTCTGAGGTGGCAGAGTTTTCATCTATATCCTCAGGCAAACTGTGAATAAAAAAGCCGCCAAGTTGCTCAGACGGCTGCCAGCTTGCGGTAACAATACCGCGCACGGTTACTTGCTTATCAACTTTTGGAGACTGGTTACTGTCTCCTTGTACCTGTGAAATAGGAATAATCTCTTTGTCACTTCCACAGGTTTCTGCAATTGCAGTTCCCGATAAAAGCAGAGCTGGTAATAAGCTAAGTAGTTGTTTGTGCATGTTAGTGGTCCAGTTTATGGTAGCTTCCAACTTCAAGTACGGGGGCGGCGTCAAGACGTTCCGCATCCATCATATTGGCAATTCTTTGCATTGACGAGAGCAGCAACGACTGCTCCCATTCATCCAGTGCCTGAAACTTTTCGATAAAATCTTCCTGTAACGGCTGTGGTGCCTTTTCCAGAAGACTAAGCCCCTGTTCAGTCAGATAAAGAGACACACGGCGTTTATCTTGTTCACTGCGGTGTCTGTGGATTAACTGTCGGTGTTCAAGGCGTTCGATGACATTAGAGACGGTTGCCGGGCTTAGGTTGATATTTTGTGCAACCTTACTGGCGGTTATACCGTTTGCAGCATTTATTTCACGCAAAATTAGTAACTGAGGTGCGGTTAATCCGGAATACTTATTTAGCTGCTTAGAGTATAAGTCGATGGCGCGAATAACTTTTCTTAAGGCCAGTAGCAGTTCTTCGTACTTTTCCATAATTGCCTCGTAACTTATTAGTACCTTGGAGCCGATAAGTCAGTACGGCGAATTTGAACGACAACCCCGAGTTTGGGGTGATCAAAGTAATGTGTTTCGTGACTGATAACGCGCCGTAACTGAGAAAAGTAATAGCTACGTAAATAAGGTGTTTGTTCACTCGCTCCATTAAGAGCATACGCCGCCTGAGTTTCTAAGTTGTTGGCAATACGTTTGATTTCATCTTGTTCGCGTAAGTTGAACTCACCGTCAATATGCAGATAGTTACCGACCAGAAAAATATGCATTAAGCCATCAAATTCCCAGGCGAGCTGAGGGTTCCCGGCTGCCGTGAGAGGCGGGCGAACCGGGGTGTTATCTTTCGGGCTGATAAAGGGAGCGGTGCCGGATTCAATAAGGTTGAACAGGCGTTGGATATTATCCATGCGCTGCTCCTGACCGGCACTGGACAGCGGTGTATCGAGTGGTTCCTGCTCTTTGGGAAAACCATTATAGAAGAAGTCCTTGCCATAGTTTTTGCCGCCAAATAAGCGCATTTTACGACCGACACTCCGGGTAAAAACTGGTTGTCTCCAGGCTAGATGCAACAGCGATTTAGCCTGACCTTTGCGCTCGAGTTCGGTTCTGACTGGAGATAGTTCAAGGGCATCTGCAGGCATCAGGAACGGCTGCGAGGCCTGCTCTATATCGCCACCGGGGCCATCGATAACAACCTCAGTAGAGGCCATTTCAGATAACTTGTGTTCCGGTGCGAATGGGTTACCGGCAATAGGGATCCATTGTTCTTCGTTGTCATACTGGCAGGCAATATCAATTTGCCAGTTTTGTTCAGAGAATGCTTCGCAAACAGGCAGAGCGCTGCGAAGAGAGCGATTTTGTCGGCTGTAGTGAGGGGTTAATAAATCCCGGCTTTTATTAACCGCAATAGGCTGCATGGTTAAAGAAAAGTTTTCACCGGACTGATCGGTAGCGGTTTGTTTGAAGACCAGAACTTCAACTTCAAACCAGCGCCAATAATCTTTATTTGCCTGGGCCATAGCATTTACAGACACTAAAGCCGTTAATGCGGTTGCTAAACCCAGTATCGATTTTACACCCCGATGTACCAGCGCCATTTATTCACTCCTGTGTTACGCCGCCTGAGATTGCTCTGCAAACTCGTCTAGCAGAGACTCTACCAGTTTTAAGCGGCTTTGAGTATCTTCCAGTGGTTGACTCAAACGTAAACGGTTTGGCCCGTCCAGCTTATAATAGCTGGGCGCTTTTTGAATTAACCCAATAATTATCTCGGGGTTAATTTTCGTGTCGTCGGCAAACTCAATAATACCGCCCTGATTACCAATATCAATTTTGCGTATACCTAACTGTTCCGCATTATTGCGAAGTTGTGTCTGCCGAATCAGGTTTTTTGCGGCGTCCGGTAACAGGCCAAAACGATCAATCAATTCTACTTGCAGATCATCAAGCTCTTTGCTTGTTTCGCAGTTGGCTATTCGCTTATACAAACTTAAACGATTATTGACGTCTGGTATGTAAGCTTCAGGTAAAAGTGCCGGCAGTTTCAGGTCAATTTCAGCACGTTCGTGTAGCAGTTGCGCAAGCGCGGGTTCTTTGCCTTCTTTTAAAGCTTTAACCGCTTGCTCCAGCATGTCCATGTATAAAGTAAAGCCAATGCTTTCAATCTGACCACTCTGATCATCGCCCAGCAGCTCGCCGGCACCACGAATTTCCAGGTCGTGAGTTGCAAGCATAAAGCCGGCACCCAGGTCTTCCAGCTGAGAAATCGCTTCGAGGCGCTTGTGTGCGTCTTTGGTCATGCGTTTGGGGTGTGGCGTCAATAAATAGGCGTAAGCCTGATGATGCGAACGTCCGACCCGGCCCCGCAGCTGGTGCATCTGCGCCAGACCCAGGTGATCGGCGCGATCCATAATAATGGTGTTGGCGCTGGGTATGTCGATACCGGTTTCAATAATGGTGGTACAGACCAGCACGTTAAACCGCTGATGGTAGAAGTCCGACATAATGCGCTCAAGGTCACGTTCACGCATCTGTCCGTGAGCAACCACAACCCGCGCTTCCGGAACCAGAGCTTCAATATCGGCCGCAGTTTTTTCAATGGTGTCGACATTGTTGTGTAAGAAATAAACCTGACCACCGCGCAGAATCTCACGCAATATTGCCTCACGAACCGTTGGCTCGTCGTATTCGCGGACAAAGGTTTTTACTGCCAGTCGCTTAGCTGGTGGCGTGGCTATAATTGAAAGGTCACGAATGTTGTTCATGGCCATATTCAGGGTACGCGGAATCGGTGTTGCGGTTAGCGTCAGAATATCTACGTCAGCGCGCAGGCGTTTAATTGTATCTTTTTGTCTTACACCAAAGCGGTGTTCTTCGTCGACAATAAGCAGACCTAAGTCATGACACTTAACATTGTCTTGCAGTAACTTGTGGGTACCAATAACAATGTCGACTTTGCCGTTGGATAAGTCTTCAAGAATGCCTTTTGACTGCTTGGCGGTTTTAAAGCGCGACAGCACTTCAACCCGAATGGCCTGATCAGCAAAACGGTCACTGAAGTTTTCGTAGTGTTGCTGGGCAAGTAGGGTGGTAGGAACCAGCACCATTACTTGTTTACCTTCATTAACTGCAATAAAGGCCGCGCGCATGGCCACTTCAGTTTTACCAAAGCCCACGTCGCCGCAAACCAGTCTGTCCATAGCGCGGGGCTGTTGCATGTCCTGCTTAACCGCATCAATTGCAGTCTGTTGGTCAATGGTTTCTTCAAACGGAAAGCCGGCGGCAAAACGTTGGTAATCTTCTTCGTTAATGTTAAATGCATAGCCGGGTTTCGCTTCGCGGCGAGCGTAAATGTCGAGCAGTTCTGCCGCAACATCACGGACTTTTTCCGCAGCACGTTTTTTGGCCTTGTCCCAGCTGTCGTTCCCCAGTTTGTTTAACGGCGCATGGCTTTCTTCACCGCCACTGTAGCGGCTTAAAACATTAAGGTTGGCGACCGGAACGTAGAGCTTAGCGCCGCCAGCGTACTCAATGGTAACAAATTCGGTGGTGACATTTCCGGCATCTAAGGTTGTCAGCCCCTGATAACGACCAACACCGTGGTCCAGGTGAACAACCGGCTGACCGGCTTGCAGTTCTGCTAAATTGCGAATCAGTGTATCGGCGCTGACAGTGGCTTTTTGCTGACGTCGACGGCTTTGTACCACGCGGTTACCAAACAATTCGGTTTCGGTAATAAACCAAAGTTTGGCGTCTGGTAAATAAAATGAATTAATAATGGGGCTAATGATTAACCCAATTTGTTGGGTTGGGCATTCATCCAGCCCCGAGCAAAGTCTTACCTGAAAACCAAGCTTGCTGACAATTTCCCGGAAGGCTTCGCGGCGGCCTGCGCTCTCGGCTGACAGCAGAACTTTGTCACCCGTTGTCAAAGCCTGTTCCAGTTTGGTCTTTAACTTGGCAAAGGGTTGCTTTTGCTGATGGTCAGCTGCTATTTCCGTTACTGCCTCTGTCAAAAACGGCGTGGGACCGGGTTGTGCCATTTCTGCAGGTACATTGGCACGCACCCGTCGGTACTGTTTGAAACCGGCGTGAATATTATCGACCGGAAGAAACAGCTCATTTGGGTGCAGTAACGGCCGTAAAGGGTCAAACTGACGCTGATCGTAGCGGTGGTTAATATCCTGCCACAGTCGTTCCAGGCTCGCCTGAATGTTGCCGAAAGTAACCAATACCGTGTCTTCGGGAAGGTAATCAAACAAGCTGGCAGTTTCTTCAAAAAATAACGGCAGATAGTACTCTATACCACCAGGTAACTGGCCTTTACTGACTTGTTGATACACCGATTCACGCTCAGTGCTCGCCTCAAAGTGCTCACGGTAATTTGCGCGAAAGCGTTCAATTGCCGTTTTTGTCAGTGGAAACTCGTGTGCGGGCAGCAAGTTAATGCCGTCTATTGGATCTTTTGATAGCTGAGTCTCAGGGTCAAACGGCCGAATGGTATCGACTTCGTCGTCAAAAAAGTCGAGTCGGTAAGGTGTCTGGCTGCCCATAGGGTATAAGTCTAAGATAGAGCCGCGGGCACTGAACTCGCCATGCTCCATTACTTGATTAACATGACGGTAACCGGCATTCTCAAGTTGCTGGCGCAGCTTCAGGCTATCGAGTTGCTGGCCTTTTTCAATTTGTAACGCTTGCCCCTGCACAAAAGAGGTTGGAGCAATTCGGTGCAGCAGGGTATTAATGCTGACAATCAGTGCGCCGCGCTTTGCATCAGGAAGGCGTGCCAGCACACTGAGTCGGTCAGAAATAATGTCCTGATGCGGCGAAAAGCTGTCGTAAGGCAAAGTTTCCCAGTCGGGAAAAAGCGTAATGTCGTCATGGTATTCGGTGTGCTCACCGGCAAAGTATTTCACTTCCTGTTCTAACCGGTGTGCCTGGTTAGCATCTGCGGTGACAATTAAAACCCGCCCTGGCGTGGCGTCAATTAGCCTCGCTATCGCCATTGCCGGCGAGCTGCCATGCAACTCCTGCCAGGTAAGGTCTTTGTTTGCTGCCGGAGGAAAAGGGGGTCTTAATACAGATGCCTTAGTCATGACTACTCAACTGGTTTGGAAAAACGTCGGTATTATACCGAAATCAATCAGGATTTGGATGACAGGTTGTCGTTTTGTTTTTCTTCGCGGCGTTGTTTGGAACGCTCTTTAAGCTGGCGACTCTGGGCATGAAGACTGGCCCGAATCAATAGCTCCTGATCTTCCTCGCGAATTTGAGCAAAGCTGAGAGTGCAACGATAAGTCTCACCCTCGTCTTCTGGTTCTGAGTTTTCAGCTGTCAGATAACAGTAAATTGCCAGAGCTTCTTCTTTAAAAAATAGTTTTGCCTGAAATGTCTGACCTTCGGTTAGTGGCGACTCATTTATTATGCGAATACCACCGCCGCCGTATTCAACGCCTTCAAAGCGGTGAGCCGGATCATCCTCGTTGCGGAGCATGTAGCCCAACAATATGTTCATGCGTTTGTGTTGCTGTTCTAGAAAGGCGACCAGAGCGCTGCCTGATGACTGTTCAACTTTAATACTTTGCAGTTGCTGCTGGTCACTTTCAGCCATGCTGGACGCAATAGTGAACAGTTCCGGGATTTCAGCAATAAACGCGTCTTCGTCAGGGATACTGTCAGCCGAATCCAGCGCAATTAAATTGACCGGGAAACGATCTCTTACGGTGAAGAAATCTCCGATTGGTGATGTCATTGATGTCTGCGATTGCGTCATTGTGTCGGCTTTTAGTTGTCAGGCTCAATACAACTCATTATCCTTGCTCGTTATGAATTAGCAACCATCAAATAATTGAGGGTATATGTTTCAGCCGGTCGTGCTGTTTATTGGCCTGCGCTATAGTCGGGCAAGGCAGGGGTCTGCGTTTACCGCCTTTATCAACCGCTTTGCCTTTGCCGGTATTGCCCTTGGGGTTATGGCTCTGGTGGTTGTCATGTCGGTTATGAACGGTTTTGAAGGCCAATTGAAAGAACGGATTTTGGGCGCAGTCCCTCAGGTAACCCTAACCGACGCTGACAGCACTACGGAACTGACAAACTGGCGTAAAACCCAGGAGCAACTGCCCGAACTAGAGGCTATTAAAGGGTCAATGCCGTATGTGCAAACGCAGGGCATATTGCAGTTTTCAGAAAAGATGTCGGTAGCCAATATACAGGGCATTTACCCGGATGCGGGCGAGGTACCTCTTTCACTCGAAGATAAAATGGTGGTTGGTGACTGGCTCAGTCTAACCCCGGGCAGTTATCACTTGATAATAGGTCAGCGACTGGCGCAAAAACAAGGAATAACCGTTGGCGATAACATTCGAATTATTGCCGCGCAGGGCGGTGTTTATACACCTTTTGGACTAGTGCCGTCGCAGCGCCGCTTTGTCGTTACCGGGTTCTTTTCTATGGGCTCAGAGGTGGATGAATCGGTTGTTTTTGCCCACGGTAGTGACTTAGCTCGTTTAATTCGCTTACCTGAAGGAAAAGTGAGTGGGCTGCAGTTGTTTTTAGATGACGCTTTTAAAGCCCCCCAAGTGGCAGAAAGTCTGCGCAATAAAACGCAATTAACGACCAGCGACTGGCGACAAAATTATGGCCAGTTATTTGAAGCAGTTGGCATGGAAAAACGCATGATGTGGTTAATGCTGGCGCTAATCATTGCTGTTGCTGCGTTTAATACTTTATCGGCTCTTATTATGGTGATAAACGACAAACGCCACGATATCGCCATATTACAAACGTTGGGTTTATCTAACGGGCGTATACGCACGGTATTTTTATTGCAGGGGCTTTATAACGGCGTTCTGGGATCATTAATTGGCGTTATTCTGGGGCTGATATTGAGCTGGTATCTGAATGATATTCTGGCTTTATTCGGTGCACAGATCTTTGCCGGATCAGATGAAGGTTTGCCAATTATTATTAACGTGTCTCAGGTTATTATTACCGTGGTTGCCGCAATTACCTTAACTTTGGTGGCAACGCTATATCCCGCATCACAAGCCGCACATGTTCAACCCTCGGAGGCATTACGCTATGACTGACGCGCTGTTGCGTTGCAAAGAATTGAGTAAATCCTATCAGGACGGGGGCGACCAGGTTACCGTTTTAAAAGACATTGATTTTGCGCTGCAAGCCGGAGAAATGGTTGCCGTAGTCGGAGCGTCAGGCTCGGGTAAAAGCACTTTGCTGCATTTGTTGGGTGGACTGGATAAACCCTCATCGGGTCAATTATTTTATAAAGATCAGGAAATGACGCCCTGGAAAGCCGACAAGTTGGCGCAGTGGCGTAACCAGAACCTTGGCTTTGTGTATCAGTTTCATCATTTATTGCCGGAATTTTCAGCGTTGGAAAACGTTGCAATGCCGCAAATGATAGCGGGTAAGAGCCCTGTTGAGGCTAAAAAAAACGCGAAGCAGTTACTAGTGCGTGTGGGATTAGAGCACCGGTTATCGCATCGTCCGGCACAGCTTTCCGGTGGTGAACGTCAACGGGTTGCTATAGCCAGGGCTTTTGTGAATAAACCACAGGTGGTGCTGGCCGATGAGCCAACCGGTAATCTGGATGGTAAAGCGGCTGAGAGTATTTATCAGTTAATGCTGGAGCTAAATCAGGAAATGGGCACGGCCTTTATTGTGGTCACTCATGACTTACAGCTGGCTGAGCAACTGCAGCGCGTAGAAGTTTTAAAAAATGGAATTTTGCATAAGGAGCAAGGCTAATGCAGCTTGCCTGGTTAATTGCCCGACGCTTTCGTAAAGGTACTGCGAAACAGGGCTTTTTGTCATTTATATCGGCTTCATCCACTATTGGTATAGCGCTTGGTTGCGCGGTTTTAATTGCGGCCTTGTCGATGATGAACGGTTTTAATCAGGTGCTGCAGGAGCGGTTACTGGCGGTTGTTCCGCAGGTTGAGTACAGTGCAGTAGAAGGCGCGCTGGATGACTGGCAAAAAATAGCAAAAATCGCGCGGGAGCACCCGCAAGTTATAGCGGCGGCTCCGGGAATTAATTCCACCGTTATGGTGCAAACCCAGTCAACTTTTCATGGCATACAGGTTCGGGGAATATCCGCAGAGCAGGAACAAAAAGTATCGGATATATCCAACTATGTAAGTAACGAAGACTGGCAAAGGTGGCAGCAAAAAGGCGGTTTATTGCTTGGGGCAGGTTTGGCCGAGAAGCTTGACTTAGCTGTTGGCGACTCTGTTTCCTTACTAACCCCGGAAAAATCTGAGCGAGGGTTTCGTTCGCCAGAGCGGGTGCGACTGGAAGTCACCGGGTTGTTTAAATTTGGCGGACAAATTGACTATCAAAATGCCTACGTCTCTCTGGAAACGGCTAAGAATGAGTTGAGTTTTGCTAGTGATGTCAGCTCCGTACGCTTGCGGTTAAAGGATGTTTTTTCGGCTCCTGCGGTTGCCCGGGAAATAGGTAACCAGTTGCCAGAATTGGTCTATCTGGATGACTGGACCCGAAGTCACGGCCATTTATATCGCGATATTGAGTTGGTGCGCTGGGTAGTGTATCTGGTTTTGATTCTGGTTATGGCTGTAGCCTGTTTTAATATTGTTTCAACACTCATTATGACGGTAGCGAAAAAGCGCAGCCAAATTGCCATGTTGAAAACCTTAGGTATGAAAGATAGTTCCTTACTGCAGTCCTTTGTGTTTCAGGGGTTAATGAATGGACTATATGGAGTGGCTATCGGTTGCTTCTGCGGGATACTTCTGGCGCAGTTTCTACCGGATATTATGCTAACGCTTGAATCCTGGTTCCACTTTGAGCTGCTTTCCAACGATATCTACTTTGTTGGTGAGGTGCCCTCTGAATGGGTTTGGGGCGACGTTATTTTAGTCGCCAGCGTGGCACTGGTAATGAGTTTGCTGGCCACTATTTATCCAGCCTGGAGGGCGGTCAAAGTTGAACCCGCCAAGGCCCTGCACGAAAGTACTTAATTGCCTTCAGGGTTGCGACGGCGCCAGGCTTTGACCACCGACTGGCGCCAAAGCAGGCGAATACCGATGTAACCGATAAAGCTGGATAACGTGCCAAGGATCAAACACCCAAGCAGTAATGCCGGACCGATGGTCGAAATGCTGTGCATTAGCCATTCCCAGCTAAGTTCAAAAGCAAAGGGTTGTGGTGGCTCTGCGAGCAGGGCATTACCGACTAAATAGCACAGATAGAACATTGGCGGCATAGTAATAGGGTTTGAGACCCAGACAAGCCCGACCGAAAGTGGCAAGTTAACGCGAAAAGGAATTGCCGCCGCTGCCGCCAATAACATTTGAAAGGGTACTGGTATAAAAGCGCAGAATAAGCCGACTGCAAAGGCGCCTGAAGCTGAACGTCGATTTAAATGCCACAAGTTTGCATCGTGCAGAAGGCTGCCGAACAAACGAATCGCTTTGGATTCGCGCACTTTTTGATGATCAGGCATTAAGCGTTTAATGAAGCGTCTGGCCATAATGTGACGTTTATTACCTATCCGGTTACTGCCCCAGGGAAGGAGCAACGATGGATCGTTGGTTACTGGTCTTTGTTGGCGGAATATTGTCCGCCTCGTTACACTCTGACATCAAATTTTGGCTAATTTTTTCAACTATCGCACTACTACTTTTGGCGACAGTTAATGCCTTTTTTTATTTTAGACAGAGGGAAGTAAAACAGCGAACCATCGTACTACGACTGATGGTGTTATTTTGCGGCATTTTATGGGGTAATGCCAACCTTTATTGGCAAAATTTACGCGCGATACCAGACGAATTGATGGGTAATGAAATTCAATTGACGCTTGTCGTGGATGAAATGTCGCGTCGTTATCCTTTTCATTTGCGTATGACGGGCAGAGTAGAAGTTCTGGCTGGTAAAGTTTTGCCATTCTGGCTGCAACCCCGGGTTCAACTGAGTTGGTATAACAGCCACCATAAACAGGTGCCGAAAGCTGGTGAGCGTTGGCAACTGGAAGTGAAGCTGAAACAGGCAACGGACTACCGCAACCAAGGGAGTTTTCGATACCGGAAATACTTATTACGTAATAATATTTATGCCTTAGGAACGGTCAAAGATGGCGAAAAACTGACTCGTGTAATCAGTTTTCGGCAGAGAGTTTTCGATGGCATAGAACGAGCTGATTTATCTGAACCGGGTATATTGGCTGCATTAACTATTGGCGAACGTAGCCTGTTAACCTCTGCCACTCGTGAAAGCTGGCAAAAAACGGGGTTAGCTCATAGTCTGGCCATATCCGGCTTGCATCTGGGGATGGTTGCAGGCTCAACTATTCTATTCTTTCGTTTTTGTTTTTACTGTTTTCCTATCAGCTTAAAAAATAGAGAGCGACTAGACATTCGGCTGTGGTCGCTGGTCTTCGCGGCAATTGTGGTAAGCGGCTATGCGGGCATGTCAGGTTTTTCAATATCGACTGTAAGAGCTTTAACCATGTTTCTGGTGGTTCTTCTGCATATTGTGTTAAAGCTCAAGTTAAATCCGCTAAGCTTATTGTTGCGAGTGGTGGCTGCGGTACTAGTGGTTGATGTTTTTGCCTGGCAGGATCCCGGTTTTTGGTTATCTATTACTGCCGTTGCCGCACTTTTTCTTGCCAGTTGGCGCTGGAGCAAAAGTCGTGGCCGTTTCTCCGCGGTAAAAAGCCTTTGGTCAATTCAATGGCAGCTGTTGGTGGTGATGTCTCCTTTATCATTTTTATTATTTGGCGGCTTTTCGCTTTTTGCTCCCGTAGTCAATTTGTTGGTGTTGCCTGTTATCAGCTTTTGGTTATTGCCGCTGGCATTAATAGGAACTGTTTTTGCGTTGTTTGGTTCTGATATTGCTGTGTCGTTCTGGCAGTTGTCTGAACTACCGGTTACCTGTTTGACCCCACTATTGGACGCTTTAGCAGGGCACCCGGCTAATTGGTTGGAACTGAATCAATGGCCGATAACCCGCGCAGCACGGTTTGCTGTTTTGTTCGCACTTACTGCGGCCATGCTGTTGCCTGTAAGTCGTGGTTGGCAAAGGTTAGGTTTATTATTGTGCTTGCCTGTTGCGGCTTTTTCATTTTTTAATCAACGGGACGGGAAGTTGCGTCTTCATGTTCTGGATGTGGGGCAAAGCCAGGCTTTAGTAATAGAGAAGGACGGCAAAGCCATGCTCATTGATACCGGTATTGAGTTTAGTTCGGGTTTCAGTGTTGCAGAAGCGGTTATTGAACCTTTTCTTAATTATCATGGTTTGCGGCCTGAGCTGGCTTTTATCAGCCATGGCGATAGAGATCATAACGGCGGCAGAGATTTTCTTAGACAAAGGTATCCTCAGCTAGAGTGGCGCGGAGATGCCAGTGATAAACCCTGTCGCGCCGGTGATACAGGTGAATGGAACAGCATACAATGGGAGGTTCTGTGGCCAACGTCTGCTTATCAGGATGCAAATCGGTTAAGTAAAAATAATCGTTCATGTGTATTACGCGTCAGTTATAAAGACTTCAGTGTTTTTCTGCCCGGAGACATTGAAATGATGGCGGAGCAATTATTGTTGAAGTCTTTACATAAGCTGCCTGAAGCTAACTCCGATGTTCTGTTGATTCCACACCATGGCAGTAAAACATCCACTAGCTGGCCTTTGTTACAGGCGGTCGATGCGGACATCTATCTTATCAGTTACGGTAAACATAAAGGATATGACTTTCCCCATCGCTATACACAGGAAAGACTTTCCCGTACTCAAAAGCCTTGGTTTGGAACCAGAGACAGCGGACAACTGACCATAGTTAGTGACGGCAACACATGGAGTTTGGAGTTACCCTTTGAAAACAGGTAGAATATCAGAAGTGTTAATGACTAATATGAGATTACATGGATTCTCAGCTTAAAAAAAAGACGACCTTTAAACGCTTATTAGGTTATATCAAACCTTATAAGGCAGCTTTTATTGCTGCGGTCTTATGTATGATTGGTTACTCTGCCATTGATACATTGTTTTTATCCCAAATTGAAACCTTAATAGATGACGGGTTAACAGAGCAGGACTCTAATATACTGCTTTATGGTGCGCTTTTTGTTCCTTTTATTTTCATCCTTCGCGGTTCTTTGAATGTTGCCTCCAGCTATTTCCTGCATTGGGTTGGCTTTAAAGTTGTTACTAAAATGCGGCAGCAATTGTTTGACCATATGATGAAACTACCGGTCGGTTTCCATGATCAGCACTCAACTGGCGACTTGATTTCAAAAATAACTTATGACACTCAGCAGGTGGCAGAAGCGAGTAGTCGGGCCGTTCTGGTTTTGGTAAAAGAAGGAGCCTTCGTCGCCGGATTATTAGGTCTAATGTTTTACCAAAGCTGGCAATTGTCATTAGTATTTTTAGTGATAGGCCCTCTGGTTGCAAAAGTTGTTGGGGTCGTTTCTCGCCGCTTTCGTAAAGTAAGTAGCCGTATTCAGACAGCTATGGGTAACGTAACCACAACCGCAGAGCAGATGATCAACGGCCATAAGGTTGTGATTATGCATCAGGGGCAAAAAGGTGAGTCTGCCCGCTTTTCGAACATAAACAATATTACTCGTAACCAGAATATGAAGCTGGTGAATACCCGCGCTATTAGCACTTCGGTTATTCAGTTTATAGCGTCCTTAAGTCTTTCTATGGTCTTAGTTATTGCCAGTTTCCCCGAAATGCTGGGAGAATTATCTGCTGGTGCCTTTACTACGTTACTTACCGCTATGATCATGCTGCTGCGTCCTTTGAAGCAGCTTACTAACGTAAACAGTGATTTCCAGCGCGGTATTGCGGCGGCGACCAGTGTGTTTGCGATTCTTGACGAACCGATTGAAGTTGATAAAGGCTCGCGGGTGGTTGACCGGGCTGCGGGCGATATTGTTTTTGATGACGTGACCTTTTCTTATCAAAAAGGTGATGAACCCGCGCTTCAGCACATTAACTTTAAAGTTGATCAGGGCAAAACCATTGCGCTGGTAGGTCGTTCAGGCAGTGGTAAGTCAACAATATCGAATTTGCTCACGCGCTTCTACGATGTCGAGCAGGGCCGCATTCTGCTTGATGGCCATAATATTAACGACTATAAATTGAAATGCTTAAGGCGTCAGTTTGCGCTGGTATCTCAGCACGTAACCCTGTTTAACGACACCATAGCAAACAATATTGCTTATGGTGCCTCGAAAGATGTCTCGCGTGAAGACATCACTAAAGCCGCTGAGCAAGCTTACGTTACTGAGTTCACCGACAGCATGCCAAAAGGCCTGGATACTATGGTGGGCGAGAACGGGGTGATGCTGTCCGGTGGTCAACGTCAGCGTATTGCTATAGCCCGTGCGCTACTACAAGACGCGCCTATTCTGATACTGGATGAAGCAACATCGGCTCTGGATACCGAGTCCGAACGCCATATTCAGGATGCGTTAGGAACCCTGAGAAAAAACAGGACAGCTATTGTTATTGCGCACCGTTTATCAACTATTGAAAATGCCGATGAAATTTTGGTTATGGACAACGGTGAGATTATTGAGCGCGGTACACACCAGCAATTGCTTGATCAGGAAGGCGCATATTTTCAGCTGCATAACTTGCAGTTTAGCGGGAGCGCCTAATGTGGCTTCAAAAGCAGTGGTATAAAGCCAGGCTGCACCCTTTACTGTTTTTGCTGACACCACTGTCGCTGGTGTTTTGGCTGGTAACAAATTTGCGTCGCAGTTTTTATGCTTTGGGGTTAATGCCACGCTATAAAGCTGATGTTCCGGTCATAGTAGTGGGAAACATTAGCGTGGGCGGCACTGGCAAAACACCTATGGTTGTGGCCTTAAGTCAATGGCTCAAAGATGAGGGCTGGAATCCGGGCATTATCAGTCGTGGTTACGGTGCAAAAGGGCCTTTTCCTTATGAGGTTTTAGAGAGCGACTCTCCGGAAAAAGCCGGTGATGAACCTTTGCTCATGCGTCGTCGCACTGGCTGCCCTGTTGTTATTGCGCCCAAACGAGCTCAGGCTGCAAAGCTTATGGCGGAACAACACCCCAAAGTAGACGTTATTATCTGTGATGACGGGTTACAGCATTATGCACTCAAACGCGATATTGAATTAATTATGATAGACGCTGAACGAGGCACCGGAAATGGATGGCTTTTGCCTGCGGGCCCATTACGGGAAGGCCCATGGCGTCTCAAAGGTGCGGACTGGGTTATTTCTAACTATGGTCGTCATGCATTCGCCCGACATGTTGTGGATGTCGAGCCTGGCAACTGGTACCGGGTTGATAATAACGAGCAAGTTGCGTTAAAAACCGAGAGCAAATTTAATGCCGTGGCTGGTATTGGTTATCCGCAGCGATTTTTTAACTCGCTAATTGAGCAGGGTATTGAACTGGAGAACAGTCAGAGCTTTGCGGATCATCACGCTTTTAGTCAACAGGACTTTTCTAACCTGGCTAGTAACCCTATATTAATGACAGAAAAAGATGCTGGTAAATGCCAGTCTTTTGCGCAAGCTGACTGGTATTACCAAACAATTGAAGCGAAGCTGCCCGAAGTGATGAAAACTAACTTATTGGCAGAGCTGGAAAGGAAGAAAAATGGCCATCGATAAAACGACATTAGCAATATTGGCGTGTCCAAAGTGTAAAGGGAAACTGACCTATTACGCCGATAAAGACGAGTTAGTATGCCGCGGAGAACGCCTCGCATATCCAATAGACGAGAATATTCCCGTGCTTATAGCGGATAAGGCTCGCGAGTTATCATCAGAAGAGTTAGAAAAGGTTCCTTCATGAGTTTTACCGTTGTCATTCCAGCTCGCTACGGTTCCAGCCGCTTGCCGGGCAAACCTTTAGCCGATATTGCCGGTAAACCGATGATTCAGCATGTGGTTGAGCGAGCTGAGGCTAGTGGCGCTGCCGAAGTCATAGTTGCTACCGATGATATGCGGATTAAAGAGGGCGTTGATAAGTTTGGTGGTCGCGTCATGATGACCTCAAGTGAACACTCCTCGGGTACGGAACGTTTGGCTGAAGTTATCGAACAATTAGCTCTGGCAGAAAACGAGGTGGTGGTTAATGTTCAGGGTGATGAGCCCTTTATTCCGCCTGAAATTATTCGACAGGTTGCCGATAACTTAGCCAATCAACGGCAGGCACCTATGGCGACACTGGCCGTGCCCATTACTGACGCTGAAGATATTTTTAACCCGAATACAGTAAAAGTGGTTACCGATGCTGCGGGTTATGCGCTGTACTTTAGCCGTGCCGCAATTCCGTGGGACAGAGAGCACTTTTCTGCCGACCGGGCGACAAATGTCGTTACTGAGCATTATCATCGTCACATTGGTATTTATGCTTATCGGGCGGGTTTTGTCAGACGTTATATTGAATGGGAGCCAAGCCCTATTGAACAGCTTGAGTCGTTAGAACAATTGCGGGTGCTTTGGCACGGAGAACGTATTCATGTCGCTGAAGCCATTCTCGCACCGGCTACAGGCATTGATACTGAAGAGGACCTGCAGCGGGCACGAAAACTGGCAGGCGATGATTAATCCATCGCCGACATTTTTGAATACTCATCTTCGAAAAAGAATTTTTCCTCACCAAAAGCTGGTTTTAAGTGATGCAGCCAGGTGGCATCCGGATCATATTTAGCGAAGAAGGGACGTTGTACCCAGTCCGGATTGCGCCCCTGGATAAAGCGTAAGGCAAAGACTTTCTCACCAGCAATTTCAGTAACACCCTGAACTTCTACTTTCCCCGGGCCGGCACTCATCGAGGGGCCTCGCACGGTACGAGCTATACCTGAAACCTGCTGGTACGCTTTCTGGAAAATTTCCCAGGTACGCTCCAGCGGTACTTCAAAGTAACGTTTTGCTCCGGTATCCCGCTCGACAAACATATAATAAGGGATTAATCCGAGTTGTACCTGCTTCTCCCACATAGAAGCCCAGACATCCGGGTCGTCATTAATGTGCTTGAGTAAAGGAGCCTGACAGCGGATTTGAACACCTGTAGCGCGCAGGCGACGAATGGCCTCCTGACATACTTCAGTGCGTAATTCATTCGGGTGGTTTAAATGCGCCATTATCGACACATGCTTGCCACCATCAACTAAGCGCTCTAATAAACGCAGTAAATCGTCCGCGTCGGGGTCGGTGATAAAGCGATATGGCCAGAAGGTTAATGATTTAGTGCCAATGCGTATGGTTTTAATGTGCTCGAACTCAGGTTGCAGTAAACCCTCTAAGTAATGGGCCAGCTTGCGCGTGCGCATAACCATAGGGTCGCCGCCGGTCACCAGCAAGTCAGTAACTTCTTTGTGCTGAGCCAGATAGCGGTGCAATTGATCCGCGTCATTTGAATTAAAGCGGGTAGCTTTACCGACAAATTGCGCCCAACGGAAGCAGAAAGTGCAGTAAGAATGGCAGTACTGCCCCTGAGCCGGGAAAAAGAGCACCGTTTCGCGGTACTTATGCTGCATGCCCGGCAAAGGCTCACCGTCAACATGCGGCACATTCATTTGCATTTGTCCGGCAGGGTGAGGGTTCATTTCATCGCGTAGCTGAGTCGCCAAATCAAACACTTCATTGGTGGTGTGCTTGCCTGACATTAGGTCTGCCATGCGCTGGTACGCAGAAGGCTCCAGCATATCTTTTTGCGGGAAAGTTAGCTGAAACAGCGGGTCATTGGGTACATTTTCCCAGTCAATCAGTTCGTTAAATACATATTCATTAACTCTGAATGGCAGTACATTAGCGACGACTTTCATTTCAAAACGCATGTCATCAGGAACTTTCTTTAACGCCTCAATTTTATCTAACTGGCGATGCTGATATACCTTGAATTTACGTGGTGTAATGATGGGTTGTTGTACATTGACTACTTGCTGCATAAGCCTCTCTGTAATTATCTGCAACTTGCTAAAGCACGTTGAAAATGAATTTGTCTGTCAGCTCTCTCTTTGGCGACCAACGAAATGCGACGTAGTATAAAGAATTTAAGGCTTCGTTGCACGTTCTGTAAGGTGTGAAAAGCAATGTACTCAAACTAATTAAGAGCGGGCATAAAAAAAGGCGCTCAACCGAGCGCCTTCTTAACTCAAACCAATTTATTTTTTAATTGGTGAAAACTCACGTTTTGTATAACCAGTATATAACTGACGAGGACGACCAATTTTCTGGTTTTCTTCGCCCATCATTTCGTGCCAGTGAGAAACCCAGCCGACAGTACGTGACAGCGCAAAGATAACGGTGAACATATTGGTAGGAATACCAATAGCTTTCAGTACGATACCTGAGTAGAAGTCAACGTTAGGGAAGAGTTTCTTTTCAATGAAGTAGTCGTCTTCCAGAGCGATACGCTCCAGTTCCATTGCGACGTCAAGTAATGGATCATCACGATCCAATTCTTTCAGTACTTCGTGGCAAGATTCACGCATTACCGTTGCACGAGGGTCGGTGTTTTTGTATACACGGTGACCAAAGCCCATTAGACGGAAAGGATCGTCTTTGTCTTTTGCTTTCTCAATATATTTTGGAATGTTTTCAACAGAGCCAATTTCAGCCAGCATACGCAAGCAAGCTTCGTTTGCACCACCATGGGCTGGTCCCCATAAAGACGCAACACCCGCAGCGATACATGCGTAAGGGTTAGCACCAGAAGAACCGGCAAGGCGTACTGTTGACGTTGATGCGTTTTGCTCGTGGTCAGCATGCAAAGTAAAGATGCGATCCATAGCGCGAGCTACCGCAGGGCTTATTTTGTAGTCTTCCGCAGGAACCGAGAACATCATGTTCAGGAAGTTTTCTGCATAACCTAAGTCGTTACGTGGGTAAACGAAAGGTTGACCAATGCTGAATTTATAAGCCATTGCTGCAATTGTTGGAATTTTTGCAATCAGACGGTAAGCACTACGTAAACGTTGGTTTTCATCGTGAATCTCCAGATCATCATGATAGAACGATGATAAAGCTCCCGTTACGGCACATAACATTGCCATAGGGTGAGCATCGCGACGGAAACCATTAAAGAAATTGTGAATTCCCTGATGCACCATAGTGTGTTTAGTAATGGTGTTTTTGAATTCATGGTATTGCTTTTCGGTAGGAGCTTCGCCGTGCAACAACATGTAGCAAACTTCTAAGTAATCTGCTTTAGTTGCTAACTCACCAATAGGGTAACCGCGGTGCAGTAAAACGCCGTTTTCACCATCTATATAGGTGATAGCCGACTCGCAAGAGCCTGTAGCCAGAAACCCTGGGTCAAAAGTAAAATAACCATGTTTTCCCAGAGTTCGGACGTCAACTACATCCTTTCCTGCCGTTGGTGATAGTACCGGCAATTCAATGGATTGGCCGTCAATCTGTAAAGTGGCTTTACGATCAGCCATAAGGAATTCTCCTCGCTATCTACTTTGAAAAAGTGCGCTAATTTAACTCGATCATGCCCGTAAATGTCAATTTTAATCGGGGAACATGAACCAATTATAGCGAAATATACGTAATAAACATGACGAAAAGATTACTCAGATTGAAGAATTATCTTGTTAGGTTAGACTTTAGTAGTAAAGCGTATTTTAGTCAGCGTTCAAATCTGAGTTTGTCGTTGTAATTAATAGCTTGGCTAGATATACTTTGCGCCGTATTGGTGGCATGTTTCTGTGTCGCGCAAACGAAAATTGCATTTCTTTTGTGCTTTATTAAAAGGCAATCTATCGTGAAAAAAGAAAGACCTGTTAATTTAGACTTATCAACTATCAAGCTTCCTGCCGCTGCCAAAGCATCCATACTGCATCGTATTTCCGGTGTTGCTATGCTGTTCTCTCTGGCTTTTCTAATTTGGGCTTTTGCCGTGTCACTTAGTGGCCCTGAAGGCTTTGCTCAAATCGAGAGTATCATGACCAGCTTTATCGCTAAATTTATTGGCTGGGGTATTTTGACAGCGCTAGGATTTCACTTAATCATTGGTCTGCGTCACTTAGTAATGGACATGGGCTACTGGGAAGAACTCGATTCCGGAAGAATCAGCGCAATTGTCTCAATTGCTCTTTCTGTGATCTTTTCCGTATTAGTAGGAGTTTGGCTATGGTAACAGCAGCAGCTACTTTTGGTCGTAGCGGTTCTCATGACTTTATTTTATTGAGAGCCAGCGCGATTGTAATGGTTCTATATTCACTGTTCATGGCTGGGTTCTTCCTTTCTACGCCAGATGTAACTTATCAAGTGTGGAGTGGGTTGTTTGCCAACATTTGGATGAAAGTGTTCACTATGCTGGCCTTATCTTCTGTGTTAATTCACGGCTGGATTGGCATTTGGCAAGTATCAACAGACTACGTGAAAGCGTCCGGTCTCAGAGCTTTTATCCAACTGGTTTTCAGCGTTGGTCTGATCGCTGTTTGGCTCACTGGCTTATTCGTACTGTGGGGTGTTTAAGTGACTGTTAAAACTTTAGAATATGATGCAGTGGTGATTGGTGCTGGCGGTGCCGGCATGCGAGCAGCACTGCAAATTTCCCAAGAGGGATTGAGCTGCGCGTTGATGTCCAAAGTGTTTCCAACACGCTCTCACACAGTTTCTGCTCAGGGTGGTATTACTGTAGCATTAGGTAATGCGCATGAAGATAACTGGGAATGGCACATGTTCGATACCGTTAAAGGTTCGGACTATATTGGTGACCAGGACGCTATCGAATACATGTGTAAAGCTGGCCCTGAAGCTATTTTAGAAATGGAAAACTTAGGTTTACCATTCTCGCGTTTTGAAAACGGCAAAGTTTATCAACGTCCATTTGGTGGTCAGTCGAAGAACTTTGGTGGCGAGCAGGCTGCTCGTACTGCCGCTGCAGCTGACCGTACCGGTCACGCTTTGCTGCATTTGCTTTATCAGCAAAACGTGAAGAAAAAAACCACCGTATTTTCAGAATGGTACGCGCTGGATATCGTTAAGAACCAAGACGGCGAAGTTTGTGGTGTAACCACCATGGATATCGAAAGCGGCGAAGTTTACTTTGTTAAAGCTAAGGCCGTTGTTCTTGCTACCGGCGGTGCGGGTCGTATTTATTCTTCAACGACCAATGCTCATATCAACACCGGTGACGGTATTGGTATGGCACTGCGTGCCGGCGTTCCTGTACAAGATATGGAGATGTGGCAGTTCCACCCAACCGGTATTGCCGGAGCGGGCTCGCTTGTTACAGAAGGTTGTCGTGGTGAAGGTGGTTACCTGCTGAACAAAGACGGTGAACGCTTTATGGAGCGTTATGCGCCAAACGCGAAAGATTTGGCATCACGCGACGTTGTTTCACGCGCTATGATGACTGAAATCCGTGAAGGACGTGGTTGTGAAGGCCCATGGGGTACTCACCTTAAACTGAAACTGGATCATCTGGGTAAAGAAACCCTGGAAAGCCGTTTGCCGGGTGTTTGTGATTTATCACGTACATTCGCACACGTTGATCCGGTGAAAGAGCCTATTCCGGTTATTCCTACCTGTCACTATATGATGGGCGGTATTCCGACGGACGTTAACGGACAAGTGTTGTCTGTAGACGACAATGGTCAGACATCTCACGTTAAAGGCCTGTTTGCTTGTGGTGAAATTGCTTGTGTATCCGTACACGGTGCTAACCGCTTAGGCGGTAACTCACTGCTTGACCTGGTGGTATTCGGTCGTTCAACTGGTATGCATCTGGGTGAAACGCTTGCAGCTAACGTAGAAGCCAGAGAAGCAAGTAGCGACGACATTGACGCGGCACTAGCGCGTTATAATCGTTGGGAAAACACTCAGAAAGGCGAAGATCCGGCACAAATTAAGAAAGACCTGCAACAGTGCATGCAACTTAATTTCTCGGTTTTCCGCGAAGGCGATTCAATGAAAGAAGGGCTTGCTGAGCTGCGCGAAATTCGCGAACGTCTGAAAAACGCCCGTCTTGATGACACCTCTAAAGAGTTTAATACTCAGCGCGTCGAGTGCCTTGAGCTAGATAACTTGATGGAAACGGCTTACTCAACTGCAGTTGCTGCCAGCTTCCGTACAGAAAGTCGCGGTGCTCACAGCCGTGCAGACTACCCGGATCGTGATGATGAGAAGTGGTTAGTACACACTGTTTATCGTCCTGAAAAGGAAGATATGGTGACGCGGGAAGTCAATATGGCGCCTAAACTGCGTGAAGCTTTCCCTCCGAAAGCTCGTACCTACTAAGTTGGAGGGTATATGAAAAAATACACATTTTCAGTTTATCGTTATAATCCTGATGTCGACAACGCGCCTCATATGAAAGAGTACACGTTGGAAGTAGAAGATAATCAGGATTTGATGGTGCTAGAAGCACTGATCAAATTGAAAGAACAAGATCCATCGCTGGCATTCCGCCGCTCGTGCCGTGAAGGTGTTTGTGGCTCCGATGGTATGAATATTAATGGTAAAAATGGTTTGGCTTGTATCACTCATTTGTCTTCTTTGAAATCAGACAAAATTGTGATTCGTCCGCTACCAGGCTTGCCTGTCATTCGTGATTTGATTGTTGATATGAGCCAGTTCTATCAACAGTACGAGAAAATCAAACCGTACCTTATCAACGATGACAAAACGCCACCAGCGCGTGAACGACTGCAGTCGCCGGAAGACCGTGCTAAGCTTGATGGTCTTTACGAATGTATTTTATGTGCATGTTGTTCATCTTCGTGCCCGTCGTTCTGGTGGAACCCAGATAAATTTGTTGGGCCAGCTGGTCTGCTGCACGCTTATCGTTTCTTAATTGATAGTCGTGACACAGCAACGGACGAGCGTCTGGACGAACTTGATGATGCCTTTAGTGTATTCCGTTGTCACGGAATCATGAACTGCGTTAACGTATGTCCAAAAGGGTTGAATCCAACAAAGGCTATTGGACACATCAAATCGATGCTTTTGAGTCGCGCTGTTTAACTCGTTAAATTGTCGCGCCAATTTGAACGGTTGATGTTGTGGATGGCCATCCCACAAAGGATGGCTATTTTTTTATAAAAACGGTTTATCTATTCAGGTGAAGGAAACGCAATGCAAGATGGTGTAATGCGTGAATGGTTAGAAACATCGCATCTAGCCGGTGGTAACGTTGCCTACATTGAACAAATGTTTGAGGCGTATCTGGATGATCCGACGGCAGTCAGTGATGAATGGCGTCAAATGTTCGATGCGTTGCCGAAGGATAATCACATTGTTGATACTAAACTCAGCGATGTCCGGGAGCAGTTTCGCCAGGCCGCTAAGAATAAGCTCAAGCAATCTCAAACAGGCAGCACGACTGCCGCAGATCAGAAGCAAGTTAAAGTTTTACAGCTCATTAATGCTTACCGATTCCGCGGCCATCAGCACGCCAACCTTGATCCTCTTGGTTTATGGAAACAGGAAACCGTTCCAGACCTTTCATTAAACTTCCACGATTTAAGCAAAGACGACTTAGAACGCGAGTTTAATGTCGGCTCTTTAGCTGTTGGCAAAGACACAATGAAGCTGAGTGATATTCACGAGGCGTTGGAAAATATTTATTGTGGCTCTATTGGTGCCGAGTACATGCACATTGTTTCAACCGAGGAAAAACGCTGGATTCAGCAACGGTTGGAGGGTGTTCTTGGAAAGCCCAAGTTTGAAAAAGAACAGCAGACTAAAATTTTAAAAGAGCTGATAGCCGCTGACGGACTGGAAAAGTATCTTGGGTCAAAATTCCCGGGAGCTAAGCGCTTTTCATTAGAAGGTGGCGACAGTCTGGTTCCGTTGTTGAAAGAACTCATTTCACGCTCTGGTGAGCAAGGTGCCAAGGAAGTCGTTATTGGTATGGCTCACCGAGGTCGTTTGAACGTTTTGGTCAACGTTCTGGGTAAAAAACCACAGGACTTATTTGACGAGTTTGCCGGCAAGCATGACAGCACAAAGGGCTCAGGTGATGTTAAATATCATATGGGCTTTTCTTCTGATTATGCGACCCCGGGCGGCGACGTCCACCTTGCATTGGCCTTTAACCCGTCGCACCTTGAAATTGTAAACCCGGTTGTTATGGGATCGGTTCGTGCGCGCATGGACCGCCTGAAAGACCCGGAAGGCAAAAAAGTGCTGCCTATTACCATTCACGGTGACGCTGCTGTTGCCGGTCAGGGTGTGGTACAAGAAACCTTTAATATGTCGCAGACACGTGCTTACCGTGTAGGCGGCTCTATCCGTATCGTGGTGAATAACCAGGTTGGTTTCACTACATCTAAACAGGAAGATGCGCGCTCTACTCAGTATTGTACTGACATTGCCAAGATGGTGCAGGCGCCAATTTTCCACGTTAATGCGGATGACCCTGAAGCCGTTGTTTTTGTCACTCAGTTAGCGCTTGATTACCGTAATGCATTTCAGCGCGACGTGGTTATTGATTTGGTTTGTTATCGTCGTCATGGACATAACGAAGCCGATGAGCCAAGTGCAACACAGCCGCTGATGTATGCAAAAGTTAAAAAACAACCCGTTGCCCGCGAGCTTTATGGCAAGCGTCTGATAGAGAAGTCGATAGTAGATGAAGACACAGCTAAGCAGTGGATGTCTGACTATCGTGATGCATTAGATAAAGGCGAAGTGGTGGTTGATGAACACCGTCCTATGCGTCAGCACTCTGTTGACTGGTCTCCCTACATAGGAAACGACTGGGACGTTGAGTACGACTACAAAGTCTCAGCAGATAAGCTGAAAGATCTGGGCGAAAAAATCACTCAGTATCCGGAAGAAGACAAGCTGAATTCCCGCGTTGAAAAAGTGTATCAAGAACGTCTGAAAATGGCGAAAGGCGATAAACCAATGGACTGGGGTTTCGCTGAAACTTTGGCTTATGCCACCTTAGTTAACGACGGCACTCATATTCGTTTGACCGGTCAGGACAGCGGCCGTGGTACCTTCTTCCACCGCCACGCGGTATTGCATAACCAAAAAGATGGTTCTACCTATATGCCACTGAACAATTTAGGTTCAGATCAGGGGCAAATTGAAATTTATGACTCAGTTTTATCAGAAGCTGCAGTTGTGGCCTTCGAATACGGTTACGCTACGGCTGAACCGCAGTCTCTGGTTATGTGGGAAGCTCAATTTGGTGATTTCGTTAACGGCGCCCAGGTTGTTATTGACCAGTTCTTAAGTTCTGGCGAGCAGAAATGGGGACGTTTATGTGGTTTAACATTGCTATTGCCGCACGGTTACGAAGGGCAGGGTCCTGAGCACAGTTCAGCCCGTCTTGAGCGTTTCCTGCAATTATCGGCCGATCACAACTGGTCAGTCTGTGTACCGACAACGCCTGCACAGGTTTTCCACATGATCCGTCGTCAGCACTTACGTCCGGTTCGCCGTCCGTTAGTTGTTATGACGCCTAAGTCATTGTTACGTCATCCGTTAGCGGTTTCAGAAATGGATGATTTAGCGGATCTTGGATTCCAGAACGCGATTGGTGAAATCGATGATCTGAATCCGAAAAAAGTAAAACGCGTGGTATTTTGCTCAGGTAAAGTCTACTACGATTTACTGAAAGAACGCCGCGAGCGTGAACAAGAAGATGTTGCCATTATTCGTATCGAACAGCTGTATCCGTTCCCTGCGGAAGAAGTGGCAGAAATTATGAAAGATTATCAGCACGTTAAAGATTTTGTCTGGTGTCAGGAAGAGCCTCAGAACCAGGGTGCATGGTATAGCAGCCAGCATCACTTCTGGGCCGCAATTCCGAAAGGAGCTCAGTTGTCTTATCGTGGTCGTAGTGCGTCAGCCGCACCGGCGGTCGGATACATTTCAGAGCACAACAAGCAGCAGCAAAACCTTGTTGACGAAGCGCTAACCATTAAATAGGTGAAGATGAACCATGGCGATTGATATTAAAGTTCCTCAATTACCCGAGTCTGTTGCAGATGCAACAATTGCAACATGGCACGTAAAACCTGGCGATAAAGTGTCTCGCGACCAGAATCTGGTTGACATCGAAACCGACAAGGTAGTGCTGGAAGTGGTTGCGGAAGCAGACGGTGTTTTGGGCGAAATTACTGCCGAAGAAGGCACTACCGTAACAGCTGAAGAAGTTATCGGAAAAATTGAAGAAGGTGACGGTGCGTCGGCATCTGACGATAAATCAGACAATAAAGACTCAGACGACGACAAGAAGTCAGAGAAAAAAGAATCTGATTCTTCAGAAGACAAAGGCTCTGACAAAAAAGGTTCTGGCGAGAAAATGGAAGTTAAAGTTCCTCAACTGCCAGAATCAGTCTCTGATGCCACTGTTTCTATCTGGCACGTTAAAGCTGGCGATGCAGTAAAACGTGACCAGAACCTGGTTGATATTGAAACCGATAAAGTGGTTCTGGAAGTGGTTGCTCCGGCTGATGGCGTTTTAGCTGAAATTAAGCACGAAGAAGGCGCGACAGTCGGTGCTGATGACGTTATCGGTATTGTCGAAGCTGGTGGGTCTGCTGGCGGTAGTTCAAGCAAGTCCGATGACAGCAAATCTGAATCTTCTTCAGAAAGTAAAGACGATGACGGTGACAACGAAGTAGCGGGTCCTGCGGTTCGTCGTTTACTTGGTGAACACGGCCTTAAGCCAAGTGACGTTAAAGGCACTGGTAAGGGCGGTCGCGTCACTAAAGAAGACGTGGAAAAACACGTGAAAGCTCAGTCTTCTAAGTCTTCGGATAGCAGCAAACAGCAGTCTTCACAGCCAGCCGTTTCAGGTGACCGTGACCAGAAACGTGTACCAATGACACGTCTGCGTAAACGTATCGCTGAGCGTCTGTTGCAAGCTAAGAACGACACCGCGATGTTGACCACGTTTAACGAAATCAACATGAAGCCAATTATGGACTTGCGTAAGAAGTACAAAGACGTGTTTGAAGAAACTCACGGCACGCGTCTTGGTTTCATGGGCTTCTACGTCAAAGCTGTAACTGAAGCACTGAAACGTTTCCCAGACGTCAACGCATCCATTGATGGCGACGATATTGTTTACCACAATTTCTTCGATATCAGCATTGCGGTATCAACGCCTCGTGGTCTGGTAACTCCAGTTCTGCGCGACACTGACCGTTTAAGCATTGCGGATATGGAAAATGGTATTCGTGACCTGGCTATCAAAGGCCGTGACGGTAAGTTAACTATGGATGAAATGCAGGGTGGTAATTTCACCATTACTAACGGTGGTGTATTTGGTTCACTGCTTTCAACGCCAATTTTGAACCCACCACAAAGCGCAATTCTGGGTATGCACAAAATCCAGGAGCGGGCGATGGTGGTAGACGGTAAGATTGAAATTTTACCGATGATGTACCTGGCTCTTTCTTATGACCATCGAATTATTGATGGTAAACAATCGGTAGGTTTCCTGGTTACCGTGAAAGAGCTATTAGAAGATCCTCAACGTCTTATCCTGGATATCTAAAGACGCTGAGAACCAGCCGCAATGCAATTTAGCTTGCGGCTGTTAATTATGCGCCGAGCAGGTTAAAATTCGGCGCGGTATTCGGGTAGGCAGCACTTTAGCTGCTTAAGTTGTTTCAACGAATCGGAAGAGCATCATGAATTTGCATGAGTATCAGGGTAAACAACTCTTTAAAGAGTTTGGTTTGCCAGTATCTGAAGGTTATGCCTGCGACACTGCTGATGAAGCGGTAGAAGCGGCAAAACGTATTGGTGGCGACATTTGGGTTGTCAAATGTCAGGTTCACGCTGGTGGCCGCGGTAAAGCGGGTGGCGTGAAATTAGTGAAAAGTTTAGACGACGTTCGCGCATTCGCTGAGCAGTGGTTAGGTAAAAACTTAGTAACTTTCCAGACCGACGAGAAAGGTCAGCCGGTTGCTAAGATTTTAGTTGAAAGCTGCACTGACATTGCAGACGAGCTTTACTTAGGTGCAGTTGTTGACCGTGCTTCACGCAAAATCGTGTTCATGGCATCAACCGAAGGCGGCGTAGAAATTGAAACCGTTGCTGAAGAAACACCTGAGAAAATCTTGAAAGCTGAAATTGACCCTACGGTTGGTGCGCAGCCATACCAAGGTCGCGAGCTAGGCTTTAAACTGGGTCTGACTCCAGACCAGGTTAAGCAGTTCACTAAGGTCTTCATGGGCCTGGCGAAAATGTTCGAACAGTACGACTTAGCGCTGTTAGAAATTAACCCATTGGTTATTACTGACGAAGGCAACGTTCACTGTCTGGATGCGAAAGTTGGCATCGACAGCAACGCATTGTACCGTCAGCCTAAAATCCGTGAAATGCACGATCCGTCACAAGACGACGCACGTGAAGCAGAAGCGGCTAAATGGGAACTGAACTACGTAGCACTAGACGGCAACATTGGTTGCATGGTTAACGGTGCTGGTTTGGCGATGGGTACTATGGACATCGTTAAACTGAGTGGCGGCGAACCAGCTAACTTCCTTGACGTTGGTGGCGGCGCGACAAAAGAACGTGTTTCTGAAGCGTTCAAAATTATCCTGTCAGACAGCTCTGTTAAAGCCGTATTGGTTAACATCTTCGGTGGTATCGTACGTTGCGATATGATTGCTGAAGGTATTATCGGCGCTGTTGAAGAAGTGGGTGTTAAAGTACCGGTTATTGTTCGCCTTGAAGGTAACAACGCTGAACTGGGTACCCAGAAATTGAACGAAAGTGGCCTGAACATTATCGCTGCAGAGAGCTTATCTGATGCTGCCGATAAAGTGGTTGCTGCGGCAGGAGGTCAATAATGAGCATTTTGATCGATAAAAATACCAAAGTTATCTGCCAGGGCTTTACTGGCGGTCAGGGTACTTTCCACTCTGAACAAGCTATTGCTTACGGTACGCAAATGGTTGGCGGTGTTACACCTGGTAAAGGTGGTCAAGAGCACTTAGGTCTGCCTGTATTCAATACTGTAAGAGAAGCTGTAGAAGCAACTGGCGCAACTGCTTCAGTTATCTACGTACCAGCTCCTTTCTGTAAAGATTCAATCATCGAAGCAGCAGACGCTGGTATCGAACTGATTGTTTGTATTACTGAAGGCATTCCTACACTGGATATGCTGTACGTTAAAGAATACCTGACGCACAAAGGCGTGCGCATGATCGGTCCAAACTGCCCGGGTGTTATCACTCCGGACGAGTGCAAAATCGGTATCATGCCTGGTCACATCCACAAGAAAGGTAAAGTGGGTATCGTGTCACGTTCAGGTACATTAACGTACGAAGCAGTTAAGCAGACTACTGACGCTGGTTTTGGTCAGTCTAGCTGTGTTGGTATCGGTGGCGACCCTATCCCGGGTTCTAACTTCATCGATATTCTGGAACTGTTCGAGAAAGATCCAGAAACCGAAGCTATCGTTATGATCGGTGAAATCGGCGGAACAGCAGAAGAAGAAGCGGCAGAGTACATTAAAAACAATGTATCTAAGCCGGTTGTTTCTTACATTGCTGGTGTTACTGCTCCTCCGGGCAAACGTATGGGCCACGCTGGTGCCATCATTGCCGGCGGTAAAGGTACTGCTGACGAGAAATTTGCTGCACTTGAAGCCGCAGGCGTTAAAACTGTACGCAGCCTGGCCGATATCGGCAAAGCTGTAGCAGAGAAAACTGGCTGGTAATAACTGCCAACGCTTAAACAAAACCCGGCCTTCGAGCCGGGTTTTTTTGTTTCTGGCTCTGAGGGAATAAGGACTCGGCATCACGGAGACGCTACGAGCACGTCCGTGTGCGCTTGTCTCAGGCCATCCTTGGCCTTCGACACTCCGTGAGGACGAGCCCTTATTCCCTTGCCTAGCAACAAACTCCGCTGCTCTGACGAAGGTTCTTTCTGAAAATTAAATTAATACGGAATTGAACAGCAGGGCGGGCATAAAAAAGCTGAAGGAGAAGGCCATTGAGCCTGTAATAGCAAGCGCGGCGCAGCAGAATGTTGCCTGGGTAATAAACACAGATGGCTTGGTCGACGCGCTTTGCGTGAACGACAGATAAGCGGTAAATAGCTTAACTTCTAGTTCGCTGTATTTAGCCTGGAGCCACAGCAAAGTGGGTTTGAGGTACAAAAGTAAAAATGCGAAAGCGACTTCAATGCCACCAAATTGAACCAGCATAGCAAACTCGGGAGCAAGCAGTGCTAAAGCCATTAGAACAACACCAGCTACCGCCTTTTGTAAAAAGGTTAAATCTTCCCACTTTTTCTTCATAAAATCCCTTTAATAAACAGCCTACTATGGCTGGAATCCTTATCTGATAATTATTTTAAGTTACACTAAACTTTGTGCGTTGTACAGATTGCGACCATTTGTAGGTTTAGTGTTAAGGAATAAATTTACTCTGAGTAGTTAGATTTTTTGGTTTTAAGCTGTTCAAGCTGCGGAGAAATTGACGTGGAGGTGTTGCTGTAGTCGTCGAAGACAACGGTAGTGTAGATGAGTGCTACAACGCTTAGTACAAGCGATAAACTGCCGGTAATTCCCAGCCATTTGGCGGTGTTTGGGTCGCGCTTTTGAGTCCGTAAATAGTGCATTCTCATTCCGCCTGCAACTAATGCCACTAGCATAAGCCCGAAGAAGGCGTAAATAAGTTTTACGGTCAGTCCGGAGAAGTCACCAAAGTGGAGTGGGTCGGCTGTATCAGAAATTCTGGCAACAATACCTAAATTGCCGGCGTACTGAGTTCCTGCAATCTCTCCGGTAACCGGGTCAAGATATACTCTGTTAGCGCGGTCACGCACCAGTATTGAACCATTTTGTCCGGTAAAAGACATGGGTTGGTTGTATTGGTGCGGATAGTAGAATCGGGTAATGTCCATATCTGGTCGGGCGGCTTGCGCAATACTAACGAGCTCCGTGAGTGAAAGCGCGGGTTGTTGCTGTTGCGCTTTGGTATGCTCAATTTTTGGTGCTGCCGGGTAATGTTCAATGTCAAAATTGAACATCATATGTTCGGCTAAATACCATATTCCCGTAATTGTAATGGTAGCGATAAACCACCAACTCCAAAGCCCCATCCATTTGTGCCAGGAGGACCACTCCGTTCGTTTTTTCCAACTGAGCTTAGCGGGTTTCGCGAGAAATCCGCGCCACCATTTGCGGTAAACATAAAAGCTGGAAATAAGCGAAATAAGAAGCAGGAGGCTGGTGAGGGTAACAATGTATTTACCTATTCCACCCATAGACAAATACATGTGAATGTCGCGTAAGTAGCGTGAAACTTGCCCCCAGCCACCTTCACCCAGTAATTGTCCGCTGGCCGCATCGAAATAAACAAAGCGAAAGCCATTTGGGGTCATTAAACGGACTTCGCCGGAGAGGTAGTCTTGCGAGTGCACCTGCGCCCCTAAAATATGGCTCTCAGGGTAGTTTTCACTCAGGCTAGACTCTAGCTCTTTCCAGGCCACCGGGCCTTCACGTTCTTCTAGAGCCCGGTATTTTTCGTCACTAAGGTATTGAATTTCGTAACTCAAAGTAGCTAAAACGCCAGTGATACAAATGAGCAGCAGAAGCCCCGCAAAGGCGAAGCCAGCCCAGGAATGAAATTTGAACCACTGGCGGTTAGTCATTGAGCAAAGTCCTTAAAAACGATATTTAACCGATGCGTAAATGCGGCGAGGTTCGCCCGGGAAGTGTCCGGTACGGGTTAAGAAGCCGCTTGAAGCATATTCCTTATCAAATAAGTTTTTGATATTAACCTGAACTAACCACTGGTCAAACTCTGTCTGCCAGCTGACATCAAACACTGTGTAGGGTTTAACTCGTTGAGCCGGGTTCGAAAAGCTTATTTGCTCGCTCACGTAATCCATACCACCGCTGATAGAGGAGTTCAGTGCAGGCAAGTCATAGCGCGTCCATACACCCATTTGGTGCATAGGAGCGTTTGCGAACTGGTCACCGACTGCGTTGGTAATACCCTGGCCAGGTACGGTTTCTACCACTTTTGCGTCGTTGTACGCATAGTTAGCATTAATGACCCATTGGTCGGTAATGTCGCCCAGCACATCAATTTCAAACCCACGGCTGCGTACTTTGCCTACGTTGCCTAAAACATTGCGACCGTCTTCGCTGACTTCACCGGTTGCCTGCAAAATGTTTTCGCGGTTAATTTCGTAAACTGCGGTGCTGACGCGAATGCTGTCGTTAATCAATGACCAACGGGCGCCCAACTCCTTAATATCCGATTGTTCCGGCTCGAAAGGACCGCCAACCTCTGATTCCTGATCACCGGCAGACTGTGGCGAGAACCCTGTACCGTATAGCGCATAAGCCCGAACCCAATCAGCAAATTCGTAGG
The DNA here is from genome assembly GCF_004362265.1 of Idiomarina sp. 017G. Lineage (NCBI taxonomy): Bacteria > Pseudomonadati > Pseudomonadota > Gammaproteobacteria > Alteromonadales > Idiomarinaceae > Idiomarina > Idiomarina sp. 017G. Next base: position 824,100 of record NZ_SNWT01000001.1, on the reverse strand, counting down.
TTCCACCAATACGGTAGGTTAAGTCACTGTCATCAAAATCTGCTGCATTGGTCTCGTCTTCAAACTGGTCGTAACGCAAACCCAGTAACAGGTTTACTTTTTCGTTAAACGAAATTTGATCTTGCAGGTAGAAGCCGTCGCGCTGAGTTTTGGTAACTCTTGGGGTCGCATTTTCTAATGCGGTAGAGTAGGGGCCTGAGGTCAGTCCGTAAACTGGGTTATGGATCTCTAAATTGGGAACTTCGCCAGGGTTTGCGTTGTTGCCAATAAAGGTGTTGTCTGCCGTATAACTCTCAGCACCCATCAAAACCGTATGTTCAATGCCGGAAATGCTGAGTTCACCAATCAAGTTGCCGGTAACACTGGTGGCTTCGTTTTCACGATACTGATTACGGAATTGTCGTTGACTGTAAACCGCCTCTCTAGGGTCGTCCACCGGATTTAAGTCGGCATCAAGCAGGCCGCGAGGCTCATGATAATTCTGACGCTCGGTGTTTTCATAATGGCGAACGGTTAAGTCGCCGCGCCAGTTAAGCGAGAAGTCGTGATTAATACGAGCCTGATAAACGGTAGCTTCTAATCTTTGGAAGTCGCTCGCTTCGTTATGGTTCCATTTACGGTCGGTGACAAAGTTACCGTCATTATCAACCGGCACGCCGCGGAGGCGAGCGCCCTGGTAGTCTTGCTCATAGTCGGTTAGCTGAAGAATGACTTCGCTGCTGCTTCCGATATCAAAAGCGTAACCTAAGTCGAGAATTTTATTGGTTTGCTCTGTGTTATAGCGAAACGGTTTTTCGTTATCGTAATAGTAACCGGCACGGTAACGCTGCGAAGCATCTTCTGTGAGCGGTCCGCTTAATTCAACAGAACCGCGTTTGTAGTCGTAATTTCCGAGCCCCAGTTCAATGGAACGCTCCGCTGTTGCTGTCGGCTTTTTAGTCACATAGTTAATAACACCGCCGGGCTGACCGCTACCAAACATGGCACCACTCGGGCCTTTCAATACCTGAATTTGCCCAATGTTGAACAGCTGGGGAACCGCGAATCCGTTAAAGGGGTCACCACGAACACCGTCATAAAAAATGTCATCCTGACGGAAACCGCGGAAAGTAATGGTGGAGTAACTGAACGAATTCACACCACTAATACTGCGGTACAAATCGGTTATTTGGCGGGCGGCCTGATCTTTCATGAGTTCTTCGGTCAGCACCTGAACGCTTTGTGGAATTTCTTCAATAGGCGTATTCGTGCGTGTAGCAACACTGCTTGAGTCCTGACGGTATAGCGTTTGGGCACGACCCTTAACGTTAATGTGCTCAATGTTCTCGTGAGCCTCAGTTGTGTCAGATTTTGTTGTTTGTGTCTCTTGTGCCAGTAGTGGTGTGTTTGTCATACCGGCCAGAGTCAGTGCGATAAAGCATTTTGTCAGTTTCATTGATACCCCCGTGAAATGTCGGAGGAGGATCATAAATGAGAATGATTTGCGTTTCAATGTAAAGCTAAAATAAGTTTTCAGTTTATTTGTATACAAGTGGTATGCGGGCTTTGGAGTGTGTTGAAGGTGGCCTTAGTAAAAAAAGTTCCCTAGCCGAAGCTAGGGAACAAATTTGCACTTCCAGAGAGAGGAAAAGCAAAGACCTGTAAAAGCAAAACTTAAGAGTGCTTAAGTAATTGCGGGGAGGGTAATAATGAGAATTATTACTATTTGAAAGTTTGTTTTAGATATTATTAATGGGGAGTGGGTGCATAGATTTCAGAAGCCAATATTTTGTAACAAATAGGTTAGTGAGAAACCTGACCGGGACTGCTAGTGTAAGGCACAAATAATACACAGGGAACGAACATGAGAATAGCCTTTTTGCTCTCTATTTTATTTCTTCTGCCAGGTGCCGCTATTGCCCAGAGCCCGGGAGACTTCGCGCAATACGATACCTCAGCCAAGTTTGATATTGAGTCTGGGGAGTTGAAAGTAACGACAGAGTTAACGATTCCGGCGTCGGCTTTAACGAGTAATGAGGCTCGGTTATTTCTCAACAAGAGTTTTACTATTGCTGATATTTCAGGTGAAGGTTTAAAAGGATACTCGGTTAATCCTTCGGAAAAAGTACCACCATGGAACGAAATTGCTTTGGCCTTTGAAGAGTCCTCAAAAACACACGAAATTACGCTTTCTTATGCTGGTGTAGTCGACAATACCGGTGGGCATGGCAACTTTATTACTGAGGACGGTATTCATCTGAGTATAGATTCTGCCTGGCACCCGTTCTATACGAATTTCGCAACACCTATGCAGGGCGAACTTGAAGTGAAATTACCGTCTGATTGGAAGATGTATGGCCCCGGAACTGTTGTTCAGAATGGCAACCAATACAGACTAAAGAGTACAAAAGGCTGGATTGATGTGTCTTTTTACGCGACTTCAAGCGGTAGCGAGTACAACGACGGGAGTTTCTCTGTTGTTTATGACAAAGCAAATGAAGAGCACGCCAGACCACTGGCAGCATTAGGTAGTAGCTGTCAGGCCTCGTTGAACCAAAAATATGGTCAGGAAGACAAATTGGAGTCAGCTACTTTAGTGATTTTAGATCGTGACGGCCCCAGCTTCGCGCGCGGAAATTATTTGTCAGTCAGTAGCCAACGGCTGCAATCAAAGCAACAGAGTTATCACTATATTTGTCACGAGCTTTCTCATAACTGGACAGCATTTGGCGATGCCATGTCGCATGATTACTGGATGATGGAGTCCTTTGCCGAATACGTGGCTGCCCAAGAGGTGAAATCAAGTTTTGGCGTTGAGGCATACGAGCAAATACTGGCTGAGTGGAAAGCACGTGCAAAAGGGCAGAGCTATGTCTGGCGTGCTGACACTGAACAACGAGCTTCTTTCAAAGTGAATTACGGCCTTGGCCCGCTTATGTTGAAAAAGTTAAAAGACAGAATTGGTGAGGAGAAATTTGAGCAGTTACTGCATTGGTATATGACAGAACCCGTAACCGAGACTGAACAACTTCTAGAACACTTAGAACAGGTGACCAGCAATGAGAACGAAGAGTGGTTTAAGCTATTGCTGGAAGGACGGTAGGCGAAAAGTGGGTTGCCAGTTAGCAACCCATAACCTTATTTATTCTGGCTTTCCAACGCCTGAATCTTGTTCCAGAGTTCGTCTGCTTGTTGGCTGATATGCGAACTATCGCGAATGTTTCCGTTACGCTGCATTTCCATGGCTTTTTCTTGCAGCTGCTTTAGTTCTTTGCGCATTTTCTTCGTAGGGTCTGACTTAAAAAGTCCAAGCATTAATGACTGCCTCAAATTATTAAATGTATTTAGCAGTACGATAAAATCTGGTTAAAAGTTTATTTTTCGTTTAGGGACTTGAACTTTAGGCGAGTCCATATAAAGGTGGTTATCGGAACTAATATTAGAATACTGAGGCCGAAGAATAGCCAACTGGTACTAGCCGTCCAGGCATTCTTTCTTCGTCTCCTGAATTTAAATATCGCAAAAGCGCTTTCTTTAAGTTGCAGGAGGAATACGTTTTGGCATCTTCTCTCTGTTTTTTGATTCAATCAAATCCAGTAAACGATTAAAACGCTTTGAAGCCGTAACTGATGAATTTAGAGGCAGATGAGTATATCGATAGGTGTTGGTGAATCCTTCCTCGACTGCAAGTTCGAGTTTCTCTACTGCTTGCTCAGTCTGGTTATTGGCCATTAATACTATTCCCTCCAGAAAAGTTAGTTCAGCCCACTGGTTTCCATGAAATTTGAGTTCTGCAACTTGTGCCCCTAAGTCAGTTAATTTTGAGCTGTCCATTTTAAGTGCGGCCAGATAGACTTTCGCTGGCAGACTATATCGTCCTCCTAGTCGGGATGCCTCGGCAAACTCGTTAATTGCTTTTTCAGTTTGTGTATCTATTAATAGCGCCATCCCCATTAGCCAATGGGCTTGCTGCGAATACTGCTCTTTTTGAATCACTTCACGTAACAAGGGAATAGCTTCAATATGTCGCCCGCTTGCAAGAAGGTACTCACTAAAAAATAACCGGGATATAAGAGAATTAGGTTCTTTATTTAATGTTTCGTTGAATTGCTCCTCGGCTGCAGAGAAACGATATGATTGCCGGTAAAGCTCTCCGAGAGACGCGTTAGTCAATGGATTTCCGGGGTCGAGTTCAACCGCCGATGTTGCAAGCTTGTGTGCCTCGATTAGGTGACCTAATTGAATGTGTGCAAGTGAGGTATAGGCTGATACCTCTCCCCAGTTGGGTTCTATTTGACGAGCAAGATTGAATGAAGCAATTGAGTTTTCAAACTGCCCGGATAAATAGTAGGCAAGCCCAAGAGATTTGTGACTCCAGGCTAAGCTGTCATTAAGCCGCATAGCTTTCTCCGCATACTTTTTTCCAAGTTCCAACCAAGTTTCGTTCTTACCATAATGCCAATACCCTTGGAGATATGCGTCAGCCAGACCGCTATAGTTTGAAGCTTTTTCAGGAGCGCTATCTATCGCATCCTGATATAAGGAAATCGCAGTGTCGTTATCTTTTTCAGTATATTTAAAATAGTACTGAGCGGCTTTGTAACTGAGAACCTCGTTTCTTTGATTAAATGGGCCCTCCTTATGAGGGGTAAGGATTAGGAATAAAATGGTTCCTATGGCGAGTAAACCAAGGGCGAAAAATGACACCACCGGCAAGCTGGAGGTCGGTCTTTTATTTGAAGAAGTAGATTGGGAGTCGGCACCATTACTATTGTTATTCCCCTCTGAATTCATGATTTTTGTGACCGGAGCAATGCATCGATACCCCATGCCGCGTTCGGCGACAATGTACTTTGGTTCAGAATAAGTATCTGATAGTGATTCTCTTAAGCGGGATACTCGCTTTTTAAGGTTCTCATCAGAGACGACCCTCTCTTTCCAGACGGCTTCAATAAGCTGGTCATGGGTCACAATATCGGGAGCATTTTCAACAAGCACTTTCAGTAAGCGATAAGACAGCTCAGGTAAAGGGATATTGTCCCCATCCTTTACTACCTTTCTGTTTAAAGTATCCAGGGTTAGGTCGTTCCCCACTTTAAAGACATTCATTATCAAACTCACTTCTTTAATTTTAACTAATTGATTTTAATTACTTTATTTAGTCGTCACTATAAGTCACCGAAAAAGACCTGCTGAGTCATGCTTCTTTTTATATATTCAGTACGGTTCCTCAACTTAGTGTGAACCTTATCTTATTTCGAACGACATAAGGATATTTATGTACATAAAATTATTGAGCATTTCCTTCCTGCTTGTGGCGACTGCCACTGCCGTAGCGACGGAAGGCAAAGCCAAAAAATTAGATGATTTTATTGAGTCATACGCTGAAAATCGCGAGTTTAATGGTTCGGCGTTGATTTCTTATAAAGACAATGTACTGCTGGAAAAAGGTTATGGCTATGCCAATATGGAGTGGAAAATTCCCAATTCGGTTGATACAAAATTCAGGATAGCCTCCACAACCAAGCCTTTTACAGCTGCTTTGGTTCTAAAGTTAGTCGAAGAAGGAAAGATAAAGCTAAGCCATCCTATCAGTGACTACCTGCCTGATTATCGCAGTGACACTGGCGGAAAAGTTAGTATTCATCAGTTGTTAAATCATACATCAGGCATTCCAAACGTCTTTAGTCACCCTGAGTTCAGAAATATAGAAGCAAATAACCCTTATGGCCTGGATGATTTTATCTCAAAATTTTGTAGTGGCGATCTGCAGTTCGAACCTGGCACTCAGTTTCGTTACAGTAATGCTGGCTACACTATTTTGGGGAAAATAGTAGAGCAGGTAAGCGAGTTAAGTTATCAACAGGCTTTGCAGAAGTATATTTTCGATCCATTGAAAATGCACAACAGTGGAGATTCCTACGCCGAAGCTGTTGTTCCGAAATTAGCCGAAGGTTACGAGAGAACGTTAGCAGGGTTTAAACCAGCGAAGAACATTGACATGACCGTTACGTATGCAGCTGGATCGATTTATTCAACAGTTAGGGATTTATATCAGTTCAGCAAGGCTTTACATTCAGGTGGACTATTGAGTGAAGAGCTAAAGCAAAAAGCTTTTTCAGTGTCACCTCACCGCAACTATGGTTACGGCTGGTTAATTACTGACTTACCGAAGGACGAGTTCGGTAGAAAACTAACTCAAATACACCATCCAGGAATGATGCCCGGCTTCAATGGTGACGTGGTTCGGATTATTGAAGACGATATTACTATCATCATTCAAAATAATACTGGAGGCGCTCCACTTCGTGCTATGACTGAGGGGATCCTGAATATTATTTACAATAAGCCAGTTACTTTTGCGAAAATCGGTATTGAAGATAAGCTCTATTCTACACTTCGCCAAAATGGGCTCGAAGCTGCCATTAATGCGTATATGCAATTTCAGAAATTGGACCGTGGTTTCAGTGAGCGAGGTTTGAATTCTTTTGGTTATCAATTGATGGAAGTAGGAAATAAAGAAGCGGCGATAGCTTTCTTTCAGATTAACTCTGAAGAGCACCCAAACTCATCCAATGCCTATGACAGTCTCGGTGAGGCTTACCTTGCGAACAAGGAATTTAAGAAAGCATTGGTAGCTTACGAGAAAGCACTTTTACTGGATGAAGATAATCGAAATGCGGCTGAAGCTATCGTTAAGATAAAAAAGTCACTATGAGCCATGGCTGACTTGTGAATCGTTTATATACTCATTGTTAAAAGAACTAATAACAATATTTTGAGTCAGATAACATTCCATCGCTATCACGCGAATAACACTTTAATTATGGCAATCTGAGACTGAAATATGATAGGGAACATCACAAAATTAGCTTTAATATTTATTCCGTTAATATTTTCAGACAGCTCATTGGCGAATGAATCTGGCGATATTCTTAGAGAGAAAAAGTGCCTCGGGGATACTTATGAAGAGGCCAAGCACTCAAGAATAAACAAAAAAGAGTTCCTGGATTTAAAAGCTAATTTTACCTGTAAGGTCATTGTCTACCAAAGCGGCCAGTATCCTGTTGGCGGAATACTGTTAACTCCGAAAATCGAGAACGACGAGAAAGTCCCCGTGGTCATTTTCAATCGGGGAGGTAATGGCCGCTTTGGGGCTCTAAATTACTCCAGTATTTTCCTGCATTTGAAACCTATAGCAGAAATGGGCGTTGCTGTTTTAGCCACTCAATACAGAGGTGGAATGGAGTTAACTGATGGACCGGCCGAGAGTGTTGATGAGTTTGGCGGAAGCGATGTGAAAGACGTTATTAATATTGTTCGGCTAGCCTCTCAGTTACCATACGTAGATGAAAACCAAATTCATATGGTTGGGTTTAGTCGGGGAGCAATGTCGGCTTTTATATCACTAAAAGAACTGAGCAATATAAAATCATTGACGGTTCTTGGTGCCCCCTCGGATTTATTCAAAACAATTGAAGAAAGGCCTGAAATGGAAAAGGTCTTCGATTATAGAGTCCCCAGTTTCACGAGTAACAAAGAGTCGGAATTAAGGAAGCGCTCAGTAGTTTATTGGTTAGATGAGCTGCCTGATGAATTACCTATCCTGATACTTCACGGAGCCAAGGATGAAAGGGTTTCGGTGGAGCAAGCAAAGATCTTAGCGGATAAGTTATCCGATATTAATCATCCCCATAAGCTGGTTATTTATGATGATTACCACGGTTTACCGTTTTCGCAAGGCCTAATGTATAAAGAGATAAAAGCATGGATAACGGGAGAGCGCAGGACAGAATAAACGGTAAACTAGCCTGCAACGGCAACCGTACTGTTTTTAACAGGAACTTGGGCTAATAGTCGAGCAAGGTGTATTAAGAGTAGGTACTGGGAAGCCGTTCATGGGTATGTGTTTGAATTGCCGTTTTAATTCGTTTAATGTCAGTTACATAACGAAATTAAAATTAGCGTTATCGGTGCGATGCAGAATGCCGTCAGTAATTGGTCGAGTTACTAAGTACGTATGCACAATATATAAATATCAGGCATCCAATGGACTACGAAGAACAGCTCAAAAAATGGATAAAAGAAGACTCGGAACGCATGAAGGCACTTTATTTGGCTGCTGAACAGCGTCTGCCGGACTGGTGTCTTGCTGCAGGCTTTGTCCGCAACCTCGCGTGGGACAAGATGCATAGTTTTTCATCTGCAACGCCGTTTAACGATATAGATTTAATCTACTTCGATCCGAAAGATATCGCCAAGACTAGAGATCGCGGTATAGAAGAGAAGCTCAACGGCATTTCTGATTTTCCCTGGTCGGTAAAGAATCAAGCGAGAATGCATGAGCGGAACTCGGATAAACCATATACGTCAGCTTCAAACGCTATGAGTTACTGGATTGAAGTGGAAACAGCTGTCGGAGCTAGGTTGGATGATAATGGGGAGGTCACCATTGTTGCCCCTTTCGGCGTCGAGCCTCTATTTAATTACTCCATTACGCTGAATAACAAGAGGCCCAAGCCAATTGATTTTAGAAAGCGCATAGCTGAAAAAAGATGGTTGGAAATTTGGCAGAAACTAACGGTGAAAAGTGTTTAACCAAGCGCTGCATATAATAATCCTGTGAGTGCAGTATTAGCACTCTATAGTAAGGAAACCCTGTGCAAAAACTGATAGGTACTTTTCTTTTTATCTTTCTAAGCGCTCAGGCAGGTGCATCATCCATGATAGAAGTGGATGGCGGTCGTATCGAATATGAGATAAAAGCAGGTGGCGACACTGTCGTTCTATTTGATGCGGGCGCGTTGTCCGGAATGGCTGGCTGGGACTCAATCTGGAGTGATTTGCCAGAGGGAATAACCGCCGTACGTTTTTCCCGGCTGGGTGAGGGTAACTCCGACCCCTGCACAGGACAGCGGAATATTTCAGACTACGTGAATGAAGTTGACCAGTTGCTTACCAAGTTGAATATAGACAGACCTGTCGTTTATGTGAGTCATTCTCTTGGTGGAGTAACAGCGAGAAACTTTGCTGCTAAACATAAGCACGATGTCGCGGCATTACTTATGATTGATCCTGCAAACCCTCGCGATGTTGATATCGTTAAAGAGCTGAATCCGTCAGGTGGCCAGGATGAAATCGATGCAATTAAAAAGAACGATTACGAGATGGGCGAGGGGAAATGGTGCTTTTTGGATGTGATTTGGGATAAATCTGAGGCTGTAGGTTTTTCAGAGATTGGTGATATACCTGTCACCTTGATAGCAGGTGTTAAGGTGGCAGAACAACCGTCAAACGCATTTGAGACAGCGCGAGGTCGTGAACTGTGGGGACAATATCAAAGCGAGTGGGTGAATCAATTCCCTCAAGGTGAAGCGATTCTGACAGAGAATAGTGGCCATTTTGTTCAGGTCGATGAGCCTGAGCTTGTGCTGAATGAGTTAAATAAGCTTTTAGGTAAACTATAAATGCCTAAAAGCTCATTCGATGGCCACTTCTGACATTGCCGAAATCATCGATATGAGAGAGTCTGCGGCTTTCTTAGTAAAAGCTAAAGTCAGTTATAATGAGATGCGATCTTCCAGCTTTAAATTACCGCATTCTGTTCGGTCATTTGCTTGCCAGCATAGGTTCACAGATGACTCCTTACTGCTTAATAACGCGCGCAGTTCATCAAAGTTGTCTTCAGTTATTTCTTCGCCGTTAATTTCTCTCATTATCGCTGGTGCAGTAATGCCAAGTTCTGCTGCATGAGAGTTTTCTGCTACCTGTTCTATTAGGCCTCCCAGCCGGTGTGGTTCCATTACCAAGCCACTGCGGTCAATATAAGTTTTATTACTAAACAACTTATTTTTTACGAGCGTAATAGTGCCTTCCTCGTAATTAAAATGGACATCAAATTTCCGAAGCAGCCCGCTGCCTATCAAACCAACTCCGTGAGAGTCTTTAAAATGTGGTAAATCATGTGCTGCTACATTCTGAAATTCTGCATCGCCCAGTCCCAAAACGTCGATGCGGCTGGTTTTAAATACCTGTTTGCCGTCAAAGTTTTGTGTTTGAGTTTCAAAATATTCCACTGGAAACTCTACACCATCTGCCAATTTTTCATTCAAATAAACATAGTCAGGGGCACCTGTGTCTACCACAAAAGCATATTTTGTCTTAACGTCGTCTTTGTTTTTCATTGTGGCATCAACGTAAGGAATTCGGCCATGAATCGACAATGGTAAAGTAATGCTGTTTTCGTTGCTGAATGCACTTTTCGTGTCTCTTTGAGAGAACTGTAGTGACTGTTCTGCGAAAAGAACCGTTATATTGAAGTGGTTCAGTAAGTCGTAGCCAATCGCGCCGTCAAAATAAGCTGTGTCATAGTCGTTAAAGAGCGGGTTTTGCTCAATAGGAATCTGGATAAAGGTTAATTCTGAAAGCTCTAGTTCTCCAATTCGGATAACTCCATTATTAACCACGTTGACTTGCCGGCCCTGAAGATTAAGCTGTCTTTCCACATCTAACGGCAGGTTTTGAGTTCGGGGAGTATCAAAAATAACGGTCGCAGCGGCAGCTGAATCAAAAGCGAGCCTTAAAGGTTCGGTATCATTTACGTTTACTTCAATAATGATATGGCCGTCATGCCAAACGAAGGGAACTTTGAAGCTTTCTTCTTTACTTAACCATGTTTGCGACGCCAGAGCATTGCCGCTTTGTAGGTTGATGATCCCTTTGGCTGAGCAACTTGCCGTTAATAATGCGACGGTTACCACTGCAATCAATTTAGCGAAAACGACGTAGTGTTTAATCAAGATATATACTCCCAATGAATGTTTGGGCTATAGTAGCTCGGCTAGCCTATATGTTATTGAACGATATTGCGATTATATGAATAAAGTGACATGAGGCATTAAAAAGGCTTTGGCATAGCTTGAAATGAGTCAATTCAGGAGTACCGCAGGGATGGGGAAGAACAAGAGTTGGGTGAGCAGAGCCGACGGCGAAACAGAACGAATCGAAGCCTGTTTTAGTGGACTTGCTTATGCACCACACAGCCATGACACATACACTTTAGCTTTAACGACACAAGGTGTTCAAAGCTTCAATTATCGCGGTGAATTACGACACTCCCTTCCCGGTGAAGTGGTGATACTGCATCCTGATGAAACTCACGATGGTCAGGCCGGGACAGATGACCCTTTTGCTTACCGAGCGATAACCATTGATCCTGTTGACGTGCAAAATATATTGCAAGGCTTCAGCCTGCCATTTTTGGACGGAGGAGTAACAAAGCAGCCTCAGTTTATTGAAATTGCGAAAAAGCTATTATCTGAATTTAATCGGCCGCTGGAAAAGTTAGAGCATCAGGATCTTATTTATGCTTTTGCCAACTGTTTACAGCAGACTACGTCGAACAGTATTAAGCATACTCAAGCAAACTACCATGCAATGAAGCGAGTGCGCGAATATATTGACGATATCATTACCATAGATTCCAGTTTATCTGTCGACATTACATTGGATGAACTGGCTGTGATTTCCGACTATAGTAAGTGGCAGGTAACACGCGATTTCAGAGCTCTATATGGCACCACCCCTTATCGCTACGTAACCCTGAAACGCTTACAAAAAGCAAAAGCTTTAATTGAGTGTGGCATACCATTGTCTCAAGTGTCATTCAGCAGTGGTTTTGCAGACCAAAGCCATATGACGAGACATTTTAAAAAATGTTTTGGCACAACCCCGAAAACCTGGGCAAACTTGAGTCAGTGATGTTCAAATTTAATATAGAACGAGACTTATAATGGTTAATTCAGCCAGAAAATATGCCTTTCAGGCTGTTAAGGTCACAATTACGGCGATTATGCTGTGCGTGTTCTGCTGGCTGTTTTTCAGTAACCCGGACTCGACTACAAATACTCAGTTCGTCGTAGCCGATACGTCTGTTACGTCCCAGGCAAATGGCGACACTGTTGTCTCGGCTTCAACATACTCAAGCGCTAGTCAATTTGAACACCATAAACAGTCGGCAAACTGGCAGTTTGAGCGTGTTGATGAAACTAAGTTCAGCGTTGCCGTTGCTAATATTTATTTGCTCACCGAACCCATTCTTACTGATTGGTTTTTAATAAAGCCATCAAGTCGTTTTCACCTGTCCGGGTGGAAAGACGTTGGCATACAATTCAAAATTAAGAACGCCTTTATCTGAATCCATTAGTTCCTAAACGAATAACGAAAACTGGACTGGTTCAAGCCAGCCCTTACTAATGGATTTTTAAAGGTAAACTCATGAAAAGTATTTTATTTAAACCGTGCAGACTCATTGCTCTGCTACTGTTGCTTATTTCTCTGCTGTCCAATTCGGAACTCTCTCAGGCAGATGAGAATAACCTGTCGCCAGATCATGTTCGTCAGCTGATGACTAAAACGTTCGATGTTATGCAGGCCAATTACATAGAACCGGAAGTGGTTCCCGAGTTAAGGGCGTTATTTCTAAACAAGCTAGAGTTGGGACAGTACGATTCGCTGACGTCTCTTGATGACTTCGCGCACGTATTGGGACAAGATTTACGAGCAGTTACGGGCGATAACCATCTAAGTTTGTATACCGTTAACCCAGACGAAGAAATTACCCATATATTGACCCATAAAGAAGGGAAGTTAACCAATAACTATGGGTTCGAGGAAGTGCGTTACCTGAGCGGTAACATTGGCTATGTGAAGTTTAATAAGTTTTCGCCGGACAAGCAGGCCAGAGACGCCGTTGACGCAAGCTTCAACTTTCTGGAGCAGAGCGACGGTATCATTATTGACTTGCGAGATACCGTTGGCGGCTCGCCCGATTTAGTTCAGTACATGCTGAGCTATTTTCTGCCCGACGAAACGCCTCTTTGGTATGTGCTTGATTCTGTAAACGAGAAGACGGCAGAGATTTCAGCATCTGATACGGCAGCTCACCAAGGCTTTCGCGGTGATTTCCCGGTTTGGGTATTAACCAGTCGCAACACAGCCAGTGCTTCTGAAATTTTCGCTGGTGTCTTGCAGGCTAATTCAAAGGCCGTACTGGTTGGTGATACCACCGCTAGTGCCGGCTTTTATGTCGGAGTACGCCGAATTACCGACACGCTTGCGTTTCGCATATCACTATTTAAACCAATAATAACGGCAACCGGGAATAACTGGGAGCGCACGGGAATTATTCCGGATATTGAAGTGCCAGCTATGGATGCTTTAGACCGTGCTCATGAACTGAGTGCTAAAACTATCCGCGCTGATCTTTAGTCGAAGCCGGCGTAGTTCCAATAAGTTCGACGTCGGCAAAGCCTTACAGCTCGCGCTGCTCAATCCGCTCCCCTATAAGATCCTCAATGGCCTTCAGCGCTTCAGCGTCCTCGTCCGTTACCAACGATATAGCATGACCGGTTTGGCTTGCGCGGCCAGTGCGACCAATACGGTGTATGTAGTCTTCCGCAACGTGGGGGAGGTCGTAGTTGATCACGTACGGCAGCTTTTCAATGTCGATGCCGCGTGATGCGATATCGGTGGCGACAAGCACCTGCACTTTGCCACTTTTAAAGTCAGCCAGCGCTTTGGTACGGGCACCCTGGCTTTTGGCGCTGTGAATAGCCGCTGCCAAGAAGCCGGCTTTATCCAGCTGTTTGACTAACCGGTTAGCGCCTTGCTTGGTGCGCGAAAACAGAAGCACCTGGGGTAAGTTAAGACTTTTCAGTAGCTTTAATAGCAGCCCCAGCTTTTGGCTTTTTTGTACTTCACACACTGTTTGCTCAATAGGCTCGGCTGTGGAGTTGGGTGGTGCCACGGCAACTTCTACCGGGCTTTTCAGCAAGCCCTTAGCCAGCGTACGAATGTCATCGGAAAAGGTTGCCGAGAACAGAAGTGTTTGGCGCTTAGCCGGAAGTAACTTAATAATTTTCTTTATGTCGTGAATAAAGCCCATGTCGAGCATACGGTCGGCTTCATCAAGCACCAATACTTCTAACTTGGGGAAGCGAACCGCGTTTTGTTTGTACAAGTCGAGTAGGCGACCGGGTGTGGCGACAAGAATATCCACGCCTTTGCAAAGCTTTATCATCTGAGGATTAATTTTCACACCACCAAATACCACCGCATAATTCAGTGGCAGACCGGCGCTTAATTTAGCAACACTTTCACCCACCTGAGCCGCCAACTCGCGAGTGGGCGTTAAAATGAGCACGCGAGTTGTGTTTGCCTTGGCACGCTCGTTACTTTTCAGAAGCTCTAAAATAGGTGCGGTAAAAGCGGTTGTCTTTCCCGTGCCCGTTTGCGCCGCCGCCATGACATCTTTCCCCGCGAGCACCAACGGAATAGCTTTCGCCTGAATGGGCGTGGGTTCGCTATAACCCTGACGTGAGAGGGCAGTAAGGGTTTCAGGAGAAAGTCCGAGATCAGAAAAAGTCATGTATTAATAAGCAACTCAATGGTGATGATTATTGGCATTCTACCTGAGAGCCGTGGGTGCTGCATTTCATTTAATTGTTGGGTAAGGTCTGAATCCAATAGGGGCTCTCGCTCAATTTAAATGTTTTATGTCTGGGTTGCTTTATTGTTATAAAAGAGTAGTTTAATTGGTTGATAATTAAACTGATCAGAGAACTGCGCGTAATGAAACTCTATAATGCTTAATAGGAATAACTAGCGCTTCGGTAGTTAATTAACAGATCCTCAAGGAGGAGAAATGAAATATTGTTATGTAATTTTTGCTTCGCTATTACTCTCTAGCGTGGCCTCTGCAAGTGACTTAACAGCCAGAGTTAACCAGTATTTCGAAGCGCAAAAAGCCGTAGAGCATAGAAATTCGACTAAAAGCGATGTGACTAGTTTATTAGCACTGCTAACGGAAGACGCAACATTTGAACACCCCAGATTTAATGCTGTTCAATCCAAAGATGAATATGAGAAAGGCCTGCTTTACTATTTAGGAAGTTATGGCGAATGCGATATCCAGGTAAAGAATGTCATTGAAGGGCTTAATGCTATCATCGTCGAATACTTACATCCCTGCATTGATAAAAATGGAAACTCTGATCCTGAAAATAACAAGCAAGAACTAGTTACTTTATTCGAATTTGAAAACAACAAGATAACGCTGATTAGGCACTACTTCTGATCGGTGGCTTAACAAGCGAATAAGTTGCGTATCAACTGTATACAAAATGAAGGATCTCTAAGATGGGATGGAAGGGAACGGTTAGGTCTATCGGTGCAGCGGTTCGTGCAGCAGAACGAGATGCGAAACGCAGACAGAAAGAATTAGAAAGAAAGCATAAGCAATATGCGAAAATGCAAGAGTTAGAGCAAGCTGCATACGAAGTTGATGTTTATGAAAACCATATCGAGGTGATTCAGTCGACCCATAAAGAATGCAGCTCGCTTGTAGACTGGTCGAGTGTTGCAAGCTCTAAACCACCTAAAGAGCCCAAAAGAACGAACCATAGAGAGGAAAAAGCTCAGCTTAAATTAGAACAATACAAGCCTGGAGTATTCGCTCGACTTTTCAATAACGAGGAAAAGAAAAAAGCGATCATCGCACAAGAAATTGAAATAGCGATAAAAGCTGATAACGATGAATATGAATCGAGAGTCTCGCTCTGGAAACAAGGATTTGCAGAATGGAAAGAGAGTGTGGATATAGCTGAAGCTCTATTAAAAGGGGAGCCCAAAGCTAAGCTCGAAGCAATAGACAATCTACAGCCTTTTACCGAAATTTCTAATCTTGGCTCGAGCATATCGGTGGTTGTATATGACAATGGTCTGTTGGAAGCGACAATTAACGTTCATGGTAACGATATCGTGCCAATCGAGTCGAAGAGTCTTTTAAAGAGCGGAAAGCTGTCTGTTAAAAATATGCCGAAAGGAAAATTTAATGAAATATATCAAGACTATGTGTGCAGCTGCGTGTTAAGAGTAGCTAATGAGCTGTTTTCATGTATTCCAGATAGCTTGGTGATTGTTACAGCTGTAGATGAACTACTTAACTCTAAAACAGGGCATTTAGAAGAACCCCCGGTATTATCTGCCGCCATATCCCGCAGTACGATGAATAGTCTCAATCTCGAAACAATAGATCCTTCAGATTCGATGAGTAATTTTATACATAATATGTCTTTTAAAAAAACAAAAGGTTTTGAACGGGTAGAACGCCTAGACTCAGAAAATTTAAGCCGTACATAGCTTATCCGGTCTTGTAATAGTATCTAGAAATAGTTGTGATACGTGAAACTAACAAAATTTGAAATGAAACTTCGATGATAAGTACAAAAACCTTTGGAGTGGACCGAGATCGATGTAGTGGCAGACTTAAGCTCAAGGACTCCTTTAAGTGGCAGTACTACCTTTGAAGAGGTACTCCATGGCAATTCGGGTATGACGCTGCTAATTTAGTGGTTGAACAAGGCTAGAGCTCTTGCCCCAAGTTTTCCGCCGTCGCTGGCGTTATCCAAGAGGTACCAATGTACGGCTCACTTTTACTACTCCACATTCTTGCAGCAACCATATGGACCGGTGGGCACATTGTCTTATCTGTCGTTATACTGCCCAAGGTTTTGAAGGAGCGGTCACCTCAGTTACTCCTCGATTTTGAGTCTGTGTATGAAAAAATTGGCATGCCCGCGCTCATCATTCAAATAATTACAGGCGTAATGCTGGCGCACAGGCTGCTCCCAGATGTCAGCCTGTGGTTCAATACCAGTAACCCGGTTGCTTATCCAATAATGACAAAACTGGGTTTGCTTGCGTTGACGATTGGTTTTGCTATTAGCGCAAGGTTTTTCGTCATACCCAACCTTTCGCCAGCAAACCTCAAAGTAATGGCATGGCACATTGTGTCGGTTACTGTTATTTCCATTCTATTCGTTGTTGTGGGTGTCTCGTTTCGAACAGGCTGGTTTTATTGAAGAACCCTGAAAGGGCGCTCTCACGAAGCCAAAATAGTCGCTCCGTCGAGCGGTATATGAACTTTGTCTGTTAATAGCTGCTCTTTAACAGAATCCATGAGTTGGCTACGAGTTACCGGGCAATGATCCAGTGCCTCTAAGTGATTGGCGACAATATTTCCTTTGCTTAATGTGCTCACTTCCAGAACCTCTTCAATACCCATAATGATATGTCCTCCAACATCAAACTGTGCTCCTCCAGCGGGCAGTACTATCCACTCTGGCTGTTCTGAAGTAATACAGTGGCGAACGTCGTCAGTTAATAAGGTGTCACCGGTAATATATAAGCTGGGTTCATTGGCTTGCTTAATTAAAAAGCCATGACCATGCTCCATGAGTCGGCCAATAATGCCTTCTCCGTGAACACAGGGAGTAAGGTTAATAGTACCGTCTAAAAAGGGGTTAGTTTGTTCAGTACTTAGCGACTGCACGTTCAGTCCTTTACGTGCCAGAAATCGTGCGTCTTTATCGGAGCAATAAACAGGAATTTGGTGCTGTCTAAGCCACTTTGTTGCAGCTTTGTCTAAGTGGTCAAAGTGTCCTTTTTGACAATGCGTGATCAAGCACGCTGTGACGCTATCCAATAGTTTATCGGTATTGTCAGGCAGCGGGGCTGTTGGGTTCCTTGTCCGCGTAGTAGTGAGATATTTCAGTGGTGGAATAGCGCCTTTCGGTGCAAGCATTGGGTCAACAAGAATAACTTCATTTTCGTAATGGATAACAATGGTCGCGTTTCTTATTTGGGTAATCTTCATCGTTGGTAGCTTCCTTATTGGTAATGAAGCCATTGTATTTTTATTGAGCACTCATCATAATGGCTGTTTACGACATTAATCATTCAATATCAGCCACGCGGGTGTGAAATGAGAATTGGTCTGGTGGTTTACCCAGGATGCATGGCGTCCGGTCTGCTGGCTTTCGCGGAGTTGCTCGAGGCTGCCAATCAACGCTCTGGAAAAACGCAATTTGATGTTGTCTGGACAGGCGTTAACGATAAGCCTGTAAATATTCAAGTGACTCGGTACGGGGCTAATGTTTCTGTCGTACCCGCGTTGCCAATGACAGACGATTCACTAGAAGCATTGCTTATCTCAGGTTTCTGGACGGGCGGTGAGGACGACCTAAGCGGTTTACTGGATAACTATGATGACCTTATCAGTACCCTGAAGGGGATATCTCCATCGACCCAGCTTTGGGCTTATTGCTCCGCGGTGAGTCTCCGCGGTGAGTCTATTGGCTGAAGCCGGTCTTTTGAAGAACAGGAGAGCAACATCAACCTGGTGGCTTACTGATTTTCTTTCTGCCCGAAACCGCGAAACGTTCTGGCGTTTTACTCAGACCTTTGTTGCCGACGGAAATGTCATGACAGCCTCAGGGGTTAATGGGCATTTGCCTATCGCACAGGCGATTATTGAACAGGAGCTTGGACACAACATACTGAGGGATATTATTGAAGTTATGGTTGTTCCCAAGCCGGAACATAAGGTAACCCCCTTACGTGCTGTCAATATGATGCAGTTTGAAGAACCATTGATCCGTCAGGTTTATGCCTGGGTTGAAGAAACAGCAGCGAATTGTTTAATGGTATCTGCTCTGGCTCAAGTACTTCATACAACTGAACGGACACTTGCGAGAAAAGTGAAGGCAATAACCGGGCTGTCATGCGCTCACTTTATGCGGCTTGTGAAAGTTAAACAGGCATCGGATTATTTAATCTATAGTTCTCAATCGGTTTCGCAGATCAGCGACCAGATAGGTTTCACTGACGACAGCTCATTTCGCAGAACCTTTAAAAGCATTATCGGCTATACTCCTTCCGATTATCGCAGTCATTTTGGGCGTCTCAGCTTCACTTCAGGTAATTGAATCGAATCTTCCTGTTTGACGAGTTGGAATCCGAATGTGCAATAAAGTTTTGTGGTCAACTCTGGTTGTACCACCAGCCCTTTCATGTCTACAATGCTGTTTAACGTTGGCTGGGAGCGGGCATTATGGACTTTTCCTACAGTGCGAAAACAAAGGACTACTTAGCGCGGCTAGATGCGTTTATGCGCGAGCATATTGAGCCGTATGAAAACCAGTATCAAAAAGAGAATTACCGGCTGAACAGCACATCGAACTGGCGTGAGTGGCAGGTGCCGCCGCGGGTGGCTGAGCTTAAGCAAATGGCGAAAGAGCAGGGGCTTTGGAACCTGTTTTTGCCCGACGAAGAGCTTGGTGCTGGTTTGACAACCTTAGAGTACGCTCCGTTGGCTGAGCGCATGGGGCGCAGCCTCTTAGCACCCGAGGTCTTCAACTGCAACGCACCCGACACGGGTAATATGGAAGTGCTCTATCACTTTGGTGATGACCCGCAGCAAGAGCAGTGGTTAAAACCGCTTTTAAACGGCGACATCCGCTCGGTGTTTTGTATGACAGAGCCCGATGTCGCCTCCTCCGACGCCACCAATATGCAAACCACCATTAAAGCTGACGGCTCCGACTGGGTCATAAACGGTCGTAAGTGGTGGAGTACTGGTTTGGGTCATCCGGACGCTGAGATTGCCATTGTTATGGGTCTGACCGACGAGGACGCCGACAAACATCATCGCCATTCCATGGTATTGTTGCCGTTAAACACGCCGGGCGTGAATATTGAACGTATGTTACCTGCTCTGGGCGAGTACGATGCCCCTTATGGCCATGGCGAGGTGGTGTTCGATAACGTGCGCGTACCGAAAGAGAACATTATTGTTGGCCCTGGTGCCGGTTTTAAAATTGCGCAGGGGCGTTTAGGCCCGGGGCGCATTCACCATTGCATGCGCGCTATTGGCGCGGCTGAACGTGCGTTGGAGCTTTTCATTGAGCGTGGTGTATCGCGCATTGCCTTTGGCGAGCCATTAATGAAGCTTGGCGGCAACACCGAGCGTTTAGCTGACTTGCGCGTAGCCATTGATCAGGCAAGGTTACTGACACTGCACGCGGCGTGGCAAATCGACAACGTTGGTGCCATGAAAGCCATTAAAGAAATATCGGCCATTAAGCTGGTGGCACCCAATGTGCTGCAGCGGGTGGTGGATGAAACCATGCAGTTGTTCGGTGGTGCTTCTATGTGTCATGACACGCCACTGCCGGGCTTATTAACCGTTGCGCGTTCGCTGCGCATTGCCGATGGACCCGACGCGGTGCACCGCGCGACTATTGCAAAAACAGAGTTGAAACAAAGAGAAAAACAATTGAAAGGGCGCTCTAATGACTGATCCATCATCCGCCGTAGTCGATCAGGCGAGTGACGTACGCGAAGAAGAAACTTTGCCCGTAGAGGCATTAGATAATTGGCTGGCGGAGCACATTGGTGACGAGCTACCCGAAGACCGCGGTACTTTGCGCATTACCCAATATACCGGTGGCGTGTCGAACTGGACTTACCGTTTAGATTACAACGGCCTGGCACTGGTGCTGCGTCGACCACCAGACGGCACAAAAGCCAAGTCAGCCCATGATATGGGACGTGAGTTCCGTCTGCAAAAACGCCTGAGACCGGCGTTTCCTCATGTGCCCCGAATGCTGGCATATTGCCGTGACGAGTCGGTTATTGGTGCTGAGTTTTATGTGATGGAGCACGTGACCGGCATTATTCCGCGGAGGCGTTTTCCTAAAGGACTGGAGTTAAGTTCTGAGCAGGCGCGGCAGCTATGCACTAACGCGCTGGATAAACTGATAAAGCTGCACCAGGTGGATTTAGACAGCACCGGACTACGAAAAATAGCTAAAGGTAAAGGCTATACCGAGCGTCAGGTAAATGGCTGGTGTGGCCGTTATGAAAAAGCAAAGACCTGGAATGTATTCGGCGCGGGTTCGGTTATGCGTTGGCTTAAAGAGAACCAGCCGCCAAGCGAGAAAATTTGTCTGGTTCACAACGACTTTCGTTTGGACAACCTGATACTCAACCCGGATGACCCAACCGACATTATCGGCATTCTGGACTGGGAGCTGGCGACCTTAGGCAATCCGTTAATGGATTTAGGTAACTCTCTGGCTTATTGGATAGAAGCAGGCGATGACAAAGTGGCGCGTGCGACCAAGCGTCAGCCGAGCGACTACCCGGGCATGCTAACCCGCAAAGAAGTTATCGATTATTACTGTGAGCGCACCGGAACCAAGGTAGAAGACTTTGCCTTTTACGAGGTGTTTGGCCTATTCCGTTTAGCGGTGATAGCCCAGCAAATTTATTACCGGTATCACCACAAACAAACCACCAATAAAGCCTTTAAGAACTTCTGGTTTTTGGTGAACTACTTGCTATGGCGTTGCCGCCGTCGTATTGCCAAAGCTTAAAAAATACGAATAAAAAACAATAACAATAAAGAGAGCTCAATAATGTCTCAACAACGGAAGACCATTTTAATTACCGGTGCCAGCTCTGGTCTGGGGCAGGGTATGGCTCGCGAGTTTGCCGCTCAGGGCAAAGATTTGTGCCTGTGCGCACGTCGGTTAGACCGGCTGGAAGCCTTAAAAATCGAACTGGAAGAAAAGTATTCCGGTATAAAAGTGAGCATTAAAGCCCTGGATGTAAATGCTCATGAAGACGTATTCCGCGTGTTTCAGGAATTTAAGCAAGAGCAGGGGCAAGTTGACCGTTTTATTATTAATGCGGGCATGGGTAAAGGCGCGGCGCTTGGCACTGGCTACTTTGAAGCGAACAAAGCTACAGCTGAAACGAACTTCGTAGCCGCGTTGGCGCAGTGCGAAGCGGCTATGGAAATTCTCCGCGAACAAAAGCAAGGCCATTTGGTAACGATTTCGTCCATGAGTGCTTTCCGCGGTATGCCACGAGCCATGACGGTGTATGCAGCAACCAAAGCTGGTTTGGCGTCGTTAACCGAGGGCATTCGTGCGGACTTAATGAAAACCTACGGCAGCAACAGCCCAATAAAGGTTTCGACTATTTACCCGGGCTATATTCGTTCGGAAATTAACGAGAAGGTGAAAAACACACCTTTTATGGTGGACACCGAAACTGGCTGTCGCTTATTAGCAAAAGCCATTAATAAAGAGCCAGTGAAAGCGTATGTCCCTTACTGGCCCTGGGCATTAATGGCGTTTTTAATGAAGCGTTTGCCGTTAAAGTGGGTGTTAAAGCTAGCTTAACTTTCGGTTATTCACCAGAGTCAGAGCACACGGCGTCGCCACGGGTAGACACCTGTACCGACAGAGACTGGCTGACGCCTTGTGCATCGTTAAACAAAAATACCGGTTCGACTAAAAACATGTCGCCGCGCTTGCCATCGTGGTTTATTTCCAGTCTCTGATCAGATAGTTCCAGTTTAATGCAGCCATCGTGTTCGGTGGTCATTATGCGTTCCCATTTATCCGGCTGTGGTTCGTGCAGCCAAATTTCATGGCCCTGCCAACTTTGTTTTTCACCCCGTTCGCACCAATAGCTGTGAACCTCCAGCGCGCCGTCTTCACTGGTTTCCAATTGGCGGATCTGGCACTCGTCTTCATGCGGTAATTCAGGCTCCATAGCGGTGTACTGGTACACAACAACACTGACAAAAATGACGAGAAGTGTGACGGCCGAAGCGCCTAACCAGATAAGAATTTGCTTTAACATATGGCTCCAGAACCTGATACAGTATAAGTTCATAGTATAAAGACAATAATTATAAGAACAATGACTTGGGGGAAGTATGTGGCAACGTGTTTTGGCATTACTGATTCTTATTGTGGGTTTGCTTCTGGCCGTTCTGGGTGTGGTCAGTGACAACGATACTCCCGTTAGGTTAACCGGCGCGGTTCTGATGTTAATAGGTATTATCTGGTTGTATAAGCAACCGACTTTACAGTCGCTTAACCGCACGGATAAACCCATTTTGAAATGGTATCAATCTCCAATTCTCTGGATACCGATTATTGCTATCATCTTCTTTATTATCAGTTTGTTTATGTAGGCTGAAAATCAGTTAGGAATCGAATTCATGAATATAGCAAAACGGATTGTTATTTTGGCCGGCGCGGTGGGGCTGTTTTTTTATACCGCGGAACAGGAAGAACTGATTACTTTAATTGCGAATTTTAATCTGAGTTGGTACAAACTGGGCGTTCCTGTTGCCTGGGGCTTAGTCATTGGCGGGCTGTGCGCACTGTTAAAGTTCCGTTGGCTGCTGTCCTGGATGGCACCTGTTACCTTAGTTGCCAGCGCCATAACGACTATGGGGCTCACTGGTGCAGCAGCGGTATTTGTGAAACATCAACTGGTGGTGCTTTGCTTGCCGCCGTTACAACTCGCCGCGGTAGGCGTTGGTTTGTACTTGTTTGCCGTGGGTCTGGCTAAGCTAATGGGAGACATTGAAGCCAGAAAATCGGAAAAAGGTGAGGAATGAATCGTCAAAGTAGCCAGGGAATTACATTAAACAGCGATATTGGTGAAAGCTTCGGAACCTGGAAAATGGGTGCCGATGACTTAATTATGCCGCACATCGACTGCGCTAATGTGGCTTGTGGTTTTCATGCGTCAGACCCGTTAACTATGCTTAAAACAGTAAAGTTAGCCAAGCAGCATAACGTGACGATAGGCGCGCACCCTGCGTATCCCGATCTCGTTGGTTTCGGCCGACGTCATATGGCGTTAAAACCCGATGAAGTAACCGCTTTAATTCAGTATCAGGTGGGGGCTTTACAGGGCATTTGTGCCGGCCAGAAAACCGAAGTGAAATATGTGAAGCCACACGGCGCACTTTATAACGACATGTTAAGCGACGGTCAGCAATTCGATGCTGTTTGTCAGGCCATTGCCGCTTTGCAGGAAGACAGACATGAGCCCTTGCCGTTAATGGTTATGGCAACACCCGAAAATGACGCCTGGCGCCACCGCGCGCAGCAGTTTGGTGTTGAATTATGGTTTGAAGGTTTTGCCGACCGCGCTTATGACGACAATGGGCAGTTGCGCTCGCGGAGCAACCCTGATGCCGTGCACGGTGATGTTGAAGCCATGTATGCTCAGGCGGAGGCTTTTGCGACAGGTCGTGCTATTGAGAGTGTGTCGGGCAAGTCGCTGCAAATTGAAATTGATTCTCTTTGTGTTCACGGGGATAACCCTAAAGCGATAGAAACCGTAGAGAAGCTGCGGAATATTGTCCGGCAAGCTAACGAATAAACTCAGGAATGACTAAAGTTCAGTTATGAAAGAAGAGTCTGATTTTCCAAAACTCGTTTCAGCCGGCGCCGATGCCGTTATAGTCTATTTAGGCGAGGGCATTAGTGTGTCGGTTAACCAGCGTGTTCTGGCTGCGGTTAAGGCAGTAAAGGAGCAACTGTCTGATGTTGTGCTGGATTTAGTGCCCTCCTATAACTCCTTAATGGTTTACTACAATGTGTTGAACATTGATGAGCCTGAAATACGTGAACGCTTGCGCGAAGCTCTAGCTGACCTCAGCTCTGATACTAGCGAGCAGAGTGGCAAGCGGCATCGCATTCCGGTTTTTTATGATGAAAGTGTCGGGCCTGATCTTGCCCGCATTGCTGAAATGAACAACTGCTCTGTTGATGATGTAATAAAAACGCACGCCGAGCAAACGTACCGCGTGTACGCCATGGGCTTTGCACCGGGCTTTGCTTATTTAGGTGAAGTGAGTGAGAAAATCAGAACGCCTCGTTTAGATAACCCCAGAAAGCGCATTACCGCAGGCAGCGTCGCCATTGCTGAGAGTCAGACGGCAGTTTATCCGTCGGCATCGCCCGGAGGCTGGAACATTATTGGCCGTACTTCTACTCAGTTATATGACCCGTCATCGGGGACTATCAGCCCGCTGAACGTAGGCGATGAAGTAGAATTTTACGCGGTAAGCAAAGAGCAGTTTATTGAGGAAGGCGGTGACACGGAGGCCTTGTCATGATGCGTATTATTGAGCCGGGTATGCGCTCAGCCGTTCAGGATTTTGGGCGCTTTGGGTATTTGTCGAAAGGCCTGACCCGCGGCGGCCCCATGGATGAACACGCGTTCTTATGGGCTAACCGCTTATTGAGCAACCATTTTAATGCCGCTCAAATAGAAATTACCCTGGGTGGCTTTGAGGTAGAATTTGACCGAGACTGCCAGTGTGCTGTGACCGGTGCCGATGTCGAATTGACGCTGGATGACGAAGTGTTAAATACCTGGCAAAACTTTAAAGTACGCGCGGGGCAACGCCTGAAGATGGGCTACGCCAGTGCTGGTGTCAGAGCCTATTTAGCGGTGCAGGGCGGTTTTCAGGTGGAGCCTAAGTGGGGCAGTTGCGCAACCGTTACTCGCGACGCGGTCGGCGGCTTGCACGGCGATGGAGCGTTTTTACAAGCGGGTGACGAACTGAGCTTTAATGAGCAGAACTATCAGGTATCGCGGCGCGTGGGCTGGGCCTACAGATCCGACTATCAGAAAACTCCGGTTATTGGCTTAATACCGGGCTTTCAGTACGACGCCTTTCCCATGTCTGCAAGAGAAGCTTTCTGCTACGAAGATTACGAAGTGACTAAAGACAGCGACCGCATGGGCATTCGCTTGTCCGGTAAAGCGTTGGAATATAACGGTGAGGGTTTGGTGTCTGAAGGCGTGAATGTGGGGTCTGTACAGGTGCCCGCAAATGGCCAGCCTATTATTATGATGAACGACCGCCAGACCTTAGGTGGCTACCCGAAACTGGGCACCATTAACCCGTTCGATTTAGGTCGGCTGGCACAATGCCAGCCGGGGCAGACCGTTCGTTTTACCCGCATTGAGGGTAAAGTTGCACAGCAGCAATTGCGCCGTTTTTATCAGTTTTTTAATGTTCGCTTAGCTTGTCAGGCTGACGATAACCTGCGATCATAGCCGCTTCATATTATCCGGTGTTGATTTTGTAGCGGAGACAAAAGGTTCATGGCAGATACTGACTCTCGTCCCAGTAATTTTATTCGTCAAATCATTGATAAATATTTGGCCAGTGGTAAGCACGCAACTGTACACACCCGTTTTCCTCCGGAGCCGAATGGTTACCTGCATATTGGCCATGCCAAATCGATAGTGCTGAACTTCGGTATTGCCGAAGACTACAACGGCACCTGTAACCTGCGTTTTGATGATACCAACCCACTGAAAGAAAAAGTGGACTATGTGAACTCCATTAAAAAAGACGTGGAATGGCTGGGGTATCACTGGGAAGGCGAGCCGCGTTATTCCTCTAATTACTTTGATCAGCTACACGCGTTTGCGGTTGAGCTGATTGAAAAAGGCCTGGCCTACGTTGATTTCAGTTCGCAGGATAAAATGCGCGAAATGCGCGGTACTCTGAAAGAGCCGGGCGTAAACAGCCCTTACCGTGATACTTCTGTGGAAGAGAACTTAAAGCACTTTGCTGACATGACAGCAGGTAAGCACGAAGAAGGCACCGCCGCATTACGGGCAAAAATTGATATGAGCTCGCCGTTTATGTGTATGCGCGATCCGGTAATTTACCGTGTGCGCTTTGTACACCATCACCAGACCGGTGATAAATGGTGCGTTTACCCAATGTACGACTTCACCCACTGTATTTCGGATGCGCTGGAAGGTATTACACATTCACTGTGTACGCTGGAATTCCAGGACAACCGTCGCTTGTATGACTGGGTACTGGATAACATCAGCATTGACTGCCATCCACAGCAAATTGAATTCTCGCGTCTGAATCTGCAATACACGGTAATGAGTAAACGCATTATTAATACGTTGGTAGATGAGAATAAAGTAAGCGGCTGGGATGACCCGCGTATTGCCAGCATTGCTGGTTTGCGTCGCCGTGGTTATACACCAGATTCAGTTCGTGAGTTCTGCCGTCGTATTGGTGTGACCAAAATGGATAACCAGGTAGAAATGAGCATGCTGGAAGCCTGCATTCGTGATGACCTGAACGTTAATGCACCACGCGCTATGGCGGTGATGGATCCGGTTAAAATTGTTATTGAGAACTACCCGGAAGGCGAACAGGAATTGCTGGATGCGCCAAACCACCCGAATGACCCGGAAATGGGCTCGCGTCAGGTGACTTTTAGCCGCGAAATCTGGATTGAACGTGAAGACTTCCGTGAGTCGGCTAACAAGAAGTTCAAGCGTCTGGTGCTGGATAAAGAAGTGCGTTTACGTAATGCCTATGTTATTCGTGCAGACCGGATAGAAACCGACGATAACGGCGAGATCCAGACCATTTACTGTCATTACGACGCTGACACTCTGGGTAAAGACCCGGCAGACGGTCGTAAGGTGAAGGGCGTTATTCACTGGGTGTCTGCAGAAACTGCAAAAGCAGCAGAATTCCGTGTGTATGACCGCTTATTCCAGGTGCCTAACCCGGCAGCCGAGGAAGACTTGTTCTCAACCCTGAATCCGGAGTCTTTGGTTATTAAGAAAGGCTTTGTGGAAGCTAACTTAGCGAGTGCGAAACTGGGCGAGAACTTCCAGTTTGAACGTCTGGGCTACTATTGTCTGGATCAGGATGCTGAGACTGAAGGCCGTTTAATATTCAACCAGACCGTTGGTTTACGTGACAGCTGGGCGAAAATAGAACAGGAACAAACTACTGGATCTTAAACTGGTCCAGTAGCTTAGCGCCGTACAAACGTGAGGGGGGGTAAAAGCCCCCTGACTGCTTCTGGCTTAAGGTATGAATGGCTATCTCAACAGCTCCTTCGGCAGTTAGCGAATAGCCGTTTTTCACTTTAACCCGCATACTTTTCTTATTGCCTTTGGCATCGCTGATTTCACCCCAAACGTAAGTGGGGTTATTCTTCCGTTCTTTTTCTTCAGGGCCAGCAGGCTGTGATTCGAGCTTTTTCTTCAGTTTAGCCTGAACCCATTTCCACTTAAATACCCAACGGAACCAGTTCATCCGGCGCATTTTCTTCACTAAGCGTGGGCTGGCCGGTATGTACACTTCAATATTGGGTATTTCCGTGGTGTAGTAGGCGGTAGAGACATCGCCCCAGGGAATGGTCATGGCATATTTTTCGCCATTACCAAAATCTATCCAGCGAGAATGCCATGCGTGAGGGACATCGGTAATTTGTCCTTTAATACGAGCGGCGCCACCACGACCTAAACGTTCTATGCTGGTTCTGGCAGTGCCACGACTCATGCGTGAACCTGAATCAAAGCCTAAGGCCAAGTGTGTAGCTTCCGGCATCTGCGCATTGAGTCGCGCGGCAATACAATCGGTTGGAATAACATCGAACCCAACGCCCGGGCATAAAACAATACCGGCTTCACGCGCGGTTTTGTGCATAGAGTGAGCGTATTCAAATACGTCTATCTCGCCGGTAATGTCTAAATAGTGGGTTTTGGTATCAATACAGGCTTGAATAAGGGGAATTGCGGTCTGGCTGAATGGGCCTGCGCAATTAACGACTAAGTCTACGTCTTCTAACTGCTTTTGAACTTCATCAATACTGTCGAGCGAGAAGACCTTGTATTGAAAGTCTAAGTGACGTGCTACTGGCTCAAGGGCGTTTTCGTTACGGCCGGCTAAAATAGGTTGGTAACCGCGTTTTTTAGCCTGATGGGCAATAAGTTTGCCTGAATAACCGTATGCACCGTAAATGAGCCAGCGCAGTGCCATATTATTACTCTGCCTCAGCGGCAGCTTTGTATTCGCAGCCTTCGCCACGCTGACATTCACCGTAAAGGTACAAACTGTGGTTAGTCAGTTTAATTTTATTTGCTGCGGCTACTTTTTCCTGACGCTCTTCGATTACGTCATCTTCAAATTCAAAAACGTGGCCACAGGTTAAACACACCAGATGATCGTGGTGGTGCTTTGCACTCAACTCAAATACCGAACGCCCACCTTCAAAGTGGTGGCGAGTAATAATACCAGCGTCATCAAACTGGTTTAGTACCCGGTAAACGGTAGCCAGGCCAATTTCATCTTTTTGTTCCAGCAGAATTTTATAGACATCTTCGGCACTGATGTGTTGGTTATCTGGTTTTTTCAAAATCTCCAGAATCTTCATCCGTGGGGAAGTGACTTTTAGTCCTGCTTTTTTCAGCTGTTCGTCGTTACTCGCCATAATAATTAGTATCTCAGTTAAACATGTATAACAGCATACCCTGTATTAGCTGTCACTTGCCAGTTCTGCCAGACACATTTCTTCATAAACTTGCTGGCACCATTTGCTAACGCGTTCTTTGGTTAACTCTGGCTGACGGTCTTCATCTATGCCCAAACCGACAAAGTGTGTGTCGTCGGCCATACCTTTAGAGGCTTCAAAATTGTAGCTCTCGGTAGGCCAGTGTCCGACAATAATGCCACCACGAGCTTCCACAATGTCGCGAACCATGCCCATGGCATCAAGAAAGTATTCAGCGTAATCTTCCTGATCACCACAGCCAAAAATGGCAATGAGCTTGTCCGTAAAATCGATTTCTTCCAGTTCGGGGAAAAAGTCATCCCAATCGCACTGAGCTTCGCCGTAATACCACGTCGGAATACCGAACAATAGTAAGTCGTAATTGGCAATATCTTCTTTACTGGATTTGGCGATGTCTTTTACATCAACGAGCTTTTTACCAAGCTCTTTCTGAATCATCTGTGCGACGGCTTCGGTGTTACCGGTGTCGCTTCCAAAGAAAATTCCAACAGTTGCCATAAGTCAATTTTCACCTGATTATACGAATAAACAGTACTGAACGGGTTGCCATTCAGCGGCGTAAATTATCAATTGGGTTAAACTCCGGATTCCCAGAGCACCTGAATAATACCTTTAGCGATAAAGCCAAAACAGCCAAGAAAGAGCACCATCCAGACAATAACCTGGCCAAATTTGGGCACTGCAGAACGTTTTAACACGTCCCGAATGGCTAAGCCTATTAGTAAGAATAGTATGCCCAGCGTAAAATTGGTGGCCAGAACTTCAATTTGTTCGTAATACTCAGCTAACATACTGCTTAACCTCGCTGGTACTTAACCTAAGAATGCTTAATGCGGTCTTGACTGTTTTTTACGGCGCTTAGATTACCATAAAGCACGGCTGGTGGCGAGATTACTGCGCTATAAACTCAATGACCAGGCGGTTAAATATTCTTGGTTTCTCGGCATGTAGCCAGTGGCCTGCACCTTCAATAACTTTTACCGAGGCATTGCTAAATCGGGCTGCCACGTCTTGTTGATGCTTTTCTGCGAGGTAGTTTGAGCTACCTCCTTTTATAAAAAGCACCGGACCGTCGTATTGGCCTTTGCTGACAGCCGCTGAAATTTGCTGATAATTTTCTCTTAGCGCTTTTAGGTTAAGCCGCCATTGGTAACCGTCGTCAGTTTTTTTCAGGTTTTTCAGCAGAAACTGGCGTATACCTTTTTCTGAAATTGTCTCGGCTAACTGTTTGTCGGCGTCGCCGCGGCTTTTTACCTGGTCTATGTCCAGGTTAGAAAGAGCGTCTAATATGCTGTCGTGGGTACCGTCGTAAGCGGCGGGTGAAATATCGGCAAATATCGCCGCTTGAATTCGTTCAGGGGCTTTTATGCAAGTTTCCATTGCTATTTTGCCCCCCATAGAATGACCCACTAAATAAAACTGTTTCAGGTTCAGCGAGTCAGCCAGTTTGATAATGTCCTCTGCCATGTCCGGGTAAGTCATGCTGTCGCTGTGAAACGATTCACCATGATTACGGGCGTCGGGCAAAATGCAGTAGTAGTTTTCTGACAGTTCACGGGCAAGACTTTTTAAATTGTCTTTATCGCCAAACAGGCCGTGAATAATGATGATAGCCGGATTGCTATCCGTACCTAATGTTTCGTGATTCAACAATGAAGAGTCTGCCATCGAACTGCCTTTAGTGATAAACTTTGGTCTATATTTTCAAGGCTTTGTCGGGGTGTTGCAAGTGACAAAGCGCAACCTTTCAATTTTTAGAGGTAGAAAGTCAACAATGAAGCGGATTGACATTGACGATGACTTATACACGTACATTGCAAGCCACACCAGGCAAATAGGCGAGAGCGCATCGGATATTCTGCGTCGTTTGCTGGACGTGAATAGCAGTGAACCTGAAGCCGACAGCAAAAGCGAACCCACTGAGTCGGTTTTTAACCGTTTGAATGAGCAGGATGTGCGTATTCAGAAAAGCGTAGTAGCGCGCTTTCTGTATATTTTAAGCATGTTGTACCGCTGCCACCCGAGCGAATTTTCGCAAGTGCTGGATATTCGCGGTCGTGATCGTCAATATTTTGCCCGCTCAGAAGAAGCTTTACTGACATCGGGGAACAGCACGAACCCGAAGCAGATTCCGGACTCTCCATTTTGGGTAATTACCAATACCAATACGACTAAGAAAAAAGCCATGCTGACTCAGGTAGCAGAAAAACTGGGTTATCAATCGGCTGATGCAGAAAAAATTAGGGACTTTTTATAATGGCGGATCACGAGCGAGCAGGCCAGTTGGCGCAGGCCAGCGACTTGACCAATATAGCGCAATTGACCAGTGCGTATTATGTTTATGAGCCGGACCCACGCAAAGCGGCTGAAAAAGTCAGTTTTGGTACCTCGGGTCATCGAGGCAGTTCATTGAAGCGTTCCTTTAATGAAGCGCATATTCTGGCTATTGCTCAGGCTATTTGTGCTTATCGCGAGGAGCAGGGCATTACCGGACCTATTATGGTGGCTAAAGACACTCATGCGCTGTCTGAGTCTGCTTACATTAGTGCGTTAGATGTTTTTATTGGCTATGGCGTAGAGGTTCAGGTTCAGACTGAGCATGACTACACACCAACTCCGGTTTTAAGCCGCGCGATTATTGAGTGGAACCGTGAGAACACAGCTAAAGCCGATGGCGTGGTGATTACACCCTCGCATAACCCACCAGAAGATGGCGGTTTTAAATACAACCCGTCACATGGTGGTCCGGCAGACTCTGACGTGACCCGAACCATAGAGAAATACGCAAACGCGTTACTGTCTTCAGGACTTGTCGGCGTGAATACCTGTGAGAGTGAAGACGTATTACAGCACCCGAAACTAACCTTTGTTGATTGGCGCACGCAGTATATTAGCCAGCTTGATGACTGCATTGATATGTCGGCTATTCAGGATGCGAAACTGAGACTGGCGGTTGATGCCATGGGTGGCTCGGGCGCTAAGTACTGGACGCAAATTGCAGAGCATTACAACTTATCGATTGAGGTTCGTAATGCCGTGGTCGACCCGACATTCTCTTTTATGCCGTTGGATAAAGACGGAAAGATTAGAATGGATTGCTCGTCGCCTTTTGCCATGGCCAGCTTGCTCGAGCTGAAAGACAATTACGATTTGGCTTTTGGTAACGACCCGGACTATGACCGTCACGGCATAGTGACTCCGACACACGGTTTACTGAATCCGAATCATTATTTGTCTGTGGCAATAGATTACTTATGTAAGAACCGCGACTGGGATAGCAGTATTGCTATTGGAAAAACTCTAGTGTCCAGTGCCATGATTGACCGCGTGGTGGGCGCAAACGAGCGACCATTGATGGAAGTACCGGTGGGTTTTAAATGGTTTGCTAAAGGGTTGTTTGAACGTTCAATTGCGTTTGCCGGTGAAGAAAGTGCCGGTGCTACTTTACTTGACCGTAAAGGCAATACCTGGACGACCGATAAAGACGGCATTGTCATGGCACTGCTGGCGGCTGAAATACTGGCGAAAACCGGTAAAAACCCCGGCCAGTATTACGATGACTTATGCCAGCAACATGGTACGGCTTATTATCGTCGCGTTGATACGGCTTCCAGTGTGCAAAAGAATGCGCGCTTTAAAGACATTCGTGCCTACAAAGTAAAGCTGCCTGAACTGGCGGGTGACAGTGTGTCTGATATTTCTACCAAAGCGGCAGGGAATGACGCCCAGTTTGGTGGGATAAAAGTGACTACTGATAACGGCTGGTTTGCTGCCAGACCTTCAGGCACAGAGCCTGTTTATAAAATTTACGCAGAAAGCTTTGTCAGCGAGCAACATCTGGATGACATTCTGGAGCAGGCCACCACCTGGGTGAATGACCTGCTGTCAGACTAAGCCTTTAACGAAGGACGGCGTTGGATTCCATTTCCTCGTCGTCTTCTTCTTCCGTTTCCGGGGCTTCCTCAGCCATTGACGTTAAAAGCTCATCAGAAGTTTGTGACGGTGCCAGTATGGCAAAGTTGCTGTGCAGCTGGTCTTCTGCTTTTGCCCGACGTGTAATGCGGTACAGAGAATAAAAGCCAACACAGGAGGTAAGCGCGGCTAAAAGTAAAAAGAAGTAATTAATGGCACCAAACTGCATTAACGCAGCTACCGCAGGCGCACCAATAATAGAGCCTGCTCCTCCAATTTTAATGATGGCACCGGTTGCTCCCACCATTTGATCTCGTTCCAGAAAATCGTTTGTGTGCGCCATGCCGAGTGAATATAAAGGCAAGATGAACGCACCGAGCAGACCAACGTTTAAATAAATGAAAATAGCGTTAGATGCACTAAGCTGTGAAAGGGTCGCCGCGGTAAGTGTCCCTCCGGCGGCACAAATAGCCATAACAAAACGACGGTCGATGCGGTCCGACAATAAGCCAAATGGTGCCTGCGAAATTAAGCCTCCGGCAATAAAGGCGGCCATGAAAAAGGTAATTTGCAGAACACTAAGGCCTATGTAGGACGCATACATTGGCCCTATACCGTAAAACATGGCGTAGCAGGCCTGCATTATAAACGCATTAATTACGCCCAGTGGAACGGTTTTCAGCAGCAGTGAAATGGGGACTTTTCTGTTTTCGTGCGTTGTAGGCTCAGCCGTAACGCTGACCAGAATTGGAATAAGCGCTAAGTTAATGAGCAGAGCAACAATAGCGAAAGCAACAAAGCCAGCCGGGTCGGCGACACCGAGAATCAGCTGCCCGACAATGAGTCCGCTGTATATAATGACCAGATAAACTGACAGCAGGGTACCGCGGCTACGGTTATCGGCCATGGTATTAAGCCAGCTTTCAACAATGACGAAAATACCAGAAATAGCGAAACCGGTTATAAAACGCATGACGAACCAGACCACCGGATCGACCCAGATGGCCTGCATCAGAATACTAAAGGCAGCCAGCGCGGCAAGGCCGCCGAATGAACGAATATAGCCTACCCTGCGAATATCTTTTGGTGCGCGGGTCGAGCCAAATAAATAGCCGATAAAATAAGCCGACATGATAAAGCCGGTGACTAAGGTACCAAAACCTTCAATGGTAGCGCGCAAACTTAACAGGGTGCTGGTCATGCCGACACAAACCCCAATTAAACTGATACTGCCGAGCAGAGAGCTGATACCGCGAAGTTGTTGTTTTAGCATGCCTTTGTCACCCTTCGTCCGTTTGTCGCAATACTACCGTTAGTGGCTTTATTTTCCTAGTGAAGATTCCCACAAGCTTATCCACAAGTTGTTACTTGCTGTTCGCTACCTAGCTGTTTAATATGCTCTCAAAGTCTTATTTGGATAATGACATGTCAAAGTCGCAGATTCATTACTTCGCTGCCAGTTTATTTTTTCTGTTTAGCCTTTTTAAGGTGACAGGTGCCGAAGCGCGGTTAATAGAAAATTTGTATTCGGCAGAAGTGGCAGTGGCCTCGCAAAGTTCATCTGACCGGCAACAGGCAATAGGACAAGCGTTTGACCGTGTTATCACAAAATTAACGGGGCAAACCGAATTGGCCGGGCATGATGCGATACAGCGAGCAAAACGTGATGTGAATAATTATCTGGTTCAATACGGTTACAGTGAAAATGAAGGACAGCGAACTTTAACGGCGACATTTGACGGCCGCAAGTTACGCGCACTTCTGGCTGAGCAGCAGTTACCCTACTGGGGCAGCCGGAGACCACAACTGATGCTGTGGATAGCGAAGGAAAACAGCAACGGTCAGCGCGTAATCATTGATAGTAATAGTGAATCAGTATTTACCCAGCAACTGAGATTCTTTGCGCAGCAATACAGTATTCCAATTCAGCTGCCGCTGATGGATTTGACCGACAGTTTCACCATAAATGCGACCGATGTCTGGGGGCGCTTTTTAGACCCGGTGAGAACCACTACAGAGCGTTACGGCACAGACGGTTTATTGATCGGTCGTATCATTCGTCAGGACAACGAGGAAAAGCCCTGGAGTTTAAACTGGTTTGTTGAAGTGGGAGACGACCGTTTCTCCGGTGAAGTGACAGCGACCAGTCCAGACTGGCTAGCGGAGCCTCTGGTCGAGCAGCTAATGGCGCAGTTGGCTAAGCAGTACAGTGTTACTGCGGGTGATGAGAATGTTCGTAATACGTTGATGATTAAAGTTGAAAAATTAAGTAGCTTAAATCGTGTTTTAGAGTTGGAAGCGTTTTTAGATAGCATTGTCTCTGTTAGCGACGTTCGTTTACTTGAATACTCGCAAGCTATGAGTGAATTCGAGATTGTGGTTAACGGCCCGGTCGATCAAATATTGCAGGCTATCAACTTGGATGGACGCCTGGTTTCACAGGAACTCGGGCCGTTTGTTGCTGCGCGACAGACTGAAACACCGGTTTATCGTTGGAATGAGAGCCGCTGATGTCACCACAGCAATTACCGTTAGCCGTACAGTTGCCGGATGACGAGATATTTTCTACTTTTCTTGCGGGCGACAACTCAACCTTATTAAGTTGGTTAGAGAGTTTGCCTACAACTGAGCCACCGCTGAGGAGAAGCCAGCAATTGACCTGGTTGTCGGGAGCGAGTGGGGTAGGAAAAAGCCACTTAATGCACAGC
Source organism: Idiomarina sp. 017G (assembly GCF_004362265.1). NCBI lineage: Bacteria > Pseudomonadati > Pseudomonadota > Gammaproteobacteria > Alteromonadales > Idiomarinaceae > Idiomarina > Idiomarina sp. 017G. The sequence goes on along the minus strand of NZ_SNWT01000001.1, from coordinate 788,423 downwards.
GTTATAGCTTCGGCCGGGTCGCAATACCGCATTGCGTATTTACCTTTGCGTGAGTTGGCTAAAGCCGATGCATCGGCCGTTCTGCAAGGAATTGATCAGGCTGATCTTATTTGTCTGGATGATATTGATACGGTAACGCTGGAACAGAATTGGAGTTTTGAGTTGTTCTCGCTTATTAATCGCGTAACCGATAATGAGTCGACACGTTTGGTCATGACGGCTAAACAGTCTGCTGCTCAAACTAAAGTTCTGTTACCGGATTTACAGTCGCGTTTCCAATGGGCAACGGGCTTTCAGGTTCAGCCGCTGAACGACGAAGAAAAAATTAATGCGTTAATTTTGCGGGCACAATGGCGTGGACTGGAGTTGCCGAACGATGTTGCGGCTTTTATGACTCAACGACTGGGTCGTTCCATGCGGGATTTAATGAAAGCGTTAAACGAGCTTGATAAAGCCTCTATTACTTACCAACGCCGCTTAACAATTCCTTTTGTTAAGCAGGTTCTCGAAATTTAGTCGTAGTCTTTTAGTTTTTTCAGCCCTAACCCCTGAGCTCTTCCCTGATAGCGGGCATAACCTGTTGCGCCAATAAATGCGCCGGTTGTAAATATCAGTTCCAGTATTGACCACACACGCTCATCCGGGTGGGTGTAGACCACGGTTAAGCCATGCAGAAAGTAAAACATTAAAACAAAATTAGTCCATGCGTGGGTATAAGGTTTGCCTTTAACCAGACCATGCAGAGGGAATAACAACGGCAGCACCCAGAGGAACAAAGCAATATAAACTGGCAATGTACCCGGCGCGTCGGTTGGCATACCGTGCCACAGTGCAACTAAAATGAGCAGTGGCCAGTAACAAACTTGTGTTAACCAGCGATAAAAGCGTGGAGAAGTCGGCATTGATAATTCCTATGATGAGAGCTTAGAAGCGGTTTGCGTGACTCGTTTACCCAAAGCGATAGCGCATTGCTTTTCATGGTCAGTTAACTTATTGCTGTGCTCATGGTGGCTGGCACCATAAGGTGAACCGCCGGACTGAGTCTGATGCAGAGCCGGTTCAGAATAAGGAATGCCAACCAGCATCATACCATGATGCAGCAGCGGTAAAGCCAGAGTCAGCAGGGTCGATTCTTGTCCCCCATGAAGAGAACTGGAGGAAGTGAACACCGCACCGGGTTTGTCAGTTAACGTAGCCTGCAACCATTCGCGCGAGGTGCCTTCCCAGAATTTTTGCAGGCTTGAGGCCATATGCCCAAATCGAGTCGGACTGCCCAGAATAAGAGCATCGCAGGTTTCAAGGTCAGCGTTTTCAACTTCCAGATCGCGGTCACTGACGGCATCACTGCCGTGCCCGGTGCTGCGTAAAACAGCTTCGCCTCCAGCCGCCGTAACGCCTTCGGCTATCGCGTCAGCAAGCTGCTGAGTAGCCCCGTTACGGCTGTAATAAAGAATAACGACGCGGGTCATTATAAAATATCCAGTACAGCTTCAGGAGGGCGGCCAATGGCCGCTTTATTACCCCGAATAACAATAGGGCGCTCAATAAGCTTAGGGTTATTGACCATTGCGGTAATCAATTCATCTTCGTTATTGATACCGGCCAGACCAAGTTCTTTATATGCGTCTTCTTTTTTGCGCATTAGCTGATCGGCAGAAAGCCCTAACTTTTCCAGTATATCTTTTAATTCTGCAGCGTTAGGCGGAGTTTTAAGGTATTCAACAACTTCCGGCTCAACGTCATTCTGCTTGAGTAATTCAAGAGTTTGTCTTGATTTTGAGCAACGCGGGTTATGATAAATTGTTACTTGGCTCATAAGTATCGTACCTTGTAGTATCTGATTATTAGGTAAGTATAAGTTAATAGTAACGTAATTGAGGTAAGGAATGAAACTGAGAACGCTAGTGTGCGCGGCAGCTGCTGTGCTGATAACAGCTTGTTCGCAAGAGCCGGATGTGGTTACCGATGCCGACAATGAGTTTCGCTGGGGCGACCTTGGTGAAAAAACGGTGGTGGTAAACTACTTTGCTGAGTGGTGCGCTCCTTGTTTAAGAGAGTTACCCGAGTTAAACGAATTTAACCAGCACAAAGCAAAAGATGTTGAGTTAGTCGGTGTCAGTTTCGATCCAATGTCTAACGCTGAACTGGCTGAGCTGAAACAGCGTCATGGAATAGAGTTTCAGTTGGCGTTGATGGAGCCTGCGCCAAAGTTTCCGTTTCAGCGCCCGCAGATGTTACCGGCTACCTACGTAATAAAGCCGGACGGCAGCGTCAAAGGGCCTTTAATGGGAGAGCAGGACTTAGAATCGCTGGAAAATGCGGTTAACTCACATTAACGATTTTATTTGCTGCTCTAAGCTGCGCATTTGCTCAATACGTGCATTCAGACGTTTATGCGTCAGATCGCTATCGGTATGGTTATGTGCAGTGTGCAGCTGATCAATGGCGAGCCGGAAGTTTCCTCTTAACGCCAGTGATTCCGCTCGGGTTTCGTACATAGCCGCTCGCTTGCCACTACGCTCGTACACTTGAGTGAGAAGATCAAGCGCCAGCGGGTGGTCCGGTTGTTTTAGTAAAAAATCGCGCAGAAGCTTCTCAGCTAACTCGGTGTCTTCTGCTTGAAGGGCCGCGTTAGCAAAGTTAAGAGTAATAACAGGCTCGGTTGGCTGCTGAATGTACTTGCCTCGTAGCCAGCTTAAAACCGTCTCGTAATCTTTTTGTGCCAGTAGAATGTCGGTCTGGACATCAATATAGAATGGATCATTAGGATAGCGCTCTAGTAGTGGCTGCATAAGCTTATAAGCTACATCAATGTTGCCACCGTCTAACGCGCGTATGGCTAAACCATATTGCCCTGCTTGTTGGTTAATTGAATTGCTACTGGAGCGCATAGATTCAAAGTCACTATTCGTGGTGTTGCCAATATACCGAGCCTGAACTCTGGTTTTAGCCAGGGCAAAGTCGAGGCTGGGGGGGACGTCCACTCTTTGCATATTTTCAGCGCGAGCACGAGTGTCTGCTATGCGGGACTCAGGCAATGGGTGAGTCATGAGCATTTCCGGGGGCTTGCTTACATAGCGGTATTTTTCTGCCAACCGACCAAAAAAGTCGGGTGCGCCACGGGGATCAAAACCTGCGGCTAACAACGTAGAGAGACCGATGCGGTCGGCTTCCATTTCATACAACCTAGTGTAATTAATTTGTGACTGACCGGCCATACCCATTGTGGCGTAAAGGCCTGCAGCACCGGCTTCAGGGTTGGCCATGCCGACTAAAATAGAGCCAATGATACCAGCAATGGTCATAGGCATACTGCGCTGTTGTTCCTGCATTCGACGAACCATGTGACGTTGAGTAATGTGCGCGACCTCGTGTCCAAGTACCGCCGCGAGCTCTGACTCGGTTCTTGCTTCGTCAATTAAGCCCGTATGCACACCTACGTAGCCGCCCATGAAGGCGAAGGCGTTTATTTCCTTATTGTTAATCCAAAAAAAGTTGAAAGGATAGCGCACACCGCTGGTGTTTCTGACTAACCGCTGGCCAATGCTGTTTAAATAGCTGTCTAATACCGGATCGTGAACAATAGGGGCTTGTGAGCGTACCTGACGCATGTAAAAGTCGCCTACAACACGTTCACGTTCGATACTCATGAAAGCCGCGCCGGTAGTTCCAATTTCTGGTAAACGTTGGTTATCCTGCATAGCGTTGCTGACAGCACTAAAGCTGATTGCAAAGATCAATAAACAAGCGGTGAAAGTGTGTAATATTTTGGTGGACATCAACTACTCATAGGCCAAATGAAACGGATTTAATCTTCTCTTAAGAGCAAAATTCTTATCTTTAGTTCCTTTTTACTCTATGGGGTTATGGAAAGATTGCAAGGACTGATATTATCATCTCAACAAAGGTTAAGAGATAGTGGTTATGTGGGAATACATTCAACAGTGGTATCAACGGAAATTTTCTGACCCTAATGCAGTAACTTTATTTCTGTTACTGGTTGTTGTGGTATTAGTCATTGTGTTTTTCGGTAGCTTAATTGCGCCGTTGTTAATTGCTATATCTCTGGCCTATTTGCTAGACTGGCCGGTAATGCGATTGATGGGGCTTGGTTTATCCCGTTTAACCGCCACGATTATTACCTTTTCGTTATTCCTGGCATTAATGATTGTTACTTTGCTGACTCTGGTTCCCGTTATTTGGCAACAAAGTACGACTTTGATTCAGGAAATGCCTGATATGGTTACGAACCTGCAAATTTGGCTGCATAAACTACCTGAAATGTTCCCGACTATTGTCGATGACAGCCAAATTACTGAGTTTACTCAGGAAGTAAAAAGACGAGCAGTGAGTTTAGGAGAAAGCCTGTTAACGGTTTCCCTGACCTCTATTGTGAACGTCATGGCCATGCTGGTTTATCTCATTATCGTGCCGCTTTTAATCTTTTTTATGCTAAAAGACCGCGATATATTGATTGCTCATTTCAGCCGTCTGTTGCCTTCAAACCGTCAGTTAATTTCGCAGGTCGGGCAGGAGATGAACCTGCAAATTATGAACTACATTCGTGGCAAAGCAATTGAAGTGGTGGTGGTTGCGATAGTCACTTTTGTTACCTTTAGCTTATTTGGGCTGCGCTACTCGGCATTACTGTCCATTATGGTCGGTTTATCGGTTTTAATTCCCTACGTAGGCGCTGCGGTCGCAACCATTCCGGTGGTATTAGTGGCTTTATTTCAGTTTGGGCCAACGGCGGCATTTGTTTGGGTGACCGTAGCCTATCTGGTTATTCAGGCTCTGGATGGTAACTTACTGGTACCGCTATTGTTCTCAGAGGCAATAAGCTTAAACCCAGTCTACATTATTGGCGCGGTATTAATTTTTGGCGGCATATGGGGGTTCTGGGGCGTGTTTTTTGCTATTCCGCTGGCCAGTCTGGTCAAGGCGGTACTAACAGCATGGGACAGTGGCACCGGGGAAAAGGCAGAAGAGCAAACACCGCTTTAGTGCGGTGTCTGCTCTATAGAGCTTAAGCTTGCTTAAGGTGCTCCAGCACCACTTCGTGATGCTCTTTAGTTTTAAATTTATTGAAGACTTTTGAAATGCTTCCGTCCTGTTCTACTAAAAAGCTAATACGGTGAATACCATCGTATTCTTTACCCATAAACTTTTTCAGGCCCCATACGCCAAAGTCTTCAGCCACTTTATGGTCTTCGTCGCTTAACAAGGTGAAGTTTAACTCATCTCTATCAGTAAACTTAGCTAAGCGTTTAGGCGCATCAGGGCTTATACCAACAGAGACAACATTAAATTCCTCAAGCTGCTTACGGCTGTCGCGTAAGTTTTGTGCCTGCACAGTGCAGCCCGGTGTCATGGCTTTTGGATAAAAGTAAACCAGTACCCGGTTCTCTTTTAATAACTCCGATAAGGTCACTGAGTTCTCGTTCGCATCCGGTAAAGTAAAGTCAGGCGCTTTATCGCCCTGTTGTAGTGTCTGCATTGCATTCTCCTGGAACTTAGTTAACAGTGCCAACATCATAGCGGACAGATGCCGTCTTGGAAAATGCCATACCGGCAAAAGTTTACGGAACCTTCTTGGCAAGTTACGTTCCTATCACTTGTGTTTCGTCAGGGCTGGCATTACCATTGGAGCCCCAATTTAGGACTTGGAGAATGTATGCTTAAGGGCAGTATTGTCGCTTTAGTTACCCCTTTTACAAAATATGGCAATGTTGATTACAGTGAACTTGAGTTTCTGGTTAACAAACATTGCGAAGCGGGTACCGACGCTATTGTAGCGGTTGGCACGACAGGGGAGTCAACAACCTTAACGCATGAAGAACATATCGCTGTCGTTAATGCCATGGTCGAACTCAGTGCCGGGCGCATCGATATTATTGCTGGAAACGGTTCAAACTCGACCAGCGAAGCCGTGCAACTGACAGAAAAAATGACCCAGGCGGGTGTAAGTGGCTTTTTAAATGTTACGCCATATTACAATAAACCTTCTTTAGCAGGCTTAATTGCACATTATCAGGCCTGTGCCGATGCTACGGATAAACCCCAAATTCTATATAATGTTCCGGGGCGCACCAGTCTTGATATGACACCGGACATGGTCGAACAGCTGGCAAAAATTGATAACGTTATTGGTATAAAAGAAGCTACCGGTGACGTGAGTCGGGTTCAGGAACTTAAAGAGCGCTGCGGCGATGACTTTATCTTATTAAGCGGTGATGACCCTACTGCACGCGAATTTATGTTTGCGGGTGGTCATGGTGTTATCAGTGTTACCGCTAATATTGTTCCGGCAAAAATGAAAGAACTGGTAACGGCGGCACTTGCTGGTGATAAAGAAAGTGCGAATCAGATCGATGCTGAGCTGGCACCTTTGCATAATATGTTATTTGTTGAATCCAACCCCATTCCGGTAAAATGGTCGCTCGCTTTAATGGGTTGGGTCAGCGCAAATTATCGTCTGCCACTGACACCTCCGGAAGAGAGTAATCAACAATTGATTGAGTCAGTGTTACAGAAAGCAAACCTACTGAATATTCAGGAGTCGTAATGAAATTGTCTCGCCTTGCGTGGATGGGCGTAGCTGCCGTAGTTGTAACAGGTTGTTCGTCGGTAGAGAAAGAACGTGCCAGCGGCGGGTTTGAATACGTGAACATTCAACCTACTGCCTCACTGAATATTCCAGGTGGTCTGGAGAAGCCGGAAAAAGGAACTCAGTATCAAATTCCGGATACGAACATAGCACCAGCTCCTGTTGGTTATAAAGTCAATATAATGGCTCCGCAGCAGGTTCGTCCTATTGGACTGGGCAGCCGGGTGTTAGAAACTGAAACCGAAACCCGGGTGTACTTTGATATTGTCGATGGCATGGGAGACTCAGTAACCGAGTTTGTTCGTCAGGCGGCATTTGATGTACTGGAAAGACGCGACATTCAATGGGAAAAGGTGGGTGATAACCGTTGGCTTACCGAGCAAATGACGGTACAGCAAACCATTGAGGGCGACAGCGGCTTTTTCGGATTTGGCGGAGAGAGCGACAGTGATCTGGAAAGAACTTTCCGCTATGAACTAACTCAGGAAACCGAATCGCATCAGCGCAGCACCGCACTACGAGTCGATGTTAACGACTTTACTCAGGTGATTGGTGGTGAAGAGCAAGAGGTTGCTCCTTTGGTTGTTCGTAATTTGGAAGCTGATTTACTTAATGCGATTATTTCGGAAGTTAACCGGAAACAACAACTGGCTGTAGCTCGTGAAAAAGCGGCCGGTATTGAAACTAGCTTGTCAAAAGCCGCAGAAGGACATTCAGTTTTCATTGTTGAAGACAATTTTGAGCAAGCATGGCCATTAGTTAACTTGGCTCTTCAGAATATTGGTTTTGAGGTTGAAGATTTAAACCGCGAGACAGGAACCTATTTTGTTGAGTACAGCGAACCCGGCAGCGGCTTCCTGTTCATTGGTGGCGATGACTACGAAGACCTGGGCATAGCCGAAGGTGAGTACGAATTCCGATTACTGGAAGACGGTGAAAATACCTCGGTTACGGTTTACCAGGGTGAGGAAATTGTTTCCGACGAATGGATTAATCAAGTATTTGAAGCCTTTAAAAACGCTGTTAAACAGCAAAGCCAACTTTAACTTAAGCGCGAGTGGAAAGATTCATGGAAAAACGCAGTGAACTGTATCGGGGAAAAGCAAAGACGGTCTATCATACCGACGATCCTAACCGCCTGGTGCTGGAGTTTCGTAATGACACTTCGGCGTTCGACGGCGAGAAGGTCGAGCAGCTTGATGACAAAGGCATGGTGAATAATAAGTTTAACCATTTTATTATGTCTAAGCTGGAAGAAGCGGGCATTCCGACGCAGTTAGATGAGCGTTTGAGCGATACCGAGTCTTTGGTTAAAAAGCTGGATATGATACCGGTAGAATGTGTTGTCCGTAACGTGGCAGCAGGTTCTCTGGTGCGCCGTTTAGGCGTTGAAGAAGGTAAAGAGCTTAACCCTCCGACATTCGAGTTTTTCTTAAAGAACGATGCGCTGCACGACCCTATGGTTAACGAGTATCATATTCAGGCCTTTGGATGGGCAACAGCAGAGCAAATTGAGAAAATGAAAGAACTCACCTTTAAAGTGAACGACGTTTTAAAAGCTTTGTTTGCTGATGCTGGTCTGTTGTTAGTAGATTACAAGCTTGAGTTTGGTGTGTTTGACGGCGAAATTATGCTGGGTGACGAGTTTACTCCAGATGGCTGCCGCCTTTGGGACGCAGAGACTCGTGAGAAGCTCGATAAAGACCGTTTTCGCCAGGGCTTAGGCGGTGTTGTTGAAGCTTACCGCGAAGTGGCTAAGCGCCTTGGCGTAACGCTGGATTAATCTTTATTTTTGTTTTTAGGGTCCTGGTCGGAGTCATCTTCGGTTTTAGATGATTTCGTACCAGGCCATTTAAACTTAGCGGTATACTTCAGCACCATAAGGTTACTCACAACCACGCCTACTACCAATAATATTATTAGCCACACCAAATAGTCGTCCATCCGTCATCCTCCGTTATTGTATCAATGTACTGATTTTTTATTTGAGCCAGGTTATCCAGAATAATGGGTTTTCCCTCTATGGCTAATGAGTCTACGGTTTCGGCTAGCAGCTCAAGGTTCAATTGCTTATGGCATGGCTGTGAAACGGCGCGGAAGCTCAAGTGCCAGGGCTCCTGTGCAACACCGCCCTGATAGCGTGCATAAGGAAAGAAAAAACCACTTTCATGCGCATGCCGGGTTAGCCATTGCCACAGTTCATGACAGGGGCCTGATTGGTCAATATACTCGCCGGGCACTAATTGCAGTTTTAGTTCACTGTCCTGAAAAGGGCGGGGGTCGTAAATATCGAAATCACTTCCCCAGTGGTGACGGCTACTTCCCGGTAACGAAGACCAATGTAAAATTGCGTGCATTTTCTCAACGTCGCTTAAGTTTGATGCATCCAGTAGCTCACCCTCTTTGGAGCGAAGGGGCAGCTTTCCTCGCCATTTTCTATTCCAGATAGACAGTTGCCTGTCCAGTGAGCGGAAACCACTGGCTATGGCCAGTTCAATACCCTCAGCCGCTGCTGCTTTTTGCATGGCGAGATAAGCTTCTGCTGCATCAGGATGCAGTTTATGCCCATCTACTGCAGTTAAGTGTGTTTCGCAGGCACCTGTCAGTTCTGTGCTGCTTAACATAAAAGCTTCTCCAGACAGCGGTAATAAACATCACTGAGTTTATCCAAATCACTGATTTTAACGCATTCGTTCACTTTGTGAATGGTAGCATTTACGGGTCCCAGCTCAATGACCTGAGCACCGGTTGGTGCAATAAAGCGCCCGTCGGATGTGCCGCCCGCGGTAGAGAGGGTAGTTGAAAACCCACATTCGTGTTCAATGGCCGCCTGAACGGCTTCAACTAATGCGCCTGATTCAGTTAAAAAAGGCGGTCCGTTAAGCTTCCATTGCAGGTGGTATTTTAGCGAGTGCTTATCGAGAATGGCTTCAACTCGTTGCTTAATTTTCTCGGCTGTGAGTTCTGTCGAGAAGCGGAAGTTAAACTGGGTATCAATACGCCCGGGTATCACATTGCCGGCACCAGTTCCTGCCTGAATATTAGATACCTGAAACGTGGTTGGCGGAAAACTGGCGTTGCCTTGGTCCCATTCTTCGTTAATTAGCTCGCTGAGGGCTGGTGCAAGATCATGTACCGGGTTTTTTGCTAAATGTGGATAAGCAACGTGACCCTGTATACCCAGTACGGTCAAGTCTCCGGTTAAGCTGCCTCTGCGCCCGTTTTTAACGATGTCCCCCAGGGTATCAGTACTGGATGGCTCCCCGACAATACACCAGTCTATGTTTTCGTTACGCTCCTGCAGTGTTTCAATGACACGTTTGGTGCCATTAATAAAGGGGCCTTCTTCGTCACTGGTTATGAGAAAACCAATGTCGGCGTCCACATTCGGATAGTCTTTAATAAACCGCTCCGTCGCGGTTATCATCGCTGCCAGGCTGCCTTTCATATCAGCGGCTCCGCGACCGTATAAATACCCTTCGTGCGTTGTAGGTTCAAAGGGCGGAAACTGCCAATTGTTGATGTCACCGGGTGGCACAACGTCGGTATGGCCGGCAAAGCAAAACAATTTACGGCCTTGCCCGCGTCGCGCCCATAAGTTGGTGGTATCTTCAAATATCATAGACTCAAGGTTGAAACCCTGAGCCGCAAGCCGTTCACCTATGAGTTGCTGACAACCTTCGTCTTCCGGCGTAATGGACGGGCGGGAAATGAGCTCACGGGCAAACTTTAATGTCTCTGAACTCATAAGTAGCGTTCACTCCAGAGTTTCTCATTAAAACCGCAATGAACAGCCTGACCGGACTCAACTAACGGACGCTTAAACAATGTTGGTTGTTCGGCAACTAATTCAGCTATGGCATTAGCGTCGACAACAGATTTTTGTTCATCTGACAGGTTGCGCCAGCTGGTGCTGCGCTTGTTCAATAAAGATTCCGCCGGCAGTTTTTGTAACCAGCCGCTAACGGTTTCTTTTTGTAGTGGTTGCTGGCGAACATCAATAAATTCGTAGGCGACTTCGTTTTTATCTAACCATTTAAGTGATTTTTTAACGGTGTCGCAGTTTTTAATGCCATAAACGCGCAACATAGGTACAGCTCCTGTCGGTGTTAATAAGTAATAAGTGGACTGTCTTTCGCAGTAATAAGCCCCGGGGTTAGCCATTCGGGCGATTCGCTATCGTGCCCGGAATTCAATGAACAAAGCAAAACAGCAAGACGCTGCTGCGAGGGTTTAAGGCTGCGCAGTAATGACTGGTTAATCTTAACCAGAGGATCACCACACTTAACCTCTGTCTGTTCGCGACAAAGCACAGTTAAAGCGTCGTGGTTGCCGAACGCATCGCCGGAACCTATGACTAATTGTAAGGAATAGGTGTCGTTTAAGCGTAACGACAAGTAATCGCCACCACTGCTGATATGGCTCAGTGAGCCATCAGCCGGGGCGTATAGCGTACTGCCGGTCATTTCTATGACAATGCCTTTGCCAAGCAGGCCATGCTGGCATACTGCGGCCGAAGGTTGTGCTGCTATGATGCGACCGGTAACCGGCGCATAAAGAGAAGGAAGCTGACTTGTTGTCACTGCTGACACCATGCGACTGACTAATTCAGTTAGTATAGTGGCAAAGCTAAAGCTCCGGTGCAACTGTATCCACATTAACTGTGGATATCTTTGTGAACTACACGGTTGTAACAGTGTAACTTTATGAAAAATAAAGATAATATTAAAAGTGCGAATATCGTACAATAGCTCAGTAATCGATTATAATTACAGCAGGTTTGTCTAAGAGGTCACCATGAGTCGTTCATTTTTTGCGGTTTTAAGAGATGGAAAGAGGTATGCCGATAAATGGCCTCATCATTCAGTTGTTGCCGCTATGGCAGAGTCGCGAATTATCCCTATAACTCGCAAAGCCATTAGCTGGACTCCGGGAATAGCAGTACTCAATGCTGCGCTGACCTGGCAGTTTATGCCGCAGGAGCAGTTAGCCCCGGGGCTGATGTTGTCACTTATTATGTTGAGCTTACCCTTGCAGGGTTTGTACTGGCTCGGCTGGCGTTCCAGACAACCTTTAAAGCCAATGTTACGGAACTGGTATAAAGAGCTGAGAGATAAGCTGAGAAAGCAGGGCGTTGAGTGTCAGCCACAGGGTGAGAAAGGCCCTGAATACATGGATTTGGCGATTATTTTGCGTAAAGCACTGGAAACATTGCCGCCGGAAGAGCACTAAGGCCAACCGACGGCAAAATGACTATCAGTCTTTAAATGTAGACCAGACGGGGGCATGATCCGAAGGTTTTTCTATGCCTCTGAGCTCATAGTCTATACCGCTGTCTTCGCATTGCTTGGCGAGAGCTTTAGTGGCAAGGATAAGGTCGATGCGTAAACCTCTGTTGTCATCAAAGCCACGTGAGCGGTAATCAAACCAGCTGAACTGGTTATCCACATCCGGGTTTAGCTGACGATAAGTGTCAGTAAAACCCCAGTCCATTAATCTTTGTATCCATTCCCGTTCTTCCGGAAGGAAGCTGCATTTCCCGGTTTTAAGCCAGCGTTTGGCGTTGTTTTCGCCAATACCAATATCTAAATCGATACGGGATATATTTACATCGCCCATAACAATCACTGGCTGTTCCGGCGAAAGATCGTTATCCAGATAGCTCATTAAGTCCTGATAAAACTTTTCTTTAGCTGGAAATTTCGTAGGGTGGTCACGACTTTCGCCCTGCGGGAAGTAGCCATTTAGAATACGTACATGGCCACCATCTGCCAGTGGATAATCACCCATTATCATGCGGCGCTGTGCTTCATCATCGTCAGTAGGGAAGCCAAACTGCGGGTTTTCCAGTGGCTTTTTACTGAGCATGGCCACGCCGTAATGACCTTTCTGGCCGTGGTAAATAACGTGATAACCCATGGCTTCCACGTCTTTTAGCGGAAACTGGTCGTCATGTACTTTGGTTTCCTGCAGACCGATAACATCGGGCTGATGTTTATCAATTACTGCCTGTAACTGATGCAGTCGCGCTCGTATACCATTGATATTGAATGAAATGATTTTCATGGAATGTCCTGTAAATAAGCTTCTTTATGAGCTTAGGATAACACAGCAAATCGTAAACTTGGGATGCGAAAACGACAGAAAATTCGTATACTCGGACGATGCTTTTCAGAGGGGTACTAGCGTGCAGAATGTGTTGAATAATTTGGGCATGATGATCCGTCCACATTTCTATGAACTGGCTATGGCGATCATTGCCACACTACTGGTGATTTATGGCGCAGAAGTGAACCGCATGGTGCAAAGGCAAGTGGCGCACTGGCATTTTGTATTCAGGACTTTGGTCTTCATCGTGGTTTGTGCATTTGGTTACGGTTGGCTGACCGTCTGGTTTACGCCAGTTTTAGCCGGCTGGTTAAGCCTTATTCCTTTGCACCTGCTGGCAGTCAGTACCATTGGAATATTGTTTTTCTTAGGTTTTCTCGCAGAAAGAAAACGACAACTGTAAAACAGGGAAGTTGTATGACGGATTGGATTAACATAAAAGCAGGCTCGTCGGCTTATCAACATATTCAGGAGCAGGGACTGAAAGCCGATGATATCGGTTTGCTGCTAGGTGCTTCAGGCGGGCCGAAGTGGTTTGTGCTTCAGGGGCTTGATAAATGGATGTTCGGTGAATTCTTTAAAGACAAGAAAGCGCCGCTGAATACCCTGGGGACTTCCGCAGGTGCCTGGCGTTTCGCAGCATTGGGGCAGCAAGACCCTGTTGCCGCCAGTGATTTATTTTGTCGTTTATACAGAACCCAGACTTACAGCGCGAAACCCGACCGGAATGAAATTACCAGTGAAGCTAAAGCCTTGCTGGCCAAGTACGTTCCTGATCAGGCGGTAACAGAAATACTGGGACAGTCGGCGGTTCGACATCATTTTATTGTTGCACGTTGTAGAGGCTGGACGGCAGCCGAAACGAAAAAGCAGATGCTGGGATTGTTAAGTTCTGCTTTTGCTAACAGTATGAACCGTCGCTGGCTGGGCCGGTTTTATGAGCGCGTTATCTTTCATCATCCACAGTCAGACTTAAGCTTTGCAAAAGGCTGGAACGACTTACCGACACATCATGTTGAATTAACTCAAAATAACTTTCAGCAGGCGTTACTGGCGACTGGTTCAATTCCTTTAGTACTGGATGGCGTGGTTGATATTCCCGGAGCACCTAAAGGCATTTATCGTGATGGCGGTGTTACCGACTATCACTTTGACCTGGACTTCTCTGACGTGAATGGTTTGGTGCTTTACCCTCACTTTCATAAAGAAGCGATTCCGGGCTGGTTTGACAAGCGTTTGAGTTGGCGCAGAACTACCGGTAAGAAATGGCCAGGCGTGGTATTTATTACGCCGTCGGAAGACTTTATTCAATCACTGCCTTACGGGAAAATTCCTGATCGCACTGACTTTGCCAAGCTGGACGCTGCGACTCGTATTGATTACTGGGAAAAAGCGGTGGATGCAGGAAAACGTATGGCGGATCAGCTTCAGGATTGGGTTGCTACAGGAAAAATACGAGAAAAAACAAAGCTGTGGTTACCTTAAACTACAAACCATGAACATCGAAACTGGCATCACAAATTTGTTCAAAGCGCTCGGCGGCAAGCTGACGGGCGCTGTTTAATTGCCTTGCCGTAAGCTGGTGTAGAAAACCATCAATGATTTTAGCCGCTTCGCTTTCACCGGCGCGATCCGCTAGCGTTAGCCAGCAACAAGCGTGAAATATACTTTCTGGTAAATCCTTGCCTTGCAAAAACATTTGTCCTAAATACAACATGGCCTTGCTGTGGCCAAATAACGCGGCGCGCCGAAAGTGCTTGGCGGCTTCAAACCCTTGTCCGGTTTTAAGTAAGTCTGCGGCTCGCACATAATGATGTTTTGCAAAACGTTGCCAGTATTCAGGCCCCCGGATAGTTGGCTTCTGTCGACCAGGCAAACGGGTTTGCGCCAACTCTATGAGTTGATCAACTTGTGTCAGTAGAGCTGTTTGCCATTCATTGACGTTTGCCTGAGTCATTCGGATGTCGTTGTTTTTATGTTATCGTTTTTGCCAGTGTACACCAAGTTGCTACTGCGGCAAACTGGTTGCAAGAAAGCCTTTAAAGTGAGTCCGAATAAATGCCAACACGTATTTCCAATGAAAACCTCGCAGCTCTGCTGAATGTGGGAAGTCATTTAAGTCTGTTTATTTGGGAGGATGCTCCGGGGTGGCCAGTACGTTTTGTTTCAGACAACATACAAGACCTTTTAGGCTATAAAAAAACGCGCTTAGAAAGCCATGAAATTCAGTACCGGGATCTCATTAATCAGGACGATTTGCCCCGTGTCATGGAGGAGGTCAATTCACTTCTTAGCAAGGAATCCGGCTCTTCATTGACTCATCAGGATTATCGGGTAAAGCATGCTAAAGGACACGATGTATGGGTATCTGATACAACGGTACTATTACGATACGAAGATGGTAAGAACCATCTTTATGGTTACTTGATTGATGTGACTGAACGTAAACAGTTGCAAATTGCGCTCGAGATGGAGCGTAACCGATTACAGCTTATTTTAGATGCGACCCGTTTAGGTACCTGGGAATGGAACCCGCAAACCGGCGTTACTATTTTTAACCAACGCTGGGCTAGTATGTTTGGCTGGGATGTCTGCGAGTTGGAAACGAATGTAGAAAGCTGGTCGAGTCGTTTGCACCCTGAAGATTACGACGACGTATGGCAGGCGATTAAGAATCACCTGGACGGAGTGACTCCTTTCTATGAAAGCCTTCATCGCATAAGGCATCGTGACGGTCATTGGGTTTATGTACTGGACAGAGGAAAGATTATAGAGCGGGACAACCAAGGCCGGGCCATTCGCTACACCGGAACGGTTACCGATGTCACAGAACAGAAAAAAGCCGAGTTGAATGCGTTAAAAGCCGCTCATGCAAAAAATGTGTTTCTGGCGAATATGTCACACGAAATTCGAACCCCTCTACACGGTATACTGGGTATCGCCTCTGTGTTGGAGTCAACAGACCTCAATCCATATCAGCAGCAATTACTGGGTACAATAAAGAACAGCGGCGACTATCTGCTGACAACGTTGAATGATGTGCTCGATTTAACCCAGGCCGAAGAAGGGCAGCTAAAAGTCAAAAGAGGTGTTCACTCGCCGGCAAAAGTGTTGGGCCATGTTATTCAGCTGTTTGAACAGCCTGTAAAAGATAAAGGTCTGGAATTTATTATCGATATTGATGCTGATATTCCGGAGCGAACATTAATGGATCGGGCTCGTATTGCCCAGGTGATCAGTAATTTAGTCAGTAACGCTTTAAAGTTTACCGAGCGAGGCTCTATAGCGATTAAAGCAAGTTGGGAAGTTGATAGCGAAAAACAAAGCGAAGGCGACCTTATCGTAAAAGTACAGGATACCGGAGTTGGTATTTATGATACTCAGCGTATTTGGCAACTTTTTGAGCAAGAGCAGGATGGGTTAAACCGTCCGGAAGGCGGCAGCGGACTGGGGCTTGCCATAGTACGTAACCTGGTGCAGTTATTAAGCGGCACGATTCAGGTGGACAGCGAGCCTGAACAGGGATCCTGCTTCACGCTCTGCATACCAATGAGCGTTCAGTCTGAAAGCACACACCAACCGGAGCAAAATGTTCTGCCTAAGCTATCGAAAAAACAGGTGTTGGTCGTTGATGATAATAAAATCAACCAATTGATAATAAAAGAAATGCTGCTGTCACTTAACCAATATGTTGATTTGGTAAGCGATGCCCATAATGCGTTAAAGATGATGCAGGCCAGAGACTACGACGTACTCTTTATGGATCTTCATATGCCGCATATGGATGGTATGGAAGCAACCAGAGCGTTGCGGGATATGCACATTCACCAACCTTATGTGATTGCGCTTACCGCGGACGCTTACCCTGAGACACGCACTCAGGCGTTGCGTTCCGGTATGGACGATTACGTGACAAAACCCTTTGTCAAAGCCGATATAGCCAGAGTGCTTGAACGCTTTGATATGCTGTTATCCAGAAAGCCCACTGATTAGCACCGCCAGAGTGTGTGTTGTATCATAGACTCAGTTTCAAGCTTAATGTAAGGGATATAGAATGGATTTTAGCAGTAGCTCTCAGTATGTCGTGTCGCAAGAACTGGCGACAGCCGTTAACGCCGCCGTAACGCTAGAGAAACCTTTATTACTGAAAGGCGAGCCGGGCACAGGCAAAACTCGCCTTGCCGAGGAACTGGCAAATGCTTTAGATACCCAGTTACTGCAATGGTCAATTAAATCCACAACGAAAGCACAGCAGGGCTTGTACGAGTACGATGCTGTCTCTCGTTTACGTGATAGTCAGCTGGGCAGTGAAAAAGTACACGAGATTAGTAATTATATTCGCCCCGGTAAATTGTGGCAGGCGTTTACCGCGGAGAAGCGTCCCGTTCTGCTCATTGATGAAATCGATAAAGCGGATGTTGAGTTTCCGAATGACTTATTGCACGAGCTGGATCAAATGGCGTTTCACGTTTATGAAACCGGTGAGCAGATTAAAGCCGAGCAGCGTCCCATTGTGCTGATTACCTCGAACAATGAAAAAGCCTTGCCCGATGCGTTTTTACGCCGCTGCTTTTTCCACTACATTCAGTTTCCTGACAGCGACACATTAAAAGCCATTGTCGATGTACACTTCCCTGATTTACATCGTGATTTACTGGATACCGCGCTAGCGTTGTTTTTTGAGTTGAGAGATGTGCCCGGGCTAAAGAAAAAGCCGTCGACATCGGAGTTACTGGACTGGTTACGCTTGTTATTGGTCGAAGATATTGATGCCAATGAATTGCGTAAAAGCCGTGAACAGGGCGGCTTGCTGCCTTTATCTGGTGCTTTACTCAAGCACGAACAAGATGTGGAGCGCTTAGCTGAATACGCTCGCATTCAACGGCGCTAATTCACTCTATGTTTATTGATTATTTCCAAACCCTGCGGCGGCACGGGCTAAAAACCAGTATTACCGAATGGCTGGATTTACTCAGTGCCATGAAAGCAAACTTAGCGTTTGCCGATGTGGAGCAATTTTATTATTTATCGCGACTTATTCTGGTAAAAGATGAGTCCCAGTATGACAAATTCGACCGTGCCTTCAGCGAATATGTGGATAAAGTTGCCAAGGTTGATGTGACTGAGAAAATCCCGGGAGACTGGCTGGAAAACGCGTTGAAACGCAACTTGAGCGATGAAGAAAAAAGCAAAGTTCAGCAGTTGGGCAGTCTGGATGAGCTCATGAAAACTTTTCAGGAGCGCTTAAAAGAACAGCAAAAGCGTCATCAGGGCGGCTCGAAGTGGATAGGTACAGGCGGAACTTCGCCTTTTGGAGCGTATGGTTATCACCCCGGTGGTATCCGCATTGGACAGGACGGTAACCGTAATCGCAGTGCGGCGAAAGTATGGGACAAGCGCGAATTCCGTGATCTGGATGACAATGCCCGGCTTGAGCAGCGCGGTTTTCAGGTGGCGCTCAGAAAGCTACGTCAGTTCGCCCGCACCGGTGCCGCGACTGAACTTGATTTAAACAGCACCATTGAAGCCACTTCAAAAAAAGGTGGTCTACTTGATTTGAAGTGGCAGTCCGAGCGTCATAATGCGGTTAAAATTATTCTACTGTTAGACGTTGGCGGTTCAATGGACGACTATGTTTACCAGTGCGAGCAATTGTTCACCGCGTTAAAAAACGAGTTCAAGCATCTGGAGTTGTTTTACTTTCATAACTGCGTATATGAAGGCGTGTGGCGGGAGAATTCACGCCGGCGCGAGGAGCAAATTCCGACTAAACAGTTAATCCAGACTTACGGCGAGGACTATAAGCTGTTGTTTGTCGGCGATGCTACTATGGGGCCGTACGAGATAGCGTATCCGGGGGGCAGTGTAGAACACTGGAATGAAGAGCCCGGCGAAGCCTGGATGAACCGTTTAACCCGTCACTTTGACAAAGTGGCCTGGCTTAACCCGCAGCCAGAAAAACATTGGCGTTATTATATGTCGGTTAGAATGATACATGACATAGTGGATGGAAGAATGTACCCATTGACTCTCGAAGGGCTTGAAAGGGCGATGAGTGGATTGCGATGACACCTTTACTGCCCGCGGCGTGCCCGGACAATCAGTTTCAATTGCTGGAAAATGCTCACCGGGCGCTGATTGAACGGGTGAGGTTAATACGTCAGGCCAGGCATCATATTGCGTTACAATACTATTTGTGGCGCCCCGACAGCAGTGGCCTCACTCTGCTTAAGGAATTACTGGATGCCGTCGAGCGTGGCGTGCGGGTCGACCTTCTGCTGGATGATTTGCACAGCAAACCTTTAGAACCTTTATTGCGAGATTTATCCTCCCGCGCTAATTTCAATATTAGGCTTTTTAATCCGTTTAAGCACAGACGCTGGCGCTGGCTAAACTGGTTAACCGACTTTAAGCGCATGAATCGGCGAATGCATAATAAATCGATGCTGGTCGATGCGGAAGTGGGGATTGTCGGTGGGAGAAATGTTGGTAACGAGTATTTTGGTACACATGCCGGACAACTGTTTTCCGATCTTGATGTAATAGCGAAAGGCAAAATCGTTAAGACGTTACTTGATGACTGGCGGCAATACTGGAACTGCACTTTATCGGTTGCGGTTAACGCAATAAGCTCGTCGGATAAACCGAGATTGTTTAACGATATTTGGAAAGGTTATCAAAAACAACCGGAACTTCGAGATTTACACCAGTTTGTTCTTTCTGACGAACACTTGACAGAAACTCCCCAGAGCGACGCTGAAACTTGGTATCAGGCAACCGCAACGGTTGTCAGTGATGATCCTTTAAAGGCTCTGCCTGATAGTAAGCCGAGCCGGTTGGTGACGCAGCAGTTAACGCAAACTCTTGGCTTGGCAAAGCAATCTATTGTTTTGGTTTCTCCTTATTTTGTGCCGACGCCTACAGGTGTTAAAGAGCTGGAGAATTTGTCGGAGCAGGGAGTAAAAGTTCGCGTGCTGACTAATTCACTGGCAGTGACAGATGTCCCGGCCGTACATGCGGGCTACCAGCGACACCGACGAAGGCTGTTGTTGTCAGGTGTAAAACTGTTTGAGCTGAAACGAACCGAGGAAAAACCTTTACGCAAAGATGTGCGTCCTTATTTCAGACGCTCGGCGTCTAGCCTGCATGCTAAAACCGTGACAGTGGACAGTGAGAAAGTCTTTGTTGGATCATTTAATTTTGACCCGCGTTCTGCGCAAATTAACACAGAGTCGGGGCTTTTAATTGAGTCAGCGGAGATGGCAGAGAGAATTAACGCGATGTTTGAGCACGAACTACCGCTGCGATCGTATGAGGCTCGACTCAACCGTTTTTATAAACTGTATTGGCTGGATAAAAGTAAAATACCGGCGTTACGGCTCTACAAAGAGCCGGGAGCCGGTATTTGGCGACGGTTGGCGGTTTGGTTAACCGCCAGGTTGCCGGTTGATCATTTACTCTAGCTTATAGTTGTTGGGCAACCCAACGTTTCACTTTACGCTCAAGTACGGTAAGCGGAACAGCTCCGTCCTCTAGTACCACTCGGTGGAAGGCTTTTATATCAAAGTTCTCACCGAGCTTTCTCTCTGCGTCGCGACGCAATTCACTAATTTTTAGCTGCCCAATTTTGTAAGCCAGCGCTTGTCCCGGCAGTGCCATAAAACGTTCTGCCTCAGACACCGCTCTTGCTTCGGCTACCGGTGCGTTGTCGTACATGTAATCCAATACCTGCTGACGGCTCCAGCCTTTTGCATGAATACCGGTATCCACTACTAGCCGAATAGAGCGCCAGAGTTCGGCCGCAAGCTGACCAAAACGTTGGTATGGGTCATTATAAAGTCCCATGTCGTAGCCCAAAGATTCAGAATAAAGCCCCCAGCCCTCGGTATAGGCAGTTTCCCGGCCAAACTTACGAAACTTGGGTAAGTCTTCCAGTTCTTGTTGTATCGAAATCTGGAAGTGGTGTCCTGGAGCGGCTTCGTGCAGAAACAGCGCGGTTTTAGCCCAACTGGGACGAGACGATAAGTCGTAAGTGTTCAGGTAGAAAATGGCCGGACGTGAATTATCTGTAGGGGCTGCCTGATAAGACCCTGAGCTCGCCGATTGTTCGCGAAACTCTTCAACTTTACGAATTTCGTATTCGGCTTGAGGGAAGATATCAAACAATTTATCCACGGTATTATCAACGGAACCGCGTAAAGAACGGTAATCCTCCAGCATTTCATTTCTGCTTTCGTAAATGAATTGCTCGTCGTTGGTCATGAAATCGAAGAACGACTGTAAATCGCCTTCAAATTCCGTTTCTTCCATAATGTCGCGCATTTCATCATGAATACGGGAAACTTCGTCTTTACCTATTTTATGGATGCGATCAGCACTGAGCTCTGTCGATGTATTGGCTTTTATTTGATAGTCATACCAGCCCTTGCCGCCGGGGAGTTGCCCCAGACCAAAGCTCTCGGTGCGAGTTTCCGGCAAGTACTCGTTACTCAGGTAATCGCTCAGCTTCTGGTAAGCGGGGATGACCGTATTGGTAATAATGTCGCGGTACTGTTTACGAATAGCATCGGCATCGGTGTCTGCAATGTCGTCTGGTAACTCAGTAACAGGTCGCCAGAAAATACTCTCGGTGACATCCTCTGTAATTTGAGCCTCAATTTGAGGAATGGCTTTTTCAATTAACACCCGGGGTTGAACAATATCCTGTTCAACGCCTTTTTTCATGTTCTCAATGGCCTGATCAAACAGTCTTGGGATTTTCTCCATGCGACTGGCCCAGGCACGATAATCTTCGGCTGTATCAAAAGGTTGTGCTGAAGTACCTGATGCCAGCATCGCAAGTTGTCCGGCTATATTATAAAACTGGTTAATAGGTATCAGGTGGTCAGGGTATTGAGCTCCCTCAATGGCTAACTCGCGGTTACGTTTAAAGATTTCGTAGCTGATTCTTTCAGCGCGTGGTAATTGCTCTGCGTTTATCTTCTTAACTTGCTCTAGATAGCGAGTTTCTAACTGGAGAGAGCTAGTCCGGTGACTTTCAGAATAAAAATTAGGTAACTGGTCATTGTAGCGGTCATCACCAATGTAAGTAGCTAATAAAGGGTTTAGCTGCAGTTGTTCATCAAAGTAGTTATTATAAATCTCTTTTAACTGCTCTGTTTGAGACGTTTGTTTGATTGTACTCTTTTGTGATTCAGCGTTTTGTCCTGCTTGCTGGGGTTGGCCACAACCGGCCATAAGCAGCGACAATGAAATAGCGAGAGTGGTTTTCTTTATCATGTTAAATACCTGCTGATTACAAGCGATTCAGTGGAACCTTCAGATAAACAGTGCCGTTATCTTCTGCCGGTGGAAGCTGTCCGGCGCGAATGTTTACCTGAATTGACGGGATAATGAGTCGGGGCATATTTAGCGTCGCGTCACGTTCTTCACGCCATTTCACAAACTGGTCTTCAGTGGCTTTGCCGCCGACATGAATGTTATTTTGCTTTTGATCCGCTATCGACGTTTTACATTGATGCTGACGTTCTTCCGGCGGGTAGTCGTGGCAAATATACACTTCGGTGGTGTCTTCCAATTCAAATAATTTCTGAATAGAACGGTAGAGGGTATTGGCACTGCCACCCGGAAAATCGCATCGGGCAGTGCCAACATCGGGGTTAAAAAGTGTGTCGCCGACAAACACTTTGTTTTCATTAATTACGTAGGCGATATCTGCGGGTGTGTGTCCCGGTGTATGTATCACCCGAATTGTCATTGACCCAAGGTGAAAGGTTTCACCATCTTGCAGAAGTTTGTCAAAATGCTCGCCGTTAGGGAGAAACTCTTTATCCAGGTTATAAACCTGCTTAAACGTTTTCTGCACTTCTGTAATGTGTTCACCAATAGCAATAGGTGCCTGAAGATGTTCTTTTAAATAAGGCGCCGAGCTTAAGTGATCAGCATGAGCGTGAGTTTCTAATAACCAAGCAACATTAAGCTTATTGTTTTTTACAAACTCGATAATACGGTTAGCACCTTCGGTATAGGTTTTCCCGGAGGCATAGTCAAAGTCGAGCACCGGATCAATAACAATGGCGTCTTTACTTTCTGAATCGTAAACTACATAGCTGAAAGTTTCGCTGTCGTTATCTAAAAACGCCTTAACCTGAATTTTCTCTACTTCTTCACTCATGGTTTTGACTCCACACGGTTGCGGCCTTCACTCTTGGCCTGGTACAGAGCTTTATCTGCAGCAACTAGTAAACTTGAATGGTCAGCATAGTCGTAGCTGCTGGCTACGCCAATACTAACGGTAATCTTCATATCTTCAACCAAGTCATCAAAGAGGGTTGTAGCAATACGTTCGCGCATTCTCTCACTGGCTTCTCTGGCAATTTCCAGTTCAGAGTTGGTAATGAGAACCGCAAATTCTTCGCCACCCCAGCGGGCAACGTAGTCTATGTCGCGTATTTCATCATTTAAAGTTTCGGCCAGACGAATAAGCACTTTATCACCGATAGTATGCAAATAGCGGTCATTAACCTCTTTAAAATAATCGACATCAATAATAGCCAGGCTTAAATAGGTTCCGTCGCGGCGACAACGATTAAGTTCATGCTGCAACCGCTCATCAAAGGCTCGGCGGTTCCCCAGGTTAGTTAAGGGATCTTGTCGAGCCATGGTTTCCAGGTCGGCGGTTTTCTCTTTGACCATTTGTTCGAGTTGCAAACGGGTTCTGTTGTATTGATTAAGGCGCGCTCGAACGATAACCAGAACCAGCAGGGCAGTGATTAAAGAGGCAATAATCCAGAACCAGTGTTGCATCCAAAAATGAGCGGACTGCCGAAATGAAAAATAGTCGGGCTGACTCCACTGGCCTCCGGGGTATCTTGCCCTTACCTGAAAAACATAGTCTTTGACCGGCAAAGTCGTGTATTCAACTGAATTGAATGAGTTTTTATCCACCCAGTCTTCGTCAAAACCTTCTAAGCGTACCTGATAATCAATGTGTTCAGCCATAAGGTAACCGGGAGCAACAAACTCAAATACAATACGATCAGTATCTGCGCTCAACTCTTCGCCAAAAATGACCGGTTCATTGTCTGCTTTTACCGATTCAATATTGACTTCCGGAGGGAGGTTACCAATTTCGGTGATGGTATTTGGGTCGACGACCGAAATACCTTTGCTTGTCGCCAGCCAGATGCGTCCATCGGAACTTTCGAGAATTGAAGGGCCGCCCGTATTAATTTGAGCACTTTCAAGACCATCAACTTCGGTATAGCGCTGAAAGTCGAGCGTGTCTGCTTGCCCGTTTAAAACCTCTGTAAATGAGTCGTGTTCCACCATGATAGGCCCCCGGCTTGAACCAAGCCAAAGGTTCCCATCGCCGTCAAAAGCAACGGACATAAAATTATCGAAAGGAAGCCCTGTGTCACGATTAAAAATTTGCCAACTATTCTTATTGATATTGTGAACAATAAGTCCACGGTCGGTTGCAAGCCAGAGGTAGTCGCCCCGTTCCGTAATATGAAAAGCGAGTTGCGCATTATTAAGGTGAGTTAAGTCAATGGGGGTTATTTGATAATTAAAACCCTCTTCTTTGGCGACAATTTCTATTTGAGCGACACCGGCGCCGGAGCTGACCCAAAGTTTTTCGTTCTTATCCAAATACAGTGCCATGACAAAGTCATTAGACAGTACATCTTCTAAAGGGATATGCTGCGATACCCAAGTGCTTTGCGTATTTTGATACAAATGGGTGACGCCATTTGGTGTGGCTAGAAAAATTCCGAGTTGCTCATCGACTGCAATTTGCCGCACTTCATTTGATTGGAGCAAGCCATCACTAGTGAAATGTCTGGTAATGTTTTCCCCATCCCAGATATAAAGACCGTCAGTGTAACTGCCAATGTAGAGTTTTTGCTCATCGTCATAAGCCAGAGACAATACGGACAAATTGCTTAATAGGGTGTCTGCAGCCAGCGGAGAGATATCGAATTCATCAATAACAGATACTCCAACACTGGAGCCTACAATAATTGCGCCATCCTTATTTTCAGCTATTGCTCTGACGTAGTCTCCTGTAAGGCCATTTTTAGTCGTATAAGAGGCAAATAAGGAGTCTCTGAACTGCACTAGACCGCCGTGTGTTGCTACCCAAAAGCTGCCTTCTTTGTCTTGAATAATGTCGAGTACGTGGTTATTAGGTAAGCCCTGTTTAGTGCTAAGTCTTTCGATACCCGATTGATTTATTCTTAGCAGTCCATCCTGATAGGTTCCTAACCAAATTTGGTCGTCGTCAGTCTGGAAAATAGTGCTTATTCTGCTGTCAATTTCAGGTTTAAAAGGTTCAAACTCGGTATCATTAACCTGTTTATAAAGGCCTTTCTCTGTACCGACGAGTAAACGGTTATCGTTTAACTCGAATAAAGTGATGATAACGTCCTCTGGAATCGTTGTTATATCGATAAACTTCGATTTACCCGCCTTTTTAACCTGCAAACCTTTATTCGTTGCGGCCCATAGGTTTCCATCGGAATCAACAAAAGAGTCAAAAATGAACATGGAATCTAAACCATGTTCGGTGGTGAACTGAGCAATACGTTCATTATTTTTATAAACAAGTATGCCAAGCGTTGAGGTGGAGACCCAGAGATTACAGTTTCTATCAATGGCTAAATCGTTGACAAAAGGAGGAGCTGACTGAAGCGTTTGCCAGTGGCCATCATAAAAACGGGCAATACCGCCGCGGTTACCGGCAACATAAACGCTGCCATCGCAAGGGCTATAGGCTAAGGTGTACATACCTATATCGGGTAATCCGGTCTCGCGTAAATTATCATAGATGTCAAAACGACGGCCGTTAAAGCGGGTCGGCCCCTGCCAGGTAGCAAACCATAAATAGCCTTTATCATCTTGAATAATTTCGTTGATAGAGTTGTGAGGCAAACCATCGCGGGTTTCCCAGTGTCGAATCAAATAGTCGCTCAGTGGACGTATTTCATTTTCTGCACTATTTTCATCAACAAAAGCTGCCGCCACTGATACCTTCAGAGACAGAAACAGGGTAACCAGCAGTAAGGAAAAGTGATACTTCATAGGTCTTCAATTATTGAACAGCATTTTTGAATGGTATGTTGTCCCTGACTGGGTTGCAATAACTCAAAAGGACTACAATCTAAAAAATGAATTGATGAGTACATTAGTGTGATAAATCAAATGAAAGGAGCAACAAATGACCAAAGCCTATGCCGCACAATCGGAAACTTCTGAGTTAGCGCCTCACCCAATAGAACGTCGTGAGCTGCGTAGCGACGATGTTGCTATTGATATCACTTACTGTGGCGTATGCCATACCGATATTCATTATGCAGAAAACGACTGGGGTGGAACCATTTATCCGGTCGTGCCGGGGCACGAGATTATCGGAAAAGTCACGGCTGTCGGTGACAACGTGAAGGGGTTTAAAGTAGGAGACTCGGTTGGGGTTGGTTGCATGGTTGACTCTTGTCGCGAATGCTCTTCATGTGAGCAGGGGCTGGAGCAGTACTGTCTGAATGGAATGGTTCCAACATACAACGGTGAAGACTTGCACGATAAAAGTGTGACTTACGGCGGCTACTCAGAAAAGATAGTGGTCAGTGATCGTTTTGTGGTGCGGGTGCCGGAAAAACTCGATCCGGCAAAAGCGGCGCCGTTATTGTGTGCGGGCATTACCACTTACTCTCCGCTGCGTCACTTTGGTGTAAAAGAAGGGCATAAAGTGGGCGTTATTGGCATGGGTGGCCTGGGTCACATGGGCGTCAAGTTCGCCAAAGCCATGGGTGCCGAAGTCACTATCTTCACCCGTTCGGAAAGCAAAGTTGCTGAAGCAAAACGGCAGGGCGCAGACAATGTCATCATCTCAACCGACGATGAGCAAATGGAAGCGGCCGCTGAGACTTTTGATTTCTTGTTGGATACCGTACCGGTGCAACATGATTTAAACCCTTATATTAACTGTCTTAAAGTTGATGGCACTCATATTCTGGTCGGTTTACTGGAACCTGTAGACCCAGCGTTGCAAGCAGGAGCTCTGGTCATGAAACGCCGGGTGTTGGCAGGGTCTTTAATTGGCGGTATTCCTGAAACTCAGGAAATGCTGGATTTTTGTGCGGAGCACAACATTCACTGTGACGTGGAAATGCTTGATATCCAGAATATTAATGAAGCCTTTGTGCGGATGAAAAAAGGTGATGTTAAATACCGTTTCGTTATTGATATGGACACGTTAAAACAGTCTTAAATCGCAAATGAATTGACCACGCTTTATTGGGCGTGGTCTAATTCAGGCCGAGAAGAGGTGCGTACATCAGGGACTTTTGAGCTTAGGCCGCCAAAGCCAGAGTTAAGTCGAAAGAGAGGGGATGTCACGCCGAGGTAATATTGTCATTTTGGCGCAATGTTGCCGGTTGCAGGGTTTGAACACCCGCAACTGTCACCTTTCAGGTGGAGAGCTTCTGGTGTTTGCATCCCCTTTAGTGGCTAAATCCAGCTACTGTTATTTTTTCTGCAAAGCCTAAGTTCTCCGAACACTTTTGTTGTTTTGTTCGGGAGAAAACTGTGACTTTTACCGTTGCAAAGTTCGGAGGTACAAGCGTCGCTGATTACGCTTCAATGCTCCGTTGTGCTGAAATTATTCAAAGTAATTCATCTATCCGTCTGGTAGTTGTTAGTGCCTGTGCGGGTGTGACTAATCGATTAGTCGCGATAGCAGACCTGCAGGGAAGGCAGATAGAAAAGCTATTAAATGAGATCTACGAGATTCATTTCGCTATTCAGAAAAGGCTCAAAAATGCCAGCCAGGTGCAAAAATCATTAGAGCAACTGCACCATAAACTCGCGCTTCATTGCCAAAAAACTACAGAAGACCAAGCTTCATGGCGAGATGAGTTGCTGAGCTTCGGTGAACGATGCTCCAGTCTGCTATTTTCCTCATTACTTGTTGAGCAGGGACTGTGTTCCAGTACTCTTGATGCCCGGCAGCTACTTAAAACCAACAGTGATTTTGGTCGTGCTCAGCCAGATGAAGTGACTACAAAATCTCATTGTCTGGAGCAGAAACAAAAGCTTGAGTCCGGATGTGTGCGGGTAACTCAGGGATTTATTGGTTCTGATGAAAATAACCAGACAACGACTCTGGGCCGCGGTGGAAGTGACTACAGTGCGGCGCTTTTAGCGGCAGGCTTTAATGCAACGGATTTACAAATTTGGACCGATGTTGCGGGCATTTATACTACCGATCCCCGAATCTGCCCCAGTGCACGTGCTATAGCGGAAATGAGCTTTTCTGAAGCAGCGGAGCTGGCCACCTTTGGGGCAAAAATATTGCACCCATCAAGCCTGGCTCCGGCAATAAAAAACGACATTCGCGTATTTATCGGTAACAGTCAGGATGCGCTTTCTGGTGGGACCTATATTTCTGCCAGTCCGACAAGCCGGCCCGATGTTCGCGCTATTGCGCTGCGCCGTGACCAGACTTTAGTGACTGTTCATAGCCTGAATATGTTGCATGCAAGCGGCTTCCTCGCAAGGCTTTTTGAAATACTGGCTCGGTATAACGTGAGTGTTGATTTGGTTACCACCTCAGAAGTTAGCATTGCGTTAACTCTGGATGAAGGCGGCAGTGCAGCGAATGGGCAGGCTTTATTACCGGCAGCAGCCCTGGAAGAACTGGAGCAATTTTGTCGGGTTGAAGTGGAAACAGGTCTATCTCTTGTTGCTATTATTGGTAACGGCATTGGGCGAGATGCACACATTAGTCAGCTGACTTTTAACACCGTTAATGATTATGCAGTGAGGCTCATATGTCAGGGAGCCAGCGAACATAACTTATGCTTTCTTGTCGCAGACAATGAAGGCGAGAATGTAATCCGCACTTTGCACGACAGAATATTGCGTTAATAATGTGTAAATAATTGTCTATTTATTGTAAATATAAACTACAGTTAAAAAGATTCTGGCAACCAAATTCAGGTGATTATTATGAAACAACTGACATCGAAAACTCTGGCAATTACATCGGCTCTTTCCGTCGCTTCAGCAATGAGTATGGGGGCTGCTCAGGCAAATCCCTTTGAAGCCACCGAACTGTCGTCTGGCTACGAAATGTCTCAACCACAGGAAATGAAGTGTGGTGAAGGTAAATGTGGCGAAGAGAAGAAAGAAAAATCTGAAGAGATGAAAGATAAAAGAGATATGAAAGACAAAGCTAAGGAAGGCAAGTGTGGAGAAGGCAAATGCGGCGAAGGAAAGCGTGGTGACGAAATGAAACATGAAAAGTCTGAGAAAAAAGGTGAAAAGTCAGAAGAAGGTAAATGTGGCGCCTAATCGCTTAATGTTACTTTCGTTCTAAGGACGAAACTGACTATAATGCTCGCTTTCTATTTGAGCAGAATGAAGGCGAGCATTTTTAATGGATTTCTTACAATCGATCATCCTGGGCATTATCCAGGGAATAACCGAGTTTCTTCCAATATCCAGCTCTGCTCACTTAATTTTAATGCCTATACTTACCGGCTGGGACGATCAGGGTGTAGGCTTTGATCTTGCTGTTCATGTCGGTACTTTACTCGCCGTAATTCTGTATTTTCGCAAAGATGTCAGTGAACTCTTTATTGACGGACTTCGTTCTATTGCGGCACGCCAGCATGTTGGACAAAGCCGATTAGGTTGGGCTGTTGTTGTCGGAACTATACCTGCCTGCATTGCCGGAATACTGTTACTGGATTATATAGACACAGCACTAAGGGCTGTGGGCGTTATCATAACCACTACGGTTGTGTTTGCTGTACTTTTGGCTGCTGGAGATAGATTCGCCCGGGGCAGCAGAACTTTGCAGGATATTGGTTTCAAAGACGCTATTATTGTTGGTCTTGCTCAGGCTGTAGCGCTTATTCCGGGAACCTCTCGCTCTGGAGCAACCATAACCGCCGGGTTGTTTTTAGGTCTAAATCGGGAATCAGCTTCAAAGTTTTCATTTTTTATGGCCATTCCAATTACGGCGGCGGCGGCTTTGGTAAAGTTATTAACCATAGCTTCAGAGTCTATAGCCGTAGATTGGTTAGGTTTTTTAGTTGGCGGTATTGTATCTTTTTTAACCGCTATTACAGCTATTCATTTCTTCCTTAAGTGGCTTAATGCGTTCGGTATGTGGCCTTATGTTATCTATCGTTTAGTCTTAGCGGTTGTCTTGTACTTATTATTCTTCTGAGCAGTTACTTTATGTACGAAAAAATAAAAAAACAGTTATTTCAGCTTAAAAGTAACAAAGCTTTTGAAGCGTTGGTGGTTGCCGTTATCATTATTTCGGCATTAGAGATTGGCGCGAAAACCTATGAGTTACCTGCTTTTGCTAATAGCCTGACGTACGGTTTAGATCTCTTTATCACGCTGTTCTTCTTAATTGAGATTAGCATTCGCTTCATCGCGGAAGACAATAAGAAAGCGTTTTTCAAAGACGGTTGGAATGTGTTTGATACTCTGGTTGTAATCATGAGTCTCATACCTATAAATGATTCTGAACTGGCTCTGCTGGCGCGATTGGTTCGGATATTCCGGGTACTGAGAATGATATCAATTATTCCGGAGCTGCGAACCTTAATAAACTCCTTGCTCAAAGCGCTTCCGCAGATGGGATATGTCGTCCTGCTGATGTTTATTATCTTTTATATCTATGCGGCTGTTGGCAGTTACTTATTCGCCGATATCAATCCGTTCTTATGGGACAACATCGCCACTTCAATGCTCACGCTGTTCAGGGTGATGACTTTTGAGGACTGGACAGACATTCAGTACGAAACCATGGAAGTGTACGGCTGGAGCTGGATTTACTATATGACCTTTATTTTCCTGACCGCTTTTGCGTTCTTGAATATGGTTATTGGTATTGTGATTAACGTCATGGATAAAGAGAGCCGGAAAATTGAACTTACTGAGGACGGCTTGGGTGAGGGCTTCGTGGACAAAGAACCTACTATAAGCGATCTGCAACAGGAAATTCGCGAATTGAAACAACTGATCGTGGCTCAGCAAGATGTCGAAAGAAAGTAAAAGCTTATACAGCGCAAAACTTCTTATTAACGATATTCCTGTTACGGTTAAAAGTAAGCGCATAAAAAATATGTATTTAAGGGTGCGTGCGCCTTCAGGCGATGTTGAAGTCTCAGCTCCTAAGCAGTGCTCGCTAAATGAAATTGAACGCTGGCTGTTTGAACGTCACGATTGGCTGATAAAGCAACGTGAAAGAGTTGCTATGCAGCCAAGTCCACCAGAACTTCAGTTTGTATCAGGAGAGGAACACAAGCTTTGGGGTAAAAGTCACACACTGGATGTTGCAGTTAAAAAGCGCGGAGCCTCAGTGAAATGTGAGGGTGAGCAGTTACAACTGGTTTCTCTGCCACATTACAATGCTGATAAACGTAAAAAGATTATGGATCGCTGGTATCGAGAGCAAATTACCCGGGAAGTTGAAGCTTTACTGGATATCTGGCAACCGCGAATGGGAGCATATAGTAATAGCTTTGGCATCAGGGCAATGAAAACCCGTTGGGGTAGCTGCAACATACGCAGCAAAAAAATATGGCTAAATTTAGAACTGGTTAAAAAACCGGTCGAATGCCTGGAATACGTGCTAGTTCACGAACTTACACACCTCTTTGAGCGTTATCACAACGCGCGCTTCTACGCCTTGATGGATGAATTTCTCCCGGACTGGCGTGAACGAAAGAAGCTGACCAACCAGTTTATCTAAGCTCTTCACCTATTTGATAGTTATGAACCATTGCAGGTGTCTTAGCCGTACTGTGAAGGGATAGATGAGCGTGGTGCAAAAGCTCTAATTGAAAAAATAGGAGATTAGCGGTGCAATATTTACATACGATGGTACGTGTACATGATTTGGAACAATCTTTAAATTTCTATTGTGATTTACTCGGCTTGAAGGAAGTCAGCCGCAAGGACGTGGAAAAAGGGCGTTTCACCCTGGTTTTTTTAGCAGCACCAGACGATATTGAAAGAGCGAAGAAAGATCAGGCTCCCATGCTGGAACTTACCTATAACTGGGATCCGCAAACTTACCGCGGTGGTCGTAACTTTGGCCATTTAGCCTTTCGGGTTGAGAATATTTACGAGCTTTGCCAAAAGCTGATGGATAACGGTGTCATTATCAACCGGCCACCGCGAGACGGTCATATGGCGTTTGTACGTTCACCGGACAATATCTCCATTGAGCTATTACAGAAGGGTGATAGCTTGCCGCCGGAAGAGCCGTGGACATCCATGGAAAACATTGGCGAATGGTAATTAAAGGGCAGATCCTCTATAATCTGCGCCACAAAACTATGTAAGTAAATGAAGCAATTTTTACTTTGGTCCAATAAATAGGAATGACTATGTCGACTGATAAAGCAAAGATTATTTATACTGAAACGGACGAGGCCCCGCGCCTTGCTACCTATTCGTTTCTGCCTTTTATTGAAGCATTTACTAAAGCTGCAGGTGTTTCAGTTGAGACTCGTGATATTTCTTTGGCTGGTCGTATTATTTCGCAGTTTCCGGAGTACCTGACCGAAGAACAACGTCAGTCAGATGCTTTAGCTGAACTGGGCGAAATGGCGAAAACCGCAGAAGCCAATATTATTAAGCTGCCAAACATCAGCGCGTCTATTCCGCAAATGACAGCCTGCATTAAAGAACTGCAAAAACAGGGCTACAAACTGCCTGATTATCCGTTTGACCCGCAAACCGATGAAGAGACAGACGTTCGCTCACGTTACGATAAAGTGAAAGGCAGTGCGGTTAACCCGGTACTACGTGAAGGTAACTCTGATCGTCGCGCACCAAGCGCTGTAAAAAATTACGCGAAGAAGCACCCGCATCGTATGGGTGAGTGGTCTAAGGACTCCAAATCACACGTTGCTCACATGAATGAAGGTGACTTCTACGGTAGCGAAAAGTCTGTGACGTCTGCCAGCGAAGATACCTTCAAGATTGTTTTTGAAAGTAATGGTGAGCAAAAAGTACTGAAAGAATCTGTACCAGTATTGGCTGGTGAAGTAGTTGACGCGGCTACTATGAGCAAAAAGCAACTGCAGGCGTTCTTTGAAAAAGAAACGGTAGCGGCAAAAGAGCAGGGCGTGCTGCTGTCATTGCACTTAAAAGCCACCATGATGAAAGTTTCTGATCCAATCATGTTTGGTCACGCGGTACGTGTTTTCTATAAAGATGTTTTAGAAAAACACGCCGATTTAATGAAAGAGATTGAGTTTGACCCAAGCAACGGTATTGGTGACCTTTATGGCAAGCTGGACAAGCTAACCGCAGAGCAACGCGATGCCATTGAAGCAGACATGAACGCGGTTTACGCTAAGCAGCCTGAACTGGCTATGGTCAACTCGCATAAAGGCATCACTAACCTGCACGTTCCAAGCGACATTATCATAGACGCATCTATGCCGGCGATGATCCGTGACTCTGGCAAAATGTGGGATACCAAGGATAGCCAGCAAGACGCAAAAGCAATGATCCCGGATCGTAGCTACGCTGGCGTTTATCAGGAAACCATCGACTTCTGTCGTGAAAACGGTGCCTTTGATCCGGCAACTATGGGCACAGTGCCTAACGTTGGCTTAATGGCGCAAAAAGCAGAAGAGTATGGTTCGCACGATAAGACCTTTGAAATTCCAGCCGACGGAGTCGTGAAAGTTTTCAATAAAGCCGGTGATGTCGTTTTCGAACACAACGTGGAAGAAGGTGATATCTGGCGCATGTGTCAGGTGAAAGACGCACCTATCCGCGACTGGGTTAAGCTAGCGGTTAACCGTTCACGCTTAAGCGGTATGCCGGCGGTATTCTGGTTAGACAGCAACCGTGCCCACGATGCTCAATTGATTAAGAAAGTGGAAGAGTACTTAAAAGAGCACGACACTGACGGTCTGGACATTCAGATTATGGCACCGGTTGAAGCGACTCGCCACACGTTACAGCGTGTGAAAGAAGGCAAAGACACCATTTCTGTTACCGGTAACGTATTGCGTGACTACCTGACTGACTTGTTCCCAATTCTGGAACTGGGCACCTCAGCGAAAATGCTGTCAATTGTTCCGTTAATGAACGGCGGTGGTTTGTTTGAAACCGGTGCCGGCGGTTCAGCGCCTAAACACGTACAGCAGTTTGTTGAAGAGAACCACTTACGCTGGGACTCTTTAGGTGAATTTTTGGCGTTAGCGGCTTCTCTCGAGCACTTAAGCCGTACTTTTGATAACAAACGTGCTTTAGTGTTGGCCGACAGCTTAGATCTGGCAACAGCTAAGTTCCTGGAAGAAAACAAATCGCCATCGCGTAAAGTTGGCGAAATTGATAACCGTGGTTCACACTTCTACCTGGCTATGTACTGGGCAGAAGCACTGGCTAACCAGAACGAAGATGCCGAGCTGAAAGAACGTTTCAGTAAGTTGTTTGAAAAACTGTCTGGTAACGAGCAGGCGATTATCAACGAGCTGAACGAAATTCAGGGCGTTAAAGTAGACATTGGCGGTTACTACAAGCCAAATACAGATAAGGTTTCAGCAGCAATGCGTCCTTGTTCAGTGTTAAATGAAACACTTGGCAGCTTATAGTTTACATAGTGTAAACTAAGCTATAAGTTTAAGAAGCAGGCTTCGGCCTGCTTTTTTTATATCAATAAACTGTATGTACTAAACCCTATTCGGAGTAATGATTGTGGCCAGTGGCAACTACCTGATTAATTTATACGAACGCTGCTTAAAACTGCCTTTTGGACGTAAGGTTTTCTCGACAATGTTTGCCCGAAAAGCGCCTTACTTTAAAACGATTAAACCGCTAATTACTGAATTAAAACCGAACTTTTGTCAGCTAGTTTTCAAAAAACGTAAATCAGTACAGAACCACATAGGCACCGTGCATGCCATTGCTGTGTGCAACGGTATGGAAATGGCAATGGGGGCATTAGCCGAAGCATCTATTCCTAAACATCTGCGTTGGTTACCGAAAGGTATGAATGTGCAGTATCTGGCGAAAACTGACAGCGATGTGACCATAGAAGCGTCTAGCTCAGAGTCCACCTGGCAATCGGGCGATCAGCCTATATCCGTAGAAGCAAAGCGTAGCGACGGCACGGTTGTAGCCGCCGGGCACATTACTATTTATGTTTCGGAAAAGCCTAATCGATAAGATGAAAGGACTCCTGTCTGCCGTTTAAGTAGCTAACACCGTCACCATCAAAAAATGCATCTTCTTCCAGCATGATGGTGATGCCTTTATCCTCAAATGTGGTTTTGTTATTAAGCTCTATAGAATAAGCCGTATTGGAAAATAACGGGTATTCTCCTCCACCTGGTATCGCGTGCTGTTTATCCCACATGCCAATGGTAGGCCCTGATCCATGGCCGTAATAACCAATAGGGTGGGTATAAATCATAGGTTCCAGGCCTTTGCCCCTAGCTTCTTCTAAAGCCGCTAACAAAATATCATTGCCTGAATGTTTTTCTTTAAACTGCTTAGTCAAAATATCCTGTAGTTGATTGGCGTTGGCTAATGCCTGTTTTAGGGGGGCAGGTGCGTCTGACTCACCTTCTTTTAAAACATAGGCGTGTTGTTGAGTATCGGTGTTTAAACGCAGATAAGTAATACCAAAATCGACATGAAGTAAGTCGCCGGGCTGTATGGTAATTCCGGTTGAGCGTGGATGTCCAGGTTGAGGATCATCGACACGTTGCACACTCACTGAAGGATGGAACCAAACTGGCAGGTTTTCTTCCGCCGCCCGTTCGCGGAACCACCACTGGAGATCTTCGGTGGTGGTCTCACCAACTGAAACAACCTTGCTGGAAAAACCTTCCGCTATAATTTGATGGGCTAACTTAACGGCATTTCGATAATAGGGCAGTTCGGCCTTTATTCGCTTTTCAAGCCATGAAACGGCAAGCGGCTCCGCACTGACAATTTTATTCTTTAAATTATCCGGTAAAACAGCCATGAAAAGGGCTTTATCCGTTGCTGTAACCCCGTCGGCCTGAGCGAAATCTTTCGACTGGTTAATCGCAATAGTATCTGGGTTACGCTCGGTAATAATTTCTGTCAGGCGTTGCCATTGATCAGGCTGCAGCTCCGGGTTCCATGCACTTTTAAACACTTTACCCACGTCATATCGGGCTATTGCTAAAGTTTCCAGCTTTTCACCGTTGCCCGGGTTATGGATAACCAGAATAGTTCGGCGCCTGGCGGATAACCAATCGCTGGTAAGAAAGGTTCTAAGCACTGGGTCTTCGTTGTACTCGCGACTTATTAATACCCACATATCAATGTCATTTTGTTGCATTAACTCAGGGAGTAGTTGCTGTACTCGTTTCTGAAGAAGATCATCAATAACCTCTGCACGTTGTTTAAGAGGTAGGGGGGTTATATTTTCAGCAAACAGATTAGCGGAAAAGGCAGTACTGCAAGTTAGGCCGGCGAGGAGAATGATGTTTTTTAGCATAGTGCTACCGATATTAAAAAAGGGACCTGAAGGTCCCTTTCTAGCAGTTTTTTACAAAGAAGTGAATTATGGTTTGCCGACAGGCTCATTAGCATCAATGACAGCACCTGGGTGGTCATCATTGTCAGCATTATCGTCGTCAGGTGGGAGTTTTTCCCATTTACGGGTAAACAGAGCAAGTACAAATACAATAGCACCAACAGTGACACCAAATAAGAATATGGTCCAGAATAGCTCAGGCATCGCCGCAGGATTTTCAGGATCTAACCCGCCAGCAAGAATACCGGCTACGACGTTACCGACAGAGTAGGTGAGTACAAATATCCCCATCATCTGACCGGCCATGCGTTTGGGTGATAACTTACTGACAGCACTTAACGCGACTGGACTTAAGCACAGCTCACCGACGGTATGAATAAAGTAAACGGCAACCAGCCAATAAGGAGCTACCTTCAATCCACTGGCAGCCGCTTGAGAAGCAAAGAACATGACGATGAAACCGGTGGCCATAATGATGAGACCAATCGCACTTTTGAAGCCATACGACGGGTTAATCATGCGTTTGCTCAAATTAATCCATAGCGCTGCAAAAAATGGCGACATGATGACCAGAAAAATTGAGTTAAGCATTTGGAACCAAGTCGTGGGGATCTCAAAGCTTCCTACCATTCGGTCTGTTAAGTCACGAGCAAACAGGTTAAATGAAGAGCCCGCTTGTTCAAAACCTGCCCAGAACATGGTCGATGCGATACACACTAGAAATAGTGCTCCCAGTCGCTTCATTTCATTTTTGGTTAGTTTACCGAATAAGAAAATACTAGCGTAATATCCGAAGAAAATAACCGTAAATACAATAGCAACATTACTGGCGACAACGATGGGATCAATAATAATAATGCCATTTAATGCAAGTGCTGTAATGATTGCTAAGCCCGCTAACAGTACCCCGATAACGATCCAGCTGCGTTTCATTCCGGCAGCGCTTAGAGGTTTAGGAGGTTTTGCCCCCACACCTTTTAGCTTTGGTAAGGTTAATCGATACTGAATAAGGCCCAATGCCATACCAACTGCTGCAGCACCAAAGCCCCAGTGATAACCCGCTTCTACTTGCAAATAGCCTGTTACCAGATACCCAATGATGGAACCAAAATTAATACCCATGTAATACAGGGTATAGCCACCATCACGTCGATCGTCATTGGGACCGTAGAGCTGTCCAACCATTGCTGTGATGTTTGGTTTTAATAAGCCAGTGCCCAGAACGACTAAAATCATGCCGATAAAAAAGCTGGCTGTACTTGGTATTGCTAAAACAATGTGACCTAACATAATCACAATGCCGCCATACCATGTCGCTTTTTGCCCACCTAATAAACGGTCAGATATCCAGCCGCCGGGCAGGCCCATAAAGTAAACGGCACCAGTATATAAACCATAAATAGCTGTGGCAGAGGCTACCGTTAAAGCTAAACCACCTTCTTGTAAGCTTGCGGTCATAAAAAGAACCAGCAATGCGCGCATACCGTAGTAACTCATGCGCTCCCACATTTCGGTAAAAAACAGGGTTTGTAAGCCCCCTGGTTGTCCGAAAAAACTTGCGTCTTTGTCGACTATTTTTGTTGGATCCATTGTTATTATCCGTTTAGTTATTGAAACTTTGGTCCTGTTCGACTTTGGTATAAGTCAAAAAAAGTGGCGTTACTTTACTAGCGACCGCCGTGAAATAAAACCGAAAACGATGAAATACTCAATTTTTAGGATGTTTATCTCCCGGTATACCCTTGCGCAACTCCACTGGTTTCGGCTTTTTGCGGTTAGATCGTATTTTAAGATTGAGCATTTCAACTGCAAGAGAGAACGCCATAGCGAAATAGACATAGCCTTTAGGTACGTGAAATCCGAATCCTTCGCCAACTAAGGTCATGCCTATTAAAATTAAAAAGCTAAGAGCCAACATTTTAATGGTCGGGTGTTTGTCGACAAAATCGCTGACCGACTTTGCTGCCACCAACATGACACCTACCGAAATAATTACGGCAATGACCATAACACTTAACTGTTCAGCCAGGCCAACAGCTGTAATGACTGAATCCAGCGAAAAAACAACGTCCAGAATGGCTATCTGTATAAGAATGCCGATAAAAGAAGCGGCGACAGGGGATTTTTCTGTTTGCGAATCACCTTCCAGTGCATGGTGAATTTCTAACGTGCTTTTTCCAAGAAGAAATAAACCACCTAACAGCAAGATTAGATCGCGCCCTGAAATTTCCTCTGCAAAGATACTGAATAGCGGATCGGTAAGAGTCATTACCCATGTTAGGGAAAAGAGCAGGAGTAACCGCGTGCCCATAGCCAGACCTAAGCCTATGGTGCGGGCTTTGTCTCGTTGATGCTCAGGTAGGCGCCCAACTAAAATGGAAATAAAAATGATGTTATCAATACCCAGCACAATTTCTAACGCGGTTAAGGTTGCCAGCGCAATCCAGGCTTCTGGCATGGTAATCCATTCGAACATGTTGATCTCTGTAGTCCTGATAAAGTGATAGTTGCTATATTGAAAGGTATTAGTGATAAAAACAATCGATTTTAGATTGTCGACAATTTAATTTAGTTCGCCTTGCAAATATCGGTTTTTTCGTGGAAAATAGCTAAATCAATAATTACTGTCGACAATTAATGCAAATAGTCAGCCCTTTAGAACGTTCCGCCATTACTTCATCAGACCGCGTTTTGTTTGAAATACAGCGCGCTATTGTCGAAGGAGATATTGCGGCGGGTTGCAAAATTAGCGAACCGGAGCTTGCCCGGCGTTTCAATGTCAGCAGAGCGCCATTGCGTGAAGCTTTAGCCAGACTTGAGCGTTGCCATCTTATTGAACGAATTCCGAATGCGGGTGCCAGAGTGGTTACCCTGTCTCTGGAAGGATTAATTTCGTTATATCAAATACGGGAAGAGCTTGAAGGCCTGGCCTGTCGTTTAGCGGCAGAGCAAATGCCCGACAATGAAATTGACGAGTTAAGGCAGCTTTTAGATAAGCATCTGCAAACTCAGCGGGTTCGTGAAGGTGAGAGTTACTATCAGGAAGCCGGTGATTTAGATTTTCACTATCGCATTATACTCGGCAGTAAAAATCAGTATTTAATTAATATGCTTTGCGACGAACTCTACTATCTTGTCCGTATGTATCGAGTACAGATGGGTATGAATGGCCCGAGAGTTTCGCGCGCCTTCGATGAACATAAAGCCATTATTAATGCTATTGCTAATCGCGATGGTGAATTGGCCGATCTGCTAATGCGCCGGCATATTGGCGCGTCTCGTAAAAACATTGAATTACGGTTACAAACAGAAAAGGAAACATCATGACTCATATGACAAGCCCGGGTGCTAAGTTGCGCCAAGCTATTGCCGACGAAAATCCTTTACAGATTGTTGGCACCATTAACGCCTACACAGCAATGATGGCAGAAAAGGTTGGGCACAAAGCGCTATACCTGTCTGGCGCTGGGGTAGCGAATGCGTCTTTCGGTTTACCTGACTTAGGCATGACCTCGTTAAATGATGTTTGTGAAGACATTCGCCGTATTACTGCAGCAACCGATCTCCCTTTGTTAGTTGATGCTGACACAGGCTGGGGCGGCGCTTTTAATATTGCCCGTACCGTTCAGGAAATGACACGTGCCGGTGCTGCCGGAATGCACATTGAAGACCAGGTGGCTCAAAAGCGCTGTGGCCACCGCCCAAATAAAGAAATTGTGACGCAGGAAGAGATGGTTGACCGAGTGAAAGCAGCCGTAGATGCACGTATTGACGACCAGTTCCTTATTATGGCGCGTACTGATGCACTACAACAACAAGGTCTGGAGGCCGCTATTGAACGTGCACAGGCTTGTGTGGATGCCGGCGCTGATGCCATTTTTGCAGAAGCCGTTCATACGCTTGATCAATATAAAGCCTTCACCGAAGCCTTGAATGTACCGGTTCTGGCCAATATCACTGAATTTGGCGCTACGCCATTGTTTAATAAACAGGAGTTAGCTGATGTTGGGGTGGAAATTGTTCTTTACCCCTTAAGTGCATTCCGGGCAATGAACAAAGCCGCACTTAACGTCTACAATAGTATTTTAGAGAATGGCGATCAGAAAGCCGTTATTGATGACATGCAGACTCGCGCAGAGTTGTATGACTTTTTGAACTATCACGATTTTGAAGAAAAGTTAGACCAATTATTTAAAAAGTAGCCTGACATTTATGTCAGGTGAGATATCGTTCCTGACGTAAACGTCAGGCTACGAGCGATGGCAGATATCAAATACAAAAATTAAGAAGGGAACAACATTATGGCAGAGAAGAAACTAAGTGGCGCAGGTTTGCGCGGACAGTCAGCCGGCGAAACGGCACTATGTACTGTTGGTAAAAGCGGTTCAGGTTTAACCTACCGTGGCTATGACATTTCTGAACTGGCGGAAAAAGTCAGTTTTGAAGAAGTGGCTTACCTTTTAGCGAAAGGCGAGTTGCCGAATAAGCAACAGCTAACAGACTACAAAAAGCGCTTGAAGTCACTGCGTACTTTACCTCAGGAAGTTAAAGACGTACTTGAGCGTATTCCAAAATCAGCGCATCCAATGGATGTTATGCGTACCGGTTGTTCTATGCTGGGTAACCTGGAAACGGAAGAAAGCTTTGATGAAGCTGACGATCATATCGAACGTTTGCTGGCGACTTTCCCGGGTATCGTACTGTACTGGTACCGCTATACTCACGACGGCGTGCGTATTGATACCGATTCTGAAGAAGAGTCTATTGGTGCACACTTCCTGCGCTTGTTACACGACAAAGCACCTTCAGAGCTGCACGCAGCAGTAATGAACACTTCGTTAATTCTGTATGCTGAGCATGAGTTTAACGCATCAACCTTTACGGCTCGTGTTTGTGCTTCAACCTTGTCAGATATTCATTCTTGTGTGACCGGTGCCATTGGTTCATTACGCGGCCCACTTCATGGTGGTGCAAATGAAGCGGCAATGGAGCTGATTGAGGGCATGAAAGACGCTGACGATGCCGAGCAGAAACTGAAAGGCATGCTGGAACGCAAAGAGAAAATCATGGGTTTTGGTCATGCCATTTACCGCGATTTTGATCCGCGTAACGACGTGATTAAAGCCTGGTCTAAGAAGCTGTCGGAAGAAGTGGGTGATAGCCGCTTGTACGACGTGTCTGTGCGTTGTGAAAAAGTCATGTGGGACGAGAAGAAATTGTTCCCGAATGCGGATTTCTTCCATGCATCGGCTTATCACTACATGGGTATTCCAACCAAATTGTTTACACCAATCTTTGTTATGTCGCGTGTGACCGGCTGGACCGCTCATGTGAAAGAGCAGCGTGCAAACAACCGTATTATCCGCCCAAGTGCCGATTATACAGGCCCAGAGCCGCGTAAAGTTCCGGCTTTAGAAGAGCGTTAATCTGTTCTTCGACTGATAAATAGTACAGGAGCAGTCATCTACTGCTCCTTTTTTCGTTTAACCATGACGATAAGTGGTAACTCATGACTTCATACCGTAAAAAACTCGCTGGTACTACGCTCGAGTACTTTGATACTCAAGCCGCTGTAGATGCGATTGAACCGGGTGCCTATGCGCGCCTGCCTTATACTTCCCGTGTATTAGCTGAAAACTTAGTCCGTCGCTGCCCGGCGGATATTCTGACGCAATCGTTAGAACAGTTGATTTACCGCAAAAAAGAACACGATTTCCCATGGTTCCCGGCACGCGTTGTCTGTCATGATATTTTAGGTCAGACAGCCTTAGTGGATTTAGCCGGATTGCGTGACGCCATTGCTGAAAAAGGCGGGGACCCCGCCAAAGTGAACCCTGTGGTACCAACCCAGTTGATTGTTGATCATTCACTGGCCGTTGAGCATGCAGGTTTTGATAAAGACGCTTTTGAAAAAAACCGGGCTATTGAAGACCGTCGTAACGATGACCGTTTTCACTTTATTAACTGGACCAAAACGGCGTTTAAAAACGTTGATGTCA
The DNA here is from genome assembly GCF_004362265.1 of Idiomarina sp. 017G. Classification (NCBI taxonomy): domain Bacteria; kingdom Pseudomonadati; phylum Pseudomonadota; class Gammaproteobacteria; order Alteromonadales; family Idiomarinaceae; genus Idiomarina; species Idiomarina sp. 017G. The sequence goes on along the minus strand of NZ_SNWT01000001.1, from coordinate 746,149 downwards.
TTCCTCCCGGCAACGGCATTATGCACCAGATCAACCTGGAGAAAATGTCCCCGGTAGTTCAGGTACGCGACAATGTCGCTTTTGTCGATACCTGTGTAGGTACTGACAGCCATACGCCAATGGTTGATGCCTTAGGTGTTATCTCTGTCGGTGTTGGTGGCCTGGAAGCGGAAAGCGTTATGCTGGGGCGTGCATCTTATATGCGCTTGCCTGACATTATTGGCGTTGAGCTGAGCGGTAAACTGCAACCGGGTATTACCAGCACGGATTTAGTGTTGGAAATGACCGAGTTCTTGCGTAAAGAGCGTGTCGTTGGCGCCTACCTGGAGTTTTACGGCGAAGGTGCAGAAGCCCTAACCGTTGGCGACCGTGCAACCATTTCTAATATGACACCGGAATACGGCGCGACTGCGGCCATGTTCTATATTGATGATCAAACTATTGATTACCTGAAACTGACCGGTCGTGACGATGACCAGGTAGAATTGGTTGAGCATTTTGCCAAAGAAACCGGATTGTGGGCCGACAGCTTAAAGTCTGCCGAATATGGCCGAGTACTTAAGTTCGATTTATCGAAAGTTAAGCGTAACCTGGCCGGGCCTTCGAACCCGCATTCGCTGCTACCGGCATCGGAACTGTCGGAGCGTGGTGTTGCGAAGCACATTGAGAACCCGGAAGAGGGCAAAATGCCTGACGGAGCGGTGATTATTGCGGCTATTACCAGCTGTACTAATACCAGTAACCCACGCAATATGATTGCGGCTGGCCTTATTGCCCGTAACGCGAACAAGTTGGGGTTAACCCGTAAGCCATGGGTGAAATCATCGCTGGCACCGGGATCTAAGACGGTCAAAATGTATCTGGAAGAAGCTGAATTGTTGCCTGAGTTGGAAGATTTAGGCTTTGGCGTGGTGGCGTTTGCCTGTACCACCTGTAACGGTATGAGTGGTTCGTTGGATCCGAAAATACAGCAGGAAATTATTGATCGCGACTTATTCTCTACGGCGGTATTGTCTGGTAACCGTAACTTTGACGGTCGTATTCACCCTTATGCTAAGCAGGCGTTCCTGGCGTCTCCGCCATTGGTCGTAGCCTACGCCATAGCGGGTACCATTCGCTTTGATATTGAGAAAGACGTATTGGGCATTGACCCGGACGGTAATCCGGTAACGCTGAAAGACATTTGGCCAAGCGACGAAGAAATTGATGCCATTGTGAAACAGAGTGTTAAGCCTGAGCAATTCCGTAAGGTGTATGACCCGATGTTTGACCTGTCGGTGGATTACGGCGAGAAAAACAATCCGCTATATGACTGGCGCCCGCAAACCACTTATATTCGTCGTCCGCCATATTGGGAAGGCGCATTAGCTGCAGAACGTACCATGAAGGGCATGCGCCCGTTAGCCGTGCTGGGTGATAACATCACCACCGACCATTTGTCACCGTCAAACGCCATTATGGCTGACAGTGCGGCGGGTGAGTATCTGGCGAAAATGGGGGTTCCGGAAGAGGACTTTAACTCTTACGCAACGCATCGTGGCGACCATTTAACAGCGCAGCGCGCGACCTTTGCTAACCCGAAACTGTTTAATGAAATGGTGAAAGGCGAAGACGGTAAAGTCATTCAGGGCTCGCTGGCACGCATTGAGCCGGAAGGTAAAACCGTGCGCATGTGGGAAGCCATTGAACACTATATGGAAAACAAACAGCCGCTGATTATTGTCGCTGGTGCAGACTACGGTCAGGGCTCGTCACGCGACTGGGCGGCAAAAGGTGTGCGCTTAGCGGGTGTTGAAGTCATTGTTGCCGAAGGTTTTGAGCGTATTCACCGTACCAACTTAATTGGTATGGGCGTATTACCGCTGCAGTTTGAAGAGGGCACTACACGTAAAACGCTGAATATTGACGGCACTGAAACCTTTGATGTGAAAGGTACACCTGAGGCCGGGTCTAAGCTAACGCTGGTGATTCATCGTGCCAATGGTGACAGTGAAGAAGTGCCGGTACAGTGCCGCTTAGACACCAAAGAAGAAGTGTCAATTTATGAAGCCGGCGGTGTGCTGCAACGTTTTGCTCAGGACTTTTTAGAAGCAGAAGCAAGCTAAGGAGTTCTAATAATGAAGCAGAAACCACAAATTAAAATTCCCGCCACCTATATGCGTGGCGGGACCTCGAAAGGCGTATTTTTCCGTTTGCAGGACTTACCCGAACCGGCACAACAGCCGGGTGCTGTGCGTGATGCCATGCTGATGCGTGTAATCGGTAGCCCGGATCCTTATGCCAAGCATACCGACGGTATGGGAGGTGCGACCTCGAGTACCAGCAAAACGGTTATCGTCTCTAAAAGTGAGCAACCAGGCCATGACGTAGACTACCTGTTCGGTCAGGTGTCTATTGATAAGCCTTTTGTCGACTGGAGCGGAAACTGCGGGAATTTATCTTCAGCAGTAGGACCATTTGCTATTGCTAACGGTCTTGTCGATGCTGAGCGTGTACCTGAAAACGGTGTGTGCGAAGTGCGCATCTGGCAAGCCAATATTGGCAAAACCATTGTCAATAAAGTGCCTATGGTTAATGGTGAAGTGCAGGAAACTGGTGACTTTATTCTGGACGGTGTCACCTTCCCGGCGGCTGAAGTTCCGGTGGAGTTTATGGACCCGTCTGCCGACGGCGAATCCATGTTTCCGACCGGTAACTTAATCGATGATCTAGAGGTTCCTGGCATTGGTACATTAAAAGCTACGATGATTAATGCGGGCATCCCGACCATTTTCCTCAATGCGGAGGAAATTGGATACGACGGTACTGAGTTGCAGGGAGTCATTAACGGTAGTCCGGAAGCTCTGGAGCGCTTTGAAACCATACGTGCCTATGGCGCGGTGAAGATGGGCTTGATTGATGATATTGCCGAAGCGGCTAACCGTCAGCACACCCCAAAAGTGGCTTTTGTGGCAACGCCAAAAGACTACACCGCATCCAGTGGCAAGGTCATTAAGGCCAACGGCATTGACTTGCTGGTAAGGGCGATGTCGATGGGAAAATTGCATCACGCCATGATGGGCACTGCTGCTGTTGCTATCGGCACTGCTGCAGCTATTCCAGGTACAACCGTTAATTTAGCCGCGGGCGGTAAAGACCGTACTATGGTGAATTTTGGCCATCCTTCAGGTACCTTGCAAGTAGGCGCTGAATGTAAACAGGTGAATGGTCAATGGACAGCCATTAAAGCCATTATGAGTCGCAGTGCCCGAGTGTTAATGGAAGGGCAGGTGCGTATTCCGGGGGACGTTCTTTAAGTGGAAAAAGCTACGCAAGTCAAGTTACTTAAAATTGCCATGGTCACCGGCATTACCCTAATTTTGTTAGGGCATGTTGTGCTGGCTGTGACTATTGGCAACGATGATATTGATTTTCGTGGCTATATTTTGGGGGCAGCGATGAATGCTGTTGGCGTTATTCTGTCGCTGCCCACCAAAATTTATCTCACTCTGGTGCTAATGGAAAAGGAAGAAAAAAGTAATAAAAATACGCACTGGAGCGATATTAATTAGTTTTACTCGGCAAACCTTAGTCCGCGTATCCCCATGGAGTAGCTGGTGTTTCAACCGGCTCCGTTAAGTCAAAGTCCACCCGAAACTCGCGACCTTCTCTAACCAAACGATACGTAAAGGTATTGTCGTGAATGTACATTTGCCAGGTGTTTGTATTTGATTGCGGGACGCCAAGTTCAATAAATAACTCTTTAGAATAGGCATCTACAGGAAAGGATTGTGCAGTTGCATAGCCCTTGTCAGTGGTATGTCCGCCATACATAGTTAACGGATCATAGTTGCCGTCAGGTTTACGGTGATCGTGTTTTAGGCTAATACCTGAGCCTGTTTGGGTTAATATCCAGGTGCGCGAGTGGTTGTCTCCGACATGAAAAGGGATTTCGATTCGTTGTTCACCACACTTACGAACGTGCATCACTAAGTCACCTTCGAACCCTTCTGAAGTTGGCGTATCGACTGTTACCTCGCCTGCATAAGAATTACCACAAAGCTTGTTTATAGCAGCAAAAAACTCAGCCTGAGCCTGAGTTGAAACCCTGGGAGCTGGTTTAATCACTTGATCCTGAGCGATCGAGGTATGAGATAATGCTGTTCCTAAAAGTAAAGTAAGCATGGAAAGCCGGATTTTCATTATTGTTACCTTTTTGCTTTTTATAAAACCAATTTCTGATGTGGTTTTTTTGAGACTAAGAGAGCAAGGGTGATATTAATTAGCGTCAGAGTCCAGACTTTTTACTTAACTTCACACGCGTTGAATTAAACAAGAAATTACCCGCAGACTCTTTTCTGAGCGCCCTGAGAACAGAAAGCCCGACAATAAAAAAGTCAGGCCTTATAGTCATTGAGGTAACAATTAAGCGGTTTTAAACTCCATCGCTAAATCTTGTAATTCTCTGGCCGATTTAGCCTGTTCCTCGGTTACGCTCTTAATCTCCTGCGAGCCTGTCAGAATAAGAAGCGACGCTTCATTAACTGACTCCATATTGTTGGCAATATCTTTTGCTACAGCAACTTGCTCTTCAGATGCGGTCGCTATTTGAGTCGACATTTCGGAGATACTATTTATGTCCTCAGATATGACTGCAAAAGCCTGTTCTAGCTCTCTGGCTTGCTCCTCTGTTGCTGTGGCTATAGATTTACTTTCATTCACATCTTTATAGGCGGCATCTGATAGCTGCTGAAAACCGGTCAGCATTTCAGAAATTTCATTGGTTGAATTATGAGTCTGGCTTGCTAATTTTCGCACCTCGTCAGCCACAACTGAAAAACCACGACCATGTTCGCCTGCGCGAGCGGCTTCGATTGCAGCATTTAGCGCAAGTAAATTAGTCTGGTCGGCGACATTTTGAATAACGTCAATAACGCGATTAATGTTAACGCTGCGTTCCTGCAATTGACTAATTACTTCGCCTACATTTCCTATCGCAGAAGCTAAGGCTCTGACACTGTTGATACTTTCGCGAACAGCGGCTTCACCTTTGTTTTTGCTGTTGATGGAACTATCGGCAGCATCGACAACGCGTTGAATATTCTCGCTAATTTCTGATGCGGTAGCGCTCATTTCTTCAGTGGCAGTAGCGACCTGTTCGGTTTGTTTTTGCTGACGGGTTATTTGCTCCGAGTTTTGCGAAGCAGTAGAGCTTGTTTCTTCGGTTGCCGTGGCAAGCTGAACACTCATTTGATCAATTTTATTCAAAGAAGCGTTAAACTTCTCCAGCAACTGGTTAAAAGCCGAACCAATATTCCCCAGTTCATCCGTTGTTTTACTTGAAACTTTCCGGCGTAAATCTTTGTTTTTCATTACAAAGTCTATGCCTTCGAGGAGCTCTCTTACCTGGCTGTATATTCCTTTCAGAATAAAGAACGTGAGTACTACAATCGCCAGGATAAAAGCAGAAATCAGAATAACTAACAGCCACAACTGGCTTAACGTTTCGCTTGCTGTTGCTATAGAGGATTCACTAACGACTTCGAGCACCGCCTGATTCGCTTTATTGATTCTGGTGATATATTGAGTACTGAGTTGGAACCATTCCATACCACTCAGTTGAGAAAAAACATCGCTTTCCAGAAGCTGCTCGCGTGTGGCTTTTACTTTAGCCAGCTGAGACGAATTTATCAGTTCTTCTATCAGCGGTTTTAACGACTTATTCGCGGCATAGAAGGCGTTATCCAATAGCGCATGCTGTTGTCCGGACAAACTTTGCAGTTTAGCCAGTTCTTTCGTATTGGCTTGTCCGGAGGCTAAATAAGCAGCGACAGACGCTCGTTCTTTTCCTGCCGCTTCGGCTGTATTTGCTATTAAAGAATAGGTGCTGAGTTCCCGCGTAATTTGCGAATTTGAGGACTCAGCAATGACATCGTCGACAACACTAAGTAATGAGCTTATGGCTTGAGTATAAAGGTTCACCATTTGCTGGCGATCCATTTGGCGGCTGTCTATTTTACCGCGCCACTCATCCAGTTTATTGTTTTGTACAGCTTCAATTTTCTGCTGAATTTTCTTTGAAAAAGTTATTTCAGCTGCAATATTTTGTGTTTTAGTTAAGAACTGGTTAATAAATTGATCCAGCTCATCGCGCTGCCGCTGTAAATTGTCTACATTATTCTGACTGAAGCCAGAGGCCATAGTCAGTGCTGAAAGACCACGTTCACGTTGTAAGGCCCCAACCACGGGAGCACTGGCAACGGTTAAATCAGTTAATAATTCAATATGGTGTGCTTCTGAGTAACGCTGATATGTCGAAACTAAGTTCGTTACCGCAAGAAACATCATCATAAATAAGGGGGGAAGCACCAACAACAGTAGTTTGTTGCGCATTGATAAATTGCCCAGCCAGTTCATATTTGCCCTCGATTCGCCTAAGCCGAAATTGAATATTATATTTCGGCTTAGGCGCGACAATCGCTCACCTTTAAGGCGTACCTCCCAACGAGTAGATCAAGGCAGCCAAATCTCACCAAGTGGGGTATCTGGCTCAAAGTGATAGGCTATCTGAGCCTGCAGAAGTTCCGCACATGCCAGTGCGTCAGTTAACGCATTATGCGGCGGATAAAAAGGTAGGTTATAGCGGGTACGACTGTCCGCAAGGCGAATTGATTCCGGTTTTTTTCCAAGTAGTTTTTGCCAGAAGGATAACGGTTTACGGTGGAATCGAGCTTCAATTTCCATTGTATCAATAAGCGGAAACTGGATGTTTTCGTGCAGGCGTTCTTTAATTCCCCGTTGCAGGAAAGGGCGTTCAATGCCGTGGTAATGAACAACCCAGACTTTTCCGGCGACAAGCTCCAGTAGCTCATCAATAATACTTTCTAAATCGGGGGCGTGTTCAATTTCGCTATGAGTAATACCATGTATAACGACGGATTCATCCGTAAGACTGCGTCGTGGTTTAACAACCCAGCTTTTTGCCTCTGAAAATAAAATCCGCTCTGTGGTCATAGGTATTGCGGCGATGCTGACTATGCCATGCTGTTCAGGATCTAAGCCCGTGGTTTCAAAGTCGACGGCAACCATGGGCGTTTTATTAATGGGCGTATCCGGCGAACTGATGCCCTGACTGTAATACCGTTTAAGCGCCTGAGAGTGGCTCAGCTGTTCTAAGGTTTCAAATTGTTTGGGCCAGTCAATGTTCTTAGATTTTCTGGGCTTTTGTTTTTGTTTGTTTTCCGGGGCAAGATAAAGCATTGCCTAGCCTCCCGAGTAACGGTAACGCAAATATTTTTGTGCGTTACTTAGAATTTGAAAGGCGTCTTTTAAGTTTTTACGCTCAAAATGAGATAAGTCTTCCGGAGCAACGTTATTGTCAGGCACTTCACCCGCCGAAATGGCTAACGCCTGATGTCGAATTCTCACCATAGAAATTAATTCCAGAGCATCACGTAAATCTGGTCCGCGACCTTGTGGCAAAATTTGTGAATCAATAATGTCTTCAAGACGAGTAAAGGAATTGCGCTGTGATGAAGCAATGGCCAGAGCATGAACACGGATCAAATCTGCAACAGGGCCGGTGCCGCGACGTTTGGTATTGATGCTGTCACGGTGTTTGCCATCTTTTTCCATGACAAAGTCTTTAAAAAAGCCCAGAGGGGGCGTGCGGTTTAGCGCATTACGTGCCATAGAGCCTAAAAACCGTTTATTTCCTTTGGCTTTTTTTCGTATCAGTGAATTGAGCTCATCGGCGAATTTTTGTTGCCCCCAGACGCCGTCCAAATCAAAAAATATGGAGGAGTGCAGCAGCTTTTCCGGTGACGGGTTTTCAATCCAGTCGGTAAAGTAGTTTTTCCACACTTTTAACGGTTGTCGCCAGGCATCGGTGGTGGCCATAATGCCGCCCGTACAATAGGTATAGCCGCAGGCATTTAAGCCGTCGGCCACAAAGCCCGCTAACTCTTTAAAGTAGGCATCGTGCTGTTTGGGATCAAAATCGTCGTGTAAAACCATAGCGTTGTCCTGATCCGTGACAATACTTTGCTCGTCACGTGCCATTGAACCCAAAGCCAGGAAACAGTAGGGCACCGGTGGCGGTCCGAATTTCTCCTCGCCAAGCTCTAAAAGCCGCTGTTTGAACGAACGACCAATGGTAGCCATTGCCGAACCTATCATCCGCGAGTTCGCATCTTCGTTAACCATGCGCACAAAACTGGCGCGGACACTTTCTGCAAGTTCGGTTAGCTCTTCAATAGAGTTTTGCTTAAAAATACCACTGACAATAAACAGAGTACTTTTTGACTCATGCTGTGCCACATCCGATAAAGCTATGACACCTACAACCTGACCTTTTTTCAGCACCGGCAAATGGTGAAGGTTGGTTCGCATCATTATCAACAAAGCTTCGAACACGCGGTTATTATGCTGAACAAATGTCAGGTTCTCGGTCATTATAGAAGACACAGGATGGGTGCTGGAGCGGTTTACCGCCAGAACACGTTTGCGCAGATCTTTGTCCGTTATAATGCCCACCGGAAGATGCTGTGTTTCATCGATAATAAGTAGTGATGATACCTTTTCATCTGTCATTTTAGCGGCTGCATCATGAATGCTGGCATTCAAATCAATAGAAACCGGCTCACGCGTAATGATTGTATCGACGGTTGCAGAAAGCGATTCATTACGATTTTCCTGCTCTTTTACTGCTTGATTTATGCGCCTGTGCCCTTCAACTTCAACTGCGTCGGCAAAGCTGTCATATTCATCGAACAAGCGATTAAATAAACTGCCGGGAATAAAGTAGATAAGCGTATCTTCTAGTGCTTTGACGGGGTAGCGAACACGACCTTTACGCAGTAAACCCGCTTCACCAAAAAAACCACCTTCGCTTAAACGATTAAACAGGTCGCCGTTACGGTTGTAGGTTTCTACTGAACCGTTCCTAATGACGTATAAATCAGAAATTGACTCATTATATTCAAGTACTTGAGAGCCGGCTTTGAAATAGCTGATTTCAGTGTTTTTGGCAAGCTCAACAAGTTCGTCTTCAGGTAACTCATTGAAAGGAGGGAAACGACGTAAAAAATTCAGAATTTCCAGATGTTCGGCTTCCATAATTGTACCTGTTATAGCAAAAGCGGCGCTTCAGCGCCGCTTTTAAATGGGTAAGGAGCTTTCGCTAATAGCTACTTAGCAGGTTTACCAACTCTTGGCTCGGAACGCAATCCCTGAACGACTGCAAAACAGGAAGCCAATAAAACAATGGTAAACGGTAAGCCTAAGGATAAGGACATTGCCTGCAGGGCAACGAGACCACCGCCAAGTATCAGCGCAATTGCGACTAACCCTTCAAACGTACACCAGAATATACGCTGAGGTACCGGTGCTTCAACTTTACCGCCTGCGCTTATGGTATCGATAACCAGCGAGCCTGAATCAGACGAGGTAATGAAAAATACCATAACCAGAATAATACCCACAAACGATGTTACTTCTGTCCAGGGCAAGCCTCCCAGCATAATAAACAGTTTGAGTGAAAGCTTTTCACTGGCTATTTGCTCAGCTCCCGCAACGAATTGCTCTATTGCCGCGGTACCGAATACTGTCATCCAAAATACGCAGGCCAGAGAGGGTATCAGTAATACAGAGATTAAGAACTCACGCACTGTACGGCCTCTTGAAACGCGGGCAATAAACATACCTACAAAAGGTGACCATGCAATCCACCATGCCCAGTAAAACGATGTCCAGCCTTGAGAGTAACCCAGGTCTTCTCGTCCAACCGGATTTGACAGGGCTGGGAGGTTAACAATGTAATTGTAAAGGTTTTCCGCGAAACCGGTGAAAATAGCTACCGTCGGGCCGACAATAATGACAAACAGCATCAGAATAGCCGCCAGTGACATATTCACTTGCGATAGTCGCTGTACACCTTTTTCCAGGCCTGCAAGAACTGAAATTAATGCGATAGCGGTTATCCCCATAACCAGCAGCACATCGGTGGTATCACCTTCAGCCCAGCCGAATAAAAAGTTTAGTCCTGCTGCCGCCTGAGAAGCACCCAGTCCAAGTGATGTTGCAAGACCGAATAAGGTTGCCAGTATTGCGATAATATCAATGATATGTCCTGGCCAGCCCCATACGCGCTCGCCCAGAATTGGGTAAAAAATAGAGCGTATTGTTAATGGTAAGCCTTTGTTGAAAGAAAATAAGGCTAAACCTAAAGCAAGAACGGCATAAATAGCCCATGGGTGCAGAGCCCAGTGAAAAATGGTTGCAGCCATGCCTAATTTTATTGCTGCAGCCTGGTCACCGCCAGCACCGCCAAGAGGTGCTGAGTCGGTACGAATACCATCCGCGTTAAACTCAGTTCCACCAAATGCAGCACTAAAATGAGTAATCGGCTCAGAGACACCGTAAAACATGAGTCCAATACCCATGCCTGCGGCAAACAGCATTGAAAACCAGCCCAGGTAAGAAAAGTCGGGGGTTGCTTCAGTGCCGCCTAAACGCACGTTCCCTAATGGTGAAACAATTAAGAATAGACACAGAAGCACAAAAATATTAGCTGCACCAATAAAGAACCAGTCCAAATTAGCGGTTAACCAATTTTTTGTACTTGTGAATACCGGCTCCGCCTGATTCTGGAACATTAAAGTAATCACCACAAAGGCGACGATCGCAAGTCCGGAGATAGCGAATACGCGGTTATGGAAATCCAGACCAAAAGGTCCTACTTTCATAACAACGTTATCTTGTCCTACTTGGTAATCCGTATCGATTGGATTGACTTCACCGTCAGGAATCATTGGGTCGTCGGCTTTGCGCTCGCGCTCGAGGTCTTTGTCACCGCGGAGCACTTCCTCTTCTTTTTTATTCATTTGCTCTCCCCTGTATAAAAATAGGTACTCTTACGCTTTAAATTTAAGCGTTTATTCTAAATTTACTAATAGAGTATAGAGAGCTACGGAGGTTTCTTAAAGTTAGATCGGTTTTTTGCAGTAAAAATAATGAATTAGAAAAATTAAAAATATTGGAGTGGTGTGCTGGCGTGTCTCTATAGAAGTTGGCACGCCAGCGTTTAAGCATTTAGACTGAGAGTTAGAAGCTGTACCGGACTGTTGCGGCGACAGTATCGACGTCCTGATCGATTTCATCTAAATCGTAGAGTTTATAACCAACACCAAGAGAGAGGTTACTGGTTAAGTGAAAGAAAGCTGAAGCGTCATAACGAATACCATTTTCGTCATCAATGTCCAGATAGTCAGCTTTCACCGACAGCTCAAAAAAGTCGGTGATCATTGAACGAATGCCAACGCCGGCTCCGTATCCTGATTCATCGAAAGATTCTGAGCCAAGGGCGTCTACTGAACCAACAAGTTCAAGCTTTTCGTATGTAACTGTGGCGAAGACGTCGGTCGACTCTGTGATACCGTGATTAAAGCCGATACCTGCATTAAGTGAATCTAAATCAACATCACCGAGATCCGATTCATCACCAACGGAGTCGAAATTGGCCAATACAAAAATTGAGTCACTTAATGAAAGCGAGCCGGCTACGGCGTAACCATCCATTGTAATGTCTTCGTCGATAGGCGTTTCAATATCGGTTTCTATGTAGGAGGCCTGAATTTTATCCCAGTTAGGAGAGTCGGCAAACGCGCTAGTTGAAGTTCCAATCAATGCAATTGCAATTAATGTTTTCTTCATAATGCTTCCTTAGTTGAGAGTAGTTATTCAAAAAAGTAACCAAGCGGTTATCTCTCTTTAAAGCTAGCTACACCTCGGTCAGTCAGCAAGGCCCTTTACGAAACCTTTAATCTAAGCGGTTAATTAAAGAGATCAGAGCGGCTTCCGCAACCTTTTTAATGTTATTGCGTTCTTCGTTGTCACTTACTTCATAGGTCACCGCGTGAGCGGCAAATTCATCAGCGATAAACTGCTTAAAAACACCACTTTCAGGATGAGCTCCGGGCTGATAATCAAGTTCTACTGAACCGACAAGTTCTTCAATTTCCTCAATCCAGTTGTAGACTCTTTGAGGGTTTCTCAAAGGCACGCCACTGCGGGGTTCGTAGTCTTCAGGCATGGTGTAAAACACATTTTTTCTGGTAGAATGGAAGTCAATTGCAAATTCAATTTTGCCGCCGTCTTTAACCAGCTTTTTGAGATAATTAGCCATGGCCTGAGTTTCCGGCAGGGTCAGATTTTTCCAGTCTCTGTTCATATCGATGCCTGCCGCGGTTAAGCGCCAGTTACCATGATAGACCCCATCCGGATTCATATTGGGTACCAATAGAATGTTGTACTTTTGTCGAAATTTAACGACGTAAGGCTCGTCGCTAAACAGCAACTCACCAAAATGCAGTAGTGCTAACGCGCCGGTAACTTCGGGAGGGTGTTGACGGCCAATTAAAATTATCCATTTATCGCTGGACTCAACTCTATGCTCCAGAGCTGCCAGGTTACGCCCTTCACTGGAGACACCAAGAGAAATAACTTCGGTCTGTTGCGGCTCTTTAATAAGACTACTGAGCCACTCAATATAATGAACGTTATCAATAATCTCCTGTCCGGCAATATACTCTTTGGTTTGGCCTGAAAGGGTTAATTCAAATTGAAGCGTGCCGTCGCCCTCAGAAAATGGAATTGCGTGCCAAATATCATCGCCTTCACTACGTTTGGGTTTATATCGAGAAACCCCTTCACTGGCGACCAAAGTAATATCGATTGTTTGGCTTGTTTCAGTTTTATTTTTTACCGCAAAAGCATACCAGGGACTTGGGTTAATTTTTTCCCGTTCAGGCTCCAGAAAAAGCTTGTATTGATTATCACCTGTTTTCTCACAATGGTTCAGGCGTCCCACAGCAAAATTGATAGTGAACTCGATCTGCTCAAAAGAGCAGTCCTCCGGTTTTTTATCCGTCTCTCCGGGCTGCTGAAGTGCTAACTGGCTTAATAACGCAACATTAGCTAGTGTGAGCATTTATACTCCTAAAATGCCCACGACAAAGTTGCGTATGTATAACGTCCACGATTTGAATGAACATCGGAAAAGTAACCGAAGCTTTCATCTGCAATGGGCGGGTTTTTATCAGCCAGATTGCGGGCACCGATTCGCAGACTTAAGCCATCGAGTGACTCCTGATTAAAATAGTAGTCGAGATAGATATCGGTTGTGATCCAGCTATCAATTGGCATCATGTCTCCATCCGACGTTGTAACGCTAGTTTCGTAAAAGTCATCAACATAGTTGACTCGTATACCCGCGCCCCAGTTCCCGAGATCCCAGTCTAGACGAGCAAACGAACGCCATTTAGGGTTGCCGTCCATTTGCCGTAAATCACCTGCGCCAACCACCGGAATGTCAATAGGAACGGCAGGGTTACCATTTTCCTGAGCTTCCAGAACAATGGCACTTATAGGGTCCGGGGTTTGCATAAATTTACGCAAGTGAGCTGCATTTAAGGAAAAGTTGAACAACCCAAATGCCTCACTGTTAACTTCATAATTAATACTGATATCGGTGCCGGAAATTTCCCGAACTTCAAGGTTGTCGTACTGATTATTTACGTAAACAACTTCCAGGTCATCGTTACGTATAACGGCTGGATTTGAGCTGCCTTGTGAACGCAGCAGTGAATCATAAAGTAAGTGGGTTTGGCTGTTTAAAATTCCGACAACGTTTTCTTGTTCAATTGTCCAGCGATCGACAGTAATAAGAAAGTTATCGAAAGGGGTAATGGCAAAACCGACATTATAAATTTCGTCGTCTTCTGGTGTGAGTTTGCTATTGCCGCCTCTAATCTCGGTTATGCTGTAGCGGTCATCAATAACAGGATCGGTTCTGGAATTGGTTCGGGAAACACTTTCCTCAACCACCTGAGGTAAGTTAGGTGCGCGGAAACCACCGGAGTACGATGCTCTTAATTGCAACCAGTCCATCGGCAACCAGCTAAGGGCGACTTTAGGTTTGGTTACGCTGCCGACATCGTTAAATCTTTCGTAACGAAGCGCCAGTTGCATATCTATGGTTTCGTGCAGGGGTACCAGGAGTTCAGTATAAGCTGAGAAGACGTTACGACTGCCTTCTGAGTCTGGTGTAAAGCTGCTTCCCAGAACATCGGAGTTGGTCATGAGCTCGCCAGTGACTTGATCGTAGAAAGGGCTAGAGCCATCCAGCAAGTAGTGACGATCATCGGCATAGGCTTCGTAGCGATACTCAACGCCTGCAGCAATACCAATGTCACCTGCGTACCAGGATGTAAGCACAGGGTTTGATAGTTTGAAGTCCCATTGCGCTAGTTCGCTGGTACTGTCGCGGGTTATGTCTTCGGTCAGCCCGGCTATAACCTCAGCTGAGTTATAGACTGACGTGCCGTTATTTAGGTTATCCGGGTTACCGCCAATAAATGGATTATAAGCTTCTTCTATATTGGTTGAGTTAATTGCCTCTTGCAGCGCACTCACGTGGATGCGGTTATAACCCGTATCCAGTGTGTCGGCTCTGGAATAGAGCAGGGCGGATTCCCATTCCCACTGTTCTGAGTAACCTTTTATGCCTCCCAGTAGACGGTAACTGGAGTCTTCAACTTCTATTCTTCTTGGGTCGACATCCATTGGCCGTATGTTGCGTAATGTTACGGTTTCGCCAAATGGGTTGTAAGCGGCATCTTCGCTAATAGTGAAGCGCTGCGCGGTAAGATTGGCATTTTGTTCGCGACGACGCTTGGATAGCGCCTCGTAGTACAAGGCCTCGCCAAAAAGCTCTAAGTTAGGCGCAAGAGAATGTGTGTAATAAGCAAATAGGTTTACCCGGTCTATTGCCGAGGTCATGCTCTGATCCTGAGCTGAGTCGTAACGCATATCTCTGGGAATCGAGCCTTCGGCAGCACAGACTCCATCAGACAAAGTTTGAAAGCAATCACCCATAGATTCCGGGCGAATATGGAAACGGCCAATATTTTCACCATCGTATATTGCCCAGGGGCTGGATAACGAACGGTTGTCTAATTGGGTATCACCGACAAAAGCCTCTGGTATTCTGTCGTTAAAACGACGGTCTTCGCTGGCTGAATATGAGCGCTCATTGGCGCCGATTTCATCACGGGTGTAATAAGCGAAAGACAGACTTAAATGGCTTTTATTGTCGTTAAAAAATACGCCGGTTGAACCGCTGGCAAGGTACTGTTGCATTGAAGTTCCTTCAGCGTTGCCGGCGCTCAGGTTTAACTGAGTTTGAGTGACTTCTTTTTTCAGCACATAATTAACGACACCAGCTACGGCATCGGTTCCATAAAGTGCCGAGGCACCATCACGAAGTACTTCAAGTCGTCTTAAGCCGGTTACCGGAAGCGTGTTTGAGTTTACCGTGGTAACAGGAACAAAGTTCTCGGTCTGGGTTCCCGGGTGCAAAACCAGGCGACGACCGTTGAGCAGAGTTAAGGTATTACCTGTGCCTATGCCTCGCAAGTTAATGGAAGCGACATCGCCACGTGCATCATTAACGCCACCAATAGATCGCTCGTTGTTAAAACTGATATCGCCCACTTGAGGAATAGAGCGAAGCAGCTCATCCCCAGTAACAGCGCCTGTATTAATGATGTCATCTGAATCGAGGATAGTCACCGGGAGTCGTCCGGCAGCTTGCGCCCCCCGAATATTACTGCCTACCACAGTAATTTTCTCTATAGCTTCCTCGTCATCTTTATTGCGCTCTTGCTGCATAGCCAGAGCCTGCGGTTGGAGAGCAAACGAACTTAAAGCGGCAAGAGTACAGAGTGATAAGTAGCTTTTTCTGTGTTTATTCATAATAAAACCTACACTGTTTTAACAATTAACTTAGTTGTAGGTATATACCCAGATCGTTATTTTTACCTCAATTTTTAAACATTCTTAACATATTTATGACTCAAATTTTTGGGTCAAGACTGACAATCCGATTATGGCAATCTATTTTTCGAGCCTATCTGAGCCCCCTAAAACACTGCGTTTGTTTTATATTACTGACGCACTTATTGTGTCTAACGAAAAGGGTAATTAATCATGTTTAAGAAAACAGTACCTTTACTTTCCGCTGTAGCGATTGCGATATCGTTTTCAGCCGGAACGGGTGTTGCAAATGCTCAGGAAAACGCATCTTATGAGGTGAATTCTCCAGAGCCTAAGTCGAACGATTTCTGGTGGCCAAATAAGCTCAATTTAGAGCCATTGCGTCAACATAGTCCTGAATCAGACCCTTACGGCGATGATTTTGATTATGCCGAAGCCTTCAGTCAGCTTGACCTTGAGCAGGTTAAAAAAGACATTGAAGAGCTGATGACCTCTGATCAGGACTGGTGGCCAGCCGACTACGGTCATTATGGTCCATTCTTTATTCGTATGGCCTGGCATGGTGCCGGAACCTACCGGGTTCAGGATGGCCGCGGCGGTGCGGCAGGCGCTCAGCAACGTTTTGAACCTTTGAACAGCTGGCCGGATAACGTCAGTCTGGATAAAGCGCGCCGTCTGTTATGGCCGGTCAAACAGAAATACGGAAGAGATATTTCATGGGCTGACTTGATGGTGCTAACCGGTAACGTTGCGCTTGAGTCTATGGGTTTCGAAACTTTTGGTTTTGCCGGCGGACGTGAAGATGCCTGGGAACCTGATATTGTTTACTGGGGCCCCGAAAAAGAATGGTTAAAGGGTGATGAGCGTTATTCAGGCGATCGCGAACTTGAAAACCCTCTGGCCGCTGTTCAGATGGGTCTGATTTATGTTAACCCCGAAGGCCCTAACGGCAAGCCTGATCCTTTACTGGCTGCGAAGGACATCCGTGACACCTTTGGCCGCATGGCAATGAACGACGAAGAAACCGTTGCTCTGATTGCCGGTGGACATACCTTTGGTAAGGCACATGGTGCGCACAAGCCAGAAGAATGTTTAGGCGCGGAACCCGCGGCTGCAGGTGTTGAAGAGCAAGGTCTGGGCTGGAAAAATAAATGTGGTAAAGGTAACGCCGAAGATACCATTACCAGTGGTTTAGAGGGGGCGTGGTCAGTGAACCCGACAGCCTGGACAACTCAGTATCTGGATAACCTGTTTGGTTTTGAGTGGGAACAGACTAAGAGTCCAGCCGGTGCTATTCAGTGGATCCCTGTTGATGGTCAGGCGTCTAATTTAGTTCCTGATGCTCACGTTGAAGGCAAGCGTCACGCACCTATTATGTTTACGACGGATCTTTCGCTAAAAGAAGACCCTGAGTATCGCAAAATTGCTAAACGCTTCCATGAAGACCCTAAAGAGTTTGAACTGGCGTTCGCAAAAGCCTGGTTCAAATTGACGCACCGCGATATGGGGCCTAAACAGCGTTATCTTGGTGATATGGCTCCGCAGGAAGATCTTCTGTGGCAGGATCCAATTCCTGCAGTCGATTTTGAACTGATTAACGAGAATGACGTTGAGCAGCTTAAGGTTGCAATTCTGGACTCAGGCCTTAGCGTGCCTCAGTTAGTTCGTACGGCCTGGGCTTCGGCATCAAGCTTCCGCGGTACTGACATGCGTGGCGGTGCTAACGGCGCTCGTATTGCATTAGAGCCTCAGATGAACTGGGAAGCGAACAACCCGGCTGAGCTTAAGAAAGTGCTGGATACGCTGAAAGGCGTTCAGGAAGACTTTAATGATGAGCTGTCCGGCGACAAGTACGTGTCTTTGGCTGATGTTATCGTTTTAGGCGGCGCTGCGGCTATTGAAAAAGCGGGGAAAGATGCCGGTTACGATGTGACGGTACCTTTTGAGCCGGGTCGTACTGATGCCTCTCAGGAAATGACGGACGTTAACTCGTTCTCGTTCCTTGAGCCTAAAGCTGACGCATTCCGCAACTACTATGCTGAAGGCAACCGTGTTTCACCAGCTCAGCATATGGTAGATAAAGCTGACCAGCTAACCTTAACGGTACCGGAAATGACGGTATTAGTGGGTGGCTTACGTTCGCTGGACGCTAATTATAACGACAGTGATCATGGTGTTTTCACAGACCAGCCGGGCACGTTGAATAATGACTTTTTCGTTAACCTGCTAAGCATGGATAACGAATGGAAAAAGTCATCGGACAACGAAGCGATATACGAAGGCTTTGATCGTAAAACTGGAGAACAGAAATATACTGCTACGACGGTTGATCTGATTTTCGGTTCAAACTCTGAATTGCGTGCTGTTGCAGAAGTGTATGCAATGAGTGATGCAGACGAGAAGTTTGTTAACGACTTTGTTCAGGCATGGACGAAAGTCATGCAGTTAGATCGCTTTGATCTGAAATAATAGTTAAGCGTGTGAGCGGTGGTATTCTCTTCAGAACGAAGAGAGTATCACCGCTTTTTACATTGTCATTTAAGAGAGCAGGCTGAGACACCGCGAATTAAAGTACTTTTGCCCGAAACTTCTTACCTTTTATTTTATTATTATTGATAAGCCCTAAAGCGTGCTTAGCCAAACGGGAGTTTACCGCAACAAAACCAAAGGTACTTTCCAGCTTTATTTTTCCAATGTCGTCAGCACTTAAAACGTTATCCTTCGTTAGGGCGCCAACAATGTCACCCGGTCTCAACTTGTCCTTTTTCCCGCCACTGACTTGTATGGTCGACATATTGGCTTTCAACGGTCTATTGTTAGACAGCGCTGGCGCAGGTTTTACCTGAATGGGTTCGGCAAAAGTATCCTCAAGCAAGCGCATTTTATAATCATCTTTTTCCGCAATTAAGGTTATTGCGACGCCTTCTTTGCCCGCGCGTCCAGTACGACCTATGCGGTGGGTATGAGTGTCTAAATCATGAGCCATATTAACGCTAATCACTAAATCAAGTTCGGCGATATCCAGCCCACGGGAAGCGACATCGGTTGCAATGAGTACGCGAGCACTGCCATTACTAAATTGTATAATCGCCTGATCGCGATCTTTTTGTTCAAGCTCACCATGCAGAGCCAATACGCTGAATTTATTGGCCCGAAGTGTGTTAAAAATGTCTTTTACTTCGTTCTTGGTGTTGCAGAAAACCAGACAGTTTTCGGGTTGATGATCGCCCAGTAAATTCATTACCAGCTGTGCGCTGTCTTCATTATTCATGGCATAAAAGAGCTGCTCAATTTGCGGCTTTGCCTGCTCTTGAATGGCCTCAATATTTCTAGCCTTAGTTGTCACCTGTTCTGCTAAGGCAGCGATATTTTTAGGGTAGGTGGCACTGAATAATAGTGTCTGTCGTGTTTTTGGAATGTGTTTAACGATGGCGTTCAGGCTGTCCTGAAATCCCATTTCTAACATTCGGTCGGCTTCATCAAGAACCAGAGTCGTCAACATAGACAAATCAACATTGCGCTGCTCAAGATGATCAAGTACCCGCCCGGGTGTGCCAACTAAAACATGAGCGCCATGCTCAAGCGAGTTGGTCTGAATACGTGATGGCTCGCCACCGCACAGGGTCAGTATTTTGATATTAAGCATTGACTTAGCCAGCTTACGAACCTCGTCAGCAACCTGATGGGCGAGTTCACGAGTAGGGCACAATACCAACGCCTGTGGCGAAAAGCTTTTTGCCTCCAGCTTTGCCAGCAAAGTCAGCGCAAAAGCGGTGGTTTTTCCTGAACCGGTATCAGCGCGAACAACGGCGTCGGTGTTATTTAAAATGACCGGCAAGCTTAAGGACTGCACCGGTGTCATTTGTTGGTAACCAATTTCATCAAGCCGTGTCAGTAACGCTGGCGGCAGGTTCAGTTGATTAAAGTGAAGGAGTTCAGGTGAAGTCTCAGAAGTGTTATCCGAGATATTTTCAGGCGTATTTATAGGCATTAAAGGGGCCACTTTCTGTGTCAGGTTTCTGTGGTTATTGTAACAGGGTTCCGGACAAATACACTGAGGTAATCTGAGCAAAAGCTTCACTGTTTGCTCGAATAAACACCCAGCGCAGTGACCGTAGCCAGTATTATCAGCATTCCTAGTACCTGCGTGTAAGCCAGCACCTCACCTAAAATAATCACGCCGAATAGCGCTGCCGTAACGGGTTCTATTGTCGCCACTATAGATGCCAGCGCGGGCAATGTTCTTCTCAGCCCAATAATATAAAGAATAAATGATGCGCCACCGCCCAGTACTCCGAGAATAGCAAAGAGCGGCCAGTCTGCTGAGTTCACGACTCTGCCGGCTTCCTCTATATCAATTAATGTCCCCAGAGCCAGTGTCAGGGTAGAAAATGCGATTGCAAGAACCGCCTGCGGACTACCTTGCCTGGCGGCGTATTTAAAGCCAAAAATAAAAAGCGCCAGTGACATACCTGAAAGAAGTCCGGCTATGACGCCTATAGGAGTAATACCACTGCTGTCGATTTGATACACACGGGTGAGCAATACGACACCAGCCATGACTAACAATATTGCAGCACATTTGCTTAACGTGGGGCGTTCAATTTTAATAGCGAAAGAAATTAGGTAAACAAATATGGGGGCGCAATACATGAGTGTCGCTGCAACGGCAACGCTGCTCTCAGAAATACTGAAGAAATAAAAAGCGAAATTTCCGGAGACCCCAAACCCGGCGATGATAGACCACAACCATAACTTACCGTTAGTGAACCCACTATTGCGAGGTCTTAAAACCAACCACATCAGCACAAATATAAGCCCGACAGCACCCCGGCAAAAAGATACTAAAACGGCATTCCAATCGTCGTTGATTAGAATGCCGGCTATTCCGCCGGACAGTCCCCAGAACAGCGCCGCTGACGCCACCAGTATGATGCCTGAATTCGTCATTGCTTCGGTCAACTTCTGTTGGAGTGCTGAATGAACCTAAAGTATTGAATTTAGAAGACAGGAAGGAGATTTTCAAATGGTGCTTAGCTACTAAACTGCCAGTTTGACAGTCATTGCTCTGAAAGCGCGAGCAGTGACTGTCTATTGAAAATAATGCTAATGATTAAAATGACAGCGCAAAGCCGATACTGAAAGCTTCGTTTTTAATGCTTTGGTTCATGTGGTTTTCTGCTTCTAGCGCCGACACTTCAGCCGAAACCGTAAAAATTTCCCATAAGGTGTGATAAACGGCAGCGCTGACTTTTGTTTGTTGTTTGACTTGCTCTAAGCTGTCTACGCCAGCTAAGTCCACTTTTGACGTGCCATAATTCAGGCCAACTTTGGTTGCACCAAATTGATGGGTTAGCTGTGTAAACCAGCCTGAACTGTCGCGTGGACTGCCGTTGATGTCAGCAGCATCAATTAATAAGCCATAATAGCCCAGGCCTGACGCATCAAAAGCTGAGAGTGATAACCGAGTGTCATCAAGCTGAATGGCGGCAGTGATATCGATTCCTTTTGCATTGTAATCATCAAGTGAGGTACTGACCTTTTGATTATAGAAAGTTGTTGAAATAAACCCGTAATCGTAGTTATAGCGAAGCCGTCCATGAAGTCCAGGGCGTTCAGAACCTGAATCGCCAACATAACCATTACCGCCGAAACTGACAGAATCTAAAGGTTGAAAAATGCCGATATCAGCGTGGAAGTTTTCTCCTAGTTCACGACTGTATGTAATTTGAGAAAGTCGGTCGGCAAAAATATAGCCATAGCCCGCGGCACCCAACGAGGTATTTAATGGGCTGCGAATTGAGGCCGGCGCACCGACACCGCTCAATGCCATATCCTCTAAAACGACATCAATGCCAAATACTCCATAGCCGCGTCCGACTTTTAACGTTCCGACATCGTCATTTCCTACTGTAAAATACGCTCGGTAAGCCCGATTGTCTCCGTTGCCGTTAAAGGCACTGTTATCAGTAGATCCTGGCTCAATTGCTAAAAATGCTTTTATATCGAAATCATGTGTCTGAGTTGTTGCTGAGAATTGAAAGCTGGAGGGGCTGTATCCATTTGATACTGACGTAGCATCTTCACCAATACATAGCAGCGCGTTTCCTGCGACGGTATTATCAGAGTCGTCACAGCTTGCGTATACCGCATGTGCATTGATGTAGCCGTTAAAGTTGAAATCCCAGTCCGGAGTTGTCTGCGCTGCTGAGCTTCCACTGATTAACATTCCTGCAATACTTAGCGACCGGTAAATAGTGTATTTGTTATTCATTTTTATAATCCCTGGTTTTTTATTATTTGACTAATGTCAGCGGTTTGAGTAGCAATGCTTGTGCCAAACGGTGGGCTTCGAGTAACTCTATGTTTTTTATGATTTTTTAATGTATTTACATTTAACTATTTGATGAAATATCTCATCAAATATTGGTGTATTGATGATTTAATTCATCAAGATATTTTAATTTCAGCAGGTGAAGTCACGTAAAGTAATTTAAAAACAAAGGGTTATATAATTTTGTTGTGAGTGGTACGGGTTTTGCTACAGTTTATTGACATAACTTGAAGGTATAGATGAAGGAAATCTATGACAGCTAATAGCGTACAGGTTTTTAAAACGGCGGGACGATTGCTTACCGGCTCAGGAGCAAGTAACCAGCTATTTTCCGAGATGTGCAGGCTTAACTTGAGGCATCCCTTAATTGTGACGGATAAAGGCGTACTTGATGCCGGGCTAATCCAACCTATTGTTGCCGAACTTAAAAGTCAGGGCATTACGGGTATTGTTATTTACTCTGAGATATCAGCGGAGCCAGAAACCCATGTCGTTGAATCGTGCCGTGACGTTTTCATTAATGAAAGCTGTGATGGGATTATTGGAATTGGTGGCGGCAGTGCAATGGATACCGCAAAAGCCGTTGCGGTATATCAAAGTGAGAAGAGAGCTTTGAACGAACTGTTTGGCGAGAACAATTGTGCGCGGCGAACCGTGCCTTTAATTTGTTTACCGACCACCGCAGGAACAGGCTCCGAAGTCACTAATATATCCATCCTGTCAGACGTAGAGGCACAACTGAAAAAGGGGATTGTCAGCGATGAACTGCTGCCGGATGTGGCGATTGTTGCACCGGAATTGACGCAGAGTTGCCCGCCATCTGTAACGGCAGCAAGTGGCATTGATGCATTGGTGCACGCCGTAGAAAGTTATATTTCTAATTTTGCTTCAGATATCACCCGGGCGTTATCAGTAGGCGCCATAAAAATGATCGTCAACGCCTTGCCCGATGCTTATCGACGTCCTGACGATCTCGACGCAAGAGAGCGTATGGCTACCGGTAGCTTAATGGCTGGGTTGGCATTCGGAAATGCAGGAGTTGGTGCAGTACATGCCTTGGCTTATCCCCTGGGCGGGCGTTATCACTTGTCGCATGGGGTTAGTAATGCACTGATGTTCACTCACGTC
The DNA here is from genome assembly GCF_004362265.1 of Idiomarina sp. 017G. NCBI lineage: Bacteria > Pseudomonadati > Pseudomonadota > Gammaproteobacteria > Alteromonadales > Idiomarinaceae > Idiomarina > Idiomarina sp. 017G. Next base: position 722,874 of record NZ_SNWT01000001.1, on the reverse strand, counting down.
ATGCGCTGGAATCTATCATCCTGCCCAAATGATTTTCTCAATATCGCGCTGGCGATGGGGGCCGAGGCAACGATTAGCGAAGCCGACGCAGGAGACTTCGTTATTGAGAAACTTGAATCCCTCTGCCGGGCTGTCGAAATTCCGGGCGGATTAAGAGAGTTTGGTATTGAACGCAGTGATCTGCGTTCAATAGCTGAAGCGGCGAGTGGTGTGACTCGTTTATTGAGAAATAATCCTCGTGAACTTAGCGTCGATGATATCGAAGCAATTTATCAGGCCGCTTACTAAAAGGACTCATTATGTCGTTATGGAAACAACGAAAAGACGGGGCTGAAGCACCTTTCTGGCCTATGGGACCATTCAAGGTCAGATTGCCATTTCTGCACTATCGCTTTGAGTGGCCAGACTATCTGCAGGGATTATTAATGTGCGCCGTCGATTTGGCGGCAATATCGTTAATGACCGAATTACTGGGAATGCCATTTGAAGCGGCATTAGCGGTTGTTTTGATTAATGGCGCGTTTTATTTGTTGCACCATTTATTGGGCGACCCTGTTGTTCCAGGATGGATAACGCCCGCTATTCCTTTATTGATGATGTACGTATCGACCTTTCCGGAGGGGGAAGCGAGAGTGCATGCTTTGATAGCGTTTCAGATGATGCTGGGACTTTTTGCTATTGGGCTGGGAGCATCCGGTGTTGCAAAACGGGTAGTACAGCTTATTCCCAGTGCTATAAAAGCTGGGATCATCATGGGCTCCGGATTAGCTGCGGTAGCGGTAGTATTTGAGGAGGGAGGCCGTTTCGAATCCTATCCGTTTACTATCTCAATTGCGGTTGGCATTGCTTTTTATCTTATTTTTTCACGTCATTTTGCGACGGTTCAGAATAAACACTGGGTTCTTCGTGCACTGGGTAAGCTCGGCATTTTTCCCATTATCGCTTTGGCTATTGTGATTGCACCACTGGCTTCAGAAGCTCCATGGCCAGATATCGAATGGGGCATAACATCACCTGACTTCGCAACCTTATTCGCGCATTACACCGTTTTTGGTGTCGGGCTACCGCCTCTCAGTATGTTTTTAACTGCCATACCAACGGTGCTGGCAGCTTATATTGTGCTGTTCGGCGATGTGTTACAGAGCAAAGCTATTCTGGCGGAAGCAGATGAGATGCGTCAGGACGAAAAAATTGATTACAACGCCGATCGCGCGCATCTCATTTTTGGTGCCCGCAACTTTGGTATGAGTATTATTGGCCCTGATGTTGCGATGTGCGGACCGTTATGGGCGGCAATGCATGTGGTAATTGTTGAGCGCTTTAAAAAAGGGCGGAAAGCTATGGACTCCATTTTTGGAGGCGCGGGTTCTTTTCGCTGGGGAACCAATACCGGCCTTTTACTTCTGCCGGTGGTTAGCTTAGTTCAACCGATTCTGGGAATTGCTTTAGCTCTGACTTTGCTTATACAAGGCTACGTCAGCGTTCGTATTGGCATTCAGGAAGCAAAAACGGAACGCGACCTGGGCATAGCTGGAATTATCGGGGCAATTCTTGTAGTTAAAGGAGCAACCTGGGCTTTCGCTGCAGGGCTGCTGTTATGTTTTTTGCTATATGGCTGGCGTTTGCGCGCACCTAAAAAGGAGCAGAGCGATGTTCGGTAGCGATAGGTTACAGCGTGTATTAGATGCGATGAGCGACGGTGTTTATATCACCGATGGTAACGGCATTACGATAACGGTTAATACGGCTTATGAGCGTATTACCGGTATTCCGAAGGAAAAGCTTCGGGGGTTACATATGTCCGAAGTTGTGAAGCGTGGCTATATTTCGCGCTCGGTATCTTTGGAGGTTTTGAAAGAAAGAAGACCTGTTACTTTGACGCAGGACGTAAGTAAAGAGCACCAAATTTTAGTTTCTGGTACACCAATGTTCGACTCCGACGGGCGTATTGAATACATCGTTACCACGGTTCGGGATGTCACTGAGCTGCTAAAAGCTAAAAGAGCGCAGGAAAAGCTGGAACAGTTACTGAGCTTACGAGAGCAATATGGGGCTTCTGTTTCAACCGATGGCCATAAAGAGCCTTTTGTCATTAGTCGGCAAATGAGAGCTTGCTATGATCTCGCAAAACGAGTCGCAAGCTCCTCTGCAAAAGTGTTGCTACAGGGAGAAACAGGTACCGGGAAAACACTGCTTGCACGGACTATTCATAGTTACAGCAATGTCGCTAACGGGCCTTTTATTGAATTAAATTGTGCCGCGATGCCAGAATCTCTGCTTGAGTCTGAGTTATTTGGTTATGCTTCCGGGGCGTTCACCGGAGCCTCAGAGAAAGGCAAGACAGGGTTACTTGAGGCGGCTAATAATGGCACTTTGTTTCTTGATGAAATTGGTGATTTGCCACTAACTCTTCAAGCCAAGTTACTTAAAGTTATTGATGAGAAGCGGTTTTTACCGGTCGGCGCGACATCGTTTAAGCAAACGAACTTTCGGTTAATTTCTGCAACACATCATGACTTAAAGAAACTTGTTGCCGAAAGTCATTTTCGGGAAGACTTGTTATACCGATTAAGTGTGGTACCGATTGAACTGCCTCCCCTGCGAGAAAGGATGGAAGAAATCCCCGTACTGCTTGAACATTATCTCAACCATTTCAATGAAAACTATGAGCTGGACTGTCGTTGGCATGCGGATGTGATTGCTCGTCTTAAACAATATGAATGGCCGGGCAATATTCGCGAGCTGATTAACCTGACAGAACGATTAATGGTGACTTCTGAACAGTCGCTGATCACAACGGCTCAGTTACCTATAGAAATAGCAACTGACAGGCCGTTAGGGCGTGAAGGTTGCTCGCTAAAAGAGCAGGTAGAGATGCTTGAGAAGAAAGTAATTGAAGAGGCGTTATTGATACACGGTACGACGCGGGCGGCAGCCAGCGCTCTGGGAGTTGATCAGTCGACTTTAGTTAAAAAACAAAAACGCTGGCGCATAGAACAAAAAAGGGACTTACCGAACGATGAATAATGAACAAGTTTTACAGCCCGATAATGTGGAGTTAATAAAAAACAGCCGGGTTGGCACGTCAACAAAAAGCTCAATAGCTGTTGATGATCCTGCAACTGGACATGTGATAGGTCACGTACCCGATTTAACACCGAGGCAAATTTTACGTGCTATAGAGTCTGCGGAAACCGCTTTTTACAAGTGGAGAGACGTTCCTCTCAGAGAGCGATGCGAGAAGCTGTTCCGCTGGTATCAACTCATGCATGAAAAGGAAGAGGAGCTTGCTGGCATTTTGACCAGTGAGCAGGGTAAACCATTATCTGAGTCGCGAGGCGAGATACGTTACGCAGCAAGTTACATTCAATGGTATGCGCAGCCAAGCCTGCAAGACCAGGGGAGCGTTCTGCCGTACTCGTCAATCGATGAATCGATGATAGTTATTACTGAGCCGGTAGGTGTTTGTGCTGCGATAACACCCTGGAATTTTCCTGCGGCGATGATCACGCGAAAAGTTGCGCCGGCACTGGCGGCTGGTTGCACAATGTTGGTGAAACCAGCTCTTGAAACCCCACTGACAGCAATTGCAATTGCTGAGTTAGCGATACAGGCGGGGATTCCCGAAGGTGTTTTAAGCATTGTAACCGGCGACGGGGAGGCTATTGGCAAAATATTCAGTGAAAGTGCCGTGGTCAGAAAGTTAAGTTTTACCGGCTCAACTCGAGTCGGGCGTTTACTTATGGCTTCATCAGCTTCAACGATTAAGCGACTCTCACTTGAACTCGGCGGAAATGCGCCTTTTATTGTTTGTGAAACCGCAGATGTCGAGCGTGCAGTGCAAGGAGCTATCCAATCAAAATTTCGCAATGCGGGGCAGACCTGCGTATGTGCCAATGCCTTTTACATTCATACCAAAGTTTATGATGAGTTTACTGAGAAGTTCATCGCCTGCGTGAATCAACTCATGTTGGGTAACGGCAAAAATGAGTCCGTCGATATTGGTCCATTGATTAATGAAAATGCACTCGAAAAAGTGGAGCAGATAGTCGCAGATGCAGTAAAAAAAGGTGCCGTAATCGCCTGCGGCGGAGAGCGGTGGGTAAACTCAGAGCGTTGGTATTACCCGACTGTGTTACTCAATGCTGATAGCTCTATGCGTTGTGTGAATGAAGAAATTTTCGGGCCTGTTGCACCTATTGTTCGATACAACGATGAGACAGCTTTATTAGAAGAACTCAGACAGCAACAAACCGGATTAGCTGCTTATTTTTACAGCCAGAACTTAGGACAGGTTAACCGTCTTTCGAGAGCTCTTGAAGTTGGAATGATTGGTGTTAATAGCGGCGTTATATCTGACGCGGCAGTGCCTTTTGGCGGCGTTAAATCGTCGGGGATAGGCCGTGAGGGCGGGCGTCATGGAATTGAAGAATATTTGGAAACTAAGTACATCAAACTTAGTTATTAATATAAGCGTTAGAACAACAAAAAAGGAAGAACAATGAAAACTATAAAATCAGTACTATCAATGGCTTTAGCTACCGCACTTATGAGTGCCTCGGGAGTTTCGTTGGCTCAGACCAGCGATATTGAAAACCTTCAAAAAGATATGCCCAAAAACTGGGGGAAATGGGGCGATGACGATCAACTTGGAGCCCTTAACTACCTTGATGAAAAACAGGCCTTACGTGGTATAAAAGCCGTTCGTTCAGGTGAAACTTTTACGTTGCAACTGCCGATTACTCATGGAGTGGGACCTGTGTTCCCGGGACGCGTTCCGGCTATGCACTTCATGACGCAGGACGAGAGTATGTACAGCGTAAATAAGCTGGATGAGCTGGCCGGTGGCGTTAAGTACTCAGACGATGCAGTTTTTATGTACTTACAGGGCACGACGCACATGGATGCACTAGGTCACGCCTGGTATGGCGATAAAGTATACGGCGGGGTATCAGCCGATAGCACAGTGCATGGACATGATCATGTTGATGTCGGTGTATTAGCTGAACACGGTATTGTTGGCCGCGGAGTACTGCTGGATGTCGGGCATTTGAAAGGTGGTGACGTAGGACGGCTGGCACCGGGCTCATGCATTACGTTACAAGACTTGAAAGATACGGCAGAAGCGCAGGATGTAACCGTTGAAAAACGCGATATTTTGTTAATAAGAACAGGATCTGTAGGGCGTTTCTATCAGGAGGAACCAGATGCTGAGTGGAGCGCAACAACAGAGCCCGGCCTGTGTTATAGCAAAGACCTGATCAAATGGATTGATAATATGGAGATACCCGTGATTGCGGCTGATAACCTGGCAGTTGAACTTGTACCGCAAAAGATTGAAGGTAAAGATTATGTGATCCCGCTGCATGGGGCGCTTATTCGGGACTTAGGTGTGGTGTTGAGTGAGCTTTACTGGCTGGACGATTTAGCTGCAGATAGCCTTGAAGACGGTCAATATACCTTTATGTTTACTGCCGCGCCTTTAAAAATGGAGCGAGGCTCGGGTTCTCCAATTAATCCTATCGTTATTAAGTAGCTTTTCACTCGAGAGTATGCAGGTATATCTACCCGCATACTCTCTTTGCTTTTTGTCGTAAAAAATGTCGATAATCATATGATTATCAACTAAAAAACAACAAAAAATATAAGTTTATTTCGTTATTATTACATACATTGCTTCGCTGAATGAAGCAGTGCTGCCTGGCAGCTCGGAAGTAGTAAGTGCGGGACACGCACGACATAACGGAGTATTAAAGAATGAAAAAAGCAGTATTAGCTACACTTATCGGCGCCGCGTTATTTAGTGGTGCAACTTTAGCCGCAGACCAAGGTTCTGACTTTGATCGCGTAGAAGCACGCTACATTGACGCTAGTGATTTTGATGGCGATGCTTTCGGTCTTAATGGTCGTGTAATGCTTGACGAGTCTATTTACTTGACGGGCGATTACATCCACACTAGTGACCACGGTCTTTCATCTGACCAAGCTCTAGTTGGTGTTGGTTATAAGCATGACTTTACTGAGCAGCTTGCGGGTTTTGTCGATGCTAACCTAGCTTATGCGGATGCTTCTGGTATTGATGATGATTATGGTTATGCAGTGCAAGCTGGTGCTGTTTATCGTTTAAACGAAGCGGTTGAATTTGGCGGTTTAGTTCGTCACCTCGACATCTATGAAGATGATTACCAACAATTTGAATTGTCTGCTCGTTGGTACATTAACAGCTCATTCAGCTTAAGTGCAGCTTATGTAGATGGTTTTGACAGCGATACAGATGATAGCTATTTCATTGGCGCTGCTTGGCACTTCTAAGCAATCCAGTTAAACCTGCTGCCTGTCGTTTTAGACGGGCGGCAAAATTTACCCTAAAAACTTCCCTTACCTTCTTAAAGCCCGCGCTAGTTAAACTTCGATACAAACAATGTTTCATTTCAATTAAGAAATTCACAGACAGAACCTGTCCAGGCTTTAGTCGTTGTGTTTCCATTAAAGTCAAAGTAAATGAATAAAACTTGGGGGTATTTTAATTAACAGAGTAAAAGTATTTTTCTATGGGTTAAGCCGGGCGCTTAGAATGGTGCGTCCGAGTAGACTCGAACTACCGACCTCTGCCATGTCAAGGCAGCGCTCTAACCAACTGAGCTACGGACGCACTTTATGGGGAATGTCGTTAACGACGGGCGGTATATTAGTGATTTGCGCTCACAGGTGCAAGTGATTTTTTACTAAATGCATTTGTTTGTCGAAATTCTATTCAGCTTTGAATAACTGCGCTTACCTTCTTAAGAAGGCTTTTGCTAGAATGTTCACTACACTCAGTTTTTACTGACGAAAAAGAGGTGGTTAAATGTTTACTTTTTTACGAGTAATACGTGCCGTTGCAGGGCTTCTTTTTTTGGCGACCATCGCCGGCATTATTGCACAGCTCGCTTTTAATATATTACATGTCGATATTTTGATGCGCTCTTCCGTCATTGTTGTTATGGCGGGGGCTCTACATGCCGCGTTCTGGCTTTGGGTCTTTATTGGCTTACGGTACGTTATCAATGAAATTCATCAAAAAGAGCAGGGTACGCCACACCCTGGCCTAACTAAACACTGGCATCTTTAAGCGAACCGCTAATCCAGCCCTGGTGTAAAGTCACAGGCACTATAGAATTTTTGCCATGGGCGTACAAAATGCACTGATGCATCGGTTAGCTTTTTACTGAGTGTACCGAGTTCTGCAATGTAAGCTTTTAGCTCCGGTTGAGGGGCTATACCTGCGAGGTTCTCCAGAGTCATGAGTAAGCGCTGATGCTGTTCAATCAATTCTGCTATGTCACTTTGCATTTCTTTGAGGTAAATGGCGTTAAAAGCTTCTTTTAGTGCTAATGCGTCATCTGGCACTTTTCCATTTTGACAATAAACTGACTTAGGAACTTCAGGCAGCAGCTCGGTCATTTTCTCCAGTTTATAAGAGTAATCTAGCATAGTACGGAACAAGTCAGGAAGGTAGTCACTGCGCTCTAAACGACCGAGCATCTCTATTAGCTCATCGGGGGCATCTGCTTCTTTTGTGTAGCTCCAACGCTCTAAAATGCGGGTAAATCGCTCCAGCGCATTCACAGCGTAGTTGTACTCCGTCACATGTATTTTAGGTAACGAATTATTACCAACAGACAGAGCTTTTCTCAGCCCGTCGTCACGAGCGAAAGCATTTGCCAGGCTGTTCTGCAGTTGAGATTCCTTATGCACTAATGCTTCTTTCAATTTATCTTTAACATTGGTTGATTCAGGATGCTCAATGCATTTCTTCAGTGCCTGAATCATATTCAGGTCAGCATGATAGCGGCTAAACCCATCTTTTAGCTTTCCCAGTGAACTGTTGTTTTCAGCAATTAGCTGGCCTAACTGACAGTGATTAAGCCGAAGACTTTCCAGTAAGCCCATGCTTCTCCGCTCAATATTTCGGGTTAGTGGGCGCTTGCCCGGATACTGGAGCTGAGGTTTGGGGGCTTCTATTGAGTTATTGGGGAGTTTTAGTGTACTTTGGACACGGCTATGCAGTGCATCTGCGTATTCCGTTAGACCCTGGTCATCTGAGCAGGCCGATAACCCTAAAGCGACTAACGCATAGCCAAAAGAGCGGAAAATCAGTACACTTCGCTTCATTGTATTATTCCTTGCAATAAGGTTCTTATCGATGTTTACCGGTATAGTTCAAACCCAAGCTACGATATTTTCAGTCTCCGACCAAGGATCTTTTCGACATCTGGTTGTTAAAACTGAACCCCAATTTCTGCAAAACCTGGCTATTGGTGCAAGTATTGCCATAAATGGTTGTTGTTTAACTGTGGTTGAATTTAGCGATACTGAGGTGCACTTTGACGTTATTGATGAAACCCTGCGACTAACAAATTTAGGGCTGTTAGGAGAGGGAGACAAGGTTAATTTGGAGCGGTCACTAAAAGTGGGCGATGAAATTGGCGGGCATGCAGTTTCAGGTCATATTCACTGCCAGGGCAAAGTGAATAAAATTGACACCTCTGAGAATAACGTTGCTATGTGGATAGAACTACCAGAGCAATATACCCCGTACTTGTTTGCCAAAGGGTTTATTGCGGTTAACGGCGCCAGTTTGACGGTAGGTCAGGTTGAAGCTAATTGCTTTAGTCTGCATTTAATTCCGGAAACTTTGCGCCTGACCAATTTGGAATCAACGCAGGTGGGTGACAGTCTGAATATTGAACTTGATCAGCAAACCATCACTATTGTTGAAACAGTTGAGCGTGTGCTGGCTAAACGTCAGTAAAACTGCTCATCGTTACCATCTACTTTCACCCGTGCCTGCTGGTTAACTTCATCAACTTGTAACTGAACATGAATGAGGTCACCGCAGGCAGCACATTCTTCCTGATAATCCTGATTTCCCTCTGAGGCATCAATATCTAAAAAGGTATTGTGCCCACAGTGCGGGCATTTCACCGGCACACTTTGTAAGTTTTCTTCGTTCATAATTCACTCGTCACTATAAAGTCCTGCTTGTAACTATAGAAATAAAATACTGATTCCGCCCAATGCGATTAAAGCTCCGGTTATGGAACGCGAGGTAATTCGTTGTTTTTTCAGTAAAGAAATCGGTATCAAAAAGAGTGGTGCGGTGGAGAGTAAAGTCTGGGTAAGGCCCGGGTTGATATTGGCGATAGAAATTTGTTGTAACCAAATAGCCAGGAACGTACCGAACACAATGGCGCCGAGTAGCGGCAAAGGGTTAATAGAGCGAACTTGTTTTATGATTGCGTTGTACGCGCCTCGTTTCGAAAGTCCGACAATTATGGCGAGTAAAAAGGAGCCGGCGGCAAGACGCACAAATGCCGCATCAATAGCGTTTACGCTGGATTGCTTTAGCACCGCAAAAGCCATGACTAAACCGGTAGCCTGACAGAGTGCGGCGCCGCAGCCGAAGAATATACCTGATAATGAAAGCGCAGGCTGTTTGTCTGGGGCTTTTTCAGTAACGACCCACAGAACACCGCTTAAGGTTATGACCGCACCGGTAATTTCAATGGTGGATAAACCGTCACTTAAAAACGCCCAGGCCATGAATGCAGCTATTGGTGGTGCCAGATATTCCAGCAACATAGCGTGCCAGGGGCCTAAACGGCGCAGTGCAGCAAAATGACAACTGTCGCCAATGGTAATACCTATAATGCCGCTTAGGGCGAGTAACCACAGGCTAGAGCTTAGCTCTAATGAGTTACCCAGCAACAAACTCATTATCAAAAGCAGGGGAGTGGCAACAACGCCTTTAACTAAGTTCATTTGTAAGGGCGAGAAGTGGCTACCGGCACGGTGGTACAACACGGTGGCGACAGCCCAGAAGGCAGCTGCTAATAAAGCGGCAAGTTGCCCGGTTAATTCTCCAGTAATGTCTGATGTCAAAACAGGCTCGGCGGTTGCTCAAATGTAAGCGGTCGATTATAGTAGCCTCTAGCGTTCGATGGTACCGAACGCAAAAATTTCGTAGGTTTTTTCTATAAAGCAGATAAAACCAAAATAGAGCACGTGGCACTTGGTAGGTGTCACCACTGGTTGGAAAGGAAGTTTCATGCCTGTAATTACTCTCCCTGACGGAAGTCAACGTGAATTCGATAAACCTGTAAGCATTATGGAAGTTGCCGCCGATATCGGTGCTGGCCTTGCGAAAGCAACAGTTGCCGGCCGTATTGACGGTGAGCTGGTTGATGCCTGTGAACTCATTGAACATGATGCCCGTATTGAAATTGTGACACCAAAAGATGACGACGGCGTACACATTATTCGCCACTCTTGTGCTCATTTAATGGGGCATGCTGTTAAACAGATGTGGCCAGACGCAAAAATGGCAATAGGTCCCGTCATTGATAACGGTTTTTACTACGATATTGATGTTGATCACACCTTCACTCAGGAAGACCTTGAGAAAATTGAAAAGCGGATGAAAGAACTGGCTAAAACGGAATATGCCGTTGTAAAGAAAAAAGCCAGCTGGAAAGAAGCCCGTGAAACTTTCGTAGAACGCCATGAACCCTACAAAATAGAGATTCTGGACGAAGACATCCCGACCGATGCAACGCCAGGGCTCTATCACCACGAAGAATACATCGACATGTGCCGTGGTCCGCATGTACCCAACATGAAGTTTTGCCAGCATTTTAAAATTATGAAAATGGCCGGTGCATACTGGCGTGGTGATTCTGACAACAAAATGCTGCAGCGTATATACGGTACGGCCTGGGCAGATAAAAAACAGCTAAAAGCCTATTTGCAGCGTCTAGAAGAAGCAGAAAAACGCGATCACCGTAAAATTGCTAAAGCTCAGGATTTATTTCATTGGCAGGAAGAAGCGCCGGGTATGGTGTTCTGGCACCACAACGGTTGGACCATTTTCCGTGAGTTAGAAACTTACATTCGCGAAAAAATGCGCGAATACGAATATCAGGAAGTTAAAGGTCCTATGATGATGGACCGGGTGCTGTGGGAGAAATCAGGTCACTGGGAGAAATTCTCAGAACTTATGTTTACCACCTCATCGGAAAACCGCGAGTATGCCGTTAAGCCTATGAACTGCCCGGGGCACGTTCAAATTTTCAATCAGGGCTTAAAGTCGTACCGCGACTTACCATTACGTATGGCTGAATTTGGTAGCTGTCACCGTAATGAACCATCTGGTGCTTTGCACGGTCTGATGCGTGTTCGAGGTTTTACACAAGATGATGCACACATTTTCTGTACCGAACAACAGGTTCAGGAAGAAGTCGCTGGTTGTATCAAAATGGTGTACGAAACCTACAAAACCTTTGGTTTTGAGAACATCGATGTGAAGCTGTCTACCCGCCCGGAAAAGCGCTTAGGCGACGATGCTACATGGGATCGCTCGGAGACAGCATTAGCTCAGGCTTTGAAAAATAATGACATCGATTTTTCGTATTTGCCGGGTGAAGGTGCCTTTTATGGTCCGAAAATAGAATTTACTTTGTTCGATTGTCTGGGCAGAGCGTGGCAATGTGGTACAATACAGCTCGATTTTGCGTTGCCAGGGCGTTTAGGTGCCACATACGTAGGCGAAGATAACGAGCGACACACGCCAGTTATGATTCACCGCGCTATTTTGGGATCACTTGAACGTTTCATGGGTATTCTCATTGAAGAGTACGCAGGGCACTTCCCATTGTGGTTGTCGCCAACGCAAGTTGTATTAATGAATATCACGGATAATCAAAGCGATTATGTACGAAAAGTTGTCAAAACCCTGAACGAAAAGGGAATTCGTGCATCAGCCGACTTGAGAAATGAGAAGATAGGCTTTAAAATCCGTGAACACACATTAAAACGTGTTCCATATTTACTGGTTGTCGGCGATAAAGAAGTCGAAGCTGGTGAGGTTGCGGTACGTACACGTGGTGGTGAAGACTTGGGCAAATTCCCGTTAGAAGACTTCATTACTCGTGTAGAGGACGAAGTCCGTACTCGCAAAATTGATTAATTGTTTGGAGGAATAAACCATTAAAGGCGGAAAAAGAACTCAGAAAGCTGCAGATAAAAACCGTATCAACGAACAAATTACAGGCGTTGATGAAGTTCGCTTAATCGGAACCGATGGTGAACAAGCTGGTGTCGTCAGTATTAACGAGGCTCTTGATGCAGCAGCGGAAGCTGGTGTTGATTTGGTGGAGATGAGCCCTAACGCAGAACCACCAGTCTGCCGCTTGATGGATTACGGCAAGTTCCTCTTTGAAAAGAGTAAAGAACAGAAAGAGCAGAAGAAAAAACAGAAACAGATTCAGGTCAAGGAAGTTAAGTTCCGACCTGGTACTGATGAGGGCGACTACCAGGTAAAACTGCGCAACCTGCGTCGTTTCCTCGAGGGAGGTGACAAAACTAAAGTCACTATCCGTTTCCGTGGCCGGGAAATGGCACACCAAGAGTTGGGCATTGAATTGCTGAATCGCGTTAAAAACGATTTAGAAGAAATCTCAATTGTTGAGTCGTTCCCAAGACGTGCCGAAGGGCGCCAGATGATTATGGTCTTGGCACCCAACAAGAAGTGATCGTGGTTTACAAGTAGTCTGATTGTCAGGCTCACCCTTTCACACTTTTATCAACAATGCGGAGTTTAATTTCATGCCAAAAATGAAATCGAACAAGGGCGCTTCCAAGCGCTTTAAAAAGACTGCTTCTGGTGGTTTTAAGTGCAAGCAATCTCACTTGCGTCACATTCTGACTAAGAAGAGCCCTAAGCGTAAGCGTCAGCTTCGCGCTAAGAGCATGGTCCATGAGGCCGACGTTAAATTAGTCGTTCGCATGTTACCGTACGCATAAGGAGAGATAGCAAATGGCACGAGTAAAACGTGGTGTAATCGCGAGAGCGCGTCACAAAAAAGTCCTGAAGCAGGCGAAAGGTTATTATGGTGCCCGTAGTCGCGTTTATCGCGTAGCGGTCCAGGCAGTAACTAAAGCAGGTCAATATGCATACCGTGACCGTCGCAACAAAAAACGTCAATTCCGTCAATTGTGGATTGTTCGTATCAATGCTGCGGCTCGTCAAAACGGTCTGTCTTACAGCCGCTTTATCAATGGTCTGAAAAAAGCATCTATTGAAATCGATCGTAAAATCTTAGCCGATATCGCTGTTCATGATCAAAACGGTTTTGCCGCTTTGGTTGAGAAAGCAAAAGGCGCACTGTAATTATTCAAAACCTTTATGGGTTCGAATAAACAGATTTAGAAGGGAGCCAATTGGCTCCCTTTTTCATTGAAAATTCGCTATCATAGCGCCTTTATTATTTATCTTGTGTTGTTGAGGGATACGATGCAGCTAGAGCAAATTGTTGAGCAGGCTGAATCGGCCATTGCGGCCGCAGATTCACCGACTGCGTTAGACGAAGTCCGCGTCGAGTATATGGGCAAGAAAGGGCAGCTCACTGAGCTTTTAAAAGGCTTAGGTAAGTTAGATCCGTCTGAGCGCCGGGAAGCCGGACAAAAAATTAATGAAGCCAAGCAACAAGTTCAGACCAGTATCAATGCTCGTAAAGAGCTATTGAAAGCGGCTGAATTAGCGCAAAAGCTGGAAGCGGAACGCATAGACGTTACTTTACCCGGACGGCATTCAGCGGTAGGCGGTGTGCATCCGGTTACTCAGACGATTCGCCGCATTGAGCAGTTTTTTGGTGATTTAGGCTTTAGCGTAAAAGAAGGCCCGGAAGTAGAAGACGGTTTTCATAACTTTGATGCGTTGAATATTCCGGCGAATCATCCGGCACGAGCCGACCACGATACGTTTTATTTTACCCCCTCAACAATGCTGCGTACGCAAACTTCTGGTGTACAAATTCGTACTATGGAAAATGAAAAACCGCCACTGCGGATCATTTCTCCAGGAAGGGTTTACCGGAATGACTACGACCAGACCCACACACCGATGTTTCATCAGGTTGAAGGGTTAATGGTTGATACCGACGTCAGCTTTACCCAATTAAAAGGAATTTTAGAAGACTTCCTGAATCACTTTTTCGAAGAGTCGCTGACGGTGCGTTTCAGACCTTCGTACTTCCCATTTACCGAACCTTCGGCAGAAGTTGATGTCATGGGTAAAGATGGTAAATGGCTAGAAGTTTTAGGTTGCGGCATGGTGCACCCAAACGTGTTGAAGGCGGTAGGCATTGATTCGGAAAAGTACACCGGCTTTGCGTTTGGTATGGGCGTTGAACGTCTTACCATGTTGCGCTACGGCGTGAATGACTTACGTGCGTTCTTCGAGAACGATCTGCGTTTCCTCAAACAATTTAACTAACGGGCAGTAAGCAATGAAATTCAGTGAACAATGGTTAAGGGAATGGGTTAACCCCGACATCAGCAGTCATGAATTGAGTGAACAGCTCAGCATGGCAGGTCTTGAAGTAGATGCTGTTGAGCCGGTTGCCGATGAATTCCATACTGTCGTCGTTGGTGAAGTGATTGAGTGTGGTCCTCATCCGGACGCAGATAAACTGCAAGTGACCAAAGTTAATGTTGGCGAAGACGAGCCGGTGGATATTGTTTGTGGCGCCTCTAACTGCCGCTTAGGCATTAAGGTTGCGGTTGCTAAAGTTGGTGCGGTATTGCCTGGTGATTTCAAAATTAAGAAAGCGAAGCTTCGCGGTCAGCCGTCAAACGGTATGCTGTGCTCGTTTAAAGAGCTGGGCCTTATTGATGAGCATGATGGCATTATTGAGCTTCCGGCTGATGCTCCGGTTGGAGAAGATTACCGTAAATACCTGCAACTTGACGACAACAGTATTGATATCGACTTAACGCCTAACCGTGGTGACTGTCTGAGTATTCGTGGTATTGCACGTGAAGTAGGGGTATTGAACCGTCTGGATGTCACAGTACCAGAAAGTAATGAAGTAACCGCTAGTATTGAAGATACGCTGAGCATTAGTTTGTCTGCGGCTGAGCAATGTCCGCGTTATTTAGGCCGTGTTATTAAAGGTGTCGATTTAACTCGTCCAACGCCGGTATGGATGACAGAAAAGTTAAGACGCAGCGGTATTCGTAGCATTGACCCGGTAGTTGATGTCACTAACTACGTGCTGCTTGAACTGGGTCACCCCATGCATGCTTTTGATCTCGACTCGCTGGAAGGGAACATTGATGTTCGCTTAGCTAAGCCGAAAGAGCAGTTGACCTTATTAGATGAGCAATTAGTTGAACTAGACGAAGACACCCTGGTTATTGCTGACGAGAAAAAAGCACTAGCCATGGCGGGGGTTTACGGTGGTAAAAACAGCGGTGTAACAGAAAGCAGTAAAAACATTTTTCTGGAAAGCGCGTTCTTTGCACCGGATGCCATCTTAGGCAAAGCGCGTCGTTACGGGTTACATACCGATGCGTCTCATCGTTATGAGCGCGGCGTAGACCCTCAGTTGCAGCGTACTGCAATGGAAAGAGCAACAGAATTATTGTTGGCGATTTGCGGTGGTGAAGCAGGGCCGGTAACCGAAGCCGTAGCAGAAGCATTTTTACCTAAGCGTGACGGCATTACCTTAAGAGCCTGCCGATTGGCGAAAGTACTGGGTGTCAGCATTGCTAATGACAATGTCACTGAAATTCTAGAGCGTTTAGGCTTTGATGTTTCATTTGACGGTGAACAGTGGCAGGTGGGCATTCCTTCATACCGTTTTGACTTAAGCATTGAAGAAGACTTAATTGAAGAAGTTGCCCGTGTTTACGGTTACAACTCAATTCAGGCTGCACCGCCGGCAGCGCAACTGCGTATGACCGAGCGCAAAGAAAGCCAGCTTAGTACCCATCAGTTGGTGGATGCTATGGTCAGTCGTGGCTATCAGGAAGCGATAACCTACAGCTTTGTCGATCCAAAGCATCAGGCACTGATGTTTGATGAAACCGCAGCGCTGACCTTGCCACACCCAATTTCGGTTGATATGTCTTCTATGCGTGTAAGCTTATGGCCGGGATTAGTCGGCGCGGTTGCTCATAATCAGAAGCGTCAGCAGTCTGTGCTGGCTTTCGTAGAAACGGGTTTGCGTTTTATTCCAGACGAGTCAGCTGAAAACGGTGTTCGTCAGGAAGCGGTTATCAGCGGTATACGTTCTGGTAAAGCGCATTCAGAGCATTGGTCGGAAGGTGACCGTCCGGTTGATTTTTACGATGTAAAAGGTGATGTTGAAGCTTTGTTGGCTCAAACAGGCAATGCTGCGGCCTTCCGTTTTGTTGCATCGCAAAATCCGGCACTGCACCCGGGGCAATCAGCGGCAATTTACCGCGGCTCTGAAAAAGTCGGTGATATCGGCGCTTTGCATCCCAAGTTTGATAAGGCTTTAGGGCTTAACCAGCGCACCTTTGTGTTTGAACTGGCGTTATCAGTCGTGACTGAGCGACCTTTACCGCAAGCTAAGCCGGTATCTCGTTATCCATCTATTCGTCGCGACCTTGCTGTTGTGGTTGATAAGGACCTTGCGGCAGGTGAGCTGATAGCTGCGATGGAAAATGTTGGCGTAAAACAGTTAGTTGACCTAAACTTGTTTGACGTTTACATCGGTGATGGTGTGGCAGAAGGTAAACAAAGCTTGGCTCTATCCGTTACTTTGCAAGACAGCGACAAAACTTTGGAAGAAGCGGAAGTCACTGAGCTTATGACTAAATTTATTGAGACATTAAAGAGTGAGTTTAATGCAACATTGAGGGATTAAACTATGGCGCTGACCAAAGCAGAACTGGCAGAAGTGCTGTTCGACAAATACGGTGTTAGTAAACAAGATGCCAAAGTGTTAGTTGAAGATTTTTTTGAAGAAATCAGAGTTGCTTTGGAAAGAGGCGAGCAGGTGAAGTTGTCAGGTTTTGGCAATTTTGAACTGCGAACTAAAAATCAGCGCCCTGGGCGTAACCCGAAAACGGGCGAGGAAATTCCTATTTCAGCGCGTCGGGTTGTCACCTTCAAACCTGGTCAGAAATTTAAAAGTCGAGTCGAAAACGCAGAACCCGAGGATTAACCTCGGGTTCTTTTTTATTTGAGTCTGTACTTAGTCGCCGGGAATTAACGAAAGAAGAGCTGGCTAAAGGGATTCAGTAACCGGCTGATACCAGACGTAAAGTGTAAAGGTGCATCCAGCGTAGCCAGAGTTAAACAGTCTTCATCCTGAGTTTCCGGAGTATGGGTACGGCTGGGGTCTAACAAAATAAAATCACCGTCCCGGTACTCGCTCTGCTCGTCATTAAAAACACCATCAATAACCAGAGTCGCCTCTTTTCCTTTATGCGTATGTTCAGGGAGTTTTGCGCCTGGTGCCATGTAAATCAAGTTCGTCTGATTTCCATTGTCCAGAGTTAATGGTGCGCGCCAGAGTTTACCGACCAGTTTCGACCACTCACCAATGCGGTGACTATTGTGCGCCAGGGTACGAGGCAGTGTAAAACGACGACCTTCCAGAGAGAGCATCTCATTCGGTTGGTGTGCTTGTTTGTTACATGCAGAAGACGCGAAAATGGCTTCCAGCATTTGGTCACACTGAGACTTGCTCATTGTTGTACTGGCAACACTAACCAATGTATCCAAATTTTCTTCACACAGCTTCTGCTCAATCTCACACACGGTTTGACGACAGGCTTTACACATATCGATGTGTGTGCCGACAACTAACGTCATTGCCGCGCTAAGATCGCCAGAGGCGTATTGATATAAAAGGCCTTCGCCTGGGTGTGATTTAATCATCATCGACTATCAACTCTTTCAATTTTTTTAATGCTAGACGAGTTCGGGACTTAATTGTCCCTAAAGGTACTCCCAGAGCGTCAGAGACTTCCTGCTGAGATTTACCTTCAATATAAATCTTCTCAATAACAACCCGTTGTGCATCGGGCAATTGAGCGTAATAAAAAGAAATTTCCTGCATCAGAACATCGTGATCCAATGCGTAACCGTCATCGAGGCTATCGTTCTGCTCGGAGAGAATCGGCCAGAGTTCATCAGCACTGATATCATCTTTGCGTTTTTTGTTCTTACGAAGCAAATCGAAGCGGATGTTACGAGCTATGGTAAATATCCAAGTAGAAGGAGAGCCACGGTCAGGCTTGAACAAGTGAGCTTTATGCCAGACGTTAGTCATGGTTTCCTGGACGAGATCCATAGCCGTTTGTTCATTACCAAATTGTCTTGTAGCGTAAGATTGTAGTTTTGGTGCAAATAACCTAAAGAGTTCACTAAAGGCAGCGCGATTTCTATTTTCTGCAATCTTTGCCAGCAGTTCCGCGGCTTTCTCGGCAGCGTCTGTCTGGGTGGTAGCCATAGACCCCCGTTTCGATGTTCTTTCTGACACCATTTGCATAATTAGACCTGCTTCTTTTCACACAATGTTCTAACTATTACGGGGTGTTGAGAAAATGGATCACCCAGATGGCAGAATGTTTACTCAATTAACGAATTAAGTCTAACAGATATTCTTTTGCTTTTAGACAACTTTCGCATCTTATCAGCTCTTGTTTTGTATAGACGTCCAGAGGCAGTATTTCAAGCCACCTTGAACAAACCCAGTCAAGTTTCTCGTAGCCGAGATCAGGTAACAACTCGGAAAGTTCCGGGTAGGTCTCGAAAGCTTCCTGTAATCGAGTCTTGAGTTTATCGGCTGCGTTATCCAGAGAAAGTTCAGGCCAGTTTTCGAGGTACTCTATTTTCCCAAACCTTAATTTATCGCTTTCAGACCAATGCTCGTCAATACGAACCCGACTTTTCCCTTCAACGGTTATACCGAGTAAGCCATCATCTCTTGGTTCAAAATCAATAATTTTCACGGTGGTGGCGTAAGGAAGAAGGTAATCGCTTGATGTCGTTGCATGTTCGTTGTTAAACATGGCCACCACAAACTCACTGTTATTTTGCAGACACTCTTTTACCAGCCTGGTGTAGCGCGGCTCGAACACCTTCAATTTCATGCGTCCGCCCGGCATTATATGCGAGGTAAGCGGGAATAGCGGTAACTGCTGATACTGCTGCATATAACCTCATTTGGCTAGTAGTTTGAACAATTAAGAAACATTACGTTGAGGTGGGTCTGGTTGGATCTTTTTTATCGAATAAATGCCAAACTATTTTTATCGATATACCGTACATTATCATCAGTGAAATTCAACAGGGGTTAAAATGGTAAAGTTAAAAGTGGGTATTAGTTCCTGTTTAATGGGCGACGAGGTCCGGTTTGACGGGGGACACAAGAAGTCCGCATTCTGTGTTGATGAATTAAGTCGACACATTGAACTGGTACGGTTTTGCCCGGAAGTTGGTATTGGAATGCCGGTGCCAAGACCGACTATTCGCCTTGAGCAACATGACGATGTACAGGCGGTAGTGCCCAAAACCGGTGAAAATGTTACGTCACAGCTAGCTGCCTTTGCCGATAAGGTTCAGGTTAAAGTAGAGCAGTTAAGCGGTTATATTCTATGCGCAAAATCTCCCAGCTGCGGTATAGAGCGGGTCAAGTTATATGATCCGGAAACCGGGCATGCACAAAAAGCTGGAATGGGAATTTTTGCCGCGCGGCTTAAAGAAAAGAATCCCGCTTTGCCTTTAGAAGAAGATGGCCGGCTCAATGACCCGCATTTACGTGAAAACTTTGTGATGCGGGTTTATGTGTTTAGTCAATGGAAAGAAATGACGCAGAAGCTTTCCAAACATCAGCTTTTGCAGTTTCACCAGCGCTGCAAGCTACTTTTGTTAGCACATAATCAGCAACGTTACCGCGAGTTGGGTAAACGTCTGGGAGAACAAGAAGTCATCGACAGTGCCTTTGCGGAGCAATATATCATTGATGTGATGGACGCTTTATCAAAACCAGCGTCGCGCAAGAACCACACCAATGTGCTTCAACATATCCAGGGTTATTTTAAAGCGGATCTCGCCCATGAAAGACGAGAAGAGCTGAGTGATATCATTCTCCAGTATCACGATGGCATTCTCCCTCTGATGTCCCCTCTAACGTTAATACGACATTATTTGCGCGAGTTTCCGAAAGAATATTTAGAAGGGCAATGGTATCTGACGCCATATCCCGATGATTTAAAATTACGTTATGGGCTGTAGTGATGCGAGAAGCAATTTGGTTTCGTAGTGATTTAAGAATTTTAGACAACCCGGCCGTGTTTTCTGCATGCCACGGCGATGAGCCACCCTTGGCTATATTTTTTGTGTGCCACGAAACCTGGAAAAGCCATGACTGGGCACCGATAAAAGTTGACTTTATTTGGCGAAACTTAGAATGCCTGCAGCAGGATTTAGCCGAAAAGGGCATTGAACTGCAAGTGCAGTTAGTACCCAAATTCAGTCAGGTTCCAGGGGCTTTACGATCCTTTTGTCGGGAAAATAAAATTGCCCGGGTACATATTAATGCGGAATATGCGCTGGATGAAAAGCGTAGAGACGCGGCTACCAATGCGGTACTAAGCAATGATGATATTGAACTGGTTTCGCATCATGGTAACTTGTTGGTGTCGCCCGGAGAGGTCAGAACACAACAAGGTGACTACTACAAAAAGTTCACGCCTTTTAACCGGCGGTGGCGACAAGTATTAAGCGAAAAAACTTACAGCGAACCGCTGCAAATTAAATCTTATTCTCGAGTTACCGCAAAAGGCCTGCCTGAATGCCCGTTGGGGAGAAAAGATTCGTCTGACTGGAGTGCCGGCGAGCAACAAGTTTTGGGGAAACTGGGTCAATTCGTTGGCCACAGCGTTGATGATTATCAACAAGCCCGAGACTTGCCGGCTGAAAACGGAACCTCACAACTTTCCGCTTATTTGGCGCAGGGCGTTATCGGACCGCAGACGGCTGTCCGGGCATTACACAAGTTTTCGCCGGAGTTTCCGTTTGGGCTTGCTTCCGGGGCTGATACCTGGCTTACGGAACTGGCGTGGAGAGAGTTCTATCAGCATTTAATGTACTTTGTGCCGCGTTTATCAAAAGGTGAGAGCTTTCAGTCTGAAACTGACAGCATTCAGTGGTTAGAGGACGATGACGCTTTCCAACGCTGGTGTGATGGCCGAACCGGGTATCCAATTGTTGACGCCGGAATGCGTCAATTGACATCAACCGGATGGATGCACAACCGCTTAAGAATGATTACAGCTAATTTTCTGGTAAAAGATCTATTAGTGGATTGGCGAAAAGGTGAAGCCTTTTTCATGCAGCATTTAATTGACGGGAGCTTTCCGGCAAACAATGGCGGCTGGCAATGGAGTGCTTCGGTCGGAACTGACGCCGTTCCATATTTTCGTGTTTTTAATCCGGTTAAGCAAAGTGAGAAATTTGATCCTGACGGGCAGTACATTCGTAAATGGGTAGAGGAACTTAAGGAAGTACCAACAAAGTATATTCACTGGCCTCATAGTTGGCTTCAGCAACAAAGCAGTAATAACTATTGCGACCCCATGGTCGAGCACAAGTTTGCTCGTGAACGATTCCTAACAACGTTTAAGCAGGTGAAAAATGGATAACAGTGAATTAGTCGAAAAACTCAAAGAGTTCTACGATGAGCTGAAAACCGAAAACCTTGATGATCTGGATGAGTTATACCATGACGAAATTTCGTTTACTGATCCAATACAACATGTCGTCGGGCTGGACGACTTTCGCAAGTATCTAAAACACACAATGGAAAACGTTGAGTATTGTCACTTTGCCTTTGACGATGAATGCGTTGGGGAAGAGCAGGCGTTCCTTACATGGCAGATGCGTTACGCACACCCCAAGCTCGCCAATGGCATGGAAATTATTCTGCCGGGAGTTTCGTATTTAACCTTTGAAGACGGCAAAATCAGAGAACAAAGAGATTATTACGATCTCGGCGCAATGCTTTATGAACACGTACCGCTAGTCGGCTATGTCATTGATAAAATTAAAAATAGGCTAACAGACGAATGAAAGTCTTAATTACTGGAGCTTCATCAGGTATTGGGCGCCAGCTGGCTCTGGATTATGCAGCTGACGGCAATGACGTTGTTGTGTGCGGAAGAAATAACGACGCGTTGTCAGAGGTACAAAAACAATACCCTGAAAAAATAACCTGCAGCGCCTTTGATATTACCAACAAAGAATCGGCGAAAAGTGCTTTAGCACAAATTAACGGTATTGATGTCGCCATACTGTGCGCGGGCGTGTGTGAATACCTCGACGTTAAAGCGTTCGATGCCGACATGTTCGAGCGTGTGTTTAAAGTGAATGTATTCGGCACAATGAATTGCGTGGAAGCCTTGCTTCCTCAGTTCAATGACTCAGCGCGTCTGGTCATTGTTGACAGTCTGGCGAGACTTCTCCCGTTTACCCGGGCTCAGGCTTATGGCGGTTCGAAAGCGGCAATGCACTATATTGCCCGGGGACTGGAAGTTGATTTGAAATCTCAGGGAATCAAAGTTCAAACCGTATCACCCGGGTTTGTGAAAACACCAATGACTGATGCCAATGATTTTGAAATGCCAATGCGCGTTGACGTTGAATTTGCGTCGAAGGCAATAATAAAAGGTATTAATAAAAACAAACGGGACATCGCATTTCCGTGGCTATTTAGTAGCCTTCTGAAGTTAATGTCTATTTTGCCGGAAGGCTTACAAGTGAAACTATCAGAACAAATGGCAAGGAAGCAGTCGTCATGAAGATAGCCGTTATTGGAAGTGGTATTGCGGGTCTTACCAGTGCTTATTATTTAAGTCGTGAACATCAAGTCAGTGTATTTGAGAAAAATGACTATATTGGCGGGCATACATGCACCAGCGATGTAAAAATTAATGGCAGTATGTATGCTGTGGATACAGGCTTTATCGTTTTTAATGACAAGACGTATCCACGCTTTAAACGCTTGTTGACAGAGCTGAAAGTGGCCTGGCGCGACACTGAAATGAGCTTTAGTGTACGTGATCCTAAGTCGGGACTGGAGTTTAACGGACATAACTTAAATACACTGTTTGCACAGCGGAAAAATTTGTTTAGCTTGTCTTTTTACCGTTTGTTACGGGGGATTCTGAAATTTAACGCTGCCGCTAAAAGCGCGTTAGAAGAGGATGTCAGCGAAGCGGACAATGTCACGTTGGCAGAATTTCTTACTCGGCACGATATTCCGGAATCGGTCTCGCAGTACTACTTATTACCAATGGTTTCGGCTATATGGTCTGCAAGCCTGGCCGATGCGAAGGACTTTCCTCTGGGCTTTTTCTTACGTTTCTTTGATAACCATGGGTTATTGAATGTTAGCGACCGTCCTCAGTGGCACACGCTGGTTGGTGGTTCTCACGCGTACATTCCTATGCTGACCGAACCGTTTAAAGAAAGGCTTGAGCTAAACAGTGAAATTGTTGCGGTTAAGCGCCAACAGGAACAGGTTGTTCTTGTTTTTAGTAATGGCGAGGAACGGTATTTTGATGAAGTGGTTTTCGCCTGTCACAGTGACCAGGCGCTTGCTTTACTTGACGATGCCAGCCCCGACGAAAAACGTATTCTTGGTGAGATAAAATATTGCCCGAATGAGGTTGTTCTGCATACAGACGAGAATTTGTTACCCAGAAACCGACGTGCCTGGGCAAGTTGGAATTACCTATTAAGAGAAGATGATGCAGCAGAAGAACAACCCAGTTCAGTAACCTATAATATGAATATCCTGCAAGGGTTGCAGTGTGATAAAACCGTATGCGTTACATTGAATAATACAGCTGCCATTGACTCTGATGAGATTATTAAAACCTTTACCTATGAACACCCGCAATATTCTGTTCAGTCTTTAAAAGCCAGAGCAGAACGAAATGCGATTTGCGGAAAGAACAGCACCCATTTTGTTGGTGCTTATTGGTATAACGGTTTTCATGAAGACGGCGTAAGAAGTGCTATTGATGTTGCTAACCGTTTGAATACTGAAGCGATTGATAACTCATGAAGAGCGCCATATATTGGGGCGATGTTTTTCATGTAAGACATCGCCCCAAACATCATGCCTTTAATTACCGTTTTCAACAATGGTGTATTGATTTATCTGAACTCGATCAAGTCAGTTCTATAAGCCGTTGGTTATCCTGTAACAGTTTTGCTCCCCTTTGGTTTCGTCGAAAGGACTACCTAAAAGATGAAGAGGGCAATTTACACCAGGCGGCACTAAAGAAAATGTCCTCCCTTGCCGGAAAAGATTTAACCGGTCAGGTTCTATTTGTCGGTAACTTACGTACCTTTGGAATTTTTTTTAGCCCCATTAATTTGTATTTTCTTCGGCAGGACAATGACGAATATACGCACATGTTAGCTGAAGTCAGTAATACGCCCTGGCTGCAACGTCATTATTACTTGGTCGATTTGTCAGAAGAGTGTCCTGAAACCGTAAAGCAATTCCACGTTTCTCCATTTAATCCTATGGATATGACCTACCACTGGCAGATAGAGCCACCCACCGAGAGTTTAAAAGTCACTCTAAGCGCCCACCAGCAAGAGAAAGATTTTGTTGCCGGTATGAAATTAAATAGACAACCGCTAAACCGTACTGAAGTTTACCGCGTATTAAGAACAACACCTGTTATGGCTCTAAAAATTATTGGGGGCATTTATTGGCAGGCGTTAAAGCTTTTTATCAAGCGGGTTCCATTTTACGGAAACCCTGGTAACTAAAATAATTAGAAGGCAGTTTGTATGTCCAGTGGTGAAACAACTATGGTAGCGCCTATTCAGTATGGTGTGTTGGATAAGCTTTTCCGAACTATCGCTTTTAAACTACTAGCTCATTTGCAGTATGGGCAGTTGACGATAAAAGAGAAAGGCACGTTCATTGAAACTTTCGGGCATTCCGATAAAGACCTGAACGCTGAAATTGACGTGAAGGATTCATCTTTTTACCGTCGCCTGGTTACTGGTGGCAGTATTGGTGCAGCCGAGTTGTATATTGATAAGCATTGGGATACCCCCGATTTAACCTCGGTTATTCGTATTTTTGCCCGTAACTTACCGGCCTTAGATAAACTAGAAACGCGACTGGCCTGGTTAACTTTTCCCTTTAATAAATACCAGCATTGGAGTAATCGTAACCACAAAGGACAGGCAAAAAAGAATATCTCCGCTCACTACGATCTGGGCAACGAGCTTTATACCCGTTTTCTTGATAGCGCCATGCAATATTCCAGTGGTTTATTTAAAGAGCCTGCCGACTCACTGGAGCAAGCACAGTGCAATAAAATGCAGCGCTTATGCGATTCGCTTGATTTAAAGGCGCAAGACCACTTGTTGGAAATAGGCACGGGCTGGGGTGGCCTGGCCATTTATGCGGCCAAAAACTATGGTTGCAGGGTAACCACGACGACCATTTCTGATGAGCAGTTTCAGTACGCTAAGCAGCAAGTTGAAGCGGCGGGCTTGTCCGACAGAATTGAACTGTTGAAACGTGACTACCGTGACTTAGAAGGGCAGTACGACAAGTTGGTCTCGGTTGAAATGATAGAAGCGGTAGGAAAGGAATACTTACCGACTTTTTTCAAAACCTGCAACAAACTGTTGAAAGAAGACGGAAGAATGTCGTTACAGGCTATCACTATTGCCGACCAGCGAGCGAAATCCTATGCTCGCTCTGTAGATTTTATTCAAAAGCATATCTTCCCCGGTGGTTTTCTTCCGTCTTTAAGCCAAATGACGCAACTGTTTACGCGTTACACCGACTTGGTGGTACGTGACGTGCACGACTTCGGTCTGAGTTACGCAAAAACCCTGAGACAGTGGGAAGAGCGTTTTAACGCCCATGAAAGCGAGCTCGAAAAGCTTGGCTACGATGAACGCTTTTCCAGACTTTGGAACTACTATTTCAGCTATTGTGAAGGTGGCTTTCTGGAACAACGGGTATCGGTTGTTCAGGTTACCGCCAGCAAATCGCAGGCCTACTAATGACTTCTATTCAGCATAAAATTGTCAGTTTTGTTCTGTTCAATGCGCTTTGGTTAAGTGCCGTTTCCGGCCGTGAGAACTATATTGTGCTTAGTGGCGTTTTATTAGCCTTGCAATTTTTCTATAGCATTGCCGTAGCCAGGGTCAGCTGGACCTTAATTTTGCGGCTGTTTGCGGTTGGATTATTGCTGGAAGCAATTGTGATTAGCCTGGGCGTTATCGATTTTGCCGGAGGATACTTTCCTTTGTGGTTGGTTATGCTGTGGCTGGGTTTTTCATCTATGGCACCGGTTGCACTGGACTGGATTGCACCTAAACCTGCAATAGCTGTTCTGCTCGGTGCTGTTTCAGGTCCTCTAAGCTATGTTGCAGGAATAAAGCTTAATGCAGCAACCGTTAACTCAATGCCCGTTGTTATTGCCTGTTATGCCGCTGTATGGGGACTAATGATGGCGTATTTTGTTTTTTCCATGTCACCTAAGAAAGAACAGGGAGTGTAGAGTATGAGATTCATTTTATGCGGAATTATTGCGCTTTTCAGCCTTAATTCCTATGCCGCTGAATGCACCGCTTCCGTACCCGATGACTTTTCTAAAGTTGGGCAAACTCGGCTCAGCGTGTATTTCTGGGACGTTTATGATGCCACTTTATATAGCCCGTCAGGTAAGTATAAGCAGGACGAACGACAAGCTTTGTTACTGGCGTACCTGCGTGATATTAAGGCGAAAGATCTTATCGAGACAACGGAAGAAGAATGGCAGAAGCTGGAACTGAATAGCGATAAACATGAGCAATGGTTAGAAAAACTGGACTCCATCTGGCCTGACATTAAAGAGGGCGACTGCCTGCTCTTAGTTGAGAAGAAAGACGGGACAGCAGAATTTTACCAGGGCGATAAGTTGCTGGGCGAAATTGAAGATAAAGACTTTACTGAGCAGTTTTTAGCTATTTGGTTGTCGGAAAATAGCCGTTTTGAATCTGAGCGCAATGAACTCATTGGGGAGAAATAAAATGAAGGCTTTAAAGGTTTTAGGTTTTACTGTTTTACTCAGTTTGCTTGCGGCGTGCTCAACCGGCATTGATGCCTATAAATCAGCAGAGCCAAAGTTAAAGCTTGAAGAGTTCTTTAACGGTGAATTGGTTGCGTATGGTATGGTTCAGGACTACAGCGGTGAAGTGATTCAGCGTTTCGAGGTAACCATGACAGGTACCTGGGAAGGTAACGAAGGCGTTCTCGATGAACATTTTACTTATGCTGATGGTCGTGAGCAGCAACGAGTCTGGCACATAACGAAAACCGGTCCGAATAGCTATGAAGGGCGTGCAGACGATGTTGAAGGCGTTGCTAAAGGTACAACAGCAGGCAATGTTCTTAACTGGGAGTACCAACTGGAAGTTGTGGTAGACGGCGAGCCTCTGGTATTGACGCTGGATGACTGGCTGTATCTTATTGATGAGAACAATATGATCAATCGTACCGACATGTCTAAATGGGGCTTCCCTGTTGGTGAGATAACGCTTTATATTGGTAAGAAATAAATATCAAGAATCTCTGTCGGTGACCGATAATAGGAGTATAATCCTGGTATTGATATAGCCTTATAAGGTTTAGGGAAACGGCAGTGGCAATTAATTATCCGACATTTTCTTATAACAACCCCCGAATACAAGGGCAGACGATTTTTATTAAGCGTGGACCGCATCAGGGGAAGTTAGGAATTATAGCAAAAACACTGGATAACGACCGCTTCCTGGTGTCTCAGGCTGACTTTGGTTCTGAAAAAGTCATTTTTAAACGTAGCGACTTTCTGGTGCACCGTTACCGTAAAATTAGAGTTCCAATAGATCGCGTTGCCGGCAAAAATCCGGACGTTCTATAACGAAAAAAGCGACCATTAAGGTCGCTTTTTTTACTTATAGCGGTGGCTTACGCACTGCCTCGGGGTAAACGACAATCGCTGTCTTTACCTTCTAGCTTTTGCTTCCACAGTTCTTTTGCGGTTAAGCCGCCAGAGCTGGATTTTTTCGCTGAAGATTGCTTAGCCGAAGATTTCTTCGCAGCAGGCTTTTTCGCTTCTGCTTTTTTGGGTTCAGTCTTCTTCGGCTCCGACTTTTTAGGCGCAGACTTTTTCTCTTTACCAAGCGCTTTTGCGTCGTCAGCTAATTGACTCAGGCGTACATTTTTGCCTCCATCAACGCTATACCAGCCGTTACTGCTTTCAATTTTAGGCTTTTTACCGTGAGCTTTTTGATAAGCTTCCGTGTATTCAGCGATTACCTTATCTTTGTCCAGGTTGCTCATTCAAGTGTTCCTTTATTCAAGGTTTGGTTTAAAAGTATTGTATAAAAATGCTTCGCTATTCGTTTATACCGTTTTTTCGGATTATTGTCTAATTTCGGGTAAACTGAAGCCATTCAACGAAGCAATTTGGTTTTTAGATATGCCGATAAATAGAAATGAATTACAGAATTATCTTAATAAACTATTAAACAGTGAGCAGATTAAAGACTATTGTCCTAATGGACTGCAAGTAGAGGGCAAATCTGAAATTCAGAAAGTGGTCAGCGGGGTAACAGCATGCCAGGCTCTGGTTGACAGAGCTGTTGATGAGAAAGCCGATGCGATTCTGGTTCATCATGGCTATTTCTGGAAGGGCGAGCCGGCGGAAATTGTTGGTATGAAAAAGCGGCGCTTACAGCAGCTGTTGAAGCATGATATCAATTTATTTGCCTATCACTTACCGCTGGATGTTCACCCTGAGCTTGGAAACAATGCGCAGTTGGCCAAACTGATGAATTGGCAATTCGATGGGCCGGTGGATCCTTCTGATCCGGCATGCCCGCTGGTAACCGGTCAGTTAGCTAAATCCATTTCCTGCGATGAGTTTGCCAATGAACTGGAACAGCGCTTAGAGCGGTCGCTGGTTTGTCGTGTCGACAGTTTGAATAAAATTAAGAAAGTAGCCTGGTGCACTGGTGGTGGACAAGGTTTCATTGACAGAGCCGCTCAGCTTGGTGTCGACGCTTTTATTACCGGTGAAGTCTCAGAGCCAACCATCCACAGCGCCAGGGAGCAGGGTATCGCATTTTTTGCGGCCGGGCATCACGCCACCGAGCGTTACGGCGCAAAAGCGCTGGGCGAGCACTTAGCAAGTCAGTTTGAACTGGATGTTAAGTTTATTGATATTGACAGTCCGGCCTGATGAAAAGAAGCCTTTAATGAATAAAAAGAAGCAAGAACGCGGCGACTTTAGCGGTATCAGCCAAAAGTTCTCTAAATCCATTTATGACACCACTAAGGGACAACTCAGGGTTGAGGTGCTCAAGCGCGATTTAGCGCCGCTGTTAGCGACTGAGCCATGTTTAGTGCTTGATGTAGGAGCCGGCCTTGGTCAGGTGAACCAGTGGTTTCAGGAAAAAGACTTTGCGGTGGTGCATTCTGATCTTTCAACCGAAATGGTTGAAGAAGCTGAGCGCCGTCACAAAGCGGCAGGCCTGGGGCATAAGTGCAAATATGTTGCGGCAAGTTTAACCGAGCTTGCTAATCAGCAACCGCTAAGTCAATACGATATTATTCTCTGCCACGCCGTGCTGGAATGGCTGCCGGATACTGAGCTCGCCATTCATCAACTGGCTTCATTATTAAAGCCTGGCGGCAAACTGTCACTTATGTTTTATAACTACCACGCCAAGCTTTTTGCTAACGCTATTTACGGCAACTTTGATTATATTGAGCGCGGCCTGAAGGTAAAAAAGACTGTTCGTTTGAGTCCTGAGAATCCAGCCGTACCGGAGCAGGTTGGCTGCTGGTTAGAGCAAGAAGGGTTAAACGTTCAGCAAAAGACCGGTGTTCGCTGTTTTCATGACTATTTACGCGACCTGACTCATCAGCAACGGTTCGATGAGCTACTGGCACTGGAGATGAAATACAACCAAATGTCCCCTTATCGTGAGCTGGGACGTTATCAACACTGGCTTATAGAAAAACCGAATTGTCAGGAGGAATGACTATGTCGAAGCAATGTGCATTTATTGGATTAGGCGTTATGGGTTACCCAATGGCCGGTCACTTACAAAAAGCGGGCCATAAGGTAACGGTTTATAACCGCACTCAGGCTACAGCCGAAAAATGGGCAAAGGAATACTCCGGACACTGCCAGCCCACCCCGGCTGAAGCGGTTAAAGAAGCTGACTTTGTTATGGTTTGTGTTGGTAACGATGACGATGTACGCAGTGTATTTTATGGTGACGACGGCATATTGGCGAATTTAAAACCCGGAGCTGTTGTTGTTGACCACACTACGGCTTCTGCTGAATTGGCACGAGAGCTGGAACAAGCTGTAAATGAAAAGCAGGGCAGCTTTTTAGATGCGCCGGTTTCAGGCGGCCAGGCCGGAGCGGAAAACGGTGTTTTAACCGCGATGATCGGTGGTGAGCAGCAAACTTTTGAAGCTGCAGACGAGCTTTTCCAATGCTATGCCAAAACTCGTCAACTGATGGGACCTGTCGGTAGTGGACAATTAGCGAAAATGGTCAATCAGATTTGTATTGCCGGCGTTTTGCAAGGCTTGTCTGAAGGGCTTCAACTGGCACGTAAAGTCGGCTTAGATCCTGATAAGCTTATTGCGGCTATTAGTCAGGGCGCTGCAGGCTCCTGGCAGATGGAAAATCGCTATAAAACCATGTGGAATAACCACTACGAGCATGGCTTTGCTGTAGACTGGATGCGTAAAGACTTAAAAATAGCCTTGGCTGAGGCCGACCGTCAGGGCTTGTCGCTGCCGGCGACTGCATTAGTTGACCAATTCTATGCTGACGTTCAGAAAATGGGTGGCAGTCGCTGGGATACATCGAGTCTTCTGGCTCGTCTGGAGAAGTAGCCTGATGCTATTGCATCAGGTGAGGTGATCCGTAACAACCGAGATGCTGCTGCCTTCTTACGTAATAACGTCAAGCTACATAGAACTCACCAGGCTGCGGACATTAAAAAAGGAGACTCGAATGAGTCTCCTTTTTCCGTTTTAGCGGTATTAACTTATCTGAAGCCTTTACGACGTAATGCGTTAGTACTGAAGTCTTCACGGTTTGGAGAAATATCCCATTCCATGTAAGTACTTTCTTCATTACCCAGACCCAGAGAAATATAACGTCCAGAGTCTAAGTCATATAACGCTTCTGCAGCCATCCACGGAACGTCCTGATTATAGAACTGAGTATTCAGAGCTTCACCAACACGCCATAGTTCGCCACGTCCGTCGTAGTGATCAACCAGTGACGCTGTCCAGGTATCTTCATCAAGGTACATTGTACGCTTAGAGTAGATATGGCGTTCACTGTCTTTAAGACTACCTTCAACCACCCAAACACGGTGTTTTTCATAACGGATCAAGTCCTGATTCATATGACCAGCTTTAATGATTTCGTCATAACTCAGTTCAGGATCCATGATCTTGAAGTTGTTGTAAGGAATATAAACTTCTTTTTTACCTTTTAATTCCCAGTTGTACTTATCTGGTGCACCGTTGTACATATCGAGGTTGTCAGAAGTACGTAAGCCATCTGCTGCAGTGCCTGGTCCGTCATAAGCAACGTTAGGTGCACGACGAACGCGACGCTGACCGGCATTATAAATCCATGCGCGACGGCCTTCTTTTACCTGGTTAATGGTTTCATGAACCAGCAAAACCGTACCGGTTAAGCGAGAAGGAGCTTCAACTTCCTGCATAAAATAAAACAGAACGTTGTCGTCAGCTTCCTGGCGACCGGTTTCTAAGTACTCAGGGAATACCAGGGTTTCTTTAAGTTCTACCGTGGTGTAGTTACCGTTAGACAGAACCGGGAACTGCGCTACGTTACGAGTAACTGCGCCGCCACGGTAACGAGTAATATGGTTCCATACAGCCTCTAACCCATTTTCCGGAATAGGGAACGGAATGGTGGTATCAAAGTTTTCGACGCCGTTACCACCGGCAACCATTTCTGCATTTTCTGCGTTGGATTTAATTTTAGGCCAAAGTTCATCCGGATAAGTTGCCGAACGACGGGTTGGATACACAATCATTTTATAGTCTGAGTATTTATCGAACATAGCGATTTGGCCTTCGCTCAGATGTTCTTTGTGCTCATCCAGGTTATCGTGAGTGATGGTAAACAAAGGTTTATCATCAGCATACGGGTCATTACCGCGAACAACTTCAACCGCGTGATCGGAGTAACCACCATCCCAGGCTGGGATAGAGCCGTCGGCGTTTGCCGCTTTTTCAGCACCAATAGGGGTTAGGTCCTGACCAAGCCGTGCGGCTTCTTCTGGTGATACTTTCGCCGCAACGCTCGCGGAAATCACCGATATGGCAAAAACGCCAGCTTTTAGCATCAGTTTATTCATTATAATTTTCCTTGTTGTTCTACTTTCCAACATCACTTTGCCAGAGGACTGACCTCTCAAGCAATACTTTAACGAAAAAAAGCACGAATTTAACGAAAAAAGGTTTTCAAATTATCTTGAGCTTATACAATCCTATGACATTTTTAGTACCCGGGAGGTTCCATGCGCTTGTCTTTAACCCCATTAGGGGTGTTGTTGGGGGCTATTTTTAGCACCGCAGTGCTCGCACAGGATAGCGACACAACAACGATTACTGATTACGACGTGATCAGTGCACCAGCATTGTCATCAGACAGAATTAAAAGCGAAGTACTTATTGAAGTGACGACTGTTGGAACGCGACTTATAGCCGTCGGTGCGCATGGAAATATTATCTGGAAAGAGGGTGATGACTGGCAACAGGCAGAAGTAGATACAAGCGTACTGTTAACCAGTATCGCTTTTGCTGACGAGCAAAATGGATGGGCGACCGGGCATCATGGCGTCATTATTAAATCAGAAGACGGCGGTAAAAGCTGGAAGCGCCAGTTAGACGGTTTTGAACTAATGACGTTAGAAGAAGGCTATTTTGAAAATCGAATTGAGAAACTCAACGAACAACTCGAATCAACCGACGATGAAGACGTTATCGGTGAACTGGAGTGGCAGCTTGAAGAAGCTCAGTTTCAGGTTAGTAATATAGAGGCAGCCAGAGAAGAAGGCCCCAGCAAGCCCTTTTTAGATCTTTATGTTAAAGACAGTCAGACCGTGCTGGCGATAGGTGCTTATGGTACCTTCCTTAAAACTGAAGATGGCGGCGAAAGCTGGCAGGTTATATCGGGTCGTTTGGAAAACCCGGGCGGTTATCATTTGAATACCATTTTTGGTCGGGGTGACGACTTATACATTGTCGGGGAAGCCGGATTAGCCTTTGCGAGTTACGATGGTGGTGAGAATTGGGAGACCCTTGATTCTCCTTATCGCGGTTCGCTGTTTGGCGGACACCTTGATGCCGAGGGCCGTGTTTGGGTTTACGGCTTACGCGGCAATGCCTTTGTCTCAGACGATAAAGGACAAAACTTTACAACCGTTGATACAGGCACCAGAGTTAATCTGTCAGCGGGAACCAACACTAACAAGGGTACTCAGCTAATTGTCGGGCATTCCGGAACCATTCTTGAGATTGATGACCAGCTAGAAGTAAAGAACCGGACACATCCGAGCGGTTCAGTTATGACCGATATTATTGAAGTGGCCGAAGGCGAGTGGATTATGACGGGGCGCAGTGGTTTATTGCACTGGCCGGCCAAAATCACTGAAGAAGAAGCATTAGCAACGCAACAAGGAGCGCAGTAAATGGATAATCCGAGTGCGAATAAACCAGCGGGACTGCTGGAGAAGTTATTATTCACGGTACGGGCTCCCTGGCTAATTGTCTTTTTGTTACTGACCTTGTTTTTGGGTTATCACGCGTCACAGGTTCGCCCCGATGCCAGCCTGACCAAAATGATCCCGACCAACCATCCATTTATTCAAAACTATTTTGAGTATCAGGACGACTTAGCCAGTTTGGGGAACGTTGTCCGAGTGGCGGTTGAAAATAAAGACGGCGATATTTTTGAAGCCGATTTTCAACAGGAACTGCAAAAAATAACCGACGAGATCTTTTTTATTCCGGGCGTTAACCGCTCCGGGCTTCGCAGCTTATGGACCCCCAATGTCCGCTGGATGGAAGTAACCGAAGAAGGTTTTGTCGGTGGCCCGGTTATTCCCGATGGCTACGACGGCAGTGAAAACTCCTTAGATCAACTAAGAACCAATGTTTTGCGTTCAGGTGAAGTAGGGAACCTGGTTGCCAATAACTTTAAGTCAACCATCGTCTATATTCCGCTGGATGAAGTTAATCCGGAAACCGGTGAAAAGCTCGATTATCAGCAGTTTTCGGAAAAGCTGGAAACCCTGGTTCGTGACAAATATCAAAGTGATGATATTGAAATTCACATTACTGGTTTTGCGAAACTGATAGGCGACCTTATTGAAGGCGCCGAGCAGGTTGGTTTGTTCTTCCTGTTGGCTATTGCTATTACGCTGGTCATGCTTTATCTCTACAGCCGCTGTTGGCGCAGCACCTTTATGGTACTTAGCTGCTCAATTATCGCGGTGGTCTGGCAACTGGGTATTATTGAACTTATAGGCAGCGGTATTAACCCGTATTCAATGCTCGTACCATTTTTGGTCTTTGCCATAGGGGTTTCGCACGGCGTACAAATTATTAATGCCATTGGCTCTAACCGGGTTGCCGGGCTTGATAAAGTTGCTGCGGCTCGCACAGCGTTCCGTGGCCTGTATATTGCCGGGTTAACCGCTCTGGCCAGCGACGCCATTGGCTTTACGACCTTGATGGTTATTGATATTGAGGTAATCAAAGAACTGGCAATAGCCGCCAGTATTGGTGTTGCCGTGGTAGTGCTGACCAACCTAGGTTTATTACCTATTTTAATGTCGTACCTGGGAACGTCAGACAATGGTGTTGCTTACCAGAAGAAAATAAAGGACGAGCGTCATCCACTATTTGATTTCTTCGCTAAGTTTACTCAGCCTAAATGGGCGTATTCGGCGCTAGTTATTGCTCTTGTTATGCTGGCCTGGGGCTTAGTCAATAGTCAGAATATGGCAATTGGTGACCTTGATAAAGGCGCGCCGGAGCTTCGCCCGGACAGTCGCTACAATCAGGACAATGCCTTTATTGTTGAAAACTACAG
Organism: Idiomarina sp. 017G; assembly: GCF_004362265.1. Classification (NCBI taxonomy): domain Bacteria; kingdom Pseudomonadati; phylum Pseudomonadota; class Gammaproteobacteria; order Alteromonadales; family Idiomarinaceae; genus Idiomarina; species Idiomarina sp. 017G. Next base: position 687,839 of record NZ_SNWT01000001.1, on the reverse strand, counting down.
TTCCAGTACCGATATTTTTGTGGTGATGGCGGCTTCCGCGCCTGAGCAATGTATTGCCTACGATAACCTTGAGATTATGGAACGTTTTAGCTGGCATATGGAAAATACCAGCGGTGTTCAGGACGTTAAATCTGTCGTCTACGTCTCTAAAATGGGCATGTTTGGTATTAACGAGGGTAACCTTAAGTGGTTTAGTTTAAACCGTAATAAGTATGTTACTAACGCCTCGTTAAGCCGTATTCCGGATGGTTTGATCAACAACGATTGTTCAATGGCACCGGTCATTATTTACCTGGATGACCATAAAGCTAAAACCTTAGAGAATGTCGTTGGCTCGGTTAATGAGTTTAACAAGAACTATCAACAGGAAGGTTTAGAACTGTTGATGGCAGCGGGCAACTCGGGTATTGAAGCGGCAACCAACTCAGTTATAGAAGCAGCACAAAATAAGATGCTGCTATGGGTTTATGGCGTTGTTATCGTGCTGTGCTTTATTACCTTCCGTAGCGTTCGTACAGTAGCTTGTATTGTACTGCCGCTGGCCTTTACTACTGTTATGAGTCAGGGACTAATGGCGGTGTTAGGCATAGGCATTAAAGTGGCTACCTTGCCGGTTATTGCCTTAGGGGTTGGTATTGGTGTCGACTACGGCATTTATATCTACAGTAAAGTAAAAGAGGGCTTGCAGCAGGGCATGTCGTTGCAGGAAACCTACAAGTACTCGCTGGATAACACCGGCAAGGCCGTCGGCTTTACTGGCTTAACGCTGGCTATAGGCGTCGCTACCTGGATATTCTCACCCATTAAATTCCAGGCCGATATGGGTATATTGCTGACCTTTATGTTCCTGTGGAATATGTTGGGTGCACTTATCTTAATTCCGGCACTGGCAAGGTTATTCAGAGTAGGGAATAAAAAAGCTTAGCTCTTACCTTATAACTTGAGTTAGTGAATTAAGGCGTCGGCTTTTATTAAGTCGGCGCCTTTTCTTTTATAGCGATAGTGAGCTATTAAAGCGATGCGGCGTAGTCATACAGTGACTTCAGCAACCGCAGTTTATGCGCATCTTCCTGATGCTGATTCGCTAAGTCTTCCAGCTTCAATGCAAAGTCTTCTGCAGATAATAAGCCTTCTGGCGGCTCGACTAAGCGCTGCTGACAAAACAAACGCCACTTATTTAGTTCTTTATCGCTAAGAGTCGACGGGTAGTTTCGTGCCCGGTAACGGAACAGCAGCGTAGGCATACGCGGGTCCTGAAAATCCAGTTCCAACCCTGCCAGTTGGTGTGGCTCTGACGAACGGATAATCTCCATATGCTTTTTATCCTGAGGGGAGAAAAAGCCATCGTATATCTGGTGGTCAACGTCGGTTCTGGGGGCAAACTCTTTGGTTTGTTCAAACACCTGCATGAGTTTGTCGCGGAAGTCGCTGTTTTCCTGTAACCATTTAGCGTTTGTCTCCAGGGCGGCTGTATCTAATGCGGCACTATTAGCAGCTTCAGCAGAAATGGTTTTAATGGGGGCTAAGAAAGGACAGCGACCCAAGTGAATATTTTGGATGCCGCTCTTCTGTAAGCCTTGCTCCTCCAGTTCCCTACGACTGGTGTAGGTTAACTCCGTTAATTCTTCTACCGATTTATCGGCAAAATCCATGGGAGGAACTCGCAAGTCCCAGGCAATAACGTTGTTATTTTGCTTAGGATGAAAGCCTAGCGGCAATATAGCCGACAAATAGCGGTTAGCCGTACCGTAAAACCCACTGACATGGGCCAATGGTTCCGGAGCCTGCCAGTTAAACAAATTCAGTAGATTTTGTTTACGGCGAATATTGTAAGCCCACTGCCACAGCTTAGGCTGTTTTTCGCTGATAAGTTTTGCCAGACCAATGCTCGCGTAAACGTCCGACATAGCATCGTGCGCCTGGCCGTGCTCAATGTTATTGGCAACACTCAAGTGCTCCAGTTTTAGACTGGGTTGTCCGTCAGAATTCTCCGGCCAGTTAATACCGTCCGGGCGTAATGCAAAGCAGGCTCGCACCACATCAATTAAATCCCAGCGTGAATTGCCGTTTTGCCAGCTGTATTCGTAAGGGTCATAAAAGTTGCGATAGAACAGCAAACGGGTGACTTCGTCATCAAAACGAATGTTGTTGTAGCCAATAATTGTGGTATTGGGCTTTTGAAACTCATTTGCTATGGCTTTGCTGAATTCCGCTTCACCGACACCTTGTTTCGCAGCAAGCTGCGGGGTTATGCCGGTAATTAAAGTCGCTTCGGGGTTCGGCAGAAAATCCGGTGTGGGCTGAGCGTAAAGCGTTAAAGGCCGACCGATAACATTAAAAGCTGTGTCTGTGCGCAAGCCCGCAAACTGTGCAGGGCGATCCACTAGCGGGTTAGCCCCCCATGTCTCATAATCGTGCCAGTAAAAGGTTTCTTGTTCGTTTTGTGCCATAAGCCTAACTGCTCAGCGGAAAAGGAAAACTATAGCACGAGCCTGCAGATAAATTCAGCCACTCACTCCCTTTCAATCTTATTCACTTGCACGTCGTAAGCTTTGTCCAGCTTTTGCTCTAATGTGCGGTCGTCTTCGTGGCGAAAAGCAAGTTCGGCGTGCGGCAGAATGCGGTCGGCTAAACGCTGTGCAACGGTGTCTCTGAACTTTTGTTCGTTATCTAGTGCTTCATTATCTACTTCCAGCGTAATTTGCTGTCTGTCGCCTAAGTGTGTGTACTCAACGCGATAAGTCGGCATCTGTATATCTCCTCGTTGTCAGTTCGTTGCTTTCCTGCGACTATGTTGTGACTAACAATCTAGCCTATAACAATAAAATCGAGGTCAGAATGAAAAAACTCTACTTATCAGCATTACTTGCCACCGCTGCGTTTGGATCGCTATTACCAGCCGCACAGGCGGATGATCATGATGTTGAATACGCTATGGCCATTCACGGCGGTGCCGGTACTATTACCCGTGCGAATTTAACCGCCGAACAAGAGCAAGCCTACAAAGATAAATTGACGGAAGCTTTAGAAGCTGGGCGTAAGGTATTGAAAGAAGGCGGTGACAGCACCACCGCTGTTATCGCGGCTATTCAGGTAATGGAAGCATCGCCACTGTTTAACTCTGGCAAAGGCGCGGTTTATACCTGGGATGGAGAACATGAGCTGGATGCTTCGTTAATGGAAGGCCTGAATGGCAATGCCGGAGCCGTTGCCGGTGTGAAGACAGTAAAAAGCCCAATAGAACTGGCGCGTGAAGTAATGGAAGAGTCGGTACACGTCATGCTAAGTGGTGAAGGCGCAGAGCTGTTTTCCCGGCAACAAGGGCTGGAGCAGGTCGAGAACAGCTACTTTAATACTGAGCACCGTTATCAGCAGCTACAAAACGCCAAGGAAACCATTAAGAAAAGTGAACAGCCAGAGCAACAAGCCTGGGAGTATCTGGATTTAGACTACAAATACGGTACCGTTGGCGCTGTGGCTGTTGATAAAAACGGGTTATTGAGCGCTGGTACTTCAACCGGCGGCATGACAGCTAAACGTTATGGTAGAATAGGGGATTCCCCCATTATTGGCGCCGGCACTTGGGCGGATAACGACAGCTGTGCAGTGTCTGCTACTGGACACGGGGAATATTTTATTCGCTTCCATGTGGCGGCTGATATCTGCTCGCGGGTTAAGTATAAAGGGCTTTCGGTCAGTGAGGCCGGCGATGAAGTCATTCACGGGGTGCTGGAACAAGCGGGTGGTACCGGAGGCGTTATTATTATTGACGCAGAAGGCAATATTGCTATGCCGTTTAATACCGAAGGTATGTATCGTGGCTATATTAAGGGCGAAGGTGATGCCCATATTGCTATTTATAACGAGGATGAATAAGTTCGGAGTCTATGAGTCGTCAAAAATCGCAGGATAAATCACAAAGTCAGCCTTTTGTTGATAAATTTCAGACACAATTAGAGCAATGTACAACACAACAGGCCGCGCTTTTGCGCGGTCGTTTGCGTGGTCTGAGTAAAATTAAAAACGAGCAACGACAGCAGCAGGTGCTGGAGCGGATAGCTGCGGACATTGAAATTGCCGAGTTGGCATATTTAGAGCGTCAGCAGCAAAAGTTTCATATTAGTTATCCCGAAGAATTGCCGGTTGCCCAGCAGCGTGATGACATTAAAAAAGCCATTGAGCAGAATCAGGTGGTGGTCATTGCCGGTGAGACCGGTTCGGGTAAAACCACTCAGCTACCGAAAATGTTGCTGGAACTGGGTTACGGTCGCAAGGGTACCATTGGTCATACTCAACCACGACGTCTGGCAGCTCGCAGTGTTGCCGCCCGTATTGGTGACGAGCAGCAGGATCACGCGAAAAAACAGGTGGGTTATAAAATCCGCTTTCAGGATGAGACCGCACCAACGACAGCAATAAAGCTAATGACCGACGGTATGCTGTTATCCGAACTGCAGCAAGACCCTCTGCTACTGCAATACGACGCCATTATTATTGATGAAGCGCATGAGCGCAGTCTGAATATTGACTTCTTGCTGGGTGTTCTGCATACGCTGCTGCCCAAACGCAATGATCTTAAAGTTGTTATTACCTCAGCGACCATTGAAACCGAACGTTTCTCCAAACACTTTCATGATGCTCCCGTACTGACGGTAACCGGGCGAACCTATCCGGTGGAAGTTCGGTATCGACCGCCAAAAGAAGACGGCAAAGCAGCCGATACAGACGTACTTCAGGGCGTTTGCGACGCGGTAGAAGAGCTGCAGCGGGAAAGTGAAGGTGACATTCTAATTTTTGCGAGCGGTGAGCGAGAAATTCGTGATTACGCGGACGCTATTGGTGACTTGCAACTGCGTAATACGGAAGTTTTGCCCTTGTATGCGCGTTTATCGTCGCACGAGCAGAATCGTGTGTTTCAGTCGCACAGTCAACGGCGTGTGGTTATTGCCACCAACGTAGCAGAAACCTCATTAACCGTGCCGGGCATACGCTTTGTGATTGACCCGGGCACAGTGCGTATGAGCCGTTACAGTTACCGCACTAAAGTGCAGCGCTTACCTATTGAGCCTATTTCACAGGCCAGCGCCAACCAGCGCAAAGGCCGTTGTGGCCGTATTGGTCCGGGTATTTGTATTCGCTTATACAGTGAAGAGGACTTTTTGCAGCGTCCGGAATATACCGATCCGGAAATTCTCCGTACCAATTTGGCGGCGGTCATATTGCAAATGTCGTCGTTGCGTTTGGGTGACATTCGCCAGTTTCCTTTTGTGCAGAAGCCCGACGAACGTTTTGTCAAAGATGGTCTGAACTTACTGGAAGAGCTGCATGCGATTAAACCCGGACGTAAAAACGAACAACCGAAATTAACGGATACAGGACGGCAACTGTCGCGGCTGCCTCTGGATCCGCGCCTGGCCAGAATGGTCATAGCCGGGCAGCAATATGGTTGTGTTCGGGAAATGCTGATAATTACCGCGGCTTTGAGTATTCAGGATCCGCGTGAACGGCCGCACGATGCACAGCAAAAAGCGGACGAATGGCACCAGCGTTTTCGCGACAAAAGCTCCGACTTTATGGCGTTTCTCAATTTATGGAATTACGTCAAAGAACAGCAGAAAGCTTTATCAGGAAATCAGTTCCGTAAGCAAATGGGTCGTGAGTTTATTCATTTTATGCGCTTGCGCGAGTGGCAGGATATTTACACGCAAAGTCGGCAAACGGTTCGGGAAATGGGACTATCCATTAATGAGGAAGCTGCCACCTTTGAGCAAGTGCACCGGGCGTTAATTACTGGCTTATTGTCTCAGGTGGGTGTTAAAGAAGACCGACACGAATATCAGGGAACACGCCAAACGCGTTTTCATATTTTTCCGGGCTCGGGTTTATTCGGTAAACCACCCAAGTGGCTTGTTACCGCAGAACTGGCGGAAACTTCAAAATTGTATGCGCGTATTAATGCCGATATTGACCCTTTGTGGATAGAGGAAGCCGCGCCGCATTTAGTTAAAAAGCAATACCTTGAGCCTCATTTTGAGAAGAAACAAGGCAGTGTGATTGCCGATGAGCAGGTGACGTTACTGGGACTTATTCTGGTGCCCAGAAGGCGCGTTCAATTCGGCCCAGTGTCGCCGGTTAAAGCCCGTGAAATATTCATTCGCGAAGGGCTGGTTAATTCGCAGCTAACGCGCAAACTGCCTTTTATTCAACACAACGTAAAGTTGATAGAAGATGTTCAGGCGCTGGAGGCGAAATCACGGCGGCGCGATATTCTGGTGGATGAAGAGGTGTTGTTTGAGGCTTACGACCGCGCCATACCCGAAGGCATCTATAACGAAAAGTTGCTGGCAGGCTGGTGGCATAAGGCGGCCAAAAAAGAGCCTAAGTTGCTGTTTTTTGAGCGTGACGACCTTATTGCCGGCGAAACTGAGCATATTACAGAAAATGAGTATCCGGAGTTTTGGCGACAGGGCAACCTGCGACTGCCGTTAAGCTACCATTTTGAGCCTAACGCTGAAGACGACGGCGTCAGTGTGAATATTCAGCTGGGTATTCTGAACCAGGTGAAGCCGGAAGGTTTCGACTGGCATATTCCTGCGTTGCGCGAGGAGCGTATTGCCCACTTAATTAAGTCGCTGCCAAAAACCTTACGCCGTAATTTTGTACCGGCGCCTAACTTCGCTGGCGCGATTATAGCCGATGTTGAGCCGTTGCAGGGACGCTTAACTGGCGCTATGGCGACTAAGTTGCGCCGTATGACCGGCGTGACAGTTCCGGAAGAAAACTGGGATGAGTCCTCGCTACCGGCTCATTTACGCATGAATTTTAAGATTCTTGACGGTAAGAAACTGGTGAATCAGGGGCGCGACTTGCAAAGCCTTCAGCAGCAGTTATCCGGTAAAGTGCAGCAGCGGCTGGAGAAAACCGCCGGTGATGATATTAGTCGCGAGTGGGTGGAAAGCTGGGACTTTGATGACTTACCGGAAGTTATTACCGAGCGCCAGCAAGGTTTTGAGCTTAAGGCTTACCCGGGCTTAATCAATAAAGGCAAAGGACAGGTTGCGCTGCAATTGTTCGATAACCCGGAGCAAGCGAAGAAGCATCATAAAGCCGGTGTGCGCGAATTGTTACTGCAACAAATACCGTCACCTATTAAGCATTTACAGAAGTCACTGTCGAATAAAGCCAAATTGGCCATGTATTTTAACCCCTGGGGTAAAGTGGATGCGTTAATAGCCGACTGTATAGCAGCGGCGGTAGACGGCCTTATTCAGGAACAAATTGAACAGGGCAATGGGCTTAGGGAGCAAAAGGGCTTTGAGCAATTAAAAGATATTGTTCGTGCTAATTTGAATGAACGTGTTGAGCAAATAGCCCTGGAAGTTGAACAGTGCCTGCTATTGTCACAACAGGTGAGAAAGTCTCTTAAAGGTAAAATCCCATTGGATCAAATCCAGTCCCGGGGCGATATTCAGGACCAACTGGATAACTTAGTGTTCGCCGGGTTTGTCTCTGCTTTTGGTGGGGAGCGCTTGAGTGACATTGTGCGTTATTTAAAAGCTATTCAACGTCGGCTGGAAAAGCTGCCGGTTGATCCGAATAAAGACAGATTAATGACTCTGACTCTGGCAAATCTGGAAGAACAGTATAAAGCAGCGGTGAAAGTTTATGAAAATAAAGGCTCGGTTGTTCCCGATGACGTTACTGAAATTCGCTGGATGATTGAGGAGCTGCGAGTATCATTTTTCGCGCAGACACTGGGGACAAAGTATCCGGTGTCGGAAAAGCGGGTTAAACAAGCAATAGAGGCGGCTAAATAGCCGCCTCTACGATAGGGTTACATTGCTAACACAGAATTATGCAGTATATAGCCCTAAGTTTTCTTTTGCGTAGGCTTCAAACTCTGTGAAACCACCAACGTGTTGTTCGTCGACAAAAATTTGAGGAACTGTTTGTACCGGTTTGCCTACTGTTTTCTCAAGGTCAGCTTTACTGATGCCTTCAGCGTGAATGTCGACATAGCGATAATCAAAATCTTCCATATCGGCTTTTAATTTATCCGCAACTTCTACGGCACGAACACAAAAAGGACAACCCGGACGTCCAAAAATGACTGTAAACATGAAATACCTCTCTCACAAAAATTTATGGTGCCATTATCCAGATTTTATTGCTGGTTAACAATTGTTCTGCACGATGGGCACAATCGATTTAATGAATAATACTTAGTGGTCAATGTCCAGATCTGACTCCGGGACACAACAGCAGGGCAGAATGTCGCCTTTTCTGACATAAGCCAGAGGTTCTGTTGTATAACGGACTTTACCGGACTTTAGGGTGCTACGGCAGGCACCACAAAAACCACTGCGGCAGTGGTAGTGCATTTCTAACTGATGCTTTTCTAAGGCCTCGAGTAAGGTGCCTTCAGTCGCGTCAACGGCAAGTTCGGGCCCACCGTTGACAGTGACTTTAAAGGTGTTAGCCATAGCTTAGAGATCAAAGTCCCCAAGGTCGGAAGCATTAACTTCGCTGTCTATCTGACCAACAAGGTAAGAGGTGATTTCTGATTCCTGCGGCGCTACCTGAACGTTGTCTGAAACCAGGTACTTATTCATCCACGGTAATGGGTTGGAGCGCTGGTTCTCAAACGGTGCATCAAAGCCAATGGCCTGCATACGTAAGTTCGCAATATATTCGACGTACTGGCAGAGCATGCTCTCATTCAGGCCAATCATTGAGCCGTCTTTAAACAGGTAGTGCGCCCACTGTTTTTCCTGCTTCACTGCAGTCATGAAAATTTCATAGGCATCGTCACGCAGTTCTTCGGCAATCTCTTTCATTTCCGGGTCATCTTCGCCGTATTGCCACAAATTAAGAATGTGCTGTGTCGATGTCAGGTGAACGTTTTCGTCACGGGCAATCAATTTAATAATTTTTGCGTTGCCTTCCATTAACTCACGTTCTGCAAAAGCGAACGTGCAGGCGAAACTGACATAGAAACGAATAGCTTCCAGCGCGTTAACTGAGTTAATGCATAAGAATAGTTTCTTCTTAATTTCCCGCTGGGTCACGGTGTGGGTTTTGCCTTCAACAACGACATCGCCTTCACCGTGCGTCTGCAACAGCTGAGTATAGAAAATAAGATCATCGTAGTATTTGGAGATGTCATTCGCGCGAATTTTAATTTGCTCATTAATGACGATATCTTCAAAGACTTCGCTGGGGTCACTAAACAGGTTACGCAGAATATGTGTGTACGAGCGCGAATGTATGGTCTCAAAGAATGACCAGGTTTCAATCCAGGTTTCCAGTTCCGGAAGAGAAACAATAGGCAGTAACGCGATATTCGGCGAACGCCCCTGAATCGAATCTAACAGTGTTTGATACTTCAGGTTAGAAATAAACACATGCTTTTCACTGGCTGTTAGCTTGTTAAAGTCGATGCGGTCGCGGCTGACATCGATTTCTTCAGGTCGCCAGAAAAAGCTGATTTGTTTTTCAATCAGCTTTTCAAAAATGCTGTGTTTTTGCTGGTCGTAGCGAGCAACGTTAACGGAGTTGCCTAAAAACATAGGCTCCGTTAACGGGTTATTCTGCTCTTGATTAAAGGTTGAGTACGACATTCGCTAAAATCCTTCTTATTAAATTTTGCAGGCGCCGCCGGCACAGTCATCATCTTCTTCAATGATCACTTCTGTCGGCTGAGCTTGAGACGCAGCAGCACCTTTACGTGCAGCAATGTCGGATTGATTATCCGCAGCACCGTCACGGGTGTTGTGATAGTAAAGCGTCTTAACACCAAGCTTATAGGCCGTTAATAAGTCCTGCAGAAGCTGCTTCATTGGTACTTTACCGGCTTGGAATTTACTTGGATCGTAATTGGTGTTCGCAGAAATTGTCTGGTCGACAAACTTTTGCATAATACCAACCAGCTCAAGGTATCCCTTGTTGTTCGGGATTTGCCATAACAGCTCGTACTTGTCTTTTAAGTTTTCGTAATCAGGAACTACCTGTTTGGTGATACCGTCTTTTGACGACTTAATGCTGACAAAACCACGAGGCGGTTCAATACCGTTAGTCGCGTTAGAAATCTGCGACGATGTCTCAGAAGGCATTAACGCTGATAACGTGGAGTTACGCATGCCGTGTTGTTTGATGTCGGCACGAAGCTTGTCCCAGTCCAGATGCAGAGGTTCATCGCAAACCTTATCCAGGTCTTTCTTGTAGGTATCGGTTGGCATAATGCCCTGAGAGTAGGTGGTCTCATTAAATTTAGGGCACGCACCTCTTTCTTTAGCCAGATTCATTGACGCTTGCATCAGATAATACTGTATTGCCTCAAAGGTCTGATGAACCAGACCATTTGCAGAGCCGTCTGAATATTTAACGCCGTGCTTAGCTAAGTAGTAAGCAAAGTTAATCACACCAATGCCCAGAGTACGACGGTTCATTGTTGCATTATAAGCGGCCGGAACAGGGTATTCCTGATAGTCCAGCAGGCTATCCAGTGCGCGAACGGCTAAGTCGGCTAAGTTTTCAAACTCGCCCAGGTTTTCAATTTTGCCTAAGTTAAAGGCCGACAGCGTACAAAGGGCAATTTCACCTTCTTCGTCGTTCACATGACTTAGAGGCTTAGTTGGTAACGCAATTTCAAGACACAGGTTGCTCTGACGAATAGGAGCAACTTTAGAATCGAACGGGCTGTGTGTGTTGCAGTGGTCAACGTTTTGTACGTAGATACGGCCAGTACTGGCGCGTTCCTGCATAAACAAACCAAACAACTCAATGGCTTTAATACGTTTTTTGCGGATGCTTTCATCCTGCTCGTACTGAAGGTACAAACGCTCAAATTCGTCCTGATCTTCAAAGAATGCGTCGTAAAGGCCTGGCACATCCGACGGGCTGAACAAGGTAATGTAATCGTCTTTAATCAGACGCTGGTACATGGTGCGGTTAAACTGCACACCGTAATCCAGATGGCGAACCCGGTTTTCTTCAACACCGCGGTTGTTTTTCAGTACCAATAAGCTTTCAACTTCCAGATGCCAAAGCGGGTAGAACAGGGTAGCGGCGCCACCACGAACACCACCTTGCGAACAGCTTTTTACCGCTGTCTGGAAATATTTATAGAACGGAATACAACCTGTGTGGAAGGCTTCACCGTTACGGATCGGGCTGCCCAGAGCGCGAATACGCCCTGCGTTAATGCCAATACCGGCACGCTGCGATACGTATTTTACGATGGCGCTTGAAGTGGCATTAATAGAATCGAGACTATCGCCGGCTTCAATCAGAACGCAGGAGCTGAACTGACGCGTAGGCGTGCGCACACCCGACATAATAGGTGTTGGTAGCGAGATTTTGAATTCAGAAGCGGCGTCGTAGAAACGTTTAACGTAGTCCATACGAGTGCTTTTCGGGTAGTTGGCAAACAAACAAGCCGCTACCAGAATGTATAAGAACTGAGCGCTTTCATAGATGTCGCCGGTAACCCGGTTTTGAACCAGATATTTGTTCTCTAGCTGTTTAACGGCCGCGTACGAGAAGTTCATGTCACGCCAGTGATCCAGAATTTCGTCCATCTGGTCAAATTCTGCTTCAGTATAGTCTTCCAGCAGGTGCTCATCGTAGCGATGCTCTGCAACCATCTTTTTGACCTGGTCGTAAAGACGCGGTGGCTCAAACTTACCGTAGGCCCTTTTGCGCAAGTGGAAAATAGCCAGGCGCGCAGCCATATATTGATAGTCGGGCGCTTCTTCTGAAATTAAATCAGCTGCAGCTTTGATGATGGTCTCGTGGATATCTTCGGTTTTAATACCGTCGTAAAACTGAATGTGAGACTTAATTTCGACCTGAGAAGCTGAAACATTGTTAAGACCTTCAGCGGCCCACATGATAACCCGGTGAATTTTATCGAGGTTTAGCGGTTCGCGTTCGCCGCTGCGTTTAGTGACATAAAGTTGCTCGTTCATTTTGCGCCGACTCTTAGCTTTTTGTTATATGTTTGTAGCCACAAGATATTGTGCTTATTAGTTGTACAGGGCGATATTTACACAATATCTAGTGTCTTGGGAATGAAGAGTATGCTAGGTCTAACTGCCACTTCGATCAAGTAAATTTACGGGCAAAAACAGGAATAATTTTGATTTAGAAATCTTGATTTTTTGTCAGCCTTTGTTTGGCGTGAGTTTGCGCTGGTAATCTTGCTATATATTTTTTTGATCTTTTAAAAGATGTTTATAGATCAAGAGTTATCAATAGCTAGTAACTTCAGTAACTCCAGTGGTGAGGCGATATGATAGTCGGCTTGCCAGCGTTGCGGCTGATCCTCATTGCTAATATAACCATATTCAGCAAGCACAGTAACCATGCCGGCATTGCGACCAGCTTCGATATCCCGTTCCGCATCTCCGACATAAAGACAGTCGGCAGGTTCTATTCCCAGCTTTTCAGCCGCATAGAATAAAGGTTCCGGCGAAGGCTTTGCTACGCTTAAGGTATCACCGCTTACGACCACACGAATAGCTTCAAACTCCGGGAAGTGAGGCAATAATTGTTGGGTTAGGCGCTCTGGCTTATTGGTGACTATAGCAACTTGAATAGATTCACGCTGCAGCACGGCAAGTAGCTCCAAAACCCCAGGGTAAGGTTGCGTATGAATGGCTATGTTCTCTTTATAAGCACTAAGAAACGCATGTCGCAATTCGGCTTCCATGTCGCTGTACTCATTGGCAAAAGCTAGCTGCAGCATGCCTCTGGAGCCATGCGACGCGACTGGCGTAAACACCTCCGCCGTAATAGCAGGGCGTTCGTATTGTTCGCATACGGCGTTCAATGCAGCACCCAAATCGGGGGCTGTGTCAAGCAGCGTACCGTCCAAATCGAACAACACCGCCTTTACCGGAGACTTTCTGTTTGATGAGGCCATTTATGACTCCGGTTTTTTTAAAGCGATAATGTAATTCACATCAACATCTTTTTCTGAAAGAACAAAGCCTTTCAGTGGATTAAAAATAAGACCGTTAATGGCGATATCTTCCAGCGCTGCTTGATCAGTCATACGCAACAGCTCCGAAGGCTTGATAAAACGTTGATGCTGATGAGTTCCTTTGGGAACCCAGCCTAAAACATGCTCAGCAGCAACAATACCTAATAGCCACGATTTTACATTCCGGTTTAGTGTGGAAAAAAAGATCTTCCCACCAGGTTTTAGTGCTTTAGCACAGGCTTTTACAATAGCCTCAGGGTCAGGTACATGCTCCAGCATCTCCAGACAAGTCACCACATCGAAGCTTGCTGGCTGCTGTTCTGCCAGAGTTTCAATAGCAATGCATTGATAGTCAATTTGACGGCCGCTTTCTAAGGCGTGCAAACGTGCCACTTTTAATGACTGTTCGGCTAAATCAACCCCCGTAACCTGAGCGCCACGTTCAGCCATAGCTTCACTGAGTAATCCACCGCCACAACCAACATCCAGTATTTTTTTTCCAAACAGGCCTTCAGTATGGTTTTCAATGAACCCTAGTCGAACGGGGTTTATTTTATGTAAAGGTTTGAATTCTCCATCAGGATCCCACCAGCGCGAGGCTAGGGCTGAAAACTTTGCGATCTCGTCCGGATCGACGTTTTTTTGTTCACTTTTAGAGCGACTGGTGGTCATAGATTATGCGTCTTTAAGAGATGGATAACGCGGCTAGTCTACCTCAGGCAAAGAATAAGAAAAAGAGGGTGCGAGACGCGTTTGGGATGGGTACAATGATTGGATCAAAATAACAATGAATATGCGGATCTATATTTAGGGAATAAACTATGAGCGATCTAGGCAGAGAAGTGTCACCGGTAAATATCGAAGACGAACTGAAAAGCTCGTACCTCGATTATGCCATGAGCGTCATTGTTGGGCGTGCTTTACCAGATGTTCGTGACGGCCTGAAGCCAGTACACAGACGAGTCTTGTTCGCAATGAACGAATTGCGCAACGACTTTAATAAACCTTATAAAAAGTCAGCTCGTGTCGTTGGTGACGTTATTGGTAAATATCACCCGCACGGTGATAGTGCTGTTTACGACACTATTGTACGTATGGCACAGAACTTCTCCTTGCGTTATATGCTGGTCGACGGCCAGGGTAACTTTGGTTCGGTTGACGGCGATTCTGCTGCCGCGATGCGTTATACCGAAATTCGCATGGCGAAAATTGCGCATCAGTTACTCGCCGATTTAGATAAAGAAACGGTTGATTTTGTAGACAACTATGATGGTACTGAGCGTATTCCTGACGTTCTGCCTACCCGCGTACCTAACCTGTTAGTTAACGGTTCTTCCGGTATTGCCGTTGGTATGGCAACCAATATTCCACCACATAACCTGACCGAAGTTATCGACGGTTCACTTGCCATGATTGATAACCCGGAGATTGATGTTGAAGGGTTAATGGAATACATCCCGGGACCGGACTTTCCGACAGCGGCGACAATTTCTGGCCGTAGCGGTATTGTCGAAGCTTATAAAACGGGTCGTGGCCGTATTCATTTGCGTGCTCAGGCTGAAATTGAAGTTGATGAGAAATCGGGTAAAGAAACCATCATTGTTACGGAAATTCCGTATCAGGTGAATAAAGCTCGCTTAATTGAAAAAATTGCTGAGCTGGTTAAAGAAAAACGCGTTGAAGGTATAAGTGCCCTGCGTGATGAGTCAGATAAAGACGGTATGCGTATCGTTATTGAAATTCGTCGTGGTGATGTTGGCGAAGTTGTTCTTAACCATTTGTACGCTAATACTCAGTTACAGGTTGTCTTTGGTATCAACATGGTTGCCCTGGATAAAGGTCAGCCGCGTCTATTTAACCTGCGCGACATGCTGGACTGCTTTATTCGTCACCGTCGCGAAGTAGTCACGCGTCGCTCAGTCTACGAGTTACGTAAGGCACGTGAGCGTGCTCATATTTTGGAAGGTTTGGCGATATCGCTGGCCAATATTGACGAAATTATTGAGCTTATCCGTCGCTCGCCAACGCCTGCTGAAGCTAAAGCTGGTCTAATTGCCCGCGCATGGCAGCTGGGTGATGTTGCTGCAATGCTGGAAACTGCCGGTGTTGATGCTGCGCGTCCTGATCATCTGCCAGAAGAATACGGCATTCGCGATGGCAACTATCACCTGACCGAAGAACAAGCTCAGGCTATCCTTGATTTACGCCTGCACAAACTGACCGGTTTAGAACACGAAAAAATTCTGGATGAATATAAAGGTCTGCTAGAACAGATTGCTGAACTGCTGCATATTCTGAACAGTTCAGAGCGCCTGATGGAAGTGATTCGTGAAGAACTGGTAGAAATACGTAACAACTTCGGCGATGAGCGTAAAACGGACATTACTGCTGCTGCACACGACATCAGCATGGAAGATTTAATCAACGAAGAAGACGTGGTTCTGACCCTTTCTCACGAAGGCTATGTGAAGTATCAGCCATTGACTGAATACGAAGCACAACGCCGTGGCGGTAAAGGCAAAGCAGCCACTAAGATGAAAGACGAAGACTTTATAGAAAGACTGTGGGTAGCGAACACGCATGACACTATTTTGTGCTTCTCAACCCGTGGCCGTATTTACTGGATGAAAGTTTACCAGTTGCCGCTGGCTAGCCGTGCGTCGCGTGGTAAACCAATAGTGAACTTGTTGCCGCTTGAAGCCGACGAGCGCATTACCGCAATTCTGCCAACGCGGGACTATCCGGATGATAAATTCGTTGTTATGGCAACGAAGAAAGGCACGATTAAGAAAACGCCATTACCAGAGTACTCACGTCCTCGTAACGGCGGAATCATTGCACTGAATCTGGTTGATGACGATGAACTGATTGGTGTTGATATCACTGACGGTAACGGTGAAATTATGCTGTTCTCTGACGCCGGTAAAGTGGTGCGCTTCGCTGAAGAGCAGGTACGTTCAATGGGTCGTACCGCAACAGGTGTCCGTGGTATTCGCTTAGAAGAAGGGCAACGTGTTGTATCACTGATTGTTCCTCGCGAATACGAAGAGGAAGAAGCGAATGTATTAACCGTGACTGAAAACGGTTACGGCAAACGTACGCCGCTAAGTGAATATCCGGCTAAGAGCCGTGCGACCAAAGGTGTTGTCTCTATTAAGGTCAGCGAACGTAATGGTTCCGTTGTCGGCGCCATGGAAGTTATCGACGGCAATGAAATCATGCTTATCAGTAATAAAGGTACTCTGGTAAGAACTCGCGTCAACGAGGTTTCTACTGTTGGTCGTAACACTCAGGGCGTGCGCTTAATTCGCACCGCTGATGACGAAAAAGTCGTTGGCTTACAGCGTATTGACGAAATTGATGAAGATGAAGTGTTAATTGACGGCGAGGTTGTTGCTGAAGAAGGTGAAACCGCAGCTGAAGACAATACTAAAAATCAAGAAGGTTCCGACGAGTCATGAGTCAGTTGTTTAACTTTTCTGCTGGACCGGCAATGTTGCCGGTCGACGTTTTGAAACAAGCTCAGGAAGAGTTACTGAACTGGAATGGGCAGGGCGTGTCGGTGATGGAAATTTCTCACCGCGACCCTGTTTATGTCCATATGGCACGTGAAGCCGAGCAAGACCTGCGCGACCTGTTAAACGTACCTGATGACTATGAAGTACTCTTTTTGCAAGGAGGTGGCCGCGGCCAGTTTTCTGCGGTTCCGCAAAATATCGCGTCACCGGATGCCACGGTAGATTATCTGGATACAGGAATTTGGTCTGGTTTTGCTATCCGGGAAGCCGAAAAATTTGTTTCCAGAGTGAATGTTGCCGGACAAGTTCAGGAAGGCGCTAAAGGCAAAGAAATTCAGTCTCCAGAAAACTGGAAGCTGTCTGAAAATGCCGCCTATTTTCATTATTGTCCTAATGAAACCGTCGATGGTATTGCGCTGCATGAAATTCCTGATGTAAAAGCACCAATTGTCGCTGATATGTCATCGAATATTCTTTCTGAACCACTGGATGTCTCAAAGTTTGGCGTCATATACGCTGGAGCTCAGAAGAATATTGGCCCTTCCGGTTTTGCCATTGCGATTGTTAAAAAGTCCCTATTAGGCGAGCCGCAGAAGCAGGTGTCGTCTATTATGGATTACCAGCTTCAGGCCAAAGACGGGTCTATGTACAACACGCCCAACACCTTTGCCTGGTATCTGGCTGGGTTGGTATTCAAGTGGCTAAAAGCTCAGGGCGGACTAACCGCTATGGGCGAACGCAATCGTCATAAAGCGCAGCTTTTATATGACTTTGTCGATAAGTCCGATTTTTATAGTAACACTATTAATCCGGCTTACCGCTCAATTATGAACGTTCCTTTCCAGTTGGCCGACGACAAGCTTGATGCTGAATTTTTGCAAGGCGCTAAAAACCAAGGTTTACTGGGGCTAAAAGGGCATCGTTTTGTTGGTGGCATGAGAGCCAGTATTTATAACGCAATGCCGGTGGAAGGCGTGGAAGCATTGCTAAGTTATATGGCTGATTTTGAGCGCAAGCTTGGCTAAATAAATAGAATAAAAAAGGTAGTGAATCGTTATGGCAGAATTTAATGCATTAGAACTGGTTAATTCCGGAGTAAAGCAGTTACGTCCGTACCAGGCGGGTAAACCTACGTCTGAATTGCAGCGTGAGTTAGGTCTGCAGCACGTAGTTAAGCTGGCTTCAAATGAGAACCCTCTGGGTTTGAGTGAAAAAGTAAAAACCGCGCTGGAAGCCGAGTTAACTGATTTAGTGCGTTACCCCGATGCTAACGGTTACTACCTTAAAAGTCGTCTGGCTGAGTTACATGAAGTTGGAACGCAGCAAATAACTCTGGGTAACGGTTCTAACGATGTTCTGGAAATTTTAGCCCGTACCTTTGTGTCGGATGAAGACGAAGTTATTTTCTCACAACACGCATTTGTAGTGTATCCGCTGGTGACTCAGGCTATTGGTGCTAAACCTGTTGCTGTTCCTGCAGTAGATTACGGGCACGATCTTGATGGCATGGCAAAAGCCGTTACCGATAAAACCAAGATGATTTTTATCGCTAACCCGAATAACCCAACGGGTACATTTTTATCAACCTCAGTACTGAAAGGCTTCCTGGATAAAATTCCGCAGCATATTATTGTGGTTCTGGATGAAGCTTATTACGAGTATGTGCCGGAAGACGAACGAGCGCCGTCGGTAGAGTGGATAAAAGAATATCCTAACCTGGTGGTCAGCCGGACATTCTCAAAAGCTTATGGGTTAGCGGGTTTGCGCGCCGGTTATGCGGTAAGTCATGAGAGCGTTGCAGATGTCCTTAACCGTATTCGCCAGCCATTCAACATGAACTCGCTGTCACTTAAAGCTGCTGAAGTCGTATTAGATGATCACGCTTATTTGCAAAAAGCCGTTGAACTAAACGCTCAGGGTATGCAGCTATTAACTGAGTTTTGTGAAGAGTCCGGACTTAACTACATTCCATCTTACGGTAACTTTTTAACCATAGAAGTTGGGCCCGATGCTGAGAAGCTTTACGACGAGCTTCTGCATGAAGGCGTTATTGTACGTCCTGTTGGCGGCTATGAGTTGCCTAATCATTTACGTGTCAGCATTGGCCTGCCTGAAGAAAACCAGGCCTTTATTAAGGCAATGAAAAAGCTGCGTGGTTAATTCTATTCGTTTAGAGCCGCGACAGCATTGTCGCGGTACTGTCACCTTACCCGGTTCAAAAAGCATTGCTAACCGGGCATTGCTTATGGCTGCTTTATGCCAGACTCCCGTCACCTTGCATAATTTACTGGTTAGCGATGACACCAGTCGCATGCGTGAAGCTCTTAATGCATTGGGAGTGAGCTTTGACGATGACAAACTCACTACCCGGGTGCATGGCTTAGGAGGGCATTGGAACAAAACTGTTTCTGATCTCTATCTGGGAAACGCCGGTACAGCAATGCGGCCGCTCATAGCCGTGTTAGCGGCAACATTAGAAAGCGAACATCAAGCAGTCGTGCTAAAAGGTGATGCCCGAATGCATGAGCGCCCGGTTAAGCACTTAATTGATGCTTTGCAGCCTCAGGGCGCAGGAGTTAAATATCTGGGGGAGACAGGGTTTCCTCCGTTAGAAATGACTTCCGGTTTAAAGTCGGGTCACTTTGAAATTGATGGTTCGGTATCCAGCCAGTTTATCTCGGCTTTACTGATGGCGCTTCCGTTACTGCCAGGTGACTCAACCCTGACATTAAAAGGGAATGTGGTTTCACGACCTTACATTGAACTGACGCTGCAAATGCTGGCGGGCTTTGGCATTTCGATAAAAGAAGACTCTCCTCAGCGCTACGCTATTACCGGCGGGCAATACTACCAGTCGCCCGGCGAATACTGGGTCGAAGGCGATGCCAGTGCTGCGTCTTATTGGATGGCTGCCGCGTTGTTAGGTAAAGGTCCGGTTGAGATTATCGGTGTTGGTAAAAACTCTATTCAGGGCGACAAACGTTTCGCCGAAGTCATTGAGGCCATGGGCGCGTCAGTGAGCTACCATAAAAACAGCATAACCGTATCCGGCACAGGAAGTGTACAGGGCATTGACCAGGACTTTAATGATATTCCCGATGCGGCAATGACAGTCGCGCCACTGGCTTTATTCGCAAATAAGCCGACGACAATTCGTAATGTCGCAAACTGGCGGGTTAAAGAAACCGACCGTCTTCATGCTATGGCAACAGAGCTGCGCAAGCTCGGTGCCACAGTCGATGAGGGCGAGGACTTTCTCCACATTGAACCGCTGAAACACTGGCAACATGCTGCAATTGATACTTATGACGACCACCGCATGGCAATGTGCTTTTCCCTGGTAGCGTTTTCCTCCGCTGGAGTGACAATCAATGATCCCGGTTGTTGTGCAAAGACCTATCCCGACTATTTTTCCGAGTTTTCACGGCTCTGTCACAGTTAACTCTTAGACTCGCTGACTTTGATTAATGCAATTTTTTTACAAATGCGTATAATTGCGCGGCTAAATGCTGCGTAATGCAGAGCAATTAGAGGATTTTATGACAACTCATATTCCAGTCATTACGATTGACGGGCCGAGTGGGGCAGGGAAAGGAACTATCAGTCGATTATTGGCTGAAAAGCTAGGATGGCACTTGCTGGACAGTGGCGCAATTTATCGCGTACTGGCATTAGCGGCTTTGCACCATGATTTTACGCCGGAAGATGAAGAAAGCCTGGTGGCTTTGGCGGCGCACCTGGATGTGAAGTTTGAAGCAGAAGAGGAACGCTCATTGACACATATTATTCTTGAAGGCGAGGATGTGACCATGACCATCCGTACCGAGCAAGTGGGTAATATGGCCTCAAAAATAGCGGCTTTACCACGAGTCAGAGAAGCTCTACTGCGCCGCCAGCGTGGGTTTAAAGAGCTTCCGGGTCTGGTGGCCGACGGCCGTGATATGGGAACTGTTGTTTTCACTGATGCCGATGCCAAAATCTTTTTAACGGCTTCTGCCGAAGAGCGTGCAAGACGACGCTTTGGGCAATTGAAGGAAAAAGGTTTTGATGCTAATATTGATCAATTAGTGAACGAAATTAAAGAAAGAGATGATCGTGATACGAATCGCTCGGTGGCACCTCTTAAGCCAGCTGAGGATGCGTTGTATCTGGATTCCACTGATACGTCCATAGAGGACGTGTTGGAACAAGTATTGACGTTTGCGCACAGCAAACTCTCAAAGACTAGCTAGGGTCAGGTGACCTTAATTAGGCGTCTGTTGTAAGGAAGCGAACAGACTATTTTAATAACCCCGCTGTATACGGAAGTTCAGTGGACGTCTTATTTATAAGCGAAGTTAATTACTATGTCAGAAAATTTTGCAGAATTATTTGAAGAAAGCCTAAAGGAAGTTGAAACACGCCCGGGCTCCATTGTTAAAGGTACTATCGTTGCTATCGAAAAAGATTTGATCCTGGTTGATGCCGGCCTTAAATCAGAAAGCGCGATTCCAGCAGAACAATTCCGTAATGCAGAAGGTGAATTAGAAGTCAGCGTCGGCGACGTAGTTGACGTAGCCCTTGATGCAGTTGAAGACGGCTTTGGCGAAACCATTCTGTCTCGCGAAAAAGCGAAGCGTTATGAAGCATGGCTGCAACTGGAAAAAGCACACGAAGACAATGCAACCGTTATCGGTATTATCTCTGGTAAGGTTAAGGGTGGCTTTACAGTAGACTTAGGCGGCGTTCGCGCGTTCTTGCCTGGTTCACTGGTTGATGTACGTCCAGTACGTGAAACAACGCACCTGGAAAACAAAGATTTAGAATTCAAAGTTATAAAGCTTGATCAAAAACGTAACAACGTTGTTGTTTCTCGCCGTGCTGTTATCGAGAAAGAAAACAGTGCAGAGCGTGAAGAGCTGCTTGAAAACTTGCAAGAAGGCCAGGAAGTTCAGGGTATCGTTAAGAACCTGACTGACTACGGCGCGTTCGTTGACTTAGGCGGCGTAGATGGCTTATTGCACATTACCGATATGGCTTGGAAACGCGTTAAGCACCCAAGTGAAATCGTAAACGTTGGCGATGAAATCACTGTTAAAGTATTGAAGTTTGACCGTGAACGCACTCGTGTATCTCTTGGCCTTAAGCAGTTAGGCGAAGATCCATGGGCTGATATCGCAAACCGTTACCCAGAAGGGCATCGTTTAACTGGTCGTGTTACGAACTTGACTGATTACGGTTGCTTCGTCGAAATCGAAGAGGGTGTTGAAGGTCTTGTTCACGTATCAGAAATGGACTGGACTAACAAAAACGTTCATCCTTCTAAAGTGGTTAACCTGGACGACACTGTTGAAGTTATGGTTCTGGAAATTGACGAAGAACGTCGTCGCATTTCACTAGGCCTTAAACAGTGTAAACCTAACCCATGGGAAGAGTTTGCGAAAAACCACAATAAAGGCGAGCAAGTTACTGGTAAGATCAAGTCAATCACTGACTTTGGTATCTTCATCGGTCTTGACGGCGGTATTGATGGTTTGGTTCACTTGTCAGATATTAGCTGGAACGCTACTGGCGAAGAAGCCGTTCGTGATTACAAAAAAGGTGAAGAAGTTACCGCTGTAGTCATGCAAGTTGATGCTGAACGTGAGCGTATTTCACTGGGTATCAAGCAGCTTGAAGAAGACCCATTCAATAACTACCTGGCGGCCAATAAAAAAGGTGCTATTGTTACAGGTACAGTTACTGAAGTAGACGCTAAAGGCGCTAAAGTTGAATTAGCTGAAAGCGTTGAAGGTTATGTTCGTGCCGCTGACATTTCACGCGAGCGCGTTGAAGATGCAAGCACTGAACTGAGCGTTGGTGATTCTATTGAAGCTCGCTTCATGGGCGTTGACCGTAAAAACCGTACTCTGAGCTTGTCTATCCGTGCGAAAGACGAAGTTGAAGAGAAAGAAGCGGTTGAAAGCGTTAATAAGCAACAGGACAGTGGTTCTGGTCTTAACAGCGCAATGGCAGAAGCCTTTAAAGCTGCAAAAACTGACGACGAATAATTTACTGCACTGTTGCAGTTAATTTGAAGGAGGTAATGATGACTAAATCAGAGCTGATTGAAAGGTTAACTTTGAAGCACGAGTTACCTCCTAAGCAGGTTGAAGCTTCGGTAAAAGAGATACTCGAACAGATGGTGCAATCCTTATCGCAAGGTAAGCGCGTTGAAATTCGGGGCTTTGGAAGCTTCTCTTTGCATTATCGGGCTCCTCGTGTTGGCCGTAATCCTAAAACAGGTGATCCTGTTGAATTGGATGGAAAATATGTACCGCATTTTAAAGCGGGCAAAGAGCTTCGCGAGAGGGTCGATACATTAAGTTAGTTTTTACGCTCGATTGATAAAAACGGCATGCTATACTGGCATGCCGTTTTTTTATAACTAACAGGTAAGCAATTATGCTTAAAAAGCTGCTTATTCTCATTCCTGTATTAATCATATTTCTTTTAGCAATGGCGTTTGGGGCTCAGAACCCGCAAACTGTGGTTGTTAATTTACTGGTGCTGCAAACAGAAATGGCTGTTGCATCGCTGCTTGCTATCTTTTTTGGTAGCGGTTTTCTGGTTGGTATTTTATTACTTTGCCTATCGAGTTTATCCTGGCGCTATCGGTATAACCGTTTAGTTAAGCGTTTAAATAAACTGGACAAGGAGAGTTAACGGCTCATGTTGGAGCTTCTCTTCCTGCTTTTACCAATTGCTGCTGCCTATGGCTGGTTCATGGGCCGCAATAGTGTTCGCACAGAAGAACGAAAAGAGCAGAAACGTTTCTCCAAAAAGTACGCCACAGGTATCAATCTTTTACTGTCAGATCAGCCAGATAAGGCAGTTGATTTATTCGTCGAGTTATTAGACGTCGACAGCGAAACCATAGAGACTCACTGGACCTTAGGCAAGTTATTTCGCCGCAGAGGCGAAGTTGACCGCGCAATAAAAATTCATAAAAACCTGACATCACTTCCCAATCTGTCTGAGCACGATCGCTTAACGGCTATGTACGAGTTAGGTAAAGACTATCTTTCGGCCGGAATCTATGACCGCGCTGAACAAATGTTTGCCGGCTTGCAGAGTTACAAATTATTCCGGGAAAAAAGCCAAAAGCACCTTCTTGAGCTTTATGAGTCCACGCACGAATGGGATAAAGCCATTAAAATAGCTTTGCGTCTGGCGAAGCAAAGCAGCCACGCGCGAGTCGTTCTCGCTCAGTTATATTGCGAACTTGCCGAATTAGACGACAATGTTCCGAGTAAAATAAAGCATTACAGCAAAGCGCTTAAACACGATACTAATTGTGTTAGGGCTGTTCTCTCCCTGGGTAAAATCTACATGAAAGAAGGGGAGTACGGGGAGTCTATTAATTACTTAATCCGGGTGTTCGAACAGGATAAATCCTTCGTTTGCGAAACCATTCCTTTGCTAGAGGAAGCTTACGAGAAAATATCGGATACCCATGCTTTTATCGAATTTCTACACAGTTGCGTTGAACACAATGCGGGGATAACGGCCGCTATTACATTGTCAGAAAAAATCTGTGAATCGCAAAGTATTGAAGACGCAGAACACTTTATGACTCACGTTTTAGAGCAGCATCCAACAATGCGCGGATTCCATCATTTAATGGGGTTACACATTAGAGCCGCTGATGTGGGCAATGCGCGTGACAGCCTCCGGAGACTGCGCAAAATGGTTCACGAGCACATAGTGCAGCGCCCCAATTATAAGTGCCGTCACTGTGGTTTCTCCGGACATACTTTATATTGGCGTTGTCCATCGTGTAAGAGCTGGGCAACAACAAAACCTATTTTTGGATTAGATGGTGAATAACAACATGGCGTTACCGAAAATTTATGTTGCATTAGATTGCCAGACACAGGAAGCCGCTGACAATTTAGTGAGTCAATTACCAGCTGGAAAAGTTGGTCTTAAAGTGGGTAAGGAATTGTTTACTGCTATTGGACCCGACTGGGTGAAAAAGCAGGTTGAGCAAGGTTTTTCAGTATTTTTAGACTTAAAGTTTCATGATATTCCAAATACAGTGGCTAAGGCGGTAACCTCAGCAGCTAAAATGGGTGTTGATATAGTGAACGTGCACGCCAGCGGCGGTACCGAAATGATGAGCGCGGCAAGGGATGCATTAAAGCAATTTGATAAACCACCTTTATTAATAGCCGTGACTGTACTCACCAGCATGAGTGATTCTGACCTAAACGAAATAGGAATTCAGGCAACTGCGGAACAGCAAGTACTTAAACTGGCAAAACTAGCGCAGCAGGCTGGCTTGAACGGCGTGGTTTGTTCTGCTCAGGAAGCTCGTATGCTGAAACGTGATTTGGGTACGTCATTTAAGCTTGTAACGCCGGGTATCCGACCTGCCAACAGCGCCACTGGTGACCAAAAGCGGGTTATGACACCAGAAGCCGCAATAGAGGCTGGAGTCGATTACATGGTTATTGGGCGACCCATTACGCAGGCAACTGACCCAACCGCCAGCGTTGCGGAGATATTAACCTCTATAGGAGAATAACTCACTTACGCCTTCGCAATGTCGTAATCTTCTAATAGGGCTAAAAACTTCGGCTATAGTGTCTTTACTGCAGTGACGCAGTGATTTTTCAATAGGGAATGACACTATGAAGCTAAAATTAATTTCCATACTTGTTGCCTCATCGCTGTTTTTAGCAGCAGGGGCGCAAGCCACTCCATTATCCGCCTTACCAAACTTATCTCCAGTAGCACAGGCTGAAGAGGTTAAAACCGTCAATATCAATACGGGTTCAGCACAAGAGATATCGGCTGTTCTGGTTGGTGTCGGTGAGAAACGGGCTGAGCAGATCATCGAGTTAAGAGAGCAACTGGGTGGTTTTACCGAAGTAGAGCAGTTACTTGATGTAAAAGGTATTGGTGCTAAAACCTTAGAGAAAAACCGAGCCTTTATTACTATTAAGCCGTGACGGCAAGTAAACTCCAGAGATAAAAAAAGGCCGGTAGTTTGTTGCTACCGGCCTTCCTATTTCCTTACTAAACTTTCGTTTAGCTCAATTTAGTCACACTTTGCCATTTCGGCATAAGAAGTCGAACGCGCCTGAGAAATACTGGCGATACGACTGTCTTTAACAAACTGAGGGCGATTATCTGATGAAGCTACAGGCAGAGCCTTAAAGGCTTCTTTGCGTTCTTCAGCTGTTGCCTTTGTCATTGCAGAAAATGATGAACCACTTAATGAACGGTTAGGTATAACCGCTTCGGTTTTCATTTGCTTGCGTTTTTGCCCCGCAGCCCGTTGATGACGAGGAGAGCGGCGAGAGCGATCTCTGCTTTTCTTCTCTTCAGCCTTAGGCTCTGGCTTTTCTTCAACAGTGTCTTCTGTCTCAGTTGGCTTTGCAGGCTCTTCAGCGGTTTCAGAGCTATTACTTTGCTCTTCTTTAGCTGGTTCTGGCACGGCTTCACTGGCTTGCTCAACTGATGTTTCTGCTTTGTCATCAGATGCCACTTCTGGCTGAGCTTCAGGTTTAGTTGTGTCCGGCGTTTGCACTGTTTCGTCTGTACTGGTTTCAGTTTGTTGAGTTGCTTGAGTGTCCGCTTGAGGTGCTTTCTCTTCGCTACTCTCATCAACACTCTTCTCTACGCTCTTCTCTTCGCTCTGTTCTGCCGGAGTTGCAGATTGAGTCTGATTTTGTACCAACTCAGCAGCTGCCTGCATACGCGGATCCAGCACCTTATCAGAAATTGCTTTATTCTCGCTCTTGTCAGAACCCGATTGCTTTGCAGGTTTCTCTTTAGCCTGGGTTGGCTTTTGAGTATCTGCACCATCAGTCGACGCATCAGCAGACTTTTGAGCTGGCTGCGTTGGTTCTTTAGCTTCTACTGAATCGCCAGTCGATGAAACGCGAACGGATTTTTCAATCGGCTTACGTTGACGACGAGGTTTATCCTGAACAGCTTTAGCCTCTTTTGGCTTTTCTGCTTCAGCCGGGCTATCAACTTGCTCGTTCTTAGCCGCTTCTGGTTTTGGCTGCTGCTGATTTTTATTGCTGCGGCCACGACGTCTGCGATCGTTACGGTTGCGACTATTACGGTTACCTGCGTCATCGCGAGATTCCGTTGATTTATCTTCTGTAGCTGCAGAGGGGTTTTCTTTACTGGCTTCCTTGTCCTTACCCGCTGACTGGTTGCGGCCTCGCTGCTGGCGGTTTCCTGAGCGGCGATTACGGCCACGACGTTGCTGATTCCGCTGGTTCTGAGCATTGCGTTCTTTTTCTTTCTCAGCTTCAGCCTGTTTCTGTGCTTCATCTGAACCAAATAAGCCAGAGAACCAAGTCGCTAAACGACTCAACAAGGATGGTTGAGCTGCTTTTTTCTCTTCAACTTTAGGAGCCGGTGCTGGCGTAGGAGCTGCACTCGGTGCCTGAAGGCCTTTTAATGCAGGCTCTTCAAATTTAGCTTTATCCTGAGTCAAAGTAATAGAAACCGTAGATTCAGTTTGCTCCGGTTTTTGCACCAACTCAAAACTGGCCGATTCCGGAACTTCGTCATCACGAATACGTAACACTTCAAAGTGAGGTGTTTCCATATGGTGATTCGGGATAATAACGATTTTCACGTTATGACGCTTTTCAATATGATTTACGGATTGACGCTTTTCATTGAGCAAATAAGTTGCGACATCGACCGGAACCTGAGCATGCACCTGAATGGTGTTGTCTTTTATGGCTTCTTCTTCAATCAAGCGCAAGATCGACAGAGCTAAAGAATCGCTCGAACGTATAGTTCCCTGACCATTACAACGAGGGCAAACATTGTTTGCTGATTCGCCCAGCGAAGGACGTAAACGCTGACGAGACATTTCCATCAAGCCAAAGCGCGAAATGCGGGCTACCTGAATACGCGCTCTGTCCTGAGATAAGCTATCGCGTAAACGATTTTCAACATCACGTTGATGGCGGGCAGGGGTCATATCAATAAAGTCGATAACCACTAAGCCGCCAACGTCGCGTAAACGCAACTGACGTGCTATTTCTTCGGCTGCTTCAAGGTTGGTCTGCAATGCCGTTTCTTCGATATCGCCACCTTTAGTTGCACGTGACGAGTTAATATCGATGGATGTCAGTGCTTCGGTTGGGTCGATAACAATTGAACCACCTGACGGAAGGCGGACTTCGCGCTGGAATGCAGATTCAATTTGGCTTTCAATCTGGTAGTGACTGAAAAGCGGAACATCGCCTTCGTATTGTTTTACGCGTTGTAAAAAATCCGGACGAATAAGCTGTATATGACTACGGACTTGCTCGTAAACTTTCGGGCTATCGATGAGAACTTCACCGATGTCTCGGCGCAGGTAATCGCGTAAGGCGCGGAAAATAACGTTGCTTTCCTGATGAATAAGGAAAGGAGCAGGGCGCTCGTCTGCAGCTTTGCTAATGGCTTCCCAATGGTTAAGCAGAACATTCAAGTCCCACTCGAGCTCTTCTTTTGACTTGCCTACACCGGCGGTACGGACGATCAGTCCCATTTCTTTCGGAACATTGAGGTCAGATAGCGCCTCTTTTAGTGCTGAACGTTCATCGCCCTCAATACGGCGAGATATACCACCGGCTCGGGGGTTGTTCGGCATGAGCACCAAATAGCTGCCAGCCAGGGAAACAAAGGTAGTCAAAGCGGCGCCTTTTTGGCCTCGCTCTTCTTTGTCTATTTGAACAATAACTTCCTGGCCTTCTTTAACCACATCTTTGATGTTGGGGCGACCCTGGAAGGTATAACCTTGTGGAAAATAGGTTTTAGCTATTTCTTTAAGAGGAAGGAAGCCGTGGCGTTCTGCGCCATAATCGACAAAGGCAGCTTCGAGACTTGGCTCTATGCGTGTGATTTTGCCTTTATATATGTTTGCTTTTTTCTGTTCGTGACCAGGGCTTTCAATATCTAAATCGTAAAGGCGCTGGCCGTCAACCAGCGCAACACGCAACTCTTCTAATTGCGTGGCATTAATTAGCATTCTTTTCATTACTGTGACTCAATTCTTTGGGCCACAATATGACACGCCCCAATGGCGATCGTGCAATTATCGAATTCGTCTGTCGCTGCAAGCCCTTTGGGACCTGCGTTACCCGTCATCTACAACGTGTAACTAAAATGAGTTTGACTGTGCCGATAACACCAACTGTTCGGTGTCATATTGTCGCTAAATTTTACGTCTGCAATCGATTATGAAACAAAGCGTATTCAATGTGCTGTGTTCTTCTCCGTGCCATCAACATCTCGGCTAGTCACTTCATTAGACTTTAAAACCGTACGCTGATGTGGATAATGCGTCGCTCTGCTATTTCGATTGCGCGAAATATATTCTTCGTCTGCCATCTTCGATGGACTTTGACACTTAATTATTCCATGAAAACCACTGAAAATACAAGCAACAATTTCGCTGTTGAATCTTGTAGATGATGGTAAAATAGCGGCATGAAAACAATTCAACAAGAAGTACGCTGGCATACTGTCTCTGCAGAAGAGTCAGGGCAGCGAATAGATAACTTTCTCATTGCGCAATTACGCGGTGTACCTAAGTCTTTGGTGTACCGAATTGTTCGTAAAGGTGAAGTGCGGGCGAATAAAAAGCGGATAAAACCGGACTATAAGTTAAAGGAAGGTGACCTCATTCGCATTCCTCCGGTAAAAGTGAGCGAAAGGCCTGACCTTCCGTCTGCTAATTTAGAGCAGGTTGCAGCTCTGGAGCACGCGATCCTCTATGAAGATGACGCTTTGATGTTAATTAATAAACCATCAGGAGTCGCCGTACATGGCGGCTCTGGGTTGCAGTTCGGTCTTATTGAAGGCTTAAGAGCGCTGCGGCCAAAAGAGAAAAGCTTAGAGCTGGTTCACCGAATAGACCGCGACACCAGTGGCTTGTTGCTGGTTGCTAAAAAACGTTCAGTGCTGAGAAGTTTGCATGAACAGTTGCGTAACAAAGAAATGAATAAGCAATATCTGGCGTTGGTTCGCGGTCAATGGCAAAAACGGGTTCGCAGTGTTGAGGCGCCGTTAAAAAAGAACACCTTAAAATCCGGCGAGAGAATTGTACGCGTTGATGCAGAAGGCAAAGCCTCTTTGACGCGTTTCAGAATTCAGCAAAGGTATAAGGAAGGGACATTAGTTGAAGCGTCGCCAGTTACCGGCCGCACCCATCAAATTCGTGTTCACGCGTTACATGCGGGTCATCCTATAGCGAAAGATCCTAAGTACGGTGATACAGATTTCGACAACGCAATGTCCGGGCTTGGGTTAAACCGACTGTTTTTGCACGCTTGGCAGCTGCGTTTTCTGCATCCTGTTACAGGAAAAGAAGTGGCTTTTGAAGCCCCTCTGGATGACAACTTACGGCAAACGTTAAAGCAGCTGACGGCACAATAATAAGGACAGCTTATAATGATGTACGATAAGCGACTTGTGGTGTTTGACTGGGACGGCACTTTAATGGACTCCATTGGCCGAATTGTGTCATCTATGCAAAATACAGCGCAGCATACGGGGTTACCCGTTCCGACCGAGATTTCAGTCAGAGATATTATTGGTTTAAGCCTTGAACCCGCAATAGAGAAACTGTTTGGCGTGCTTAACGCGGCACAACTGAATAGTTTTTTGACTCAGTATCGTGATGAATATGTCGACTTGAATACAACGCCGTCGCCATTATTTCACGATGCAAAAGCGGTGCTTTCTCAGTTATCCCATGCCGGTTATCGTTTGGCCGTTGCGACGGGCAAGGCTCGGCGTGGATTACAACGAGTCTGGGCGGAAAGTGAAACCGAACATTACTTTGATACTTCGCGGTGCGCCAGTGAAACTAAAGGTAAGCCTGACCCCCAGATGCTTTATGAAATTATGAATGAACTTAAAACTCAGCCTGAACACACCCTAATGGTTGGAGACTCTGTTCACGATATGAAAATGGCGGTTGCCGCTGGTGTACAGGCAATTGGTGTAAGCTTTGGCGTGCATGACGCTGAACGTTTACGCGAAGCCGGTGCTACAATAGTGGTCGATTCGCTTTCAGAACTCAGCAATAAACTTGTCAGGGAGACATTATGACGTTGCCATTAATTCTGGGATCAGGTTCTAAGTACCGTCGCGAAATTTTAGATAGACTGCACTTGAACTACGATGTTGTGAAGCCGGACATAGATGAGAGTGCGATTAGCTCAGAAAGCCCACAACAGTTAGTGGGGCGTTTAGCAGAAGCAAAAGCCCGGGCAGTTGAAAAGAGAATGACTTACGATAACGCTATTATTATTGGTTCCGACCAGGTTGCTGTTTGTGATGGCAATATTCTAGGTAAACCCGGCAACCATGAAAATGCGGTGCGACAATTGTCCAGCTTTATTGGCAAAACGGTAACCTTTTATACTGGGCTGGCTGTTTTTAATACAGAGGCTCAACAATGCGAAGTAAGAGTAGAGCCGTTTGAAGTTGAGTTTCGTCAATTGACTGCCGAAGAAATAGAACGTTACGTTGAACTTGAAAATCCCTTTGATTGTGCCGGCAGCTTCAAAAGCGAAGGGCTGGGAATCAGTTTGTTTAGTGGTTTAAAAGGCAACGACCCCAATACACTCATCGGGTTACCAGCTATCGCTTTACTGGATATGTTGAGAACTCACGGAATTAACCCTCTAAATAAGGATTAACGACAGATTTCCCTTGTCAGTAAAGCGGAACTTCGTTAACATTCGCGCGCTATGCAAAAAGTTCGTATTCCCGTAACAGTAGACCCAGTCAAAAGTGCCAACAAGAAAGTGGCATATGATGGGGTTGTGCCTGGAAAAACATTAACAAGACTTCAGGAAAGTTTGGTAGAACCTTGCCCCGATCCTGAGGCCAGTGTTGAGTTTGGAATTGATGAGCAGGGCATTAGTTATTTTACAGGGAAAGCAAAAGTTGCTGTAAAAGTACTTTGTGAACGCTGTAATACGCCCCTGGATGTTGATATTCTCGCGCAATTTGCGTATGCTCCTGTCACTAAGCGACAGGTGGCAGATGACTTTCCCGATAGCTACGAAGCTATTGAGGTAAACGACTTTGGAGAAGTTAACCTGCATGGGCTTGTTGAAGACGAATTAATTCTGGCTATGCCAATAGTTCCTAAGCACGACGCTAAGGCATGTCAGGTGGATCGTGATGCGATGACGTGGGGCGAAATTGACGAATCAGCTGCTGAAGAGTCTGAGAACCCGTTTGCCGTATTGCAAGAATTGAAGCGTAAATAATCAGGAGATAGCGTAAATGGCTGTTCAAAAAAGTAAGAAAAGTCGTTCAAGACGCGACATGCGTCGTTCACACGATGCAATAGACGGCCCAACACTGTCGGTTGACTCAACTACGGGTGAGACGCATCGTCGTCACCACGTAACAGCCGACGGTTATTACAAGGGTCGTAAGGTCGTTAACAAGTAAGACAGGCCATGCCTGAACTGAACATAGCGATTGATGCAATGGGGGGCGATAACGGCCCCTCTATTGTTATAGAAGCCCTGGAAAAAGCGGTTCATCGGTATCCCGATGTTAAATTCACCGTTGTCGGGCATGAGCAACAACTCACCCCGTTACTCGATAAATTCAATTTAAGCTCGCATCCTTCCATAAATCTTGTTCATGCAGAACAAGTTATCGAAATGGATGATAAACCGGGCCAGTCTCTGCGTAGTAAACCTGAGTCCTCCATGCGCGTTGCGCTGCAAAGCCTAACCGACGGTAATTGTCAGGCAATGGTAAGCGGTGGCAATACTGGCGCGTTGATGACTAATGCTTACTTTACACTTAAAACGCTTCCTGGCGTGTTGCGCCCGGCGTTGATGACGGCTTTGCCGAATCAAACCGGCGGAAAATCTTATTTGCTTGATTTAGGTGCTAATGCCAGCTGTGATTCAGAAACCTTGTTTCAGTTTGGTGTTATGGGTGCTGTGGCCGCTGAATATTTATCGGGTGTACCAGCTCCTAAAATTAGCCTGTTAAATATGGGTGAAGAAGACATCAAAGGTAATGATGTTGTGCGCAATGCAGCGGCCAGACTCGCTCAATGTGAGCAGCTAAACTACATTGGTTTTATTGAAGGTAATCATTTATTTAGTGGCAGAGCTGATGTTGTGGTTTGTGATGGTTTTGTCGGTAATGTAGCACTTAAAA
The DNA here is from genome assembly GCF_004362265.1 of Idiomarina sp. 017G. Lineage (NCBI taxonomy): Bacteria > Pseudomonadati > Pseudomonadota > Gammaproteobacteria > Alteromonadales > Idiomarinaceae > Idiomarina > Idiomarina sp. 017G. The sequence continues at coordinate 655,148 of NZ_SNWT01000001.1, read as the reverse complement.
GCTGCGAAGGTCTGGCAACATTCATTATCGATCAAATGCGGGACACACTAAATTCGCACTGGCTTTATCGTTTTTTCTTTCGTTTTTTACAAAAACGGACGCACAAGTCCTGGGATAGGCTGAAGCCCGACCACTACAATGGTGCGAGTCTGATAGGATTGCGCCATGTCGTGATAAAAAGTCACGGTAGCGCTAGCGCCGGCGCTTTTTATAGTGCAATTCAACAAGCCGTCGCAGAAGCGCATGAACAGCTTCCTGAGCGAATTAAACATCGTGTCGAAGCAGTCTTATCAGAACAGCTGTAATCAGTTAAGTAGCGCTATGACTTATGCAAAAATTGTTGGTACCGGGCACTATCTGCCCGAGCAACGGCTTACTAATGAAGAACTCTCCCAGCGGGTTGACACGTCTGACGAATGGATAACAGAAAGAACCGGTATTAAAGAACGGCGCATTGCGGCACCTAATGAAACCGCAGCGACTGTAGGTTATGAAGCGGCAAAAGAAGCACTGGCTGCCGCCGGTTTAAGCCCCCGCGATATCGATATGATTGTGGTGGCGACCACATCGGCCGAGCACGCTTTTCCTAGTGCGGCCTGTGAAATTCAACGAATGCTGGGCGTCACATCTATTCCGGCTTTCGACGTTGGAGCAGCATGCTCTGGCTTTATTTATGCGCTTTCTGTCGCTGACCAGTTTATTAAAAGCGGACAACATCAACGTATTCTGGTTATTGGTACTGATGTATTGGCGCGTTTATGTGACCCTAATGATCGCAATACCGTGGTGCTTTTTGGTGATGGTGGCGGAGCCGTTGTCCTGGAACAAAGTGACACTCCCGGAATTATCTCCACTCATCTATTTAGTGCAGGCGAATACAGTCACTTATTAGGGGCCAAACAAGCCTCCAGAGCGTCAGACCGCGGTACAGAGAACGCCTGGATGTACATGAAAGGTAACGAAGTTTTTAAAGTTGCGGTTTCAAAACTCAGTAGTTTAGTGACCGAAACTTTAGCGGAAAATCAATTACAGGCGCATGATTTAGACTGGTTGATTCCGCATCAGGCAAATTTACGTATTATTAATGCAACAGCGAAAAAATTACAGATGCCGATGGAGCGCGTGGTAATTACTCTGGACGCAACAGGGAATACTTCTGCGGCATCGGTACCAATTGCACTTGATTGGGCGGTTAAGGACGGACGTATTAAGCGTGGTCAGAAACTCTTGCTAGAGGCTTTTGGCGGCGGTTTTGCATGGGGTTCGGCGCTCGTTCAATATTAAGAGGATGATTATGACTAAAACGGCATTGTTATTTCCGGGGCAAGGCTCTCAAAGCGTTGGCATGTTAAGTGAATTGTCGAATGATTTTGCATTAGTGAAAGAAACATTCGCAGAGGCCAGCAGTGTTTTGGATTATGACCTTTGGCAGTTGGTACAACAGGGACCTGAGCAGCAGTTGAATGAAACGCAACGGACACAGCCTGCGTTATTAACTGCCAGCGTTGCACTATACCGTGTAGCTAAAGAGAAAGGGTTGGCCGACGTTACCGTTATGGCCGGGCATAGTCTGGGTGAGTATTCAGCGCTAGTATGTGCCGGAGCATTAGAATTTACTGACGCGGTTAAACTTGTAGCCCTGCGCGGCGAGTTTATGCAGCAAGCCGTAGCCGAAGGTGAAGGCGCTATGGCCGCGGTTATTGGCCTGGAAGATGCCGAAATTGAAAAAATTTGTTTAGAGCAGGCAGGAGAACAAATAGTAACTCCGGTTAATTATAATTCGCCGGGGCAGGTGGTTATAGCAGGACATGCAGACGCCGTAGCTCGCGCTGCAGAAGCTTTAAAGGAAGCCGGAGCTAAACGGGTTTTGCCATTACCTGTTAGCGTGCCGTCACACTGTGCTTTGATGCAGCCAGCAGCCAGTCAATTGGCCGACGCGTTAAAGTCGATAAAGTTGAAACAGCCACACACCCCGGTCATTAATAATGTGGACGTTGCAATAGCTGATAGCGAAGATGCCATTAAAGATGCCTTGGTGCGTCAGCTCTATCGCCCTGTTCGCTGGACTGAAACGATTGAACAGATTGCGAAATTGGATGTCGAAACAGCCTATGAAGTTGGTCCGGGAAAAGTACTGACTGGATTAAACAAGCGTATTACTAAGGCTTTTGGTTGTAGTGCGTTGAATACGCTAGACTCTTTGAACTCACTTTAATAAAAAGGTTATTTACGTGCAAAACTTTGAAAATAAAGTCGCATTAGTTACAGGCGCAAGCCGGGGAATAGGAAAAGCAATAGCTGAACTGCTTGCTAGTCAGGGAGCGAAAGTTATTGGTACAGCGACCTCTGATAAAGGTGCAGCTGCAATCTCCGAATATCTTGGTTCAAAAGGCAAGGGCCTGGCGTTGGATGTAACCGATTCTGATAGTCTGCAGCAGGTTATTAAAGAGATTGAATCAGAGTACGGTTCTATTGATATTCTGGTGAATAACGCCGGCATTACCCGCGATAACCTGATGATGCGAATGAAAGACGACGAATGGGATGCTGTCTTAAACACGAACTTGTCAGCCGTATTTAAAGTTTGTAAGGCGGTTGTACGCGGCATGATGAAGCGCCGTAATGGCCGTATTATTAATATCAGTTCAGTTGTTGGCACAACAGGAAACCCGGGGCAGGTTAACTATTGTGCGGCGAAAGCCGGACTGGTTGGTTTCAGTAAGGCAATGGCTAAAGAAGTTGCAGCGCGCGGCATTACCGTGAACTGTGTTGCGCCTGGCTTTATTGATACAGATATGACAAAAGCTCTGAATGATGAGCAAAAACAGGCTATTTTTGATAATATTCCGGCAGCACGTTTAGGCGAGCCAAAGGAAATTGCTGCTGCGGTAGCATTTTTAGCATCAGAAGGTGCAGCTTATATCACTGGTGAAACCATTCACGTTAATGGTGGTATGGCGATGGTTTAAGAGGTTAGCGGTACGACCTCTTAACTTTATGCTATTTTTTACTTTATTAATGAGGCTGGTTTCACTACACTACAGCCAATTTTCACTCTCGCGATGACTATTGAGGGATTTTATAATCATGAGTACTATTGAAGAACGCGTTAAAAAAATCATTGTTGAACAATTAGGTGTTAAAGAAGAAGAAGTTAAGCCTGAAGCGTCATTTGAAAATGACCTGGGTGCTGATTCTTTAGACACAGTTGAACTGGTAATGGCTTTGGAAGAAGAATTTGAAACTGAAATTCCAGACGAAGAAGCTGAAAAAATTAAAACAGTTCAATCAGCTATCGATTACGTAAATAATCATTCTAACGACTAATTTGTCGTAGAACGTGATATAAAAGGCGGAGCCATTGGTTCCGCCTTTTTTGTTATGACAATAAGAAAAATACTACTTAATAATACGCCTTTCCATTGTTCTGAAATAGACAGAGGGCTGCAGTTCGGTGACGGGCACTTTACAACCATACGAGTTGTTCAAGGTGTGCCTTTGCATATAAAGCGACATTTGAACCGACTGTCTGAAGCTAATACCCGTTTATTTATAAACCATCCAAACTTTAACTTTTTGCATCAGCGTATCCTTAACGCTTGTGATGGCATTGAAAACGGTGTGTGTAAGGTTATTGTCACTAGAGGTTATGGTGGCCGAGGGTATGGCTTTTCAGACGGCGCAGTGGCGAATGAATATATTCAGGTAAGTGATGCTCCGGGTAACCTTAAATCGGTTAGTCTTGGTGTTGCTGAATTGAACTTAGCCAGACAACCTAAGCTGGCCGGTTTAAAAACATTAAATAGGCTGGAGCAGGTTCTGTTGACTCAGGAGCGCAGCGTTTCTGAATATGACGATTTACTGGTCTGCGACTCGGAAGGTAATGTTGTCGAAGCCATACAGGGAAATGTTTTTTGGTACAAACAAGGGCAATGGTACACCCCCGATCTGAGTTTTTCCGGTGTACAAGGAATTATTCGCCAGTTGATTATTGATGAAGACATGCTTGCGCCTTTGCGTATCGGTCATTTTTCATTGAATGAGTTAGCTGACGTTGAGCAGATTATCCTCAGCAACAGTGTCAGAGGCGCTGTTACGGTCACTCAGTTTAATGGTAAAGTATTGGATAAGAGTAAATTGCCGGCGGTATTAGAGCAGCTTATATTATGAAAAAACGTCTTATTTTAGCGCTGCTTGTTGCAGCTTTTGTGGTTTCGGTCGTGGCTGTCTTTGTATCCGGGCGCTGGTATTTATCTCAGCCAATACAAAGTGACGCTAGTACGCCTCTATTGTTAGATTTTAGAGGAGGAGCAACTGCCCGTAGCGTAACCATTCAAGTAACAGAGCACTTTGAGAAGGGGAACTCTGCATTAATTTATCGCCTGAGTCAGGTTTTTGACGATGTCGACCATTTGCAAGCTGGCCTTTATGAAATTAACGGACAACAAAGCTGGTTTGATGTCTGGAGTATTTTGACTCAAGGGCGGGAAAAAACCTTTACTGTGACTCTGGTTGAAGGATTGACTCTCGAGCAGTGGAGAGCTCAACTAAAACAGCTACCTTACCTAAAAGATGAGTCTTCTGAATTGGATCCGGCGGAACTCAGGCAAAAGCTGGGCGTTACAGAAACCTCTATTGAAGGTGTTTTATTACCTGAAACCTACAGTTACAGAGCTTACACAACGGATATTGCTATTCTGAAGCAAGCGTACCAATCTATGCAGCAGGTGCTGGAAAATGCCTGGCAAGAGCGTTCAGACAGATGCCCTGTAAACTCACCTTACGAATTGCTGATACTGGCTTCTATTATTGAGAAAGAAACCGGTTTGGCCGATGAACGTCCGCTGGTTGCAAGCGTATTTGCCAATCGTTTAGCTGTCGGCATGCGGTTGCAGTCTGATCCGACGACAATCTATGGTATTGAAAATTTTGACGGCAATCTGACTCGTACTCATTTGCGCGAGAAAACAGAATACAATACTTATCGAATTAACGGATTACCGCCAACACCAATTGCGATGCCCGGCAAAGCCTCAATTAAAGCAGCAGCAAATCCGGCACGTTCTCCGTACTATTATTTTGTTGCGGATAAATCAGGTGGCCATGTTTTCTCGGAAACACTGGAAGAACATCAACAGGCTGTACGCCGATATCAACTGAATCAAGAGTGATTATGTCAGGAAAGTTTATTGTTATTGAAGGACTCGAAGGAGCCGGTAAAAGTTCGGCTATCGCAAGTGTTGTCACGCATCTTCAGGCGAAAGGAGTTCAGGTTGAAACAGTTCGTGAACCAGGCGGTACACCGTTAGCGGAATCGCTGCGGGATCTGGTAAAAAAGAAGTGGGAAGAAAAAGTCAGCCCCACGACAGAGCTTTTACTTATGTATGCCAGCCGGGTTCAGCTGGTGGATAATATTATAAAACCCGCGTTATCCAAAAACCGTTGGGTTATTGGTGATCGCCATGATTTATCTTCCAGAGCCTACCAAGGGGGAGGGCGCGAACTCGGTGATGAATTGTTGCAAAAGATCCGGAAAATCACTTTAGGGAATTTCACCCCCGATTTAACACTACTACTTGATGTTGAAGAAAAGAAAGGTCTTGAGCGAGCGCGTGAGCGAGGGGAGCTGGATCGTATTGAAGAAGAAGATTTAGCCTTTTTTCAACGAACCCGGCAACGCTATTTGAATATTGCGGCTAAAGATCCAAGCATTATTGTCATTGATGCGAATCAGTCTATGCTGGATGTGCATCAGTCAATATTGAGAGCAATTGAGGAGTATCTGTTTTAATGGCTTTTCCCTGGCTGCGAGAACCCTGGTTAAGATTAGTAGCGAGTGCTGAAGCCGGACGTCTGGCTCATGCTTACTACTTACAGCATAATGTTGATGGCGGTTCGACTGAGTTTATTCAGCGCCTGAATCAATTTCTGTTGTGTAAGCAACCAGGCAAAAGTGCCTGCGGGAAATGTAAATCCTGTTTACTTTACCTATCGGGTAATCATCCGGATACCTGGACTATTGATGGTGCACAAGTTAATCGAATAGGTGTTGATACGGTACGCGAATTGCAACAAAACGTAACGCAGACAGCGAACCAGAACGGATTAAAAGTCGCTGTCATACTCGAAGCGGAAAAAATGACAGAACAGGCTGGCAACGCACTGCTGAAAGTTCTGGAAGAACCTCCGGCCGATACACATTGGCTGGTTTCAACTAAAGATGCCGAGCGCTTACTGCCCACCTTAAGAAGCCGTATGCAGTGGCTGAGCATTGCCTATCCGACAACCGTACAAAGCGACGAGCAGGTGACTTTTGCAAAGCAGCTGCTGGCCGGACTACGGGGACAGCAGGAATTACCCCTGTTAAAAGATAAAGATGGCGCATTAAGCTGGCTGGATGTTTCCGAGAACTTATTAATGGATTGGTTGTTGATTAGCCAACGAGCTGCGGCTACGCGTTTGCGTTATCAGCAATTGGCGGACGAATTACAACACATCAGCAACTATGAGTGGGTCAATGTCGCGCAGCTGAGTGAATGGGTATCCGAATGCCGACAGCTACGTCAGCGATATCAGGGCTCAACGGGGATCAATTTGCCGTTATTATTAAGTTTTGCCTGGAGTCGCTGGTCAAATACTCTTTCAGCGTAGCGACTCCGTAAAACGGAGTTGTCATGCTGACGCTAAAATTAAGCCCACAATCCGCAACAGAGCTTGCTGCTCATGTTGTTCCTGAATTTCAGTCCCTTACTTTGCTGATCAACAGCGAAACAACCGATATTGCGGTAGATGACAGAGCCAGATTAGAGTTCCAATGCCCGGACATAGAAGGTAAACCTCTATGTTTAGAGGTGAGCGTGGTTTTTCGTTTTGAGGCTGGAGAACTAAAGAACTGGTTGGCTGTCGCTGTTCTGCCTTCACAGCAAGCCTTGATTCATCATCTTCGTTACCTTTGCCGCCATCATACAAACGAATATGGTAAACTCTTCCACCAACTGGTTAACGACTTTTGTCACTCAAATCAACGCTAAGTGGAGCTATCTATGTTCGTCGACTCACACTGTCATTTGGATAAAATCAACCCTGAAAAAGCGGGTGCCGATTTAAAAGAAATTGTTGCAGCGGCACGTGCGAATAAGGTTGAACACATGCTGTGTGTATGCGTTACCCTCGAAGACTTTCCAGCCATGCAGGTTGCTGTGGCCGAATTCGATGATGTTTCAATTTCTTGTGGTGTGCATCCTCTGTATGTGAAAGACAGTAAGACTCCAATAGCTGAGTTAGGTGCTAAATTGCGTGAGCTAACAGCACTGAATAGCGTTGTTGCGGTAGGAGAGACCGGGCTCGATTACTTTTACCATCCTGAATCAAAAGTACTACAGCAGGAGAATTTCGAGCAACATATTGAAATAGCCAACGACGTTAACAAACCACTGATTATTCATACGCGCGATGCTCAGCAGGACACCTTGTCATTATTAAGAAATGGCCATGCTGAAAAGCCTGGTGGTGTCTTGCATTGTTTTACCGAGTCTCTTGAGATGGCAAAAAAAGCCATTGATGATCTCGATTTCTTTATTTCTATTTCCGGTATTGCTTCGTTCCGGAACGCTCAGGAACTGCGTGACACAATCAAAGCATTGCCACTGGAAAAACTTTTAATTGAGACCGACAGTCCCTGGTTAGCGCCGGTTCCTCATCGTGGTAAAGAGAACCAGCCAGCCTATGTTGTCGACGTTGCAAAATGCGTGGCTGACGTAAAAGGCATTACGTTAGAAGAGGTGGCTAAGACCACGACAGCTAACTATTATAAACTGTTCGCTAACTCTTAATTAGCTGTGTATAACCTGTGTTCTTTTTGGTTAAAATTATTCAAAAACAGTAAGATAAAAAATTTCTTAAAAAAATTAGACATCCCTTTGATATTGTCTAAACTGAAGTTTACCGAATGAATTTTATGCGACCTAATGCAGTGTTTTTGTCATGAGTTAGCGCACGGCTCAACCTTTGAGCCATTCCCCTATACCCGGAACAATCTGGATTGGTTCCGGGTTTTTTTTATCCTTTTCTTCCTGTTTCTTAACAGTTCATGGCGATCAAAAAGGCACTTTTCAGGGTACATATAGACAAACGGATAGCCCGTTCTGATAATAAAATTAACTAAGGAGTCAGTGATGAGTACAACCGTTGAAAGTAATGAACGTCCCGACTACGACGAAGTCATTCAAACCATTGCAGACTATGTTATCGATTACAAAGTAGACAATGAGGAAGCGTGGAATACGGCTCGTAACTGCCTGATGGATACCCTGGGGTGTGGCTTATTAGCACTGCGTTTTCCTGAATGCAGTAAACATTTAGGTCCTCTGGTTGAAGGAACCACGGTTCCAAACGGCGCTCGGGTGCCGGGTACCCAGTTCCGTATGGACCCTGCTAAAGCAGCCTGGGATATAGGTTGTATTATTCGTTGGCTGGACTTTAATGACACCTGGCTGGCAGCCGAGTGGGGGCATCCTTCTGATAATTTAGGCGGCATACTGGCAACCGCTGACTATATTTCGCAAAAGCGAGTGTCTAAAGGTGAGAAGCCTTTAACCATGAAAACCGTTTTAGAAGCGATGATTAAAGCTCATGAAATTCAGGGTAATTTAGCCATAGAAAACAGTTTTAACCGGGTTGGTCTGGACCATGTTGTGTTGGTGAAGGTAGCCTCGACAGCTGTGGTTACCTGGTTAATGGGTGGCTCCAGAGAGCAGATTATGGCTGCTGTCTCGCAAGCCTGGGTTGATGGTCAGTCGTTGAGAACCTATCGGCACGCACCTAATGCCGGTTCGCGTAAATCCTGGGCTGCCGGCGATGCCACATCAAGAGCTGTACGTTTGGCCGACATAACCATGCGCGGTGAAATGGGAATTCCCGGGGCATTAACGGCTCCGCAGTGGGGCTTTTACGATGTGCTGTTTAATAAGACCAATAAAGACCAGCAGTTGAAACCGAAAGAGGATTGGAAATTTAAGTTTCAGCGTGACTACGGCAGTTACGTAATGGAAAATATTTTATTTAAATTGTCTTTCCCGGCGGAGTTTCATGCTCAGACTGCCTGTGAAGCTGCGGTGACATTGCACTCAGAAGTTAAAGGCAGAATTGATGATATTGAGAAAGTTGAGATAACGACTCATGAGTCGGCTATTAGAATCATTTCAAAACAGGGGAAGCTGGCTAATCCGGCGGACAGAGATCATTGTTTGCAATACATGACTGCGGTACCGCTAATTTTCGGCGAGTTAACAGCTGATCACTACGAGAATAGCTTTCATAAAAATAACCCGGTTATTGATCGAATTCGTGAAAAAATTGAAGTGCTTGAAGATAAGCAATTTAGCCAGGATTATCACGACCCGGAAAAGCGTTCTATAGCCAATGCGTTACAGGTATTCTTCAAAGATGGAACTCATACTGAAAAAGTTGTGGTGGAATATCCGATAGGGCACAGACGGCGCCGGGAAGAGGGCTTTCCTGTGCTAGAAAGCAAGTTTAAAGCGAATTTAGCGACTCGTTTCCCTGAGCCCCGGGTTAAATCGATTTTTGACCAATGCAGTCAGCAGCAGTCTTTTGAGAATATTGCGGTTAACGAATTTATGGATATGTTTGTTATCTAATTGGCTTATATAAAAAAGGCTCTTCAACTTATTGAAGAGCCTTTGCAACGGTTATTAACCGCGCCAGATAACCAGCAGAATCAGTATCGGACAAATGAACTTTACGTACCACGGCCATACCTTCCAGAATAAGCTTTTATCAATGTCTGGTGAGCCTTGTTTTAACGCTTTTAATAAATAATTTTGACGTAATACCCAGGTCAGCATAACACCGAACACTAAAGCCATTATTGGTTGCATATAAACCGTGCTAAAGGTAATAACGGCGCCAAAAAGTAACTCAAAATTATAGATTATCGTCGTGGAAATAGCGGTTACGATAAGCGCAATGATCCAGACGCCACTACTACGGTCGCAGTTTGCTTCTTCGCGTAATGCATTGACCGGTGCTTCCAGCATAGAAATAGATGAGGTAATAGCGGCAATAACCATTAGCAGGAAAAAGCCAAAAGACATAAATAGTCCAGCGTAACCTAGTGCATCAAACATCGCAGGTAATACGGTGAAAACTAAAGTATCCGCCGAAAGCAGAGTACCATCGTCTGCATAAATGGTGATGCCATTAGATTGTGCTACGAACATCGCTGGTAGAATGAGCAGGCCAGCTAAAAACGCAACGCTGGTATCAATGCCTGCTACCCAGGCTGCTGTTTTGGGTATGTTCTCGGAGTTTGAAAGGTACGCACCGTACGTCATCATGACACAAACACCGAGCGACAAAGAGAAGAATGCCTGCCCCATAGCCCGAATAATCAGGTTCGGATCGGTAATTGTTGAGAAGTCGGGAAGCAGATACATTTTCAGGCCCTGTATCGCACCGTCCTGCGTTAAAATGTAAGCGGACATGCCAATCAACAATATGAACAATAATGGCATTAATCGTCTGGACCAGCGTTCTATGCCGTTGTTTACACCAGAACGTACAACGTAAACGGTTAACAGCATAAAAAATATCATGGTAGTTATATTTCGGGAAACCGAAAACTCTGTAAACCATAGAGCAGTTTCAGGCTGACCGATTAAAACCATCAGTGGTGCCAGCATATAAGAAACAAGCCACCCCGATACAATGGCGTAAAAACTCAATATTAAGCTTAAGACAATAAGGCCGATGACCCCGGCGATAGCACCTGAGCCTCTTAAAAAGGGTTTACTGGATAAGTTACGTAATGCTTCTATTGGGTTCTGACGTCGTATACGGCCAATGGTTATTTCGGCTACCAGCATAGGGTATGCCAGTAAAACAATCATAATCAGATAGACCAATAGAAAAGCACCGCCGCCATTACTGGCGGCCTGGGTAGGGAAGCCCCAAATATTACCAACACCAACCGCTGAGCCAGCGGCAGCTAATATAAACCCTAATCGTGTTGCGAACGCAGGTGATGAATTTGCCATAATTTTTCTTATTATTATTTAAGCTGCGTCAAATTATGGCGGAGTTAATTCGCCACGTAAATTCTTCTGTAACAATTTCTGCATTTTACTCAGGCTCAAATCTTGTGACAGCAGATAATGCAATTTAGTCAGTGCCGCCTCAATGGTCATATTTGCCCCGGACACGATACCTATTTCAGCCAGAGCATTGCCGGTCGCATAGCCGTCCATATTGACCCGGCCGCGAAAGCATTGAGTACAGTTTAGAATGGTAATCCCCTGGTTAATTCCTTCTTTCAGGCTAGTCAGCAGTGCATCGTCTTGTGGCGCATTGCCGACACCGTAGCTTTGTAGAATCATGGCTTTTACCGGTTGTTGCAGCTGGTTTTTTATAATTTCAGCGGATATTCCCGGATAAAGCATGACCACACCGATTGGCTGAGGGGTCATTTCAATGACTTTTAATGGCTGGTTTGAGGGCTCTGAGAGCTCTCCTGCGTTTAACTGAATCTGGATTCCTGCTTCAAGTAAGGAAGGGTAGTTAGGGGAGGCAAAAGCATTAAATCCGTTAGCGTCTGCTTTGGTCGAGCGATTCCCCCGGTAAAGCGTATTATTAAAGAACAAACCAACTTCAGGAATAGGGTAGTTCGCAGCCACATAAAGCGAATTGAGCAAGTTGGTCTGTCCATCAGATCGCAGGGCGGCTAAAGGTATCTGTGAACCAGTTACAATAACGGGTTTACTCAAATTTTGTAGCATAAAGGACAAAGCCGACGCCGTATAAGCCATGGTATCGGTACCGTGCAAAATGACGAAACCATCGTAATCGTCGTAGTTCCTTTCTATATCACGAGCAATGGTCACCCAGTCAGACGGCGCCATATTTGATGAGTCCATTAATGGTGAATATTCATTAATGGTAAATTCGGGCATTTCTTCCCGGAAAAACTCCGGCATGTTTTCAACGCACCGGCTCAGGTGTCCCGCAACCGGAACATAACCCTGAGCTGATTTTTTCATACCTATGGTGCCGCCAGTGTATGCGACATAAATCTTTTTACGAGGCAAAGTTCACTCCTGTGCTCTGCGAAATAACCGCGATAATTCTATCGCGGTTGAAGGCAGAGTGCACAGTAAGAGTAAACATTTTTAGGATCATTAAAGTTTTGTAAAACCGCAGTTTCAGATTTCACTTTATTAAGTGTACCCATTAACCAGTGTTGAGCCTCACCACCAACAGATGGAACAGGGAGGTACTCTGAAGAGCTGTTAAACATGTTGGCAAAAAATTGCTCTTTCGATGACAACTCTTGTTGAACAATTTTTACATCGTAATCATCAATGGCAGCCAGCTCAGCGGCCGCAGCTACTGAGTCGTCAAAGTCTCCAAGTTGGTCAACTAATCCACGCTCCATTGCTTGTTTACCCGTCCAGATGCGGCCCTGAGCAACTTCATGCACATCGTCGCGGGACATGTTGCGAGCCTTGCTGACAATAGTCAAAAAGTCTTCATAGGTGGCTTCAACCGAGCTTTGCACCAATTTCTTTTGGTAATCAGTCATTTCTTCCAGTGGGTTTAAACCTTGTATCTCAGTCGTACTGACAGTATCGCTATGAACGCCAATAGCAGCCAGACTGTCTTCTAAAGTCATTAACAGGCCAAAGACACCAATTGAACCGGTAATGGTAGTTGGTGCGGCCACAATTTTATCGGCATCTGCTGCTATCCAATAACCACCAGATGCTGCCACGGTGCTCATTGATGCCACAACCGGAATACCGGCTTCTTTTGCCTGGAGGATTTCCTGACGGATAATTTCAGAGGCAAAGGCACTTCCGCCGGGGCTGTCTATGCGCAGCACAATCGCTTTCGTCTGCTTGTTATTGCGTGCTTCACGAATCAGTTTTGCGGTGCTGTCACCACCAATCATACCGGCTTTTTGCGAACCGTTAACGATTTGCCCACGAGCAACAACAACCGCGATCTGGCTACGATCTGTCGGTTGCAGGCTTTCCGGGACTTCCATTTCAGTCGCCAGATAGTTGTCGTAGGTAATATGACGGAAGGTATCTTCTTCTTTGTCGTATCCGGCTAAATTGATGAGCTCGTTACGAACTTCGGTACGTGTACGCAGCGCATCAACCATGTTTGTTTCTAGCGCCATTTTGGCCATATCGCCATTGGCACTGTTAAAGGCCGACATGTAATCATCAACTTTACCACTGGTAACCAACGGATTAATGTTACGGGCCGCTGTCACATCGGTGCGGAAGCTATCCCACAAAGCTGAATAAAGAAACTCATTGGCTTCACGTGCTTCATCAGACATGTCGTTACGAATAAAAGGTTCAACAGCCGCTTTAAATTTACCGACCTTAAAGACTTGAGGCTGAACTTTAAGCTTGTCGAGTAAGTCCTTAAAGTAAAGTTGAGTGTAATCAAGCCCTTCAAATACAACTCCGCCCATTGGGTTTAGGTAAAGCTGATCTGCATGCGCTGCAAGATAATACTGATGCTGATCATAGTAATCAGCATTACTGATAATGGGTTTACCAGAGGTACGGAAATCGTCAAGAGCCTCGGCAACTGCCTGTAACTTATTGAGTCCGCTTGGGTACAAGTTTTGTAAGTTTAAATACAGTGCGCCTATACGTTCGTCTGTTTTGGCTTTCTCAATTGAGTCGACCACATCAGATAACAGAACTTCGGGGATATCATCACTGCTTCCCATAGCTTCATTCAGGAATTGACTAAAAGGATCAACCCAAGTCTTCTCTTCAACCAGCATGCCATTAGGGTTAAGAACCAGAATGCCATTCTCCGGTACTTCGATAGGATCCTCTCCGCTAAATAGACTAACGAGAAAAACCGCGAGGATTAAAAAGAATACAAGGTTCAAAATGACCTTGCGCGTACCGTTGATTATTTTCCACAAATAACTGAAGATTGAGCGCATATTTAAATTCTCATTAGCTAATAAAAACAGGCCTTAGCATATCGAATGTGCGAGTAACAGACCAGTCAGAGAATGTAACTAACCATTACACATTGAATAAGGTGAAGTATGAATGCCGAAGAGTTATTAACCAGCCGTTCCTCCATGCCGCGTTTGAGTGAACCCGGTCCTACTATAGAGCAACTGGAGTTAATTAAGGCCGCAGCTGTTCGTGCGCCTGATCATATGGGACTAACGCCATATCAGTTTATTCAGTTTCAGGGAAAAGAGAGGCAGGTTCTGGCGGATATCTACCAGCAGGCTGCGCGTCTTAGCGACTTTTCAGAAACGGTCATAGAGCAGGCTGGGCAGCTGCCATTTCGGGCCCCAACGATAATTGTTTCTTGTCTGCGTTTTCAGGAGCACCCGAAAGTCCCCCGTGATGAGCAACTGTGTACGGTTGCCTGTGCCACTCACGGCATGCAGCAAGCGGCCTTTGCACAAGGTATAGGTGCTATTTGGCGTACCGGATGGATGGCCGAGGACGACTTTATCAAGGAGCAGTTGGGATTGTCTGTGGACGACGCCATTGTCGGCTTTCTGTACGTAGGGACACCTGCAGTCCCTACGCCAATAAAGCCTCAGAAAGATTCATCACCGTTTTTTATGAACGGTAATGACTTAGTGCTGGATTAAAATTCGGCACTTTTCGGAGCCCGTGGGAAAGGTATAACGTCACGAATATTTTGTACGCCGGTGACATAAGCCACTAAGCGCTCAAAACCCAGGCCAAAACCGGCGTGAGGAACGGTACCGTAACGACGCAAATCGCGGTAGAAGCCGTATTCTTCTTTTGGCAGGTTCATTTCGTCAATTCGCTGGTCAAGAATGTCTAAACGTTCTTCACGGGCGGAACCACCGATAATTTCCCCAATACCCGGCGCTAAAACGTCCATAGCGGCAACGGTTTTGCCATCTTCGTTCTGGCGCATGTAAAAGGCTTTAATATCGCGCGGATAGTTTTTCAGAATAATTGGTGCGCCGACATGTTCTTCAGCTAAATAACGCTCGTGCTCTGATTGTAAATCCACACCCCATTCAACCGCGTATTCGAATTTTCTATCGCAGTTCTTCAGTATCTCAATGGCGTCGGTGTAATCCATGTGCACAAAGTCATTATTTACAATGGCTTCTAAACGGCTGATAGCGTCAGAGTTAATGCGTTCGGCAAAGAACGCCATGTCGTCCGGGCGCTCTTCCAGAACGGCTTTAAACACATACTTAAGCATGGCTTCGGCTAAGCCGGCAACATCATCTAAAGTTGCAAACGCCAGCTCGGGTTCTACCATCCAGAATTCAGACAAGTGACGGCTGGTGTTCGAGTTTTCAGCACGGAAGGTTGGGCCGAATGTATAAACTTTAGATAAAGAGCAAGCGTAAGACTCTACGTTCAGCTGACCCGACACCGTTAAAAACGCTTCTTTACCGAAAAAGTCTTCAGAGTAGTCGACTTCGCCTTTATCTGTTTTCGGGATATTCAGCATGTCCAGTGTTGAAACACGGAACATCTCACCGGCACCTTCACAATCGGAAGTCGTGATGATTGGTGTACTCACCCACAAATAACCTTCCTCATGGAAGAAGCGATGAATAGCCTGAGATAACGCATTACGAACACGCATGACCGCACCGGTAATGTTGGTACGCGGACGCAAATGCGCGTATTCACGTAAGTATTCCATGCTATGACGTTTAGGAGCCATAGGGTAGGTATCGGGATCTTCCACCCAGCCATATACATGAACTTTGGTTGCCTGCAGTTCAAATGACTGACCTTTGCCCTGAGAAGGGACAACAACACCGGTAATAGCTACAGAACAACCGGTCGTCAGTTTCTGCACTTCATTACTGTAATTGGGAAGTTCTGCCGGAACCACGGCCTGAATGGCATCAAAGCATGAGCCATCGTGCAAGTTAATAAATGAAATACCGGCTTTCGAGTCACGGCGGGTGCGTACCCAGCCCCGGACTGTGACGGTCTCATCGACAGCGACTTTTCCCGTCAGAACATCCACTACAGAAGCATACGACATGAGTTGGTTTTCTCCGAAATTTACACTATTTTGCTATAGAAAGGTTGCTATGTTACCGCGCTTTGGCGCAGACTCAAGTATAACCCCTGATAACCGAGAGAAAAATTATGAAAAGGGGATCCTTAGCGGATTTAAAGCAGGTACCATTTTGGTCCCGTGTTCTGGGATGGCTGTCTATTTTCGGCTGGTTTATCTTTGTCGTTGCCGCTATCGTTTTCAATTATGCAAAACCTGAGCGCGATACCATTTTGACTGAAATTTTTGGTATTCCTGTTCGCGAAGACTGGCTCATCACATTAGGTGACTTATTCGTTATTCTTTTAGTTATTGGCCTTTGTGTGAGTCTGCTCAGCTTTGTTCTTAATTATGTTCTTTTTCGCAAGGACAAACAGCATTTGTGGATCAATATCCTGATACTGATCATGAGTTGTTTGGGTGGCTTGTCGGTTTATTTCTTTGGTTATTAAGCTTTAATAGAGCTCTGAGTTTCAACGTAGTCTTTCATGGCAACGGTTAAACGGCTGAGCTCGTTCGTAGAAATAACATAAGGCGGCATAATATAAAGTAAGCGTCCGAACGGGCGTATCCATACCCCTAATTCAATAAAACGCTTCTGCGCAATGGCAACATCAATGGGGTGGTGCATTTCTAATACGCCAATAGCCCCAAAAACTCGTGCGTCTTTTACTGCATCACATTCAGCCAGGGGAAGAAGTTGCTGCTTTAACTGAGCTTCAATTTCAGCAACCTGTTGCTGCCACTTACCCTCAGCAATAATCGCCAGTGACTCAGCTGCAACCGCGCAGGCTAAAGGATTCCCCATAAAAGTAGGGCCGTGCATTAATGCGCCTCCGCCGGGGCCGTGACCAATGGTTTCTGCTACCTGTTTCGTGGTTAGCGTGGCTGCCAGCGTCATGTAACCACCGGTCAGAGCTTTACCAACGCAGAGAACATCAGGCGTAATTCCAGCGTGTTCACAGGCGAATAACTTGCCGGTACGACCAAACCCTGTTGCAATTTCATCCGCTATCAGTAATACATCAAAATCGTCGCAAAGCTGGCGTATTAGCCTTAGGTATTCAGGGTGATAAAAACGCATGCCACCGGCTCCCTGAACAACAGGTTCAAGAATAACCGCCGCCAACTCATGGTGGTGTTGCTCGAACCAGTGTCTGAGTTCGTCACCAGCCGTCTCTGCCCAGTCATCGTCCGGGGTTAGTCTGGGGGCTTCAGCAAAAAGCTGGGAGTTAATAGCTCTGTTAAAAAGATGGTGCATGCCGTTGACCGGGTCGCAAACCGACATCGCTTTAAACGTGTCGCCGTGGTAGCCGCCTTTTATGGTTAGTAGTCGGTGCTTCTCCGGACGTTCTTGCGCCAGCCAGAACTGCAAGGCCATTTTTATGGCAACTTCAACGCTGACAGAGCCTGAATCGGCAATAAATACTCGTTGTAGAGGCTCAGGAGTCAGTTCAATAAGACGTCGAGCAAGATCAATCGCGGGTTGATGCGTGATACCGCCAAACATAACGTGGCTCATTTTATCTATCTGACGGTGAGCAACGGCATCTAAGCGTGGATTGCGGTATCCGTGAATAACAGCCCACCAGGAAGACATGCCATCAACCACCTCATGGCCGGTATCCAGAGTTAATCTGCAACCTTTTGCTGACTCAACTTTATAAGCAGGTAAGGGGTTCAGCATAGAGGTATATGGGTGCCAAATGTGCTGTCGATCAAACTCAATATCGCTTTTGCTCATAAATTAAACTATTGTAAAGTATTAAACTGAAAGTATATTGACAGTGTATCGAGCTGGATTATTCTAGTCGACCATAATTTGCCAAGCACACGAGATTTACCATGCCACAAATTCGTAACGACTGGACCATTGAAGAAGTTCAGAATCTTTTGCAGATGCCGTTGAACGATTTAGTTTTCGAAGCACAAACAGTGCATCGCCAGCACTTTAACCCGAACGAAGTTCAGGTCAGTACCTTGTTGTCGATTAAAACCGGTGCCTGCCCCGAAGACTGTAAGTATTGCCCGCAGAGCGCCCATTATCACACCGGGTTGGATCGCGAGCGCCTGATGGCAGTTGAAAGTGTGCTGGCTGAAGCACAGGCAGCGAAAGAGAAGGGCGCGAGCCGTTTTTGCATGGGCGCCGCCTGGCGTAATCCGAAAGACCGCGATATGCCTTACGTCATTGAAATGATCAAAGGCGTGAAAGCATTGGGTTTGGAAAGCTGTATGACACTTGGCATGTTAAGTAATGAACAGGCAAAAATGCTGCAGCAGGCCGGTCTTGATTATTACAACCACAACCTCGATACCTCTCCGGAGTTCTATGGTGACATCATTACCACCCGAACTTATCAGGATCGCCTTAATACGCTGAATAATGTGCGAGACGCAGGTATGAAAGTCTGTGCCGGAGGCATTGTTGGTATGGGCGAGAGCGTCACCGACCGTGCCTCTTTATTAGTGCAGTTGGCGAATCTGCCTAAGCACCCGGAAAGCGTACCGATTAATATGCTGGTTAAAGTAGAAGGCACGCCTTTTGCCAAACTGGAAGACTTAGATAACTTTGAATTTGTGCGTACCGTTGCCGTAGCCCGTATTTTAATGCCAGCTTCGCATGTACGTTTGTCCGCCGGCCGTGAAGACATGAACGATGAAATGCAGGCGTTGTGCTTTCTCGCCGGTGCTAACTCAATCTTCTATGGTGAAAAACTGCTGACCACAGCGAACCCTGAAGCAGATGCCGATTTACGTTTATTCGAGCGTCTGGGCATTAAGCCTGAACAGCGCGACGGCTATGATGATGAAGTTCACACCGCGGTTATTGAAGATGCGATTAAAGAACAGCAAAACCCTGTTCGATACTACGACGCGTCTTAGTAGAGAATAGGCAGAGAATAGAGAGTGGAGAAAATCGTGTTGGGGTATGAGCAGCGGCTTAATGAGCGTAAAGACTCTTCGCTGTTTCGCTCGCGAAAGGTACGTAGCTCCGACGCTCATTGGCAATTGGATTTCAGTACCAATGATTACCTCGGCTTAAGCCAGCATCCGGATATAAAGCGTGCATTTAAGCAAGCTATTGATATCTGGGGTGTTGGCAGTACTGGCTCACCGTTACTCAGCGGTTACAGTAAAGTTCATCAGGAACTGGAAGAGTTGCTGGCCGAGTGGATGAATAAAACCAGAGCTTTGCTGTTTAATTCAGGTTTCGCGGCAAATCATGGTGTGTTGACAACCCTGGTCGATAAACAACAAAAGCTGTTCGCCGACAAACTGGTTCATGCGTCAATAATTGACGGTATGCAGCACGGTGAAGGGCGTTTTAAGCGGTTTCCGCATAACCAACCTGAACCAGTTGTTAGCAAAGCCAATCCGTGCGACTGGCTGGTGACCGAAGGTGTTTTTAGCATGGACGGAGACGCCTGTGATTTAAACCTGTTGGCTTATTTAAAGCGCAAGTATGGCCTCAAGATTATACTTGATGACGCCCATGGAGTAGGTGCTTATGGTGTACAGGGGAAAGGGTCATTATATGCGGACTCCGCTGTTGCCGATGTCATAACCGGCACCTTTGGTAAAGCGTTGGGCGTCGGTGGAGCCTTTGTTTGTGCCGATGATGATGAAATTGAAAGTTTAATTCAGTTTTGCCGTGATTATATTTATTCCACTGCTATGCCGCCGGCTCAGGCCGCTGCAATAAAAGCCTCTGTAGAAATTGTACGCAGCGCAGAAGGCGATGACCGCCGCGGAAGACTTGCTGAGCGCATTCAGTATTTTCGGGAACAGCTGAAACAGCGCGGTTTAAAAACGATAGAATCAAACTCGGCCATACAAACATGGTTATTTAACTCCGATGATGACGCGCTAAACATGGCAACAGAACTACAGGCTCAGGGGTATTTATGCAGCGTTATTCGTCCGCCAACAGTACCTGCGGGAAGCTCCCGTATCCGTTTTAGTTTAACGTCAGAAATGTCGACGCCCGAACTTGCTCAATTTTGGTGTCGGGTAGATAGGATTCTTAGCCAGTTATGAAGTCTCCGTTATGAAATCTAAGTTATGAAACCTCCGTTATGAAAATAATGAATTTTCAACAGGCTGTTGCGCGGCAGTTCAATAAGGCGGCGAAAGACTACCACCAGCACGCGAGTATTCAGCGGTTAACAGCCAACCGGCTATTAAGCCTCGGGCCGGCTAATGTGAATCAGGCGCTTGATGTTGGCTGTGGTCCCGCGTCAACGACAGCAGACCTCTTACTCCGGGCGAATCATTATCTTGGTGTTGATATTGCTCCGGCTATGTTGTCTAAAGCTGCCGCTGATTATCCTGAATTGAGTTGGCTTAATGGCGAGTGGGAAGCTTTGCCTGTAGCTGACAACTCAGTCGACTGGCTTTTCGCTAATTTGTCTATGCAATGGGTCGATAATTTGCAAAACGCGATGAGGGAAGCTCATCGCGTTTTAAAGCCGGGTGGTGTTGTAACCGTTAATACCGTTGTTGAGGGCACTTTCAACTCTTTCATAAAAAGCTGGAATGGTGTTGACGATTTGCAACATACGCACCGCTTTAAGCCCGCAGAGACGGTGCAGAATGAAGTCGGCTCAGTTAACTGGCGTCACTCAGAATTCGTGACAGAAGAACACACCCAGTATTTTGCCAGTGTCCGTGAACTTATAGGCAGTATTAAGGGGGTTGGCGCCAACTATGTGAGGCGAACTGATAACGCCGGACTGATGACGCGCAACCGCTTACAGCAGTTGGAAAATGCCTTTGAAAATTATCGAACTTTGCAGGGATTGCCACTTGAATGGTCAATTCTTAATATTAAATTAGTTAAGTAGCATTGAGTTTAAGTTGATATGAACACTTATTTTATTACCGGAACAGACACTGACGCAGGAAAAACCGTTGCAGCATGTGCTTTTGTTCAATACTTAGTAAAGCAGTCGCAACAAGTTGCGGTAATGAAGCCAGTTGCATCCGGTTGTCATTGGCAAAACGGGCAGTTGGTGAATGAAGATGCACTGAATTTAATGCGTCAGTCTAATACTTCCTTTGATTACGATAGAGTTAATCCTTATACCTTTGAAGCCGCAATTGCGCCTCATATTGCGGCAGCAGACAGTGGCGTGGTCATAGACAAAGAACGCCTGTTGAAAGCGGTAGACTGGTTTCATGAGCGGCCAATAGACAGTTTAGTGATTGAAGGTGCCGGTGGCTGGCAGTTACCTCTGGCTTCCGGACTGCGTATGCCGCAAGTGGTAAAGGAGGTTAATGCGAAAGTTGTGCTGGTGGTCGGGTTAAAACTGGGTTGCCTGAACCATGCGTTGCTTAGCCTGCAATCAATAAAGCAGGAAGGTTGCGATGTTGCAGGTTGGATTGCCGTGCAAACCGGGCCGAAGCCGATGCCGCGACAGGCCGAGAATCTGGAGTCGCTACGTGAGTTGATGGGCGAAAACGAGCTCGCTAATATTCCTTATTTGCCAGGCTGGAAAGAGAAAGATTTGAGCATTTATTTCCATGAGTAAGATTGAAATACGACTAAATACCCCCACATAACTTAGCAGACTAAGTTCCCCGGAGTACGAGCAATGAAGAGAATTTTGCTGTTTTTAGCGACTAACATGGCCATTCTGCTGGTTGTTAGCGTGGTCTTTAATATTGTGATGGCGGTAACCGGCATTGATGCACAAGGGTCAGTGGGTTTACTGGTGTTCTGTGCACTGTTTGGTTTTGGTGGTGCGTTTGTATCGCTCTGGATATCACGCTGGATGGCAATTCGTTCAACCGGAGCCAGAGTCATAGAAAAACCACAGAACCAGTCTGAAGAATGGTTGTTCCGTACCGTTCAGCAACAGGCGCAAAAAGCAGGGGTTCCTATGCCTCAGGTCGCGGTTTATCAATCGCCGGAGCCTAACGCTTTTGCTACCGGGCGCAGTAAAAATGCTTCGTTGGTTGCGGTCAGTACCGGACTATTACAAAGCATGAATGCTGACGAAGTTGAGGCGGTTCTTGCACATGAAATGAGTCATATTGCTAATGGCGATATGGTGACGCTGACCTTAATCCAGGGCGTGATAAATACGTTTGTCATGTTTTTTGCGCGGATCATTGCCAGCGCGATAATGCGGGGCGGTGATAACCAGCGGGGCGGTGGGTTCGCCTATTATGGTGTCGTGATGTTGCTGGAAATCGTATTTGGCGTCTTAGCCAGCACTATTGTTATGTGGTTCTCTCGTCAGCGTGAGTTCAGAGCAGATGCCGGGTCCGCAGATTTAGTCGGTAAACAAAAAATGATTGCTGCTTTACGTCGCTTACAGCAAGGCAAAGAGTCGGAGCTCGATGGCACTATGCTGGCGTTTGGTATTAAAGGAAAACGCTCAACTATGTCGAAATTGTTTATGAGTCACCCGCCTTTAGAAGAACGAATTCATGCTCTTGAGCAACGGCGTTAGTCGTTGCTTTTCAAGGGATACAGAGGTACATTCTTAACTCTTACTCACCGATAAAGCGGATAAATTTTTGTTATGGCCCAATGGAGTGCGCGCAGTTGGCGCGATAAGCCAATAGAACAACAACCGAAGTATTCCGATCCGTCGCAGTTGCAGGCAGTAGAACAGCAACTGAGTCAGTTCCCGCCACTGGTGTTCGCAGAAGAGATACGAGCGTTAAGAAACCAGTTAAAGAATGTCTGCGTAGGAGAGGGTTTCCTGCTGCAGGGCGGCGATTGTGCAGAGTCGTTTAGTGACTTCAACGCACCGAAAATTCGTGACACTTTTAAGGTCATTCTGCAGATGGCCATTGTCATGACGTTTGCAGGTTCCTGTCCGGTGACAAAAGTTGCACGCATGGCAGGGCAATATGCCAAGCCGCGCTCTAGTGATTTTGAAACCATTGGTGACCTGAGTTTGCCTAGTTACCGTGGTGACATCATTAATGGCTCAGAGTTTGATGAAATGGCTCGTCAACCTGACCCTGAACGTATGATTAAGGCTTATCATCACTCCGCAGCGACCATGAACTTGTTGCGAGCGTTTGCGCAGGGCGGTCTGGCCAACTTGCACAAAGTGCATAAATGGAACTTAAGTTTTATTGCCTCTAATCCTTTAAAAGAGCGTTACCAGAAAATAGCTGAAGAAATTCAGTCGGCGCTGCGCTTTATGGAAGTATTGGGTATTAACTCAGAGAATAACGCGGCCATTCACGAGACTTCACTATTCACCTCGCATGAGGCATTGTTATTGCCTTATGAACAAGCTTTAACCCGCACCGACACTTTAACCGGATTGCCGTATGACTGCTCTGCGCATATGGTCTGGATTGGTGAACGCACTCGTAAGTTAGATCAAGCTCATGTCGAGTTTATGCGCGGCATTCATAACCCGGTTGGAGTAAAAGTGGGCCCAACAATGCCAGGGGATGAGCTCATTCAGTTAATTGACGCATTGAACCCTGACAACGAACCCGGACGTTTAACATTAATTACTCGTATGGGCGCCGATAATCTGGCTAATAAATTGCCCGAGTTAGTGCGCCGTGTAAAACAGGAAGGTCGCAACGTGGTCTGGTCAAGTGACCCCATGCATGGCAATACGATTAAGGCTGATAATGGCTTGAAAACCCGGAATTTTGACGCCATACATAAAGAACTAAGACATTTCTTTGCGATTCATCAAGCTGAGGGCACTTATCCGGGCGGCATCCATCTGGAAATGACCGGTGAAGATGTTACAGAATGTACCGGCGGTGCCTACCGTATAAGTGAAGCAGATTTGTCCAGTCGTTATCGCACCCAGTGCGATCCACGACTGAACGCCGATCAAGTGCTAGAATTAGCGTTTTTAGTCGCAGAATCATTAAAAGCAGCTCGCAACGGCGCGGGTTGATCATCCCCTTTAACCGGATATTTAAGAGGTAATTTTTTATATGTCGCAACAGGTAGAAGTGTTATTTGAAAACTTGTGGCAAGATTATTTATCGCGTACACCTTCAGCAAAAAAGGTGCATCAAATTTTAGGCGAAGGGCATCCGATCGTTAATGATCACGTTGCTTTTCGGACTTTTGATATCAGTCCTGTTGGTCTGGAAGTACTGGCACAACACTTTTTGGACTTAGGTTACAAAGAGGGTGGTGACTACCACTTTGAAGCGAAAAAACTGCGCGCAAAACATTTTGAACATGAAGATCCTGAGTTACCAAAAGTATTCATTAGCGAATTAATGACGGCTGAATTTTCTGATGAACTGCAGAGCAAAGTCAAAGATATGGTGGCTCAGGTTTCGGCTGAAGACACTAAAAAGCCGGACTTTCTTTATTCAGGTACGCACTGGAAAGTCAGTTATGCCGATTACCAGTCATTGTTGGAAGAGAGTGAGTACGCTGCGTGGATGGCTGCATTTGGCTATTGCGCTAACCATTTTACGGTCAGCGTTAACCAGTTACCGGGCTATAAAACGCTTGAGCAGGTAAACCAGAAGTTAAAAGACAATGGTTTCAAACTGAATACGTCGGGTGGTGAAATCAAAGGTTCTCCGGACGTTTATCTGGAACAATCATCAACTATGGCTGACCGTCACCCAGTTGAGTTTTCTGATAAGACTGTTGAGATCCCCAGTTGCTTCTATGAGTTTGCTAAGCGCTACGAAATTGAAGACGGCAAACTGTATACTGGCTTTGTTGCAGCGTCGGCGGACAAAATTTTTGAAAGCACCAACGCGAAGTAAAGTGTAGCTTCTCAGAATATTAGAGCGGCATTAATAACGGTGCCGCTCTAAGTTTGTTTTAGCCAGAATTTTTGCGGCTATTTCTTCTACTGAATAATGGGTTGAGTTGATAAAAGGTACTGCCTCCCGGCTATAGAGCCTTTCAACTTCAGCTAGCTCAAACCGACACTGCGCCATAGAAGCGTATTGGCTGCCTTCCCGTCTTTGACTTCTAATTTCATGTAAACGCTGTGACGACAAGGTCAGGCCAAACAGCTTATGACGATACTGCTTAAGTTCTTTAGGCAATTGCAGTCGTTCAAAGTCGTCATCGTCGGTCAGAGGGTAGTTGGCAACTTTAATTCCGTATTGCATGGCCAGGTATAAGCTGGTCGGCGTTTTCCCTGTACGCGACACTCCAATTAAAATCAGGTCAGCTTTATCCAATTGATTTAAGCGTTTGCCATCGTCGTTATCCAGCGCGTAATTAATGGCATCTATTCTGAAGTTGTAGTTTTTATGTACACCATGAGTACGGTGTGTTTTCGGTTCCGCTTTGACGCCCAGCTCTTTTTCCACCGGAGCAATAAAGTGGTCTAAAAAGTCGTAACAAATGCCTCCACAGTCGGTAATTTTTGCTTTTAGCTTCTCGTTAACGAAAGTATGGAAGATTAAAGGCGGCTCACCACTGTCGGAAACGGCTTTTTTTATTGTTTTACACACCTCATTCGCTTTTTCCTTATTATCGATAAAAGGTAATGTTTTGTGCTCAAAATTGACTGGGAACATGGACAAAAGCGCGTGGCCAAAGGCCTCGGCGGTTAATGCTGTACCATCTGAAATGTAAAATGCATAGCGCACTGGCAAATCTCTTTTTAACCGATTGTAGGTTCGATATTAACTTGTTGGGCCACAGCGTGTAAAATAGGTGCCACTTCCATGCCGAAAAATCAATTAAGGATTGTGACGTGCAAGAATACGTAGTTTGGTACCAACATCTGGGAATGCATGACGTAAACCGAGTGGGTGGCAAAAATGCCTCGCTGGGTGAGATGATCAGTAACTTAGCCGGAGCAGGAGTTGAAGTGCCCGGTGGTTTTGCAACAACGGCTGATGCCTATAACCAGTTTCTGGAGCAAAGTGGTTTAAACGATCGTATTCACGATTTGCTCGACACGCTTGATGTTGACGACGTACAGGCCTTGGCTAAGGCTGGCAAAAAAATCCGCCAATGGATTATTGATACGCCGTTTCAACCAGAATTTGAAGCGGCTATTAAAGACGCTTTTGCTGAGTTAAGTGAAAACAACGAGGAATTTAGCTTTGCGGTACGCAGTTCAGCGACGGCAGAAGATATGCCGGATGCTTCATTTGCCGGGCAGCAAGAAACTTTCCTGAATGTACGTGGCTTAAGTAGTGTAATGGAAGCCATTAAACACGTGTTTGCTTCATTATTTAACGACCGCGCTATTTCCTATCGTGTTCATCAGGGCTACGACCACCGCGGTGTTGCGTTGTCGGCTGGTATACAACGTATGGTGCGCAGTGACATTGCCTCTTCCGGGGTTATGTTCAGCATTGACACTGAGTCAGGCTTTGATGATGTGGTTTTCATTACCTCGTCGTATGGTTTAGGTGAGATGGTCGTGCAGGGTGCAGTTAACCCAGATGAATTCTACGTACATAAACCAACGTTAAAAGCAGGCCGCCCTTCAGTATTGCGCAGAACTCTGGGCAGCAAGAAAATCCAGATGATTTTCTCTGACGACAGAGAACATGGAAAACAGACATTAATAGAAGACATAGAAAAGTCGAAGAGCCTGACCTTCTCGGTAACAGACGAAGAAGTCGAAACACTGGCTAAGCAAGCTCTTATCATTGAAGAGCATTATGGTCGTCCAATGGACATTGAGTGGGCAAAAGATGGCGTCGACGGCAAGCTGTATATTGTTCAGGCACGTCCTGAAACGGTTCAGTCAAACCAAAAAGGGCAAGCCATTGAGCGTTTTGCGTTAAAAACTAAAAGCGACGTTGTCTGCACAGGGCGCGCTATTGGCCAGCGTATTGGTCGTGGTGTTGCTCGTGTTCTGAATGATATTAGCGAAATGGATAAAGTGCAGCCGGGCGATGTATTAGTTACCGATATGACCGACCCTGACTGGGAACCGATTATGAAACGTGCGGCGGCCATTGTTACTAACCGCGGTGGTCGTACTTGCCACGCAGCGATTATTGCACGCGAACTGGGCATTCCGGCGGTTGTTGGTTGCGGTGATGCAACTGACCATATCAGTAATGGTCAGGCCGTTACGGTTTCTTGTGCCGAAGGCGACACCGGTTATATCTACCAGGGTGAACTGGACTTTGATATTACCGAGTCACAAATTGACGCTATGCCGGATCTACCACTGAAAATTATGATGAATGTGGGTAACCCGGACCGTGCGTTCGATTTTGCCAGCTTGCCGCATGCCGGTATTGGCCTGGCTCGCCTCGAGTTTATTATTAACCGCATGATAGGGGTTCACCCTAAAGCCTTGCTTAATTATGATCAGCAAAGCGATGAGCTGAAAAAGACAATTGATAGCATGATGGCCGGTTACAGCAGCCCTCGCGAATACTACGTAGCGCGTTTAGCCGAAGGCATTTCTACCTTAGGTGCTGCATTTTCGCCAGAACGCGTCATTGTGCGTATGTCTGACTTTAAGTCGAACGAATATGCGAACCTTATTGGCGGAAAGCAGTATGAACCTGGTGAAGAAAACCC
Organism: Idiomarina sp. 017G; assembly: GCF_004362265.1. Taxonomy (NCBI): domain Bacteria; kingdom Pseudomonadati; phylum Pseudomonadota; class Gammaproteobacteria; order Alteromonadales; family Idiomarinaceae; genus Idiomarina; species Idiomarina sp. 017G. Next base: position 627,595 of record NZ_SNWT01000001.1, on the reverse strand, counting down.
AATGTTAGGTTTCCGTGGCGCGTCGCGTTATATCTCTGAAGAATTCCGTGACTGCTTTGCACTGGAATGTGAAGCTATTAAACGCGTTCGTAACGATATGGGTCTGACCAATATCGAAATCATGATCCCGTTTGTCAGAACTCTTGAAGAAGGCCGTAAGGTTATTGAGCTTCTGGCCGAGCAGGGACTGGTTCAGGGCGAAAATGGTTTACGCGTTATTATGATGTGTGAGTTGCCTTCTAATGCTCTGCTGGCTGACGAATTCCTCGATATCTTCGACGGTTTCTCTATTGGTTCTAACGACTTAACTCAGCTGACCTTAGGTCTTGACCGGGATTCCGGTGTTATCGCGCACTTATTTGATGAGCGTAACGAAGCTGTGAAGAAACTGCTGGCCATGGCCATTCAAACCGCGAAGAAACGCGGTAAGTACGTTGGCATTTGTGGTCAGGGACCGTCGGATCATCCTGATTTTGCTGCCTGGTTGGTTGATCAGGGCATTGATTCGGTATCGCTGAACCCCGATACCGTTATTGAGACCTGGATGTACCTGGCGGAAAACCTATAAGTATGACTGTATTACCTGAGATTGCTGCTGAGAATGCGTTACCAGATGACTACCGGCACTTTATTGAGCAGGTAAGAAGCTCAGAGTTTGCAGGTGAAATTGACGTGAGTTATTCGGGCCGTTTAATCGCGGCCACGGATAACAGCGTTTACCAAAACCTGCCTCAGGCTGTTTTGTACCCTCTTAATCAAACCGACCTTGTATTGCTGATGAAGCTGGCAGGTCAGGAAAACAACAGCAGTGTGCAGTTCTCACCCCGTGGTGGCGGCACCGGCACCAATGGTCAGTCTTTAACTTCCGGTATTGTGGTGGACTTAAGTCGCCACATGAATAAAGTGTTGGAAGTTAACCCGAAAGAAGGCTGGGTGAGGGTGCAGGCGGGGGTAGTCAAAGATCAGCTTAACGATATATTGCGTCCCCATGGTTATTTCTTCTCGCCTGACTTATCGACCAGTAATCGCGCGACTCTTGGCGGAATGATTAATACTGACGCTTCCGGTCAGGGGTCGTTGGTTTATGGGAAAACCAGCGATCACATTCTTGGTTTAAAAACTGTATTGCTGGACGGCTCTGTACTGGATAGCGGATCGGTTTCGCTTGAACAGGCGGAAACCGTTGCGCGACAGGATAATCGTATAGCTCGAATTTACCGACAGGTTATTGATACTTGCGTGGGTGAAGCTGAGAGTATTCGTGAGAAATTTCCGCCGCTGAATCGTTTTTTAACCGGTTATGACTTGAAACATGCCTATAACGCCGGGCAGCAAAAGATAGATGTTTCACGAATCATTGCTGGCTCAGAGGGAACCTTAGGCTTTGTCAGTGAAGCCCGGTTGAATATTACTCCTATTCCCAAACATCGGGTGTTGGTGAACGTAAAATATTCAAATTTCCAGGCTGCTTTAGAAAACTCGCCTTTCTTAGTTGATGCCAAAGCAACCTCTGTAGAGACGGTTGACAGTACCGTACTGAATCTTGCACGTCAGGATATAATCTGGAAGTCAGTTGAGCCGTTGTTGTCTGATGTTGAAGGTCAGCGCATGGATGGCATCAACATGGTTGAGTTCACCGGGTTAAATCAGGAAGAAATAGACAGTAAAGTTAATTCTTTAACCCAACGTCTGGACAAGCTGATTAAAAGCAAAGACAGCAAAGGGGTTATTGGCTATCAAGTCTGTGACGATTTGCCCAGTATCCAGCTTATTTATGCTATGCGGAAAAAATCCGTGGGCTTGCTGGGCGCTACAAAAGGGCGTCGTAAACCCGTTGCTTTTGCTGAAGACACCGCTGTACCTCCGGAGAAACTGGCTGATTTTATTAACGAGTTTCGTGCTCTTTTAGACGCTAACGGCCTGCATTACGGCATGTTTGGGCATGCAGATGCCGGAGTTTTGCATGTGCGCCCGGCACTGGATTTGTGTGAGCCTGAAGATGAAGTCATGCTCAGACAAATCAGTGATAAAGTTGCCGAGCTGACACAAAAGTACGGTGGACTCATGTGGGGCGAACACGGTAAAGGGTATCGCTCAGAGTACGTACCGGCATTTTTTGGTGAGCATCTCTATACCGAATTGCAAAAAATTAAGGCCAGCTTTGACCCCTTTAACCAGCTAAACCCGGGGAAAATCTGTACGCCGTTTAACACCAATGCCGAGCTTATTTCTGTCGATGCCGTTAAGCGCGGCTTCTTTGATCGTCAAATACCGGTGGCTACACGCGACAGCTATAAAAATGCGATGGACTGTAACGGTAATGGCTTGTGCTTTAATTACGATCCTAAGTCCGCTATGTGCCCCTCTTATAAGATAACGCGGGACCGTCGTTATTCTCCTAAAGGGCGGGCAGGGCTTTTGCGTGAATGGTTGCGGTTAACTCACAACGCCGGCTATAACGCGGCTGAAAAGCCAGAATCATTGGGCTTTGCCAAACGCCAGCTTAACCGGTTTACCGGAAAAAATGACTTCAGCCACGAAGTGAAAGAGTCCATGGACAAATGCCTGGCTTGTAAGGCGTGTACCAACCAATGCCCAGTCAGTGTCGATGTGCCGACGTTCCGCGCTCGTTTTTATGATCATTACTACAGTAAATACGCTCGTCCGTTAAAAGACTATCTGGTCAAAGGTATTGAAAAGACCGCGCCGATAGCGAGTAAGTTTCCCCGGTTGAGTAATGTACTGATTAATAATCCGTTAAGCCGGTTTGTACTCAAATACGGTATTGGCTACGTCGATACGCCGTTATTCTCAACGCCTAATTTAAGGACTGCCTGGCGCCGGAACGGACTTATTGAGTTAACCACAGAGCAGGTGATGAGCCTGACTGAGGATGAGAAGTCAAAAGCGGTGGTTATTGCGCAGGACCCGTTTACAACCTTCTACGAGGCCGATCTGGTTCTGAAACTGGGGCTGCTTATCAGAAATTTAGGTTATACGCCTGTGTTACTGCCGTTTATAGGGCATGGCAAGGCTCAGCACGTAAAAGGCTTTATCAGCGACTTTGAGAAAACCGCCGAAAAAGTGACTGAACAGTTAAAACCTATTTCTGATGCTGGTATTCCATTAATTGGACCTGACAGCTCCACGGCATTGATATTCCGGGACGAGTATCGCAAGGCGAGCGATGGTCAACTACCCGAAGTTAACGTCATGACGGTTGTAGAATGGCTTAATACTTTGAACTTTGATGATATTAATTCATTTACTACCAGCCACTACGGTCTATTGCTGCACTGTACCGAACAGAGTTTCGTGCCTGAGTCAGCTAAACAATGGCAAGCCTTATTCCAAAATCTGGGACTAAAACTGGATATTGTTAATGTGGGCTGTTGCGGTATGGCCGGTACATTTGGTCATGAGAAACAGAACCAGGAAGACAGCCAGGGACTTTATCAAATGGGCTGGCAACAAGCGGTTCAGGAGTATGGAAGCAGTGGAGTACTGGTTACTGGATTCTCGTGTCGCTCACAAATAAAACGGATAGAAAAAAAGCGGGTGAGACACCCGCTTGAGATAATCTTACAAAGCCTGAGTTAACTCAGGCTTTTTATTTGCAGTGACGTTTACTGCTTACCTTTGGCGATAATTTCGCGAGCCATTTCATCAGCGACTGTTCCGGTAGGGCGGTCTTCGTCCTGTGCCCGGGCAAAAAGCTGATCTAAGGTATCGTATATACCGCGCACACGTTTTTCTGTTTCTTCCACAGTAAAGTTGGCGGCTTCTGAACAGATATGAATAACGCCACCGGCATTAATCACGTAGTCCGGAGCGTATAAAATACCCATATCTTTAACGGCTTTATCATGTTTAGGGTTAGCTAACTGGTTATTCGCGCTGCCGGCGATAATTTTGACTTTAAGTTGCTTCAAAGTCTCATCATTGATGGTGGCACCTAAAGCGCATGGTGCGTACACGTCAGCGTCTACGCCATAAATTTCATCCAGACCAACAGCTTTCGCGCCCAGTTCTTTAACGGCACGCTCGATGGCTTCTTCGTTAATATCGGTAACAATAAGTTCAGCACCGTCTTCTGCGCAGTACTTGGCGAAATCGTAGCCAACAGCACCCAGACCCTGAATGGCAATTTTAACACCTTTAAGATCTTCGCTACCTAATTTGTGTTTTGCTGCCGCTTTAAGACCAAGGTAAGTACCCAGTGCTGTATGAGGTGAAGGGTCGCCGGCTTTATCGGCCGTGCCTGCAACGTAGCTGGTCTCTTTTGCGACCATACCGATGTCTTCAGTACGAATGTTGACGTCTTCAGCGGTAATGTAACGACCACTTAAAGACTCGATGAAGCGACCATAAGCGCGGAAGAGTTCTTCGCTTTTGATTTTTTTCGCGTCGCCGATGATAACCGCTTTACCGCCACCTAAAGGCAGACCTGCCATTGCACTTTTATAAGTCATACCACGAGACAAACGCAGTACATCGGTGACCGCTTCGGCAGAAGAAGCGTAATTCCATAAACGAGTACCACCAAGGCTTGGACCTAAGGTTGTATCGTGGATGGCAATAATGGCTTTTAAGCCTGATTCCTGATCATGACAAAACACCACTTGCTCGTGGTGATCAAATTCGGGATGCTCGTATAGAGACATGAGTTTCACTTCCTCATTGCTTCAAAAATTGCGCGAACATTACCATTTAGATAAGGCTCGCGCTACTTTAAGATGTGAATAAATTTAGGTATTTAAACGGGCGTTTATCAACTCTTGTTTACACAGAATCACTTAAGATTCATCAATGTATAAGTAGATGATTCCCTGGTTAATTGTTTCGGCAATTAGCTCGCACCCGGCAACAGATTTTGCCAATTTAGCTAATTCTTCAGTAGCTTCAGAACCTTGCAACTGCGCCAGCCATTCAGCAGCTGGTAATGCCTCTTGTATAACGTGAAAAACTTCGCCATTACCGTAAAACTGGGTATCGCTGAGTTTTAAGAAACGTGCGCCCGAGGTCTTTTCTATAAATGCATTTTGCTGCGCGAGCAGAGTCGGAATTTGCTCAGCGGTGGTCGGCAGCTCTGGCTCGGGAAGAGGGCGTTTAGACTGGGAGATGATTTTTGCTAATAATGCGTCGGTTTCATCGCTTTCTAAAGCGTCTTTTAAAAACTGCTTTAATGCACTTAGCTGCGTTTTTTCAATAACCCATGAAACGTCTTCGCTGCTTAGAGCCGGGTCTTGATAGCGCTCCTGCAATGACTCCTGTTGCATCGCAATATCACCTAACTGCAGCAGTAGCTCGGCTTTCGATGGAGCACGAAAACCAACAGAGTAGTTTAAAGACGGTTCCAGCGAGATACCGTCATGAGGACAGCCAGCTGGAATATATAAAACGTCGCCGGCAGTCAGGTGTTCATCAATAACAGCGTTGAATTCACCTTTTATCTGGCATAGGTCTTCCGCGGGCTGATACTCCTGCATGGCTTGTCGTTCACCGACCCGCCAATGTCGGGAGCCTGCGCCCTGAATAATAAAAACATCGTACTGATCCAGGTGAGGGCCAACACCGCCGTTTTCGCAGGAAAAACTGACCATTACGTCATCAATGCGCCAGTCGGGCAAAAAGCGGAAAGGGGTTATCAATTCACCTACGTCTGGTAGCCATTCGTTTACTGACTGCACCAGCAAAGTCCAGTCAGTTTCTCCGAACTTTTCGTAGTCCTCAAATGGGCCATGAGTCACTAACCAACCCGATTCAGTGTCTGCTTTTGACTCAATAACTCGCGAGTCAGCGCCTTCTTCCATCGCCAGCCCAGCCAGAATTTCAGGGCTGACAGGGTCGGTAAAATCGGCAAAGCCCTGTCGAATAAGACAAGGCTTTTTCTGCCAGTAGTTCGTTAAAAAATCGTCTTTATCAAACACTAATTTCATAGGAGATCATCAACAAACTGAGTGGCGCGGCCAATGTAATTTGCCGGAGTCAGTGCTTTCATTTCGTCTTTAGCAGCATCGGGCACGTCTAAAGAGTCAATAAATTTCGCCAGATCATCGCTGGTAATGCGCTTACCACGAGTTAGGGTCTTTAGCTTCTCGTATGGCTTTTCAACACCGTAGCGGCGCATAACGGTTTGTACTGGTTCAGCCATCAGCTCCCAGTTTTCATCCAGCTCAGCCGCTAAACGGGCTTCGTTAACTTCCAGTTTACTCAAACCTTTTAAGGTAGCCTGGAATGCGATAACAGTATGGGCAACACCCACGCCTAAATTACGTAAAACGGTTGAGTCAGTCAGGTCGCGCTGCCAGCGTGAAATAGGCAGTTTCTGAGCTAAATGCTGCATAACAGCGTTTGCAATACCCAGGTTACCTTCTGAGTTTTCAAAGTCGATAGGGTTTACTTTATGAGGCATGGTTGATGAGCCAACTTCGCCTTCAACAGTACGCTGTTTGAAGTGGTTCAATGCAATATAGCCCCATACGTCACGATCAAAATCAATGAGTACGGTATTAAAACGAGCTAATGCATCAAAGTATTCAGCAACATAGTCATGCGGCTCAATTTGCGTTGTGTAAGCGTTCCAGCTCAAGCCTAATGAAGTAACAAATTGCTCTGAAATGTGGTGCCAGTCCACGTTAGGGTAGGCTGCCAGGTGCGCGTTGTAGTTACCGACAGCACCATTTATTTTACCCATAACGTCTACAGCTTTAAGCTGTTCCAGCTGACGTTGTAAACGCACGGCAACGTTTGCAAATTCTTTGCCCATTGTGGTTGGCGTTGCCGGTTGCCCGTGTGTACGGGCCATCATAGGAACGGTTTTGTGTTCTTTCGCCAGTTCTTTAACCCGGTCGACCAACTCCTGCATCATAGGCAGTAGTACTTCATCGCGAGCCGTGTTCAACATTAAACCGTGAGAAAGGTTGTTGATGTCTTCGGACGTACAGGCAAAGTGGATGAACTCGGAAACTTTATTCAGCTCTTCGTTATCTGCCACTTTCTCTTTCAGAAAGTACTCAACCGCTTTCACGTCGTGGTTGGTGGTACGTTCAATAGTTTTTATGCGTTCAGCGTCGTCGACCGAGAAATTCTCAACAATAGAGTTCAGTATCTGTGTTGCTTCTTTACTTAGCGCAGGTACTTCTTTAATACCGTCAACGTCGGCTAATAATTGTAACCAACGAACCTCAACAGTCACTCGAAATTTAATCAGTCCGTACTCACTAAAAATAGGACGTAACATTTCTGCTTTTGAGGCGTATCGTCCGTCAACAGGTGACACCGCCGTCAAGGAGGAAAAGGGCAACATAAACTGGCTCTCCGAGGGTTAATTAAATCGTTAATTGTTACTTGTTACTGGTTATGCGACATGCAGCAGTTGCTGCGCTGTATCTAACATTTTCTTTCTAGAAAACACGAAATGACGACGCTTGCCGCCTACTTGCTGCCAAAGCACGGCACTGCGAATGCCAGCTAGCAGCAGGGTTCTAATATGGTGTTGATTTGAGTCCCGTTTTAAAAACTCCGGGTTACCATTAATGCGAATAGGTTGTCCCAGGGGGCTTATCAGTTCGCGATAAATGCCCGCCAAACTTTGCTGAATACGGTAGTTTTCAAACTCAAACTCTTCTTTTTGACGTTTTACCTGGGTAATACGCTCGCCCAGTAAATTGAGTATATCTGGTTGCTTTAAGAGCCTTCTGGATAAATGAATGAGGCCTATCAGATAGCGGGTAACCTCAATGTCCTTATTTTTATTGCTGCCGGCCTGGCGAATAAACGCCTGGATACCGGGCTTAATGTTGTCCAGTCCGCCGTAAATATCTTCGATATTGTCCGGGTTTTGCTGTAAAAGGCTGTGCACTAAGGTATTGCTAATAGATTCCGGGTAAAGCTCTCCGCTGCGAGCCAGCTTTTGCACAGCCATAGCACTTAACGACATGCCAGCTAAGGCAATTACCCGTTGCTGCCATTCGTTCATAGCTTAACCTCAAAGTCGGTAATGCGTTGTTCAATAATGCCGCCACCTAAACAAACATCATCACTGTAGAATACCGCAGACTGTCCCGGAGTAACTGCTGCGACCGGTTCTTTAAATTGAACCTGAAAGTCACCGTTACTAAGCGGCGTAACCCGGCAGGGAATGTCCTGCTGGCGGTAGCGCGTTTTCACCGTGCAATCGAAGGCCTCCGGTGGGGCGTTTCGACTAACCCAGTGCAGTTGTCCGGCAATAAGGCCTTGAGAGTATAGACGCGGATGTTTCTTCCCCTGCGCTACAATTAAAACGTTACGTTCGACATCTTTGTCGACAACATACCAGGGTTCGCCAGAATTATCGGCCATTCCACCTATATGCAGACCTTTACGCTGACCCAGAGTGTGGTACATCAGGCCTTCGTGTTCGCCTAAGGCTTCACCTTCAACGGACTCAATGGGGCCGGGTTTAGCAGGCAGGTACTGCTGCAAAAAGTCCTTAAATTTGCGCTCGCCAATAAAGCAAATACCGGTTGAGTCTTTTTTGTCGGCCGTTACCAGACCTTGTTCTTCAGCAATTCGACGAACTTCTGGTTTCTCCAGTTCTCCGACCGGGAACAGAGTTTGTGCAATGTGCTCGTGGCTCAAGGTATACAAAAAGTAGCTTTGATCTTTATTACTGTCTAAGCCGCGCAGCATTTCCCATTTGCCATCACGCTGTTGACGACGCACATAATGTCCGGTCGCAATATAATCGGCATCTAATGCTTCAGCGGCAAACTCGAGAAAGGCCTTAAATTTAATCTCTTTGTTGCACATAATATCGGGATTAGGCGTGCGACCCGCCTTGTATTCTTCCAGAAAATACTCGAATACATTGTCCCAATATTCTGCAGCGAAATTGATTGTGTGCAGCTCAATACCCAGCGTTTCACACACTTTTTCAGCGTCAGCTAAATCGTCGGAAGCAGCGCAGTATTCGTCAGTATCGTCTTCTTCCCAGTTCTTCATAAACAGGCCTTCTACCTGATAGCCCTGTTGCATAAGAAGGTAAGCTGAAACCGAGGAGTCGACGCCCCCGGACATTCCGACAATGACTTTTTTACTGGCATTTGACATAGGTTGACCCTAACTGACTATAGCTCCTGAATTGGCTGCGCATTCTATCATTTTAGCGCGCACGAGGGTAGCTCAGGAAGTTACCAAACTGGTGGCTCTGAACGCCATTCGCCGGGCTGCATTGTTTTTAACTGAAAAGGACCCACAGCGGCCCGTATCAGGCGAAGGGTAGGTAACCCAACATGCGCTGTCATACGGCGAACCTGGCGGTTTTTGCCTTCACGTATTTTAAGGCAAAGCCAGCTGTCAGGAACGCTTTTGCGCTCACGAACGGGAGGGTTTCGTGGCCATAAGTTCATTGGTTCAGGCATAACGAAGGCTTCAGCTGGGCGGGTCATTCCGTCGTTTAACTCGACACCGTTCCTTAATTGCTCTAACTGCTCTTCGCTTGGGTCACCTTCTACCTGCACCCAATAGGTTTTCCAGACTTTGTACTTAGGGTTAGCAAGGCGAGCCTGATAAACGCCGTCATTGGTTAGCAACAACAACCCTTCGCTGTCTTTATCAAGACGTCCGGCGGGGTAAACGTCGTTATGGGGAATGAACGGCTTTAAAGTCTGGTCGCCTTCTTCTCCGGTAAACTGAGATAAAACGCCGTAAGGCTTGTTCAGTAAAACCAACTTGGGGTTTGCCGGTCGTTTTGTCTGCGATTTCATGACTGCCTCAGATTGTTCTGTCGATTTAAATTGGATCGTACCAGAGGATACTCTAGTATATCGGGCGCTAGTTTATCTTACTGATCAAAAAAGTGTGGGAATTTCTGTGGATGATAACAAAGTAATAATTGGTGGTTCATTAGTTGAATCGCTTAAAGGAAACTATCAGCTGTCGTTGCGGCAAGTTTTTGAACAGGCTTTTAACATTACCAAATCAAACTTGACCCCGTTAATTGGTGGCTTTTTGGTTTTACTGGGTATTAATGTGGTAATGGTACTCATTTTGATGAACGTGTTTTCGATTGAGAGCCTGCAAACATCAATAAAACTTCAGTACTTTTCCAGCATTATACAAGCTGTAATCAGCGCTCCTTTATTAGGTGGCTTGATGTTAATGGGTATCAAGCACAGCGTCGGTATTGGCACAAAAAGCGCAGATGTTTTTAACGGTTTCAATGTGATGTTCCCTTTAATTGCTGTCGCTCTAATAAGTACTTTGTTAAGCATCGTAGCCAGTCAATTATTTGGGTTGATTCATCCAAATATTTCTATTTTGGCGCAACTTTATATTACGGTTATTTTGACACTCGCCATGCCATTAGTTATTGAGCGAGGAGTTGGCCCGTTAAACGCCTTGTACTATTCAATAAAAATTATCCATTTCAAGCTGCCTAAATTTATCTTGTTATTTTTGATTCTTGCGGGCTTGTTACTTCTGGCCATTATCCCCTTCGGGCTAGGACTTATCTGGATGTTACCAATGATTTATAACCTTATTGGAGTGGTCTATAGAGAAGTCATTGGCGTAACAGTTATTGAGAAACCCAAAAAAGACAGTTCGTCTGAAAATATTTCAGCCTGAGGAATACATGCGATTATTAACCATACTACTATTTATTGTACTGAGCGTAGCGGCATTACTGTTGCCGTGGCTTATTAAAGAAACTGAAATAGAAACTCCGGAGCAATCGGTTACAGCTCATTTACCGGCCATTCCTGACGTGCCTGTGCATAGAGATTTACCTGACTTTATGTCGATGACCGATGTTACGGAAAAGAAAGAAGAGTTTTTTCGCTTTTTACTGCCTATGGTAGAAGCTGAAAATATACGTATATTGCATGACAGGGCTTACCTTAAAGCAACTTACGAGCGTTTTAAAAACAATGAGTTAACTGAGGCTGATAAAAAACAGCTAGCGGACTGGATTGAGTATTACCGTCTGGAAGACGACATTGCAATTGATGAAAATTTATTTGGCTTGCTAAAACGCCGCATCGATATTATTCCGGAAATGATGGTACTTGTTCAGGCTGCAAATGAATCGGGCTGGGGAACGTCCAGGTTTTCACGTAAAGGCCTGAACTTATTTGGTCAATGGTGTTATTCCAAAGGCTGCGGCTTAATTCCAACTGGCAGAGATGAAGATGGACGCCATGAAGTTGCGCAATTTGATTCGGTCAACGCTTCAGTAAAAAGTTACATGCGTAATATTAACACTCATGGTGCTTATCTGGATTTACGTTTGCTGCGAGAGCAAAAACGCCTGGATAACGAGGACATACTGGCAAGAGATTTAATTACCGGCTTATCAAGCTACTCTGAACGAGGAGAAGAGTATATTGATGAACTCCGCGCAATGATTCGTATCAATCGACCCATTGTGAAACGAGTCAGCGAGGAATTGAATACGCCGGAAGTTCCGCAGCCAGAGTAAAGTTTAAGCGAAATTATATTGGCAAAACATAAGAGAGGCTCAATTCAGAGCCTCTTTTTGTATCTGGTTTAGGCCAAATGTTTGATGGGAATATTGCTGGCAAAAACAGGACTCTCTTCAGTTTCAAAGTTTGAAGTAAAGCTGTCAGTATCAAAAGCTTTATCGCCATTTTCATCAGCAACGCCGTCTGCGGTAACGGCCTTAAAATCAAACAGGGCACTGTCGGCCAAATGTGAGGGTACAACGTTTTGCATTGCCGTAAATAAGCTTTCAATTCTGCCCGGAAATTGTTTGTCCCACCCGTTAAGCATTTGCTTTATTTGTTTTCTTTGCAGGTTTTCCTGAGAGCCGCATAAGTTACAAGGGATAATAGGAAACTCCATTGCAGCTGAGTATTGTTCTATATCCTTTTCACGGGCATAAGCCAAAGGGCGAATAACTACATGCTCACCATTGTCACTGGCCAATTTTGGCGGCATAGACTTTAACTTGCCACCGTGAAACATATTCAGAAAAAGGGTTTCAATCATGTCATCGCGATGATGACCCAGAGCTATTTTAGTCGCTTTTAACTCTTTCGCTGTGCGATACAAAATGCCTCGTCTAAGACGGGAACATAACGAACAGGTTGTTTTTCCTTCGGGAATTTTGTCTTTTACGATGCTGTAGGTGTCTTCTTCAACAATTTTGTAGTCAACACCAAGCTTATCCAGATAGGCCGGAAGCACATGCTCCGGAAACCCGGGTTGCTTTTGATCCAGGTTGACCGCAACCAGAGAAAAGCGAACAGGAGCAACTTTTTGCAGATAGAGAAGGGTGTCCAGCAAAGTGTAACTGTCTTTGCCGCCTGACAGACACACCATAATATGATCGCCGTCTTCAATCATGCCGAAATCTTGTATGGCTTTTCCCGCATCGCGACGAATACGTTTCTGTAGCTTGTTGAAACTGTATTTATTTTCACTGGCCATAGTGGCTCCTGCAACCTGTGTCATCTGGAAGTTCTGAGGAGCCGGATTATACCTGAGGCATTAAACTCAAGCGAGGGGACTGACAAAGTCTTCTGGTTTAATTGCCAGCACGTCACAATTTAACTGGTCCAGTACGTGTTCAGCTGTGTTACCTAATAAGGCGGCGCTTAACCCCGTGCGGCCAATGGTGCCTAATACCACCAATTCCGCATCGAGTTGTTTTGCTGCTTCGGGAATAACCTGTTCCGGCAAACCTTGCGACAAATGCTGGTAGTGGCTGGAAATGCCGTAATCACGTCCCAGCGCGGCCATACGGTTCACGTGGTGCTGCTCGAGTGCATCGCTGTATTCGCTGACATCAAATTCAGGAATCTCCACCGCTACGTTAACCGGAGCGCTGGGGTAAGCATTGACCAGGTGCACACTTGCATTCAGTACTTTGCTCATGGACTGCGCGTGTTCAATAATACGTTTATTTAACTGTTGGTGATGTTCTTCTTCAGAACCGGTATGAACGGCAGCAATGATCTGCCCGTGGCTTGGCCACTCATGTTCTTTAACCAGCAAAACCGGGCAGGGAGCTTTTCGTAACAAGTGCCAGTCAGTTGGTGTGAAAATTAAATTCTGGAAGCTGGCACTGACCTGAGTACCTTTTATTATAAGGTCGTGCTTGTGTTTTATCGCTTCTTTAATAATGGCTTCAAAAGGTCGGTTATGCCAGACCACATCAATATCAATGCGAACCGAATCGGTATCAAATTCGCTCAATACGTCGGTTAACCAGGCTCTTCTGTCCGCTATAAGATTTGAACGCATAACGTCGCGTTCCTCACTGGATAGCATGGTTGTCATTTCGTAAGAAAAGTCATAAATAGACAAAAACAGCGTTAATCTGGCATCGCTCAATCTAGCCATATGTAAAGCGCGTTTTAATGCTTTGTGCTGCTCATCTGCAGCGTCTATAACAACTAAAATATGACGGAATGCGTCCATACTGACCTCGTAGTTAATCTATGTTCATTGTTAAGATTAGACGAAAGCAGAACGCTTTGCAGGCTTTATTGGAAAAAAGGTTTGATTAAGGTCAACATGCTCCATAAAGCATAGATTATTAGCAAAACACCCATAGCTGTACGCACGCCCTGGGCGCGTAAAAAGCGGTGCAAAAATTGACTGAAATGTCCGGCGGCTATCATTGCTGGCAAGGTTCCCAGACCAAAAGCAGCCATGGTTAGCGCTCCACCGCTAGCTGAGCCACTTAAAGCTGCCCAGCTGAGGGCACTATAGACCATGCCGCAGGGTAACCAGCCCCATAAAGCCCCGGCAAAGAAGGTGGCAAAAATACCAGGCTTGTTTCTGAGTTTTGCGGCCAGAGGCTGTATTTTCTGCCAAATTGGACGTGCTGACTTTTCCAGATACACCAATCCTGAAAACCATCCGGTAAAATACAGTCCGAGCAAGAGGAGAAAAGCAACAGCTAACCAGCGAAGAATGATTGTTGTATAACCACCTTCCGGAGCAAACAAGCCAATAGCTCCCCCGACCAAAGCTCCAATAAACATATAGGAACAAACCCGGCCTAAGTTATATAGCCAGACATGGTAGGGGCGGGTATTAATGCCCATGGCACTGGCAATGCCCCCGCACATCATTAAGCAATGCCCGGCACCGGCCAGCCCCATCAAAAAGGCTGTAACTAAATCAGCGCTTGGGTTTATCGGATTCATCATCTGCGTTATTGGTATTATCTTCGTCGTCCATCAGAATATTGAGTCCCTGGCGTTCAATGTCCTCAAACTGGTCGGAGCGTACCGCCCAGAAAAAGACCGCAACAGCGATAATAACGAAAATTATAGCGATGGGAATTAATGCGTAAATTACACTCATTTTCGATACAACCTTAGGGAGTTTCCTATTACCAGAAGAGAACTAAGCGACATACCAAGTGCTGCTGCCCAGGGAGCAATCATACCGATAGCAGCTACAGGTAATACAGAAACATTATACACCAATGCCCAAATGAAATTCTGTTTCATAATCTGGCGTGTTTTGAGAGCGCTTTCTATTACCACTTTAATTTGATTCAGGGATTCAGACATCAACACAACATCGGCTGCCGTTTGCGCTAAATCAGATGCTTGAGAAAACGTCATTGAAAGGTCGGCTTTTGCCAGAACCGGGCTGTCATTAATGCCGTCGCCGACCATCCAGACCGTATGCCCAGCTTCTTGTTGAGCTGTGACAAAAGCAAGCTTTTCTGATGGTTTCAAGGCACTGTGATATTCAGGGATACCCAGTTCATGAGCCAGAGACTGAACTCTTGATTCGCTATCTCCGCTTAGAATAATGGGTTGATAACCGTTGTTTTTTAACCAGTTAATGGTTTTAGCAGCATCTTCTCTTATTTGATCTTCCACTCTGAACTCGGCCAGGATGCGTTCTTTACTGGCAATGACGACCTGGTGCTTGTTAGTCGCTTTAAACTCCGGATGCCACTGCTGAATGTAAGTTTCACTACCTGCGCGATATGACTGACCGTTGAATTCTCCTTGCAGGCCAAAACCCATCTCGTTAGTGACATCCTGAAATGACGCTGGGGTGTCCGACAGCTGGCTTAAAGGAACCGAAAGAGGGTGTTCGGAAAAAAGCTCCAGTCCGCTAATCAGTTCATCAACGGTGTTAGAGTCTATGTAGTCATTTCGCTCAACCAGCCGAAACTTTCCCTCCGTTAGGGTACCGGTTTTATCCAGACACACTTTATCAAGGTGTTTAACGGACTCAAGGACATCCGAGCCTTTTAATAAAATACCATCTCTGTTTAGTCGATGAATGATGCCAGTTAATGCTGTCGGTGCCGCGAGAGACAAAGCGCAAGGGCAGGTGGCAACTAAAACAGCCAAAGTAACCCACAAAGCATGATCTGGCTGGATCCACCACCAGCTAAAATAGGTAATAACTGCAACGGTTAAAATTGCAGCAATGAAATAGCCCGCCAGTTTATCGATAACTTGCTGTGCCTTGGGTTTAACCGCTAAAGCAGAATCCTGCATTGCGATAATGCCGGCCAAAACTGTTTGCTGAGCGGTTGCTGTTACTTTTATCCGTATTGGAGAGTGTTGATTAATACTGCCGGCAATAACCGCGTCTCCAAGTTTTTTTGATCTGGGCAGGCTTTCTCCGGTCAACAAGCTTTCATCAACCTGAGCTTGCTTATTCAGTAATTCACCGTCTGCAGGAATAGTTTCACCGGCTTTCACACGAATAATGTCACCGGTTTCCAGCAATTTAATAGCAACGGATTCATAGCCCTCGGGAGTTTCACGGTTAGCCAGCTTAGGCAGTAAGGTCAGACGGTTAGTGGCAAATTTTAATGCTCGTTCTTTTGCCAGTAACTCCAAAAAACGGCCCGTCAACAAGAAGAAAGTAAACATGGATATGGATTCGAAATAAACCTCACCCGTATTGGTTATTGTCGCGTACACACTGGCACTGTAGGCGCCTAATAAGGCGATACTGACGGGAATGTCCATGTTCAAACGCGATGCCTGTAAAGCTCTTAGGGCACCTGCATAAAAAGGTTGTGCGCTATAAAGAATAACAGGGGTCGCGAAAACCAGACTGACGCTCCAGAGAAAGCGTTGTAAGTCAGGTGATAAGTCGCTGACAACGCCGAAATACAGGCCAAAGGCAATCATCATAACCTGCATAGTAGCAATGCCCGCTACGCCTAATCGACGGATATAACTCTTTCGCTGCCTTGCATATTGTTGCTCGGCTTCATTGGGCTGGAATGGCAGAGCCTTGTATCCAATATTGGCTAAAACTCTTAAAATATCGCTTAGTTTTAATTGAGCAGGAGACCAGCTAACCTGAACCCGGCGGCTGGTAACATTAACCACCGCTTTTTGTATACCTTTAAGGCGCAATAGCTCACGTTCAATTAGCCAGCCACAGGCGCCACAGGTAATGTTCTCTACGGTGAGAGTTGCCAGCTCGGTGTCGGCTCCCTCATGCCTTACAAACTCTTTTTGTAAGTCAGGGTTGTCGTAGAGATCTAAATCATTTAATTCTTCAGGAAGAACGGGAGAGTCCTGTAATTGAGATGTGTCTCTGTGTTCGTAATAAGCGTGCAGGTTGTGCTGAATGATGGTTTGTGCCACAGCTTGACATCCAGCACAACAGACCGGTTTCTCAGAACCTTTGTACTCAACAGCAAGATTAACCCCTTTGGGAACCGGCTGCAGGCAGTGAAAACATTCCATTCAATCAAACTCCGTATAATAACGGACGAAGTTTAGTCAACTCGGATTTTGGTAGTTGATATTTTTCGCTTACTTTCCAGACTTCATTAAAAGGCTCAACGGTTATGGTCCACTTGCCCTCTATCTCTTCAGGAATATCTGCTCGATAGGTACCATCTGAAGCAACCGTCAACATGCGGGTAAAGTCTTTTTCATCTTGTGTAGCGTGAATAAAAAACACTCGTAGAGCAGACAGCTCTTCCGGCTGGCCAGAAGCATATTTAAGAGTAAACAGGCCTTTATCAGCAGTAAACTCAAAAGAGATATTACGGCGTTGTGCTTCTTCAACATGCTCGATAATTGCGTTGATGGTTTTGCCGCGTTTGTAGTAGTCATCAACCACCATGGAAACACCGCCCTGAGATACGGACAGATAAATAATAACGCCACAGACGATCATGACAGTAACGGGGAGGGAAATAAGAAACCATGGCCAGAACTGCTTATACCAGGGTTGAATCATAATGAGACCTCATACAAAAAGCCCCGCCGTAGCGGGGCTGTGTTTACTAGGTTTTATTCGTCGTTAGATAAGCTGTAGACATAAGCTGAAATAACGTGAATTTTATCTTCACCCAGAATGTTTTTCCACTTGGGCATAACACCGTTACGACCATGCTTCAGAGTTTCTTCAATTTTATTAATTGAACCACCGTAAAGCCAGACGTCATCAGTTAAGTTTGGCGCGCCGAGCTGCTGGTTACCTTTGCCATCAGCTCCGTGACACGCACTACAAACTGCGAAGTTTGCTTTGCCAGCTTCGACTAAATCGGCATCACGTTCACGACCACTTAAGCTGGCGACATAGTTCGCTAGTTCATTAATTTCTTTACCGCTGAACTGCTCACCAAATGCTGGCATATTGCCCTGACGCCCTTCACGCAAGGTGGTTTTTATATTGCTTGGTTCACCACCATATAGCCAGTCGTCGTCAGTCAGGTTAGGGAAGCCTTGACCACCCATAGCGTTCGAGCCATGACACTGCGCACAGTTTTGCAGGAACAAACGTTGACCAACATCTAGCGCATCTTCATTTTTTGCCAGCTCTTCAATTGGCTGCTCTGCAAATGCCGCAAAAATAGGGCCATACTTTTCTTCCGCAGCACGAACGGCACGGTCATACTCAACAATCATCCCTTTTTCATGGGCTTCTTCCATTGCTTGGCGAGACTCTTCTAAGGACTGAATATCCTGATTTGAGCTTTTCCAGCCAAGCAGTCCGTTAAAGTTCCCAAGCCCTGGGTATAGAGCCAGGTATATAAAGCCCCATACAAAGCAGGCCCAGAACAAATAGGTCCACCATTTAGGAAGAGGGTTGTTTAATTCTACAATCCCATCGAATTCGTGGTCCATTTCCTGACCTTCTTCGATGTGAGTGTAATTTTTCATGTTCCAGCGCAGTAGCCAAATTAATACCACTAAGGTGGCCAGCGTTAAAACAATTATCCATGCACTCCAGAAGCTACTCATCTTTCTTCGACTCCGGTTTGTCGCTGTTATCTATTGATGACTCGTCCTCAAATATAGAATTAGCCGCATCATCAAATTGCTTTTTTGTACGGCGACTGAACGCCCAGGCCACGATGGCAATAAAAATTGCCAGTATGATCAGGCTGAACACGCCGCGCCAAGTTCCGTAATCCATTACTTATCAGCCTGCTGTAGCGTTGTGCCAAGCGATTGTAAGTAAGCGATAAGAGCCTCCATTTCAGTTTTACCCTGAACGGCTTCTTTTGCATCGGCGATGTCCTCGTCTTCGTAAGGAACGCCCAATGTACGCATAACTTCCATCTTCTTAGCTGTGTATTCACCCGTTAGCGTGTTTTCTGCAAGCCAAGGGAACGCTGGCATATTAGATTCAGGAACCACATTACGAGGGTTCATTAAATGAACGTGATGCCATTCATCGCTGTAACGGTCACCCACACGTGCCAGATCAGGACCCGTACGCTTAGAACCCCAAAGGTGAGGGAATTCCCAAACGTGCTCGCCAGCTAATGAATAGTGTCCGTAACGTTCCGTTTCTGCACGGAATGGACGAATCATCTGGCTGTGGCAGTTGTTACAACCTTCGCGCATATAAATATCGCGACCTTCAAGCTCTAACGCGGTGTATGGCTGCAAACCTTTTATGGGTTCATTGGTCTGATTTTGAAACAGTAGGGGAGTAATTTCTACTAACCCACCGATTGAAACCGCAATGATCATTAAAATTGACAACCAACCTAAGTTCTTTTCAACAAATTCGTGTTTAAAACGACTCATTATTCTCTCCCTCAGGCAGTTTGTACGACGTTGCCTGCAGCTGTCTCACGACGGCCGGCACGAATTGTCTGATAACAGTTATAAGCCATCAGCAACATACCAATTACAATGAAAACACCACCGATAAAACGGCCTGTCCAGAATGGGTATGATGCCTGAACACTCTCTACGAAACTGTAAGTTAAGGTTCCGTCAGAGTTTGTCGCACGCCACATAAGACCTTGCATCACACCTGAAATCCACATTGAGACGATGTAGAAAACAACGCCAATAGTGTGCAGCCAGAAATGAACGTTCACCAGCTTAATGCTGTGAATTTCTTTCTGGTTAAACAGGCGAGGTACCAGGTAGTACATGGAACCGATAGTGATCATAGCAACCCAGCCTAAAGCACCTGAGTGTACGTGACCCACAGTCCAGTCAGTATAGTGAGAAAGTGCGTTCACTGATTTGATTGCCATCATCGGGCCTTCGAAAGTCGACATGCCGTAGAATGACAGAGAAACAATTAAGAAACGCAAAATTGGGTCGGTTCGTAGCTTATGCCATGCACCAGATAATGTCATGATACCGTTAATCATGCCGCCCCATGAAGGCACGAACAGGATAACAGACATGACCATACCGACCGACTGAGTCCAGTCTGGTAACGCGGTATAGTGTAAATGGTGAGGTCCGGCCCATATGTATAAGGAAATAAGTGCCCAGAAGTGAACAACCGACAAGCGGTAAGAGTAAACAGGGCGCTCAGCTTGCTTCGGTACAAAGTAATACATCATACCCAGGAAGCCCGCGGTCAGTAGGAAACCTACCGCGTTATGCCCGTACCACCATTGAACCATGGCATCGACAGCACCTGAATAGATTGAATAAGACTTCATAAACGACACTGGTAAAGCGAAGCTATTCACAATATGCAGCATGGCGATAACGATAATGAAACCACCGTAGAACCAGTTAGCCACATAAATGTGTGATGTTTTACGAATAGCCAGTGTGCCGAAGAAGACGATTAAGTAAGCCACCCAAACGACAGTAATTAAAATGTCGATAGGCCACTCAAGCTCAGCGTATTCTTTCGTGCTGGTAAGACCCATAGGCAGAGTAATAACTGCTGCCACTATAACGGCCTGCCACCCCCAGAAAGTGAAAGCTGCCAACTTGTCTGAGAACAAGCTCACTCTACACGTTTTCTGAACAACATAGTAAGAAGTGGCAAAAAGAGCGCTGGTACCAAACGCGAAAATAACAGCGTTTGTATGTAGCGGGCGAAGACGGGAGTAGGTTAGCCAGGGAGTATTGAAGTTAAGCTCTGGCCAGACAAGCTGGGCAGCTATCAATACGCCTACAGACATACCGACGATACCCCAAATAATCGTCATGACAGTAAACTGCCGGACGACTTTCATATTATATTCGATCGGTTGTTGTGGAATTGTTTGACTCATCTTTTAAATCCGCAGTGATGTAAGATCAGGAAAAAGGTGACTTTTACCAGACAGACACAATCCATGTAAAAGTGCATTTATTTTACGTCTTGTGAGTTGAAAGGTACAGGGGAGATTACCAGTATCCCCTGTATTTTTAAGGTTATTTTGTCTTAAACCGACTGACAAGTTGACTCAAATCAATACTGTTTTTACTCAAATCCCGACTGACTTCAGCAACGCGTGTATTAGCGTCCTGATTGGCTTGAGAAAGGTCGGAAATGCCAGTGATATTCTCGTTCAGATCTTTAGTTACCCGACTCTGCTCGTCGGTCGCAGAAGCAATTTGTATATTCATGCTCGATATATTCGCAACGGCTTCCTGAATCTGACTTATCGCTTGCTCGGCTTTCAGAGCCTCCTCGTTTGTAGAGGACGAGCGACGTTCAACATCGCTGATGATCTGGCTCACATCTTTAATCGCACCCTGGATACTTTCCACAATTGAAGAAATTTCATCCGTTGAATGCTGAGTTCTGGTTGCCAGCGTTCGAACTTCATCGGCAACGACCGCAAACCCTCGTCCGGCATCGCCAGCGCGAGCAGCCTCAATAGCCGCATTTAACGCCAGTAAGTTGGTTTGTTCTGCTATAGCAACAATGACGCCGAGTATGTTTCCTATTTTGTCAGAGCCGTCTTGCAGTAAGCGGGCTTTTTCGCCTGCTTTACCCAGCTCAGAGGTTAGTGCTTCAATATTATTAACGGATTCTCGTACGATAATAGCTGAGCGCCCAGCTTCTTCGTCTGCCGTATTAGCCGAGTCGGCAGCCTGACGAGCGTGATCAGCAACTTCTGCAGCGGAGGACGACAGTTCGGTGATGGCTGTCGCAACAGAACTTGTTTGCGAGCTAAGTTCATCACTTTGACGGCTGCTGGTACCCGATAACTCAGTCAGTTGACTTGCAGCTTCGCTCTCATTTTTGGCACTTTCCTGCACACTTTGAACAAGTTGCTGAATTTTATGAACAAAGGTGTTGAATGATTTTGCTAGTCGGGCAAGCTCATCAGAACCCGATTCATTCAGTCGTCTAGTCAAATCGCCTTCGCCTTCGGCGATGTCGAACATAGCACTATTAATGGTTTTTAAAGGGCTGGTGATACTGCGTATGATGACAACAAATAACAAAAGCAGGGGCACGGATAAAACAACGGCTAAACCAGCTAATTTAAAAAACTCCTGCCATAGAATAGCGGTAATGTTGTCGCTGTACTGTCCTGTACCAAGGATAATATTCCATGGTTCAAAAACTCGTATCCGGCTGACTTTCGCGACGAGGTTATTGGCATCACTGCCTTTTTGCCAAACGTATTCTACTGTAGCTTCGTTGGCCGAACGTGCTTTGCGAACCATTTCCTGGAAAAGACGTGTTCCTTCAGGATCCTCATAGCTCATTACATCCTTACCAACTAATTGTTTAGTAAAAGGATGCTGAACCAGAATTCCATCACGATTCAGTGTGAAAATGTATTCGCTGCCTTCGTATCTAATCTCGTCGAGACTGGTATAAGCTTTAGTTTTTGCTTCTTCCTCAGTCAAATTACCGTTTAGGTATTGCTGGTGGTAATGACTGACCACACTGTGAGCAGTATCAAGAACGGAATCGAGCTTACGTTTCTCTTCCTTGACCAACAGGTTATTCAGTAAGAACATCATAAAGGCTACCATCAGGGCAGTCCCCAGAGCGGCGATACCCAATAATGATATAAGTCTCTGTGTGATACTTAACTGCTGTACGATTTTCATTAATATTCCTTACTCAATCGTCGGAAAGCTTTCGTAATAGGCTATCGGCAGTTTACAAAATCTTTACAGCAGAAAAGTAGCTTAATAATGTTTATTTTTCTAGGAATTGATCTTTCTCCCTTTAAGTACCAACGCCGATAAAGCTGGCAAGGTAAACACAGTAACTAATGCTGCGCCGATTAAACCAAACATCACAATAGCACCAACGCCCCGATACAATTCCGTGCCGGCTCCGGGTATAAAAACCAGAGGCGCAATACCGCATAGCGTGGTTAAGGTTGTAATGGTTATCGGGCGGACGCGCGACAGCAAACCTTCCTGAACCGCCTCTTTAAGTGAGTAGTTCTCTTTATCGCGAAGATAAATTGCCCGCTCAATGACCAGAATGGGGTTATTAATGACGGTTCCCATAAGAATGAGGAAGCCAACCAAGCATGGTGATCATGTCAAACGGTTGGCTCAGAGGCTGTAACCCAATAGCAGGTAAAAGCTGACCCACACCATTCATAAGAGCCAGCCCGGCTATCCCCGCACTTATCCCCATGGGTATGGTTGCCATTATCAGTAGCGGATACCCCCAGTGGGCAAAAATTGCGACCATCAACAGGTAAATAATAGCGATGGAAATAATGTAGTTTTCACTCAGTGCGGCCTGGGTTTCCGCAAGCTGATCGGCCGCACCGGACAACTGAGTCGAAATATCAGCAGCTATATCACCTTGATCCCGTAAGTGCTTTAACACTTCTGAACGGACCATCTCAACGCCGGACTCAAGCGCAACTGACTCCGGAGGTATAATGTTTAAGGTTACTGTACGGCGACTATCGACCCGGCGCACGGTACTGGTATCAACAATCTCGCGTACATCGCTTATAGCATTCAGTACCACAGGCCGACCGTTGACATTAAGTAGTGGCAAGTCATCCAGCATCTCCGGTGTCACTTCTGTGCCTTTATTGCTATCCGGCTTTTATCCCGGGTTTCGGCAATAATTCTAATATTCGACGGAGCGACGCTTAAGCTCATTGTTTTTAACGAAGGAATAGTGACTCCCGAGCGAGTAACCTCATTATCTTCCGTCGTTAATGCCGGGTCGAAAATGTCACGTATTTCGTCTCCAATCGCAGACATAGTTTGCAAGTTATAGCCGGGTGGGGCGCTCATAGTGGCAAAAGTTTTAGCTTCTTCCCCCTCAGGCAAGTACTCTGCGGGGGGCATTAGAAACCACCAAATAGCCACCACTGCGACAAACGTGACTCCAACGGTACTGAGTTTTGACTTTTTGGAACGCAAAAGCCGACTAGTGATTGCTTCAATTCGGTTGGTCAGTTTGTCTGTCACTTTGGTTTTAGCCTGCGCAGGAAAATAAGCGGCGAGTAAAGGCACTAAGGTCACAGAAACAAACATCGAAGCAATAATGGATGCCGAAATGGCAATAGCGATATCGGAGTACAATTGTCCGGCTTCCTGAACAATAAAGAGAATTGGCAGGAAAACCATGACGGTGGTCAGGGTAGAGGTGAGCACCGCGGTCCAGACTCGTTTCACACCTTCAATTGCCGCATCTTTAGGGTTCAGTCCTTTACGTCGTTCAAGTTCAATACTTTCTAACACCACAATGGTGTTGTCCAAAGTCATACCAATGGCAAATGCTATGCCAGCTAATGAAATGACGTTGATGGTTCTGTCCAGTAGCAACAGCCCCAGAAAACCAGCCAGAGTACAAATTGGAATACCGATAACCGCAATTAACGTCGCGCGGCTTGAACGCATCAAACCATACATAACCAGAGTTGCGAACAGAGCGCCTAACAGTAAGTTCACCAGTACATTCTGAACTGAACTTTCGACATAGCGAACATCATCGGAATTTAGCGTAATTTCCATACCGGCCGGGCGCAGCAATTCTTCGTTAATGCGCTCAACTTCGTCCAGCATCGCGTATTTTATATCAATGACATTAGAGCCCAGCTCACGCTGAACCTGAAGGCTCAGTACCTGCTGGCCTTTAAACCAGGACTCACTGTTCAGCTCAAAGTGATTAAAGTCGATATCAGCAACATCTTTTAATCTAACCAGACTGTCACCGGTTCTGCGGATAATGGTGTTTTCTATTTCTTCAAGCGAATCAAAACGACCAACCGTGCGCAGCAGGAATCGGCGTTTGCCTTGTTCCAGTTCTCCGGCCGAGGTATCGCGGTTACGTCCGCTTATTGCGGTTCTGACATCATCAACCGATATGTTGTATTGAATCAGTGCGTCTTTATCCATAAGGATACGAACTTGTCTTTGTGCACCGCCACTAACATTCACTTGCGAGACGCCAGCAACTGAAGACATTCTTGGACGAACGTTGTCTTCAATGTAATCGCGCATCATGATCATGTTGATGTTTTTAGGGTTATCCTCAATTGGGGCAACCCTAAAATACATAAACGCGTTACTGGAAAAAGAAGCGGAGAAAATACGAGGCTCATCTACATTTTCAGGGTAATCCGGTACCTGACTTAACGCATTGTTAACCAGGATTAATGTTTCGGTAACGTCAACTCCGAAAGGAAAGTCCAGTTCTATGCTTGCTTCGCCATTACTGGCACTGCTTTCCATACGTTGTAAGTTAGGGACAGTACGAAGAAACTCTTCCTGCTCAATCAGTATCTCTTTTTCAATGTCTTGCGGCGTGGCCCCTGGCCATTGAGTCTGTACAGAAATAGTTCTGACTTCTAAATCAGGGATCATTTGTACCGGAATGCGCATCGCTGCTGTTATACCCAGTAAACAAAGTATTAAAATGGCAACAATGGTGACATGTTTATGCTTTATTACGGCTTCAATCATAGTCGGCAGACTCCGTAAGCTTTTGTACCTGACCATCAGTTAGAGCTTCGTTACCAAGTACAATGACTCTCTCGCCTTCATCTAAACCGTTTTCCACCTCTACATAACCATTGAAGCGTAAGCCAAGTTCAACGGACTGTTCTTTCGCTTGCCACTCATTGTCCCTTTCTATCGCAATCCAGACGGAGGTTCTGCCGTCGCTGTAGCGAACAACCGCATCCTGCGGCACCGAAGTCTGAACCCGTCCCGTATCTATCTCAAATGAAGCACTTAATGGAATTCCTACAACCCAGTTCTCAGGATAATCACCCGTCAGCCGAACCTGAAAAGAGCGGTCATTTCCGTCAACAAAGGGCACAATACGACTTAAACGAGCATCAATAGTCGTCTCTTGGTAGCTGAGCGAAGCCTGAGTAGCAGAGTTTATAGAGGAGTAGTAAGACTGCGAAAGAAACACATCTGCATGCTGGTTCTTACTGCCTACTAATTGAAACACGACTTGCTCAGCACTTAACCATTCACCTAAATCCGCAGAGCGACTCGTAATAACACCGTCAAATGGTGCCGTAAGTTGATGATAGTTTTGATTAACTTCAGTCTCGTTTAGCATTGCCTTTGTTTCTGCCAGTTGCGCTCGTGCAACTTGACCCCGGGTACGGGAGCGTCTTAAATCGCTAGCTGGAACAAAATCGGTTTCAGCTAATTCTTCCAGTTCGCTCAACTGCTGTCTTTCATCGGCAAGACTGGCCTGAGCGCTGTCTACCTGAGCCTGCAAAGACTCTATTGTCGAATTAATTTGACGCGAATCTAAACTGGCAAGTACGTCACCTTTGCTTACTTTGTCTCCAATATCCTTATTCAGGCTCAACAACTTTCCTTCAACAGCAAAACTGAGTTGCGAATTATTCAAAGCGGATAGGGTGGTGGGTACATCAACGCTATTAATAACTGGCTGATTTTTGGCTTCAACGTACTCAACCGGAGCCTGAGCCACTGCTGGGTTGCTAAATACTGCCAACATTAATAGTAACGGAATTAAAAAAACAGACTGCCTGAACCATGATGCCATCATTCGTACTCAGCTATTTTGTTAAAATAAGGTTGTCTGTATGTTACGCAAACTTCTTCAGATTCGATTACTATTGTAGATTACAGATAAAAATAAGAGGCTTGTATGAGCTTAACGGATCCGAAAACGTTCGAATGTCCTTATTGTATGGCAATAAATGACATTGAAATTGATTGGTTAAATGATATTGGCCAACACCAGATTATCGATTGCCAAATCTGTTGTCAGCCAATAGAGATCGAAATTTTGCAGCTCGGGGATGATGTGCAGATTAAAGCGCACCGTGATGATGAATAAGGTACGCTGTTAAACCTTATATTGCTTCAATTTCCTGTTCAGCTTCTTTAAAGCCATTTTCACGCGGCTCATCACCCATGTTCATGCCCTCGGCACGAATGATGGTTACGTCAGTAATACCGATAAAAGCCAGTGCCTGTTTTAAGTAGCTTTCCTGGTGATCCATAGCCTGAGCGTCACCTTGAGAGTAGATCCCCCCACGACCTGACGCGATATAAACTTTTTTGCCATTTACCAGACCCTGAGGGCCTTGCTCTGTATATTTAAAGGTGACACCAGCTTGCAATACACGATCAAACCAGGCTTTTAGCTGGGTTGGAATAGTAAAGTTATACATTGGCGCACCAATGACAAGGGTATCTGCATCGAGCAACTCTTTAACCAGCTCATCAATTAGCGGCTTCTCTTCAGCTAATAATTCATCGGCAGCAAGATGAGGAACAGGGTTGGCAACCAAGTCTCGATGCACAAGAGTAATATCTTGTTTTTCCTTAAGTTTATTAACAATGTTCTGACTAACCTGACGACTAACAGATTGTTCTAAAAAGATACCTGAATCCAAATGTAAAACTTTCATAGAAACCTCTTTGCTTTTTTAATTGATGCACGGATTATAATTCGTTCCAATTAACCTAATAAGTAGCTAAAATGGAAACTATCGTTCCAAAATCGGAACCTTTGAGGTTTTCACTATGTCTTTTCCTGATGTCACAAACTACTATCTGTTCGCTCAGGTAATGGCCTGCGGCAGTATCAGCGCAGCCTCAAGGGAGCTCGGTCTGCCCAAATCCACTATAAGCCGGAAAATGGCTATACTTGAGCAAGAGCAGGGGACCCGGCTGTTTCACAGAAGCCGGTCAGGCCTCAAGTTAACCGACATTGGAGGTGAGTTTCTGGTGCACTGCGAGCGTCTTGTCAGCGCAGCTGAATCGGCTCAACAAGTGACTCAACGTTTACTGGATAAACCCAGGGGTAAAGTCGAAATAAGCGCGCCCTATGCCTTAAGTCAAAGCTTGTTAGTCCAGGTTTTACCGGAATTTATGAGTTTGTATCCGGAAGTTGAAATTCAGCTTGTTGTGACAAACCGGCCGGTTAACTTAATAGAAGAGGGCATCGACATTGCTCTACGCGTACGAAAAAATATAGAAGACTCCAGTTTAATAGCCAGACCCATAAGTCAGGCACCTCAAACCCTTTATATTGCTCCCGACTTAATAAATCAGAAGTCGATAACTGAGCCTGAGGATTTATTAACGTTCGAACATTTGAGTATGCATTACACTAACGGACGATATGGTTATGAATTAATCCACAGTTCAGGCCAACAAAAGAATATCAGAATAAAACCCCGGCTTATCACCGACGACATGATTGTTTTGCGAGAAGCTGCAATAAAAAAACTTGGCATTGTCGCTTTACCAAATTACCTCTGTAACGATGCAGTGAATAGCGGGGAACTCGTCCCCGTTTTAACCGACTGGCATCTACCCATCGGGATCATGCATATGACGTACTCGCACCGACGCGGAATACTGCCGGCAGTGCGTGTTCTTATCGATTTCCTTGCTGAAAAGCTTCCTATTCTTGCACAGCAGCAGTTTTAAAAAGTAAGTGCTTCGTACTAGAGTTATACTGATATAGTTGTGATTTAACATAATATACATTATGCGCAATTGTATATTTAAGAGAAAACAGGCGTAAATTGAAGTCCTTACCATTAGCATGCCTTTAAGGTCGCGGGTTACCGCAGTTCAGCTTCAAACTATGAAAGCTAAATATAGCGACTGAAGCCAAACGGAAGCTTCACCAAGTGACAAAATGACAAAGATCCCGCAGACCGTTGTTATTTCCCACAGCAAAACTCTCTCAATTCAGCATTTCTGTTATCATGTCGTTATTGCTAGTTAAGAGAAGAACAATTCAATGAAATTAGACTGTCTGGCGCTACAGCCACAAACCGGCGAGTGGCTCAAAGAGCTGCCTGCGGAACTTAAAGAAGATGCCTTAGTTGGGCAAAAACGTGCAGTTACGGCCTTAAACAACGCATTACGCCAGCATGGCACATACTCTAATATTTATGCTTTATTTCCTGGTGGGCTTTTAAAACGGGACATCCTCGATGCCTACTTTACTGATAGCCGTTGGGAATTCACGAATTGGTATGACTGGCTGTATCTGGCGAATCCGTCCGATCCTCTGCGTCCTCTGTGTGTCAATTTGCCGTCAGGAACAGCTGACGCAGCAATTAAAGCGATATGGGGCTTTCTGCAGCGACCGCTAGATCAGCGCGAAGAAGCTTACAATACAATTATTGAGCAATTCGACACGCACAAGCTGCGTGACTACATGCAACAAATACGGGACAAGAAGGCTGAGGACATCCAGGGAGAGAGCCTGGCTTCTGTTTTAGTGGGACATCAGCACCCTGCCCCTTACTACTATTGCGACCGTGTTACTGAGGAACGTCTCTTTGGTCACGTTGGTGTGCAATCGGTTGAAGGAACGGTCAGTTCAGAGCTGCATTTGATTGAGGCCGGCCTTTTGCATAAAGCAAACGGGGGCATTCTTGCTATTGAGGTTGCTCAGTTGCTCGAAAACATCACGCTCTGGAAGCGCCTGAAAGATGTTATCGAAGGTGGAGAATTTGAGTGGCCGCGTCAGTCGCCGACTTCAGGTGCAGCTTTCTTTTACCGACCCGAGTCTGTGCCCATTAATATTAAGATTATTTTACTGGGTTCACGTAACGAATACGCACAGCTGCGCGAGTACGACGAAGACTTTGATAACTTCTTCCCGTTTTTGGCTGACTTTCATGGTCATTATGCAACTCAGAATGAGCCGGTAGCGCCCTACTTCAATTACTTACAGTATGTGTGGCAACTAGCCGATGTGCTGCCGCTAAGTACAGATGGTTACTCAGCCTTACTACGAGTTTGTGCCCGATACACGGATTATCAGCAGGAGCTCACGTTAAACACAATACAGTTACTGCAATTGCTTCGCGAAGCCAACGACTGTGCGCTGCAGAATCAACACGCGAAGATAGATAAAGCCGCAATAGATTTAGCGCTGCAGCAACAACGGGATCGTGAAGGTAATCTGGCTGAACTGAGCCGCCGTAGCATACTGGAACAGCAAGTTCGAATAGACACTCATGGCTCCGCGGTTGGCCAGTTAAATGGTCTGACGGTAGTGACTATGGGCGGCAGTGAGTTCGGTGAGCCTTCCCGAATTACTGCGACCATTCACTATGGTGATGGCGATATTATTGATATTGAACGTAAATCAGACCTCTCCGGCAATATTCACACGAAAGGGGTTATGATTTTAAGCGCCTATTTGGCCAACCAATTTGCCCGCCACGAACCGCTATCAGTATCAGCAACTGTGGTATTCGAGCAGTCTTACTATGAGGTAGATGGCGACAGCGCATCACTTGGCGAGCTTTGCTGCTTGATTTCAGCTCTGGCTGAGCAGCCGTTAAAACAGTCACTGGCTATTACTGGTGCGATAGATCAGTTTGGTAACGTTCAGTCTATTGGTGCAGTGAATGAAAAAATTGAAGGTTATTATGCGCTTTGTGCTCACAGGGGCTTAAATGGCGAGCAAGGCGTTATTATTCCTCAGTCGAATAGACATCAGCTTAACCTCAATGACGATATCATTGACGCGGTTAAAGCCGGTAAATTTCATGTGTACACGGTAGAGCATGTTGAGGAAGCATTAGAATTACTGACAGACACGCCGGTTAAAGAACTTTTCCAGAAAGTTCGGGAACGAACACTGGATAGTTCTGATAATGATCAACCCCGGGGTTTCTGGCGGCGCCTTTTTAGCTGAGAAGTCACTTGTCGGATTTGTCTAGCGTACAGTTGTACGCTAGACTGCTGCCTAGTTTTTTCGAACAATTAATTAGGGTATTTATGAATCAATCGAGCTTTACTCGCGAAGAACTTCTCGCCTGCAGTCGCGGGGAAATGTTTGGTCCCGGTAACAGTAAGTTGCCTGCACCTAATATGTTAATGATGGATCGCATCATTGAAATTAGCGAAGACGGCGGATCGGCCGGAAAAGGTTTTATCCATGCCGAGCTCGATATTAACCCAGATCTTTGGTTCTTTGACTGTCACTTTAAAGGTGACCCGGTAATGCCTGGCTGTTTGGGTCTTGATGCTATGTGGCAGCTGCTTGGCTTTCACCTGGCATGGTCTGGTGGCCCTGGGCGCGGTCGTGCGTTAGGTGTTGGTGAAGTTAAATTCACCGGACAAATTCTGCCGGAACACAAAAAAGTCAGTTACTTTATTGATATGACACGAGTTATTAAACGTAAACTATTTATGGGCGTTGGTAATGGTCGTGTTGAAGTTGATGGTCGCGAAATTTACACAGCCAAAGACTTAAAAGTTGGCTTGTTTACCGACACTTCTACCTTTTAGCCCCTTTTTGAATTAAAAAAACGCCGATGCTTTCGCTATCGGCGTTTCGTCTAACCTTCAATGTCTCTGACAATCAGCGGAATAAGCCGGTATTTCGGGCTTCCATTGCATCTCGCCAACCTCCCAGCCAGTGGGAACGAAAATCATCCTGGGTTTGATAAGGACAGTTGTCTTTTGAGCGACCATGCAAACCAGCTTTAAAGCCTTGAGTATGTGCTCTTTCAAAGCGATCGCGCTTTTGTCTTTTCATAAATCTATCCCTCGCCTGTTATTCACAGATTATTATTTAGAGAGTTGAGACTTTTTTGCTGCCTCATTACTATTGATAGACTTATTTGGTGAGAGTTCAATTGTAAAAGCAGCACAGTATCCATTGACTTTTTTTAACGGATTGAAACTGTGCTACTTTTTATTTTAAGACCTATTATGATTTTTTGGTCTTAAGGAAGGTTCTTCTTCTTATTCCGGTAATAAGCAAACCTAAGACGCCAAACCCAAGCAGCGAGCCAAGCCCGACAGCTGCGCCCTGACGCTCTACAGGTTCTTCATTGTCAGTACAGTTATTAAGTTCGCCTTCAATAGGATCGAGCTTTATATTGACAAGAATTTCACGGGTCCGGGTTTCCCCTTCTTCGTCTGTATACTCTTCAGTTTTGAGCGCTGTAGCAATAATCTCACCGTTTTCGGTAATATCATTGGCATCAACAATATTGTATTCACTGTCACAGCTAATGGTATTGTTCAGGTTGATAATTTGTGGGGCTTCTGCACTCATATCATAGTAGAAACCAGCACGAGCACGAACCTGAGACAATGTAGGGTCAACCTCTGCTGTACCGACCATTTCGCCGTTATCATTGATACTGCGGATGACAGTCGATGCGCCATTAAAGAAACTGTCAAGAATCGTCAATTCACTCGCATCAACATCGTAATAGAAGCCGTAGCTTCGCAACGTTCCTGCGGGACGTTTGGTTAAATGGCCTACAGCAATATTCGAGTCATTGATGTCTGTTGCTGAGCCCCACAAATAAACCGGGTCTTCAGTTACAGGCAGCGCTTCTTGATTCTGGAAAATTGCCGGCATGCGAATAGCACCGCGATCAGGATGATAAGTCCAGCTTTGCCCTACTGCGATGTCGTTGTTATTAACGGCGTAAGCGTAGCTTGAAAAGTCATTTTCATCGTCACTTCTTCTTTCTACCAGAGTTGGTAATTCAACTGCGTCAATGACCTCACCACTAGCGTCAAACTGCCATAACTTTCCGCGAATGTCATAGATAGAACGACCCGCATTATAACCTGAACGCGGACGACTATAGCGATAACGGCTATTATTAAAGGCCGCGATATTCGACGCATCGGCATTTTGCAAGCCTCTCCAAATGCCCCATACACAAACCTCCAGGGGCTGTGATGCACTGGCAACTTCAGGGTCTTCGCAGCTCTCTTCAATTCGAGTCGTCGCAGCAGGACTTAAACCAATGCTTTCATAACCGGCAGCAAGTCCACTATCGTTGATATCAAAAATGGCACTTTCGCCCCCCAGGTAATCCTGAGCTTGAGGTTCAACGACACTGGATTCGCCGTTGTTGTACCACATTCCGCGACTTAGAAAGTCTGATACGAAGTACTCTGCAGTCTCAGTTTCGTCGTCGGCATTGGTATATTGATGTTCAATAAGCTCAAACGGTGCACTAGTAACACCAACCGCTGTATTGGCATTATTGATAGAGTATAAGAAGCTGTCGACGCTATTAGCGAGTTGATCCGCAGTTGCTGATACCGCGTTAACTTCACTGCTAGTCCCGTTATAAATAAAAGCCTGGTTCAATCCAATACGCTGAGTCTGAAGGCTGCTATTTGCATAGTTTCCCAGGTTTTCTACAATTGCCTGATACTGAGCAATAGTCAGTTCTTCATCTTCTTCGGGATCAAAACCTATCTGCGCGAGTAGTCGCGAAGGAACTTTAGAAAAATCAATTTCGACATTTTCGGGAAAACGTGCAACACCAACAATTTGCCCACTTGCGTTAATACTTTGCGGGATACTGCTTCGATAATTATTCAAAGTTTCAATTGTTTCAATATTATAAGTGTCTGCTGCAGATGCAAAAGAGACTGTTGAAACAATTGCTACGGTAAGTGACTTCAACGTAAATGATTTCATTAACTAACTACTCTGTTCTGATAAGTTTTCCAGTTCTTCCCAGCGCTCCAGATCCTGCATCAACTGCCCTTCAATTTCGGCAATTTGAGTCATGACTGGTTCGGTTTTTTCTAATGGCTGTTCGAAGAACCCCGGTTCATTCATTAACTGTTGTAATTCTTCAAGTTTTGCTTCTTTTTCTGCAATAACTTTGGGTAACTGCTCTAATTCGCGTTGCAATTTATAGGATAACTTCTTCCGCGGCTTGTCTGAACCTTTGTCTGCGGTTTTTCCCTTACTTTGCGAACTTTTGTTGCTGTCAGACTCTTTAGCTGCCGCTTTGGTTCCGTTGCTATGAAATGAATTTTCAGCTTTTGCCGCTAAATAGTGGTTTAGTTCGGTAAAACCACCAATAATTTCAGTAATAACGCCCTCACCTTCAAAATACAGCACGCTGGTTGCTGTGTTGTCTACAAATTCCCTGTCGTGACTGACCAGCAGAACCGTACCCTGATAATTCGCAACAATTTGCTCGAGCAGTTCTAAGGTTTCAATATCCAGGTCGTTAGTCGGCTCATCGAGTACTAGAATATTACTGGGTTTCAGCAGTATTTTCGCTAACAACGCCCGGTTCCTTTCTCCACCGGAAAGCGCCCGAACAGGGGTTCGTGACTGTTTCGGTGAAAAGAGAAAATCCTGCAGGTAACTTAAAATATGTCGGCTGCGGCCCTGAAACTCTATGTCCTGCTTGCCGTCACCAACGTTGTCCATAACGGTTTGTTCAGGGTCAAGCTGCGCCCGGTGTTGATCAAAGTAAGCGACTTCCAGATTAGTGCCTAGCTGAACTTTACCGCTGTCCACTTCCTGCATGCCTAAAATAACTTTAATCAGCGTACTTTTACCACAACCATTAGGCCCGACAAACGCCACTTTGTCGCCGCGCATCAACAAAAGATCCAGGTCATTAATAATAGGCTTGTCGCCAAAACGCAAAGCCATATTTTCGCCTTCAAAGACCTTTTTACCGGAACGTGAGGATTCGTTCACTGCCAGATTTGCCTTACCCTGAAGTTCGCGTCTTTGCTGACGTTGCTTCCGCAGATCCTGAAGTGCACGTACCCGCCCTTCGTTACGAGTACGGCGAGCCTTAACGCCCTGGCGTATCCAGGTCTCTTCAGCTGCCAGCTTTTTATCAAACTCAGCGTTGTGGTTTGCTTCAACTTCCAGTGCTTCCTGTTTTTTCTGCAGGTAGGTATCGTAGCTGCCCGGGTAACTGGTTAAATGTCCGCGGTCTAAATCGATAATTCGTGTAGCCAAACGGCGGATAAACGCCCGGTCGTGACTGATAAATAACACAGCCCCGGAGAAGTTAACGATTTGCTCTTCCAGCCAACGCACCATTTCAATATCCAAGTGGTTGGTCGGCTCATCCAGCAGTAAGATGTCCGGATCAACAACCAACGCCCGAGCTAGCGCCACGCGACGCAACCAACCGCCGGAAAGTGCGGCCATGGTTTCATCTGCGGGTAATTGCAGCTGAGTCAAAACCTGTTCAATGCGTGTATTGACTTGCCAGCCGTTAATAGCATCCAGTTGATTCTGCAGTTTGTCCATTTCGTCAAGCGTTGCGCTGCTGGGGGAGTCAGTAAGACTGGCAGACAATTCATGGTAACGAGCCAGTGCTTTGCCCGATTCAGCCAGCGCTTCAGCTACGTAGTCAAACACTCGCTGTTCCGACTGTTTAGGCGGATCCTGCGGCAAACGGGTCACTTTGGTATCGCCCACCCACTGTATTTGGCCTGAATCTAAGACCACTTCGTTATCTATCGCTTTTAAGAAAGTGGATTTACCGGCGCCGTTACGGCCAACCAAACAAACTCGTTCACCGGCTTCAATGGTAAAATCAACACCGTCTAAAATGGCATCAGCGCCAAAGGCCAGGTGTGCATCCTGTACACGTAATAAACTCATTGCTCTACAAACTCCAGCAATTGATTAGCATCGAAAGGCCAACGCAACTCTGCGTCGTCTTTTCCCCGAATAAATACTGGTACTAACCAGCCATACTCTTCTTGCAGCTCCTGCTGTTCGGCAATGTCGACTACTCCAAGTTCAACCGGCTCTTCCAGGTCAAGCGAGTGCAGTAACTGAATAGCCTGAGTACAAAGCGGACAGTTTGGTTTCGTAAGCAAATAAAACGCAGACATTAATTAAGCCCGTGAAATAATATAATAATGATGAATACCTTTATGGCGTTTGAAGTCCTCGGGTATTGAAGCCTGGGTCTGATCATTTACTTCAAGACCGGCTTTATCCAGGCCTTCGGTGTCGATGCGGAATTTCTTTCTATTGTTAGAGAATAGAATCACGCCATCCTCTTTCAACATTCCCGTGGCGGTTTTTATCAAACCGACGTGGTCACGCTGTATGTCTAAGGTTCCGCTCATCCGTTTTGAGTTACTAAAGGTAGGCGGATCAAGGAAAATAACGTCAAACAGTTGCTTGCCACGTTGTTCCCGCATCCAGCTAAAGCAGTCAGCCTGAATAAACTGGTAGTCGCCTCGTAAGCGGTTTAAGGCAAAGTTACGCTCGCCCCACTTCAGGTAAGTTTTCGACATATCGACGGAAACCACGCGTGCGGCTCCGGCTCTGGCGGCCTGTACAGATGCGGTGCAGGTATAGGCGAATAAATTCAGTACATCCAATTCTTCGCACTTATCCAGCAATTCCTTACGCACCAGTCTATGGTCCATAAATAAGCCGGTATCAAGGTAATCGGTTAAATTCACCTCAAATTTGGCGCCGTATTCATTAACCGTTAACACCGTGCTGTCCTGCGATTGTTTTTCGTATTGCTGCTTACCGCTTTGGCGCTGGCGGCGTTTTAGAATAATTTTATCTTCAGATACCGGCAGAGCTGAACTCAAGGACTCGAGCATGAACCACAAGCGGTCATTCGCCACTCCTTCAGGAATGTCTTTTGGAGCTGCGTATTCCTGTACAACCACGTAATCCTGATAAATATCGATAGCGGCGTTGTACTCAGGAATGTCGGCATCATAAACACGCCAGCAATCCAGTCCTTCCTTGTCAGCCCACTTGCTTAATTTTGCATGGTTCTTCTTAACCCGATTAACCAGGTCGTCAGCTTGACTCTCTGCGAAGTCAGGTTGCTCTTTAGTTAAGTCGTAAAGAGCCAAATTAACCGGAATTGCACCGTTTAATAGCGGGTATTTCTTATGGCTGCGCAGTTTCAGACGTTTAAGTAACTGTTCGTCTCCTGCCAGTACCGCTATATGCCAATTCTGGAAAGTGTCTTTTAGTTGACGGCCAAAACGGCGGTACAACAGTAAGGTTTCAACGGCCTCACCCAGACGTTCACCGTAGGGAGGATTACAGACTAACAGGCCACTTTCTGCCGGTGCTTCACAGTTTGTTGCATCCGCAACTTCAAACTCTATCACTTCATGCAATAGCACACGCTTGGCGTTATCTTTAGCTTTAGCGACCAAATGAGGGTTGTTGTCAGAGCCTTTTAAATGGCCTTTAAAGTTCTTCTTACCTTCTTTAAAGCGCTGCTCAGCCTGCTCTAGCACGTCGTGCCACAGTTGCGGCGAATGTTCATGCCAAAACAAGAAGCCCCAATGCGCGCGGCTCAAACCTGGTGCGTGGTCCATTGCCATCATGGCGG
The DNA here is from genome assembly GCF_004362265.1 of Idiomarina sp. 017G. Classification (NCBI taxonomy): domain Bacteria; kingdom Pseudomonadati; phylum Pseudomonadota; class Gammaproteobacteria; order Alteromonadales; family Idiomarinaceae; genus Idiomarina; species Idiomarina sp. 017G. The sequence continues at coordinate 590,883 of NZ_SNWT01000001.1, read as the reverse complement.
CTTCAATGACTAAGGTACCCGAGCCACAAAAGGGGTCAAAAATAACGGGCTCGTCTTTTTCCAATTCGTTTTTGATGCCGGCGCGGACTAATATAGCGGCAGCTAAGGTTTCCCGCAGCGGTGCTTCACCCTGCTGCAGGCGATATCCCCTTTTGTGCATGCCGTCACCGGTAAAGTCTAAAGACCAGGTGAGCTTGTCTTTATGTACTCGCACGGCAATACGAATGTCCGGGTCCTGCTTATCGATACTGGGGCGTTCAAATCCGCTATTACGAAAGTTATCGACAATACAGTCTTTTACTAACTGTGCGCCAAACTGAGTGTGGCGAATGTCGTCGTTACCGCCAGAGAAATCAACTACAAAGGTTCTGTTCGCATCGAAAACCTTGCTCCACGAGAATTGAGTCAATGCCAGTTTAATCTCATCCAGGCTGGAAACTTCCTTTTCACCCAGTTGTAATAGCATACGGCTTGCTAACCTGGACCACATAGCCACGGTATACGCTTGCTGCAAATCAGCCTCGATATAGCAGCCCGCAAGGGTTTGCTTAACGTGACTTAAATTGAACTCTTGCAACTCATCAAACAAAAGCCCTTCAAGGCCTTTGGAGCACGCAATAAAAAAACGATACATAGAAACTTCGCCTAAAAAATTAAGGGGACAATTATAACGGAGAGCTCAGTGGCTGTCTGTAATTCCAGCTGAAATAAGGGAATTACATAGAGAATGACTAATAAAACAGCAGTTAAACCGTATTTGTATAAATACTATGCAGTTGGTTTAAATAAAGCTTGCGCGGCACGAATTATGACTATACTATGCGCTCTCAATCGGACGCGGGGTGGAGCAGTCTGGTAGCTCGTCGGGCTCATAACCCGAAGGTCGTAGGTTCAAATCCTGCCCCCGCAACCAACGTCCGGAATTAGAATTCAGTAATGCCTTCCTGCTAAATACTCTTTCTTTGAATAAATTCCCAAGTAAGCCTGAAAATAGACTTAAGACGCAAGCTTTATATTTAAAGCCACTACGCCAACTGTTGTCCCCAGTTAGACTGAGCTGACAAAGCTAAATCGACGGTTGCCGGTAACAAGCGGTTTAAGGTGACTTTAATGACATGGTACTGACGCAGCGATTTAATCGCAGAAAGCTGCATGCCCTCACTTAATAGTAAGCAAGTCGCAAATTCATCATCGGTATCAAGAATTAAGAACAGCCCCTGATCAAAACCTGAGTTCAATTCGCATAAACGCCGCTCTAACGGCCATTCGCTAATATCAGATTTTTGAAAATGCCAACTCTGTGGCATTTGAGGACGACCAAAGCGACACCAGGCAGTTGCATTAAGAGCTGCGTTTTGCGGTGCACAAGGCATTTTATCTGCAGGGTAAGCCTCTAATGTTTCACTAACGATTTGGAAAGTTGTCGCGTCTTCAATATCCATCATTTGTTCATTAAAGTGAATATTGACTAGCTGACTCGGTTTGTAAGGCGTATCAAATACGTCGGTATCACTTAGCTTAACGCTAAGCTTGCCGCTTTCTGTATTGAATAACCATAACCAATGGGATTCCGATTCCACGATGTTAGCCTTTATTATTAGAAGAATTTAAGCTTTGCGATAAGATACTAAAGTCACTTAACCATTACAAGTGACTAACAATTGAGCGAATTAGCCCAGGCCCTTGATAGATAAACCCTGTGTAAACTTGCACCAGGCTCGCTCCAGCCTTGAGTTTGGCCTCTGCTGACTCAACTGAATCAATGCCACCAACGCCTATAACCGGTATTTTTCTTTGCAAAGTTTTACATAACAGCTCTATCACTCGAGTACTTTTATCCTGAAGTGGTTTACCGCTTAAGCCCCCTGCTTCGCCGGCCTGACTGCTTTGCAGTCCGTCACGCGACAAAGTTGTGTTGGTTGCTATTACGCCATCCATTTCATTCTTTAATAGTGACTGCGCCATAACTTCCACTTCATGATCTTCAAGATCCGGAGCTATTTTAACCACCAGCGGCACGTAGCGCTCATACTCTTTTGCCAAAGTCAGCTGAGCCGTTTTAAGGCTGGACAATAAGCCATCAAGACTGGAGCCGTGCTGAAGGTTTCTTAAACCCGGAGTATTAGGAGATGAAATGTTTATCGTTACGTAGTCTGCATAAGGATAAACCTTATTCAGACACGCAAGGTAGTCATCAATGGCCTGCTCTTCCGGCGTGTTTTTGTTTTTACCGATATTAATGCCTAGCACGCCTTTATAGGAAGACGCTTTGACATTTTTAACAAGCTCATCAACCCCATGGTTATTAAAACCCATGCGGTTAATAATTGCTTCGTCTTCGGTCAAGCGGAATAAACGAGGTTTATCATTACCCGGCTGAGCTACAGGTGTCACTGTACCAACTTCGATAAAACCAAAACCCATCTGAGAAAATGCATCTATACACTCGGCATTTTTATCAAGACCAGCGGCTAAACCTACCGGGTTAGGGAAATCAATTCCCATAACCCGAACCGATTTGCTGGGTACGTTTTGTTTCCAAAACAGCGACAACGGTGTGCGATGCCATTTACTCAGGATCCCGAGCATTAATTCGTGCGTTTTCTCAGGATCCTGACGGAACAACAATGGTTTTATAAGGTTGTACATTAACTGATCACTTTAGGTGCACAGTTATGGCTTAACAGCATAAGCTCGCGCAAAGCGACCGAGAATTTAGCAAACTCGTGGCTCTTCGTTGTACGGAAATCGGATAGCATTTGCTGCCAGCGCGATAATAGTACTTCGTTTTGCTCTATCCACTCGCTGATCATCTTTTCCGGATCGCTCACGTCTGGTGTTGAACGCAGTACAACTTGAGTTAATGAACGTTGCTGCCAGTCGAGCTCTTCGCGGAATGCCGCTCTTGCCAGAGCTTGCCAGTGGTTCGCCACAGGTTGGTTATTAATTTGTATTAAGAACCAATGTAAGTTTATTTCCGCACCTAAGCGGAAATAAAGCGTACCAACCGTCTTGAACGACTGTCCGGTTTCATTAGCAACTTCAGCAAGATCCATAGCAGAAAATACCGTGCTCAGGCTTGCAACTTGTTTTGCCAACTTGGCCGGAAAGCCATGTTCTTTGTACTTCTCTATCGTTTCTTCAATGACTTTAGCTTCATCTTCAACCATATACTTGAGGCTGTTCTCGCGTAAGTCATCAAATGCACCCATGTAAAAATCTAAGTGTTCCTGAATGCCACTCAGAGCTGGGTTGCGGTGACGCAAGAACCAGCGAGTTGCGCGGCGAACCATACGACGAAGCTGGAATAAAACTTCATTCTGAACTTCGGCAGGTACTTTATTATTCAGCGCTTCAATTTGTTCCCACAGCTCTTCAACTTTAAAACACTCGCGGGCAACAACATAAGCTGAAGCTATTTCAGCAACTGTCGAGCCGGTTGCCTCCTGCTTGCGGAAAACAAAGTTTGGTCCCATATCGTTAACGATATTATTGGCAAGCTTAGTTGCAATAATCTGACCTTTCAGCGGATGAGATACCATACTGTCAGCAAAACGCTCACGTAAAGCCTCCGGGAAAGAGTCAAAAAGTTCACGCATGTGGTACGGGTCTTCCGTGATTTCATCCGTTATCAGCTGCTCTTTAAGAACCATTTTTCCGTAAGCCGTAATAATGGACAGCTCCGGACGTGTTAAGCCCTGGTTCGTTGCCTGACGCTCAATTAATTCATCATCATCAGGTAAAAACTCAAGCTGACGGTTCAACGAATGCTCGCGCTCAAGGTGGTGAATAAACCGCGTATACTCTTTAACTTGATCGGTACCACGCAATGCTGTTACCGAAATTGACTGTGTTTGTCTGTTACAGTCATCCAGTACAATTTTCGCGACATCGTCGGTCATATCGTAAAGCAGTTTATCGCGTTGCTTCTTCGTCAGATCGCCACTGTTAACTAAACCGTTAAGTAAAATTTTAATATTAACTTCGTTATCTGAGCAGTCCACGCCACCCACGTTATCGACAAAGTCGGTATTAACTCGTCCACCGTTTTGTGCAAATTCAATACGGCCTAACTGGGTAAAGCCTAAGTTGCCGCCCTCACCGATAATTTTCGCGTTCAGCTCGCGACCGTTAACGCGCAACGCATCGTTAGCGCGGTCACCAACATCGCTGTCGGTTTCGGCTTTGCCTTTAACGTAAGTACCGATACCACCATTCCAGATAAGATCAACTTCCATCGTTAAGCAGGCTTTGATCAAATCATTAGGTGTCATTGATTTTTTCTGGGTACCCAGCATTTTCTTAATTTCAGGCGTTAGCTCAATCGCTTTAGCACTTCTGTTGAAGATGCCACCACCTTTTGAAATCAATTCTCGGTTGTAATCATCCCAGCTTGAACGCGGCATTTTGAATAAACGGTCACGCTCTTCCCAGGATTTCGCAGCGTCTGGCTCCGGATCAATAAAGATGTGCAAGTGGTTAAATGCCGCTTGTAATCGCGTATGCTTGGACAGCAACATGCCGTTACCAAATACATCGCCACCCATGTCACCAATGGCAACACAGGTAAAGTCTGTGGTTTGGCAATCAATACCCATTTCGCGGAAATGGCGTTTAACTGATTCCCAGGCACCACGAGCGGTAATACCCATTTTCTTATGGTCATAGCCAACTGAGCCGCCAGATGCAAAGGCATCACCCAGCCAGAAGTTATATTCAGCTGAAATGCCGTTAGCGATATCAGAGAAAGTTGCAGTACCTTTATCTGCGGCAACAACCAGGTATGGGTCGTCTTCGTCACGGCGAACAACACTTTTCGGAGGAACAATTTCGCCTTCAACGATGTTATCGGTAATGTCCAGTAACGCACGGATAAAGGTTTTATAGCACTCTTTACCCTCGGCCATCATGCCTTCTCTGTCTTCCGGTAAAGCTTTACAAATAAAGCCGCCTTTTGCACCCACAGGTACAATAACGGTGTTCTTCACTTGCTGAGCTTTTACCAGACCAAGTACTTCGGTGCGGAAGTCTTCACGACGGTCTGACCAGCGCAAGCCACCACGAGCTACTTTACCGCCACGAAGATGCACACCTTCGACTTTCGGCGAGTAAACAAAAATTTCAAACTTAGGTAACGGTAACGGCATTTCCGGTACCAGCTCAGGCAAGAACTTAACTGAAATATAAGGTTTGTCGTTGCCCTGCTCGTCTTTCTGGAAGAAGTTGGTACGCAAAGCTGCATCAATCAGTTCGACATAGCGACGAATAATACGGTCATCGTCAAGGTTGGCAACGTTATCCAACTCGGTATTAATACGGGTATGAAGTGCTTCAAGCTTTTTCTCAACACCTTTTGTACCCGGTTCAAACTTGCTGTAAAACATCTTCACAACCAGCTTGGCCAGCAGAGGATACTTACTGAACGTACTCTCTATGTAGCTTTGGCTGAATGTGGTGCCAATTTGACGCATGTATTTCGCAAACATACGCAAAATAGTGGCCTGACGGCCATTCATGCCGGCACCTAGTACCAAGCGGTTAAAGCCATCGTCTTCTAATTTACCGTTCCAGACTAACGCAAAGGCTTCCTGGAAGGTTTCACGACTCTCTTCCAGATTCAACGAGCCTGCAGTGTGAAGCATGTGGAAATCAAGAACCCAGTACACATCACCGTCGCCCGTTTTAATCTGGTAAGGGCTTTCGCCAATAACCCGTAACCCGAAGTTCTCGAGCATCGGCAGTACGTCCGACAGATGAATCGGTTCGTCTTTATGGAACAACTTCAAGTGCAGATGTTTACTGTCGTCTTTTTCTTCCTGAGCACGGTATAACACCATACCCAGTTTATGTTCGTCATTTAACGATTCCAGTTGTTTTATGTCTGAAATTGCTACCGACGGTAAAACGTCTTCTTTATACGCACGGGGAAATGCCGTAGCGTATCGTTTGTTTAAACGGGTAGCATTTGCTTCCCCGAAAGTGGACTGCAAAATACGTTCGAAGTTGTCTTCCCACGTGCGGGCCGCTTCAATTAAGTTCTGTTCTAATTCTTTCACGTTCACATCCTGATGGTCTTCGCTCAAACGCACGGTATAATGTGTTCTTGCTAACGAAGACTCTGAAAAATAAGTGGTAAAGTCGACGTCGTATTCGGTTTTCAATGTACGCGCCAACACACTTTGAGTTCGTTGACGTAACAAGGTGTTATAGCGCTCTTTTGGCACATAAACCATGCACGACATAAAGCGGCCGAAAATATCGCGGCGCAGAAAAGCGCGGGTCATGTCGCGCTCCTGCATTTGCAACACGCCCAGACCGACAGTTAGTAAGTCATCTTCTTCTGCCTGCACAATTTCGTCACGAGGATAAGTCTCTAAAATATTCAACAGTGCTTTAGCCGCGTGAGACTGCGGAGCAAAGCCTGACATGTCTAATACGCGGGATATTTTCTCACTCACCAACGGGATATCACGTGCACTGTTGTTATAGAAGTTGGCCGAATACAAACCAATAAAGCGGTCTTCACCTATGACTTCGCCGTCTTCATTAAAGCGTTTAACACCAATGTAGTCTGAGTATGCTGGACGATGAACCCGTGATTTCGAGTTGGTTTTGGTCAACAGTAACAGGCGTTCGTTGTGCGTTATTTCGCGCGCATCTTCCGGTAAGCTGGAAACCAAACGTCCTTTTTCACTAACGGAGTTTTTCATTAACCCCAGACTGGAGTCTTTAACCTGTTTGAGTTCGTAGTCGCCTTTCACCGGAGTTAGCTCATAGGAACGGTAACCGGTTAACGTGAAGTTATCATTGGCCAGCCATTGTAAGAACTCTTTAATTTCTTTCTTTTCTTTTTTTGAGCCCGGATAGTATTCATGATCCAGTTGCTCCGAAACCGTCTGTAGACGCTTACGCATAGCCTGCCAGTCTTCAACAGCAAGACTGATTTCTTCCATTACCGACACCAGCTCACTTTTTAACGTTTTTATCTCTTCCTTGCTGGTTTGGCGGTCTATTTCAATAAGAAAAACCGTGTCGACATAGTTATCATCGCTACGGGTACCCGGTTTCTGTAATTCAGTAACCTGGCTATTTTTGTCCCGTTTATGGCTCAACGGCATATGCAGTAATAAATGCGATGTAATGCCCAGACGAGCCAGCGCCATGCGCACTGAGTCGACCATAAATGGCATATCATTTTGAATAATTTCAATAATGGTATGAGGAGACTCCCAGCCGTCCGTCGGGACTTCAGGGTTATATACTTTTATCAGTGCTTTATCACCGGGTTTATACTCATTAAAGCTGTGCCATAAACCCAAAACCGCACCATACATATCACTATCGTGGCGGTTCGTTAAATCATCACTGGCAATATTGCGATATAAGCGCTTGGCAAAATCTGCTACTAAGTGCGCTTGAGAGGCGGGAACTTTCTTTTTTATCAATTCAACGACTTTTTCCAGTAAAACCGGAGATTGACTATCGACCAACGACATAATTGCAGAGTCCTTGAGGTTGTTGGTGAAACGTCGTAGGCAAGCCCAAATGCGGCCCACGGCCAGAGAATATATGATTGATGTTATTGTCGAACATTTACGCTGGGGTTTCAACGCTTATTCGCGCTAAAAACAGGTGTTTAGACCAGATATGGCAAGTAAAATAATATAACTATTTAGTTTAAATGAATGGACTCTAAGTCAGCCGTTTTAATCCCACGAACTTTTGCTGCTCATCAACTTGTAAAAGGAAGCGTCCACGCACGCCCTGGTTATCGATAAAAGGAATTAAACGCCCCGCGGGTAGTGCTACCCGCGTGCCGTTAACGGTCGTTACTACAATTTGTTGATAACCCTTGCTGTAATAAACATCGCAAAACTCCTGATAGCTCATACTCAGGTTAAAAACATACTCAATGATCACCGTTGGTTAATACCTTTAAATAATTATTCAGTTAGACAACTTTCTATTTTTTCAAATAAGTCACTGGCCAGGTTTGGCAATTGACGTAAAGACTCAAGCTGATTCCGCATTAATTTCTGGCGATTCTCATCATACCGGCGCCAACTGACAAAAGCAGAGAGCAGTCTTGAGGCAACCTGAGGGTTGCTGGTATTCAGTTGTTGAATGACTGAGCCTATCAGTTCATACCCTGCCCCGTCAGCTTTATGAAACTGAGCTTGATTCTGAGTGAACGCGGCAAGCAGTGAATACACCCGGTTTGGATTTTTTAACGAGAAATCGGGGTGCGTCATTAAATCTTTAACGCGCTCCACCGTAGCTTCGTTATTAGCAAGAGCCTGAGTGCTGAACCACTTGTCCATTACCAGTTTTTCGCCACGCCATTGCTGCTCAAACTTATTAAGTAAAGACTCGGCTGCAGAATGATTAGCCCACACTCCGGCCTGCATTGCACCCAGTTGATCAGTCAGGTTATCGGCCTGGTCAAACTGTTCTGTCAACTTATCGGTCGCTGCGTCGCCTAATTCGGCTAAGTAGCTTAAACAAACCTGTTTCAGTTGCCGTTTGGCTATTTCATCACCCACTAACTGGTAGGCTTTTTCTGACTTACAGGCACTCAGAAGCTGGCTGAAATCATTCTCGAGCGCAACTGCCAGTTGTGTTTTTAGTGACTTCAACTGGGTATTAATTGCTTCTACCGGAATGGTTTCATAATTATCAGCAATCGTTGAGGCTGAAGGCAGTGTTAAGGCCAGAGCTTTTAGTGCCGGATCTGTATTGGCCTGAAGCAAGTTCCTGCATGCATCAATCGTTTGTGCTGATAATTCGATAGCGGAATCATCATTAATTCCCTTTTCTATCATTCGGGTAAACAACGACTGTGCCGCATCCCAACGACTAAAGTCATCTTTGCTATGAGCCAGCAGTACCCGCAATTCGTCATCGCTTATGGTGCGTTTTACTTTAACTGGCGCAGAGAAATTATCGAATAAAGATAAAATGGGTTTCTCCACAACATTATCAAAGGTAAAAGTCGATTCATTCTCTTTTAAGTGCAATAAATTATTATCACTTAATGACAGTTCTGCGCCCTGCTCGCTATAGGCTGACCATTTAACCGGAATATGGAAAGGTGCCTTTTGCTCTTGTCCGGGAGTAGACGCTGTTTCCTGTTTGAGCACCAAGGTCAGTTGTTTCGCGTCTTTATCGTAAGACTGCTCCGCTGTAACAACCGGCGTTCCTGCCTGCGAGTACCAATGACGGAATCGACTGAAGTCTTCGCCGTTTGCATCTTCCATAGCCTGAACGAAATCTTCACAGGTTACAGCCTTACCATCGTGACGCTCAAAATAAAGCTTCATACCTTTCTGAAAACCGGATTCTCCCAATAAGGTGTGGATCATCCGAATAACTTCGGCGCCTTTGTTATAGACCGTAACCGTATAAAAGTTATTCATTTGAACAACTTTATCCGGTCGAATCGGATGCGCCATGGGTCCGGCATCTTCAGCGAACTGGTGGCTGCGAATAACGCGGACGTCCTGAATGCGGTTGACGGCTCTGGAGCCGAGATCTGAACTGAACTCCTGATCGCGGAAAACAGTCAGCCCTTCCTTTAAGCTCAGTTGAAACCAGTCGCGGCACGTCACGCGGTTGCCAGTCCAGTTGTGGAAATATTCGTGACCAATAACGGATTCAACGTTAAGAAAGTCCTGATCGGTTGCCGTCGCGGGATTAGCCAAAACGTACTTCGCATTGAAAACGTTCAGGCCTTTGTTTTCCATGGCGCCCATATTGAAGAAGTCGACGGCTACAATCATATAAATATCCAGATCGTAGACCAGGTCGAAACGCTCCTCGTCCCACTTCATCGCATTCTTAAGCGATAACATGGCATGATCAGCTCTGTCCAGGTTGCCTTTATCGACAAAAAGCTCTAAATCAACGGTACGCCCTTCCCGGGTAGTAAATTCGTCACGTAATACATCGAAATTACCCGCGACAAGAGCAAACAGATAGCAAGGCTTAGGAAACGGGTCCTGCCAGGTTGCCATATGCTTTCCGTTATCAAGATCCAGCTGCTTTATGCGGTTACCATTTGATAATAAGTATGGAAACTCTGCTTTATCGGCAATAATTGTGGTTGTAAATTTTGCCAGAACATCAGGCCGATCGGGGTAATAAGTGATGCGTCGGAAGCCTTCTGCTTCGCACTGCGTACAGAAGGTGTTTTCAGCCAGGTACAGGCCTTCAAGCGCCTCATTAGCCGTCGGGTTAACGCTATTTTCAATTTCAAGGGTAAACGCCTTGAGCGAAGTATTAAGTGAAAGGCTGTGCTCATTGCATTCATATGAATCCTCAGCAACGTCTTCACCATCGACTTTTAAGCTCAGTAAGGTGAGTTGTTCCCCGTCGAGTACCAAAGGCTTTGTATGATCGCCTTGCCGTACAACTTTTAAGACGCTCGTTACCCGAGTTTCTGTTGGATGAAGATTAAAAGTTAAATCGACATCCGTTATTGTGAATTCAGGTTCCTGATAATCTTTACGATATTTAGCCTTTGGTAATTGTGTCATAGCTTCCTTCTGTATTTAGTTCTCTTAAGTCGCTCTCTTGCGTACGGCTATTCGCTCTAATTAGGCTTCAGCCGTTTTGTCTTTTGGGTTCAAATACAAGATAGTCCAGCCGGTATAAGCGAGAATTATGGCAATTAGCGGTGTCAGGTAATTAAAGAACGCATAAATACCATATTCGAACGGACTTACGGCAAGTACTGAAAACATATAAGCTCCGCATGTATTCCAGGGAATAAGAGCCGATGTGATGGTACCACTATCTTCCAGAGTACGGGAAAGCACTCTGGGATCCAGATTGCGACGCTCATATTCTTCTTTGAACATGCGCCCTGGCAATACAATTGCCATATATTGGTCTGCGGTTAGTACGTTCGCACCAAAACAGGTAAAAATGGTCCCGGTAACCAGCGAACCGACACTCTTAGCTGACTTCAGCATGCCGCGGATAAAGCGTTCCAGCAGGCCAACTTTTTCCATAATGGCGCCAAAGGTCATGGCACTTAAAATGAGCCATACGGTATTTAACATTGACGACATGCCACCGCCGCTTAACAATGAATCAAGATTGGCACTCCCTGTACTCACCGATACGCCATCTGATAAGGCTAACCAAACTACTTTTAAGGCAGCAACCCAGCCCTGTTCTCCGGCTATTTGACTGACCATTTCAGGTTGGAAAATTAGCGCCCACACACCACCGAGCAAGGCTCCGAAAAATACCGTGGGTAGCGCTGGTTTGCGGGTTGCTGCCAAGTATAGCAACACCGCCAGAGGAACCAGCATTTCCCAGCCAACGTTAAAGGTTGCGCTTAGTTGCTCCTGCATCAGTTCCAGACGCTGTAAACTAACGTTGGTATCGGTGTTAAGACCAAGAATTAAGAACAAGGCTATCGAGATAGCAAAAGCAGGTCCTGCGGTATACCCCATATAACGGATGTGAGCGAACAGTTCTGTTCCTGCGACCGCTGGTGCCAAGTTGGTGGTATCAGACAAAGGTGACATTTTATCACCAAAGTACGCTCCCGAAACTATTGCACCAGCAGCGATACCTGGCTCTAAGCCCATACCGGAAGCTACTCCCATTAATGCTACACCAATGGTCGCTGCGGTTGTCCAGGAACTTCCGATAGATAGCGCTACTACACCACAAATAATACAACTTGCCGCATAGAATAAGCTTGGGTTTAGCAGTTCCAGACCAAAGTAAATTAATGTTGGAACGGTACCTGACAACAACCAGGTACCAATTAACGAACCGACAGCAAGAATGATTAACATTGCGCCCAGGGCTACAGAAATCCCCTCGGTTATGCCCTCTTCTATTTGTTGCCAGCTAAAGCCGTTTTTAAAACCTATGATGACAGCAATACCGGCCGCCACTAACAAGGCTATCTGATTGGGTCCATAAGAAGAGTCTTCGCCAAATAAATAAACCGACGAGGACAACATTCCGATTAGCGCAAGTAAAGGAATCAGCGCCTGTAATAAACTGGGTGCTTTTGTTTTATGACTCATTAATTATTCAACCTAAAGTTTTATAAAGCCGATCAGCTGTAAAAAAATAATAATGATAGCGACTGGAGAAATATATTTAACGCACAGTAGCCAGACATCGAAAATGCCCTTTTTTGTATCCAGTTCGTCTTTCGTGAACTCCGAACGCATTACCCAGCCCGCTAATAGCGCGAGCAGAAGGCCGCCTAGCGGGAGCAGTAAGCTCGACGTTAAAACGTCAATAATATCAAAGAGTGATTCAATTGGCTTACCTAACCACTCGGAGTCTAACTGAGCCCAGCCGGAGCCAGCAAACGAATGGATAGTCAACTGTCCCAGAAGCCATAGCACTCCGCCAGAAACTAAGGTTGCCGGCCAACGGCTTAAGGAAAATTTTTCTGAAACAAAGGCAACCGATGATTCAATCATGGCGATAGCGGAAGTAAACGCCGCAATAACCAGCATAATGAAGAATACGGTTCCAACAAAGCCTCCGGCAGGCATTTCACTGAAAGCTAAAGGCAAGGTAGTAAAGATAAGACCCGGGCCTTCACTTGGCGTTAAACCATAACCGAACACCAGAGGAAATATTGCCAGTCCCGCTAACAGCGCGACAAAAGTATCAATAACAGCAATCCAGACACTGGTTTGTACTATAGAGGTTTCTCGCGGTAAGTAAGCGCCGTACATAATCACAACGCCAGAAGCTAGCCCCAGAGTGAAAAAAGAGTGGCCTAGCGCGACCATTACGCCGTTAACTGTCAACTTGCTGAAATCAGGTTCAAACATAAAGCTAACAGCCGAGGAAAAATCACCGATGCTGCCAGAATAAACAGCAATGCAAACCAGCAACACAATCATGCAGGGAAGTAAGAAGCGTACTGACCTTTCCAGACCATTTTTAACCCCGTTGCCAACCACTAGAATGGTAGCGATAACAACCAAGCTGTGCCAGATCATCAATTCTCCGGGTGACGCCTGCAGTGCGTCAAAAGTTTTACCTATGTCCTCGGCAGAAGCTTTGGTAAACACTCCTTGCGCGGCTTTAAAGACATAAGCCAGCGCCCAACCGGCTATAACCGCATAGAAACTTAACACCAGATAACCGGTCAACATTCCCAGCCAACCTGCAACTTGCCATGCGGGATGCTTACCGGACTCTAATGCGACCGATTTGGCTGCATAGCCTGGTGAGTGTCGGCCACGGCGACCAATAATCACCTCGGCCATCATAATTGGAATGCCAATGGCTAAAATACAAAGCAGGTACACCAGAACAAAGGCACCGCCTCCGTTCTCGCCCATCACGTAGGGAAACTTCCAAATATTGCCTAAACCAACAGCTGCTGCTGAAGAGGCCAGTATAAAACTTAACCGACTTGACCATCGGCTTGATATCGCCTGATTATTTGTTGTCATTATTATTAATCGTTTGTGTTCAGTAACGCGCTATATGACCACAAAACTGGGGTCTATGACAAGCGCACAAAAAAATACCGCCGTAAAGGCGGTATTTTTAAACGGTCAATTTAATTCGAGGCAAGTTGATTTTTATCAATGAAATCAAATGCAACCAAAGCGGCTTGATCGAGGAAGGGATCTACCTCGGTAAACTCATCGGGAGCGTCTTCAACGTTCTCGATTGGCTCTTTTCCCGCACGTTTCAGGCGTTCGTTAACTCGCTCAAGTTGCTTGGCTTTTTGCTGCTCTTGTTTCTTTTCGCGCTCAGTTAACACCAAGCTGACCCACGTTTTATCTTTCTCTTCTCTATAACGTTCTATTTCTTCAAATATGTAAGAAAATTCTGGGTCATCTTCAATTCTCTGATTTAACTGCTGTTGCAAATCTTTCACTTCAGCACTGTTAATTTCACCAACGGGACTATAACTCGCCTTATCTATTTTATCCCAGGGTAACGCGTTGTCTTCTTTGCTTTCACCCCAGTCTGAAGCTTCAACAAACGAAGGGAAAACAACGTCTGGCTGAACACCTCTTAACTGTGTACTGCCACCATCTATGCGGTAGAATTTCGCAATGGTATATTGAACGCTGCCTAATGGCTTATCGTAGAAATCGAAGCGCCGGGCAAGTCCTCGATGTTGTTGCACAGTACCTTTCCCAAAGGTATTTTCACCTATTATTAAGGCACGTTCATAATCCTGCATGGCCGCGGCAAAAATTTCAGACGCTGAAGCACTGTAACGGTCAACCATAACGAACAATGGTCCGTCATAGTAGGTTTTACCGTCTTTGTCTTCACTGACATCGACACGCCCGCGCCCGTCACTCACCTGAACTACTGGGCCTTTATCAATAAATAGTCCGCTCAAACCAATAGCTTCGGTTAAAGCACCGCCACCATTACCGCGCAAATCAATCACTAAGCCTTCTACTTTCTGGCTTTCTAAATCCTCAATCAGCTTTTTGACATCAGCTGTTAGGTTATTGTAGAACCCAGGAATTTCGATAACACCAAGACGACGACCTTTATAAGGCCCCTCTTCGAACTCTTTGACTTCGGCTTTTGCTGCACGATCCTCCAGTTTCACCTTGTCACGGACAATTTCAACTTCACTTGGAGTGCCGCCGGCACCTTGGCTGGCTTTTAAGACCTGCAAACGGACGGTTGTTCCTTTGGGTCCTTTAATTAACTCAACGACATCGTCCAGACGCATGCCAATGATGTCAACAAACTCCTCTTCATCCTCGCCGGAGCCTTGGCCTACAGCTATGATCTTATCTTCTGGAGAAAGCTCATCGGTTTTATCCGCAGGACCGCCTGGGACTAAACTGCGAATTATTGTGTAATCGTATTCTGACTGAAGTACTGCGCCAATTCCTTCCAGTTCGAGATTCATATTTTGCTGAAAGCGCTCTGAGTTGGAAGGCGATAGGTAACTTGTATGCGGCTCAACTGAACGGGCAAACGCGTTCATAACGGTTTGAAAAACATCTTCGCTTTTCGATTTTGTCAGTCGATTTAATGCACTGTTATAACGCTTGCCGAGTGTCTCAACTATCTCTGGCCACTCTTTACCGGCCAGTTTCAAATTAAGCGCATCGTATTTAACACGGTTTTGCCAAAGCTCATCCAACTCTTCTTTGGATTCCGCCCAATCAGCATCTTCACGATCGTAGTAGTACTTGTCACCCTCAACCGAAAAATCCATGGGCTTGTCTTCGTCCAGTATAGACAGCGCATACTCGTAACGCTGAAAACGTCGCTCAAGACTTTTCTGATAAATGTCGTAAGCAACATCAAGCTCCCCCCGTTTCAGCATGTCATCAAACAAATGACGATACTCCTGGGCGGCTTCTATATCCTCTTTCAGAAGAAACATTTTGCTGTAATCCAGCAAGTCAAAGTAGCGCTCATGAATTTGCTCAGATAACTCGTTATCCAGCGTCAAACTACTGAAATGATAACGGGTAAAATAGGACGCAATACGCTCACTGGCTGTATCATGCTGAGCTTCCTGCTCTAACTCTGGTAATTCACTGATCTTGTGCTCTGGCGGTATGGCAACCGCAACAGGAACAACACACATCAGTGCCAATGCACATTTCTTTACAGCCCAGTGTTTCATTGACTACTCCTAAGCGCGCAGAAAAATCTTATCTGCTTTTACTTTCATAATTAAACCGTTTTGCAACTGAACTTGAACGTCGTCCTTGTCCAGCTCTAAAACTGTTGCTGACATGGGGGTGTTCCCCGCTTTTACCTGAACCTGTTGACCAACAGAAAGCTTGTTGAGTTCCACATCAGCCAATTTAACTTTTGGTTTGGCCGGTTTTTTTGCGGTTTTCGGTTTAGCTTTTGCTGTATTTTCAGGTTTATCTTTAGCCGGAGCTTTTTTAGCTGCAGCCTTGTTGGTTGCTTTGTTTTTCTCTGCAACTTTAGCTTTAGATTCTTTTAAAGTCTCTTGTGCATGCTGCTGATGTTCTTCTGTTACAGCTTCTACCTGCTCGCCGTCTAAATTCACTCGCTGAGCACCCGTTTTAACGCTGTATAGATACCGCCAGCTATTGGTGTAATGACGCAGAGCCGTTCTTAAACGTGTTTTACTTACTTTGTCATCGTCCTCAAGGCGTTTCGCCAAATCCTCAAAAATACCAATTTTTAAAGGTTTGGCATCGCCTTTAATAGTAAAACAGTCTGGAAACTGTTCGGCTAAATAGGCAATGACATCTTTACTTTTCGTCAGCTTTTCAGGTTCACTCATTCCATTCTTCTTCCTGTTCGCGGACAACTTTCATTAAGTTTCGAACATAGTCGTCCATTTCATCAAATGACAAATCTAGCAATGCAGGCTCTTCAATCCAGTCGTACAAAGTACGGCGAACCATTTCTTCAAGCTGCTCTGTTGTATCGTCATCCTCTCGTAATGCATTAATAAGATGCAGCATTTCATTTATTTTATCAGCGGCTTCTTCTTCATGCTCTTCAAAGAAAATAACATCTTGTTTGGTTACTAAATAACTGTGAATATCGAATTCAACAAACATATTATGACTGCAACCCTTGCCAATTCAGAGTTTGGCAGTAGTCAGCAATAGCCTGAATGGCTTTTGCGTCTTCTTCACTAAAGCGCCCCACCGACGGGCTATCGACATCCAGTACCGCGACGGTTTTACCATTAACGACTATAGGTGCAACAACTTCACTGTTTGATGCTGAGTCACAAGCTATATGCCCGGCAAATTGGTGAACATCTTCAACTCTCTGGCAGGTTTGGGTTTCTGCAGCAACGCCGCAAACGCCCTTGCCAAAAGGAATACGAACACAAGCGACGCGGCCCTGAAAAGGACCTAACACCAACTCGTTATCGGAACGGGTAAGGTAGAAACCTAGCCAGTTAATGTCTTCAATGTGCTCATAGAGTAGCGCAGAGATATTCGCAAGATTTGCAATTAAATCGGGCTCACCTTCTGTTAAGGCCCGGCTTTGGGCTAATAAGTCAGAATACAGCTGAGAGCTCATAATTCGCCTTCTTGTTGGTCGAGTTTGAAACGAGCAATTTGTTCGCCAGAGTCAGTTTTGAACTCCTCTTTTAATTGCCGTTTGGTTTTCGTAATTATTTCGCCGTTAGCACCAATAGTAAAAGCTTCCTCTGTGCTGGCGTATCTAGCCTGGTAAGCCATAACCAATTGAATAGAGTTTTCACGTTGCTCATCAGTTAAACGATTACCATCTGGCCATTTACCGGTTTCAACCGCCTGAACCAGACGCTCGTAAATGTCCTGATTCATACTTTTAATTAAGTCGTCGAATTGCATAGTTTACCGCTTTTTCTTTTTTAAAAAGACAAGCTGCACGCGGTTGATTATAAACCAAACTAATCCCCCGACCATTAAGCCAACGGCAACGCTGTATTGCCAAGTTTTTGGCATGGGTTGCTGAAGGAATAAATAAGTAAAAGCGGCAATCGATATCAGTAAGGCGAGCATTGAACGGGAAACCAGCTTATCGGATTTTTCCTGCTTTATCCGTATGGCTTCACGCTCTATATCATCTTTAGACTGACCAGCCAGAACAAACTGGCAATGCGGGCACTCTTTTACTTTGCTTGAAATTCGCTTATTACACGAAGGACATTGTGTTAACGCCATAAACTACCTATCTCTTATGTAGTCCTTGCAATATAAGGCTTTTGCTCTCAATTTCAAGCATTGCGAGGGAATAAAAAATAAAACGGCCAACTTTAAGTTGACCGTTTTGCTTTAATTGATGCTTATTCTATTACTTTTTCTTGTCGGCGTCGCCAAAGTCTTTCCAATAAGACTTAACCGTTGATTTCATTTCCCGATGCAGCAAAATCATACCCAGTAAGTTAGGTAATGTCATTAAGACAATAGCGACAGCAGAAGCTGTCCAAACTAAGGTGGTATCTGCAAATGACGCCCAGAAAAAGCCTGCGACATAAAGTATACGGTAAGGCATAACACCCTTTTGGCCGACCAGATAAACAACCGCCCTGTCACCGTAATAAGACCAGGCAATAGCCGTTGAAAAGGCAAACATCAATAAGGTAATAGGAATAATGTACTGCCCATAGTCTCCGAAATACCCATTAGCAAAAGCCAGTGAGGTTAGAGCTGCGGAATGCACTAGTGATTTGCCGACAACTTCAATGTCTTCTTTAATCAAGTTGCCATTTTCAATTTTCACCTGACCATTGTAAGCATCTTCTCCGGCAATAATGAAACGCACGTCTTCAGCAACCGAGCGCGCATGCAAAATAGTGATTTCACCATCAGTCTGCGCCTTACCATCAACAACATTCAGCGTACCCGAATAGCGTTTGATTTCAGTGTCGTCGTAGTCGTTCAGGTATCTGTAAAGCTCCTGGCGATCTTCTTTGTCAACGTCATTGTACTCACCAACAACGAAGTCCAGATCGCTTCTGGCAAAGTTATTTTCAAACTTCTCAGTCCAAACTCCGGAAGACAGAATAACCAGACCGGTTAAGGTACAGATTAGGATGGTATCCAGGAAAGGCTCAAGAATTGAAACCAAACCTTCAGCAACAGGATCTTTGGCTTTAGCTGATGCGTGTGCAATTGGAGCAGAACCCTGGCCCGCTTCGTTCGAGAATAAGCCACGGTTTACACCACGGTTAAAGGCATAGGCGAAGCTGGCGCCAAGGAAGCCGCCTGCCGCCGCTGAACCGGTGAAAGCGTCAGTGAAAATAGAAACGAAAGATGAGCCTATATTATCGATATTGAAGAAAATAACGCTCAAAGAACCAATGACATAAACAATTCCCATAATAGGAACAATTTTCGAGGTAACCGCTGCTATTCGCTTGATGCCACCAATAATGACCATTGCCAGTAAAATAGAGAGGATAGCCCCTGTCCAGACCGGATCAATTGAGAAAGTCTGTTCCATTGACTGCGCAATGTTATTAATTTGCGGCATATTTCCGGTGCCAAAGGAACTAACAATAGTCGCAATGGCAAAGATAACCGCTAACCATTTCATATTAAGGCGGCGATCCATGTAGTACATTGGTCCGCCAGCCATAGTGCCATCTTCGGTTTTTACACGGTATTTATGTGACAAGGTCACTTCGACAAACTTCGTGGTCATACCGAGGAATGCCGTCATCCACATCCAGAAAATAGCCGCCGGGCCACCCAGGAATATCGCAAGTGCAACACCACCAATATTACCGGTACCTACAGTACCTGATAACGCGGTCGATAAGGCCTGGAAGTGACTGGTATCACCTTGTGAGTCTTTTTTATCGAATTTGCCGGCCAGTACTCTCCAGGCATGTCTGAAATAGCGTACCTGAGGAAAACCAAGATACAGTGAGAAAAATAATCCCACACCGAGCAAAAGAAACGGGAAATAGGCTGCAGAGCCTAAAAACCCGTCAATCCAAAGCAAAAAATTGTTGAGCGCTTCCAAGGAAGACCCCCTTTTGTTGTTATTATTTTGTGATCCAACTCTAGTTTTAACGCAATTTTGGTGAGACTGCCAATATTGCGGTTAAAACATCTTCTCCTAAACGCTGACAACGAGCTACTGACCAGCCGAAATCTTCGTCAGGTAAGTCTGCATTGTCTTTAAACGGCATTTCCAACGTATAAGATAAACACTTGAAGCGCTCACCCACCGCTGAGTTTGCGACTGTCATATTCGCTTTACCCGGCTCATCCAGCTCATAACCATACTTCGTCTGGAACTCTGGAGTTGCTGCTAAAAAGGCTGACTTGAAAGTGTCTTCTAAGTCTTTATGGCGCTCGTCATATGAAGGAATACCTTCACAGCCTGCGACAAAGTTATAAGGCAAAGCTTCATCACCGTGCACATCAAGAAACATATCAACACCGGTTTCCTGCATGCGTTTTAGCACATAAAAAACTTCCGGGCTTTTTTCCAGGCTTGGTTCCGCCCATTCGCGGTTCAGGTTAGTACCAACAGCGTTAGTCCTAAGATGCCCACGAACGCTACCATCTGGGTTCATGTTTGGTACGACGTAGAAAACGTTCTCGTCTAACAACTTACGGGCCACGCCATCTTCGTCGTCTAGTAAACGTGTAATTAAGCCTTCCATAAACCACTCAGCCATTGACTCACCAGGATGCTGGCGTGCAGTTACCCAAATGGTATTTTTGTGCTCAGCGGGTTCACCTATAACCAATAAGTTTAATTCGCGGCCGTCTATCGTTTCTCCTAATAGCTCGTGATAACAATCAATTGACTGTTGAGCTGATTGAATCAGGTCTTGATGACGCTCGTAAGAATAAGGAATGAAATACGCATAATAGACGCTTTCTTGCTCTGGTGTATGACGAATAGTCAGCTCTTTGCCATTGTACTCGGTCGGAACCCGGAACCAGGTTTCACGATCATATGAGGCGAGTGCCTGGTATTCTTTCCAACCATCCGGATACGCAGAGTCAGAAGCGTTTTCAATGGTCATCACGTGCTCTTCGCCGGCTTCAGCAAACAGCTTAAAATGGAACCATTGGTAAAAATCAGATTGATGATCTTTTTTGATAGCTAAACGAATGTTATCGGCATTGTCTGAGCTGATAACTTGAATATTGCCACTGTCAAAGTTTGCAGTGATATGCATACTTCACCTTTATGTGTTGTTTCTGAGAAAGTGAGTAGAAAAAAAGCGCCCGCAGGCGCTTTTCAATTATTTTGGTAAATTAGGAACCTTAAGTCCGGCCATAGCTTCAGCCACACGAATAACCTGGCAACTATAACCAAATTCGTTATCATACCAAACGTACAGCACGGCTCTGTCGTCTTCAACTATTGTTGCCTGAGAGTCAACTACACCAGCATGACGTGAACCCACTAAGTCTGAAGAAACGATTTCAGTCGAAGCAGTGTAATCAATTTGGTTAGCCAATTCTGAATGCAAAGAAACCTGACGCAGATAATCGTTTAATTCATCGCGACTTGTCGACTTTTCAAAGTTCAGATTCATTATTGCCATTGACACATTCGGGGTCGGTACGCGAATGGCATTACCTGTCAGTTTACCCGCCATTTCAGGAAGCGCTTTAGCAACGGCTTTAGCCGCTCCGGTAGAGGTAATAACCATGTTCAGAGGCGCTGAGCGACCGCGACGTTCTGCAGTATGATAGTTATCAATCAGGTTCTGATCGTTAGTGTACGAGTGAACCGTTTCTACGTGACCATTACGAATACCAAACTCGTCATTTATTGCTTTGAGCACAGGAGTAATTGCATTGGTTGTGCAGCTTGCTGCAGAAACAATTTTATCACTGTCTTCGATCATTTTATCGTTCACGCCAAACACGATATTCTTGATATCACCTTTTGACGGGGCCGTCAGAAGCACTTTATCAACACCTTTTGATTTCAGGTGCAGACCCAGGCCATCTTCATCTTTCCAGATACCGGTATTATCGATAACAATCGCGTTATTAATACCGTACTGGGTATAATCCACTTGGTCCGGTCCATTAGAGTAAATCACTTTAATACTGGTACCGTTAGCTTTTATGCTCTGGCTATCGTGATCAACGGTTATTGAACCATTGAATAAACCATGGATTGAGTCACGACGCAGTAAACTTGCCCGCTTTTCTAAATCACCATCGCGACCGCCACGAACAACAATGGCACGTAAGCGCATTTTATTGTTGCCACCATTACGTTCAATTAACTGACGAGCCAATAAGCGCCCTATCCGTCCAAAACCATATAAAACCACGTCGCGAGGTTCGATATTATCTTCTGAATCAATGATGTCCGCTAACTCACGTTTGACGTAATCTGTAACCGACAAACCATCAGCTTTATCTCCAAACAAGTAGCCATAGGCCAGTTTGCCCAAATCAACGCGTGCCGGGGACAGTTTCAGCTCTGCCATAGCCTGCAAGAACGGAAAGCTTTCGCGTAAACGAACTTTCTGCCCTTCGTGGCGAAGAATAAGACGGTGTGCCTTAATAATATTAATGGTCGATACGTTCAGTAATGAACGGCCATAAACCAAAATTTCAACACCGAAGTTCCGGTACAACTTCCCAAGCAAAGGTTGCATTTGCTCGGCGAATTCCTGACGTTCCTGCCAACTTGATAAGGTTGGATCTTGCTGGTTAGAGTTCATAGTGAGCCCTGTCCTCTATGGTAATGTCTGTGAGCTTATAAAGTGCTACGCTTAAAAACCGCGATATTGTACTGAAAAGCTTGGCATGAAGCCAATTTTACGGAACAATTGTGTTTCACAAAAAAAATGTTGATATCTATGCTAAAAAAAATTGTTATTACAAGTGCTGCTCTCGCTTTAACCGGATGTATGGAAGGAAAGCCGTCAGTCAGTAAAATCTGCGAGTCTACTCCTGGTATTTGTAGCGATTTAAATACCGATAACTGGTGCAACGTAGAACGTAGCGAATTTATTTACAGTCGTTATGAACGTAGTCTAAACGATACGAGCGAAAACCAGTATTTCGTCATGCGGGATCTGGAAAAGTACTCAAAATGTATCGAGCTGGCTGCAACACTTGAAATGACAAAATCAAAACAGAAGCAGTCGGATCGTTTAGAGGCCTTTATTAACTCACGAAAAAATATAGAGAAGCTGGCTGACGAGACCGCCGATTCCGAACACCCTCTATGGCTATACTGGCATTGGGCCAACCGAAGCGACCATGAAGCACTGGATAAGCTTCTCGCACTAGAGGGCAGCAAACAAATGGAAACGCCTGAACTTAAACTAGCGTTAGCCACCTATTATACCAAGAAAGACTCGGAAAAAACCTTTGAGCTTCTTTACAGCGCGCTCCGGCTGTATCGTCCCGATGACAAAGTAAATCCTGAAATACCTTCAACTCTAGTTTCTATGTATTTAAAAGAAGGCAATGGCCCTGAAGCTTATGTCTGGTCCCAGGTTGCCTGGCAGTTCGGCCAGAAAAACCTGGATAAAAACAGTATGAAATCAATTGTTAATGCCAGCGAAGACCAATACGACGACTGGGATGATCGCGCTGAAGCGATTGTCGATAAAATTGAAGAGGGTAAATTCCGCGGTTACTACTCATCGTCTTCGTGACGCATCGCTAGTGAGTTAACGCAATAGCGTTGTCCAGTTTCTGTTGGGCCATCGTCAAATACGTGGCCCAAATGCCCACCACATTGACTGCAGAGTATTTCAGTACGAGTCATGCCATGGCTTGAATCTTTTACATAGTCAATTGAGCCTTTTATGGCTTCATCAAAACTTGGCCAGCCGCAATGTGCATCAAATTGATGTCCTGCTTCAAAAAGTTTCTGACCGCAACCGGCACAATGGTAAACGCCGTCTTTATCACAGCTTAAATACTTTCCGGAAAACGGCCGTTCAGTGCCCTTTTCTCTCAGTACATAATAAGCTTCATCGCCTAATATTTCGCGCCACTCCTGTTCATTTCTGTTACTCCAGTCGTGTTCACTCATATTTGCTTAACTCCTTTATCTTTCAATTAAATTTCGTACTACTGTAACAGTCCATGTGCTAAACTTAAGCTTAAATTCATGGGTAAATTTGCTGAGGTTTTGCATGCTTCGTCGTACCAAAATTGTAACTACTCTCGGGCCTGCCACTGACTCTGAGGAAACACTCAGAGAGTTAATAAAAGCGGGTGCCAATGTTGTTCGTTTAAACTTTTCTCACGGCAATGGTGACGATCACAAGCAGCGCGCTTCCATGGTCAGAAAAATTGCCCGGGAATTAAACGCCCATATTGCCATTTTAGGCGACTTGCAGGGACCAAAAATTCGAGTTGCGCGCTTTCAACAAAAACAAATTACGTTGGCTGTCGGTGATAAGTTCATTTTAGACGCTGCGCTTGGAAAAGACAGCGGCAATCAGGAACGTGTTGGCCTCGACTATAAAGACCTGCCAACAGATGTCAGTCCCGGCGATCTTCTCTTACTGGATGATGGTCGTATCCAGTTAAAAGTTGAAGAAATTGATGGTAGCCAGGTTAAAACAGAAGTCACCGTTGGCGGCGTGCTTTCTAATAATAAAGGTATTAACCGTCAGGGTGGTGGTTTGTCAGCTGCCGCATTAACGGAAAAAGATTTAGCCGATATTAAGCTCGCAGCAGAAATCAATGTAGATTACCTTGCGGTTTCATTCCCTCGCTCTGGCGATGATATTAACCAGGCTCGGCACTTGCTCCGCGAAGCTGGTGGACAAGGCGTATTATGCGCTAAAATTGAACGCGCAGAAGCCGTTGCCAGCGAACATGCATTAGATGACATTATCAGAGCATCCGATGCCGTTATGGTTGCCCGTGGCGATTTAGGCGTTGAAATTGGTGATGCGCAATTGGTGGGTAAGCAAAAACAAATTATTTCGCGTGCACGCCAACTAAACCGTGTGGTTATTACCGCGACTCAAATGATGGAGTCGATGATTGAAAACCCAATGCCAACCCGCGCCGAAGTGATGGATGTTGCCAACGCCGTATTGGATGGTACAGATGCCGTAATGCTGTCGGCTGAGACGGCTGCCGGTAAACATCCGGTAGCAACCGTAAAAGCCATGGCTGAAATTTGCCTGGGTGCAGAAACACATCCAACCGCTCAGTTACGCCACCAGGATCTGGAAGAAATGTTTTCCAGCATTACCGAGGCGACAGCCATGTCTGCCATGTACGCAGCCACCCACTTGAATGGGGTCAAGGCCATTATAGCGTTAACTGAATCCGGTTTTACTGCCAAGCTTATGTCGAGAATTACTTCCCATTTACCGATATTTGCATTATCCCGCCATCCGCAAAGTCGCGACAAATCAGCTTTATACCGTGGTGTTTACCCTATAGATTTCGATTCTACTAGTGTCAGTAATCCGATAACTGAAGCTATTGAGGTAGTGAAAAAAAGTGGACACATAAAAGCCGGTGATTTAATCATACTAACCCACGGCGATGTAATGGAAACCGTGGGCTCAAGTAATACCTGTAAGATGATAGAAGTTCGTTAATCGTTAAAATCATTAATTAAAGAATCAAGAAGGTCGATGTATTCATCGGCCTTTTCTATCACTTTTTTACGTTGTTCCCCAGTCAGGCTCTGATATATATCCCACAAGAACTCTTTACGAAGCTGGCTATTTTTATCCGCTTTTTGCTGAAGCTCTTCGCTTCTTAATTGTTGTGGGTCAAGAATCAATGCTGATAATTGATTTTCATCTACAGGTTGCTTCAGCAACGCTTTCTCAAATTCACCTAACCAATTTGAGCGATAGCTTAACCATTGCTCACGTAATTCAGGAGAATCAGCCACCCAGCTGCGTAATAACTTATCCTGCTCTTTAGTCAGAGAACCGATAATATCTTCTAAGTCCTCTTCCACTTCCGAAATGCGGTCCAGCCTTCTTAGTATCGGGTTCTCTTCCTGGTCGTCCTGAAAGCGCTGATAACGCTCTTCCTGCGCTTCTTCTAATCGACGGATAAGTTGTTGCCGTTGTTTGAGTGAAAGAGTCGCTAATAAGCCCGCTTCGGCTTCTGTTCGTACTAAAACATTATCCCAGAACGTCCAGAGCTTATCTTCAAATTTGCTGATATCGTTTTTGCTCAGCGTCTGCTTATCGACCTTATCTCTCAGGTTTTTCAGTTCATCTCTGTACAACGGGAGCTGAGTTTGTGCATGCCAAAGATGCATTTCATCAACTTTCTCTGCTAGCAGCTCTTCCTGCTCACCGGTTAAGTCAACGTAATCCTTTACTTTCCACTCAACCAGAGTGTCAGCAAACTTGTAGCCAAGGTTCGCCGTACACCCTGCTATCAGGATTAAAAAGGTTATTACTGCCAGCAGTCGATACATGATTAGCTCAGAATAAGTTGTTTAATACGGTCTTTATAACTACGACTTACTTTCAGTTTTTGACCATTTTTTAATTGTAAATGATATTCGCCATTTTGTTGGTTACAGAGCTTTTCAACCTGTTTAATGTTAACAATGGCGGAACGATGAACCCGCTGAAACAGCTTAGGGTTTAAGTCCTGCTCCAGTTCTTTCATTGTGCGTCGCAGAATGTGGGTATCGTCACCGGCATGTATACACATGTAATCTCCAGCGGCATCAATCCACTTAATGTCTTTGACGGCAACCCGGGTTATCTCACCGCTGTCCTTTATAGCGATATATTCCGGATATTGGTCTGCGGTAATACTTTCGCCTGAAGCCAGCTTCTGTAATAGAGTATGCGTATCTTGCCCGGTTACCTCCGCAACTAAACTGATCAGTTTTTCCTGGTGCTCGTCGTTAACCGTCTGATGCTCGCTTATAACTCGGTTAACGCATTCAGCCAAGCGGTCGTCATCAACGGGCTTCAACAAATAATCTAACGCCCTGACTTCAAAGGCTTTGATAGCGTAGGTGTCATAAGCTGTTACAAAAACAACGACTGGCAACTCATGTCCCTTCTCCTGCACAGCTTTTAATACTTCAAAGCCATTAAGCCCGGGCATTTGTATATCGAGAAAAATCAGATCAGGTTTATTTTCGATAATGATATCGACGGCTTCCCTGCTGCTTTTGCACTCGGGCATTAACTGCAGTTGCTCAAACGCCTGTAAACGAATAGCCAACCCCTTTCTGGCGAGGGGCTCATCGTCAATAACCAGGGTTTTCAATCGATTCATCTTTGACTCTCCAACATTTCCATCGGAATGGTAATACGAACACAAAGACCGCTCTCAGCACCCTTTAGCATTTCAAAGCGATACTGCTTGCCATATAAGGATTTAAGCCTTTGGCGAGTGTTATTAAGCCCGACACCGTCTTTGCGGAATAGCTTTTCCGGATCGGTTTCTATTTTCGGCCCATTATCACACACCTCCAGAATAAGGTTCTCTTTTTCTGACCAGGAACGAACTCTGATTTTCCCCACCCCTTCTACATTTGAAATGGCGTACTTAATTGAGTTCTCGATTAAAGGCTGGCAGATTAAGCTAGGAACCAGAGCATTCTTAGTTTCATCTGACAAATGAATATCAATTTCAAGCTGCTCGTCAAAACGTACTTTTTCGATATCCAGATACAAAAGCAGCGCATCCACTTCTTTTTCCAAAGTCACTTTTTTAATCGGTTCATTATCTAACGAAAAACGCAGGAAGTGGCTTAGCTTATTCACCATTAAATTCGCTTTCTCATTCTCTTTTAGCAAAATAAGCGTAGAAATTGCGTTTAAGGTATTAAACAAAAAGTGCGGATTGAGCTGATATCGCAGCATTTTCAACTGCGCCTGATGCGCCATAGATGAAGCCAGTAACGCTTTTTGCTTCTCCTCCTGCAGCATCTGATAATACTTAATACCAAAATAAAGCCCGCTCCAGCTAAGAATGATGTAAAACTTGGCCAAACTGTTTTTCAAATAGAAAAAAGGACTGTCCGGGCGAAACCCAAATTTATAAATTTCCCAGTAAGTTGCGTTATCAACAATGGCCCAGGCCACGGCGGTAACATAGGAAACCACAATGGCAATTAAAACCATAAGCGCCGGGGGAAATTCCCATATACGCCGGTACAAATAGCGGAGCGGAATGGTACTCAAAAAGCCGGCATACGCCCCCAAAATAATAATGAGGGTGTAGATATCCCGCATTTCATGCATTAGTGACCCTATGTAGTTCACTAACGCATAACCTATCCAGCCTCCCGCCTGCAGCAACCAGAAGAACCGGTTACGGTTATCCATCAATAATTGCCACTGCGTTTTTATCGGTTTTTCCATTATGTTGAGGACTCTAAACGCGATAACTCGTCAATATCCACCAGGCTTCCGGAGAAAAGAGAGTTAACCTCGTCCTTCTGGTTCCCCATAAACTGGACACCTAACTCAAGCTGGTCATCCACTTGCTTTACTTGCCGGACTATAGCTTTAAGAGTTAAGTCGCCGTTATTTTTCTGTTCTATTTTAAGAACAATTTTGCTGCCATTTTCCCAAAGCTCGTCTATTTTCCCTTCGGGCTTTTCATGCTTAAGACGACATCCGCTCTCAGATACATCCAGCACGTGTCCCCTGAAAGTTTTCTCTTCACCTTTTATTGACTGCCCTGAAACTGAAGCGGGCAGAAAGGCGTCGAACCGGCGCCCTTTTCTAATAACCCGGTGCTCAATCTGATTTGGCCACATGATAAAGAGCATTTTTGTTGGGTGCGAGATGACATAGCTTATTTCACTGCGAAACGCGCAAATTTCACCACTTTCGTTTTCCAGAACAAAGCGGACAATGACCGGGGTTTTTTCCTGCAAAAGATCACGCATGTCATTGTATTTACGTGCGTCAGGCATATTAACGATAACCCAGCGCTCGTTAACCGCGCCAATAAACTCTGAATAAAACCGAGCAGGAACGTTCGAACTGGACAGCTGAACTTCTATTTTCTGACCTGTAACGAGCTGCGAAATTTTGCTTGGCATAGGGGTCTCTTTGCGATGAATCAATATGTTACTATGATCGCTAGTTGTCAGGCTGTGTCAAGCAAAGGAGAGTCTCTTGATCGCTTACGATATAACACCCATCGATTTACATGGGCATTTATTTAATGTCACTCTCACTATTGAACAAACCAATGATGAGCAGGAACTCTGGTTACCAAACTGGATTCCGGGCAGTTATTTAATACGGGATTTTAGTAAGCACATTATTGGCTTGCACGCCGAGAGTAACGGCCATTCTCTGGCGGTTAAACAAATAAGTAAGAACCGCTGGCAACTGGCTCGTTCGAAGCATCCTGTTACTGTGCACTATCAGGTATACGCCTGGGACTTATCGGTTCGTTCGGCTTATCTGGATCAGTTTCAGGGCTTCTTTAATAATACCAGTCTGTGCCTTGCTGTTGAGGGACAAACCGACCTTCCCTGCGAGCTACATTTGCATGCGCCGCCAGAAGCTCCACAGTGGAAGGTCGCAACCGGGATGCCCCGGAAAAATGGGCAAGCACATTCCTGGGGATGCTTCCGGGCCGATGATTATGATGCGTTAATTGACTATCCTTTTTTAATTGGTGACTTAACCATCGAAGAGTTTATTGCTCACGGCATTAAGCACTCTCTGGTCTTAAGCGGCCGCCATTATGCTGATACCTCGCGTATAACGGCGGATTTAGCCAAAATTTGCGAAACTCAAATTAGCTTATTTGAGGAAGCACCTTTTCAGTCTTATACCTTCCTGACCATGGTGGTAGGAAGTGGTTTTGGCGGACTGGAGCATAGAAATTCAACCGCATTGCTTTGCAGCCGTAAAGATTTAATCAGCGCTCATCAATACGAAATGAATGACAACTATCAGACCTTTTTAAGTCTGTGTTGCCACGAATACTTTCACAGCTGGAATATTAAAACTCTGAAGCCACAGGCTTTTCTTCCTTATCAGTTGGATAAAGAGTCGTACACTGAGCAACTCTGGTTCTACGAAGGTATGACATCCTACTTTGACGACTACCTTTTGCACACTAGCGGCATTATCGACGAAAAACGTTATTTAAAGCTTTTGGGTGACACTCTGTCGCGAGTTGAGCGTGGTGCCGGGCAATACCAACAAAGCGTGACAGAGTCGAGCTTGCTGGCCTGGACTAAGTTTTATCAGCAGAACGAGAATGCGCCGAACAGTATTGTCAGCTACTACGCCAAAGGGGCTTTAATAGCACTTAGTCTCGATCTCATGTTGCGTTTGCAATCCGATCATAAACTGACTCTGGCAAGAGTTATGAAAGAGCTTTGGCATGAGTTTGGTAAAACATCCATCGGCACAGCTGACGACACGGTCATTAACTGGCTAAATCAATACCCCGGTATTGATGTTTCCGACTTTTTGAAAGATGCCCTATACAACAAAGAATCGCTGTCGCTTGTGGAGTTGCTGCAAAACTTTGGCGTTATGGTTCAAAAACAGGTGCCCGTTGATGATAACAGCTTCGGTGGAAAAGCATCAGAGCAGCCTGCTCGTGTCAACTTTGGAGCTAAGTACAAAGCGTCGTCGCAGGGTCTGGACGTTATTAACGTGTATCATGATGAAAGCGCTTATCACGCAGGTCTTTCTGCAGGCGACAAAATCATCGCAATTGACCATTTGCAGGCAACCGAGCAGTCGGTTAAACGAATTCTGGAGCGATATATTCCCGGAGATACGGTTACGATTCATGCGTTTCGCCGCGACGAGCTAATGACACTGGAGCTTACCTGGCAAGAACCGGCTAAAAGCAGCTATGTTTTAAGCGTAGAACAACCAGATAAGCTGAAAGGCTGGTTAACGCCTTCCGGTTAATCCTGATAAAGCTGGGGAAGTAAGGCCGGATCTAACCGTTCATTTCCCCAGTTAACCCGCCAGTCCAGGTGAGGTCCCGTAGCACGGCCTGTGGCACCGATAGCACCAATTGAGTCGCCCTGCTCAACTTTGTCACCAACCTCGACATGCAGCTCACTCAGGTGCAAATAGGTTGTGTTCACTTTATAACCATGTTCAATAATGATGGTACCGCCTGAGTAAAATAAATCAGGTTCAGCCAGCACAACCTCACCCGGCCACGGCGCTTTAACCGGAGTCCCTGTTGGCCCGGCGATATCTTCCCCATAGTGTGGATTGCGGGGCTCGCCATTAAAAATTCGCTGACTGCCGTAAACACCACTAATGCGGCCTTCGGCGGGCTTAGTAATTGCAGTCAAAAAGTCCGTTCGTGTGGTTTCTTTTTGTCTGGCTAACCAAACCTTTTCCGCTTCTTTTCTGGCTCGTTTTACCTGTTCAGGATCTGGTGTCACGGTCTTTTGCGGTACACCATCGACACGATCAATCTTGTATTCACGAGGCTCTAGTTTGAGTTCCTTAGTGATAGTTTTCTCGCCTTTACTGACAACTAAGGTGTTTTCTAATTCAGCCTTGCGCGGAAAACCAAAAACAATATACCCCTGCTCGGTTACCTGCAGAGCTTCGCCGTTCAGTGTTGCAGTAACACCAGGCTCAGATTTAGCCAGAATTAAAGCCCCCTGAGTTAAAGACCCTTTTATTTCTAACGATAAAGGCTCATCGGCTGAGGCCACATTCGCCGAACACAGCGCTAAAGCAGCGGCAACAATCATTTTACGCATAGGCTATTGCTCCTTTTCCTACCCCTTCGAAGGCGCGAACTTCTACAGCCTGACCCGCATGCTTAGATTTAATTTCTGCAGCGAGAAAATCCGCAATACACTCAACTGTTGAGTCTGTCTCTATAACAAAGTTCTCTGCATTCGGAACAATAAGCTCAAACAGCCCCTGGTCGGCAACATAGCTGTAATAGGTATGAGTCGAGTCGCTGGTTACAGACGTTGCAGCCTCGGACAGCGTCAGTTCTTTCTTTGAACGAAGATCTTCGGTAGTGCCTAGATAGATGTCTTCCCATTTATCTGACCATTCTTTTTCCAACACCGGTTGGCGAATGTTATCCAGTCGAATTTGAATTTTTGAACGATGACCATGAGCAATACGTTGGCAATTACCGTCGTGCTTTTTCAAACCATGTGTGTAGTGATAGTAAAAACCGTCGATATTTTCTGGCCTCAGAAACAATTGCAGACCTTCGACATTAACCGGTAATTCGCGCTTTATAACAGCTTTCAGGTAGTCCGTTACTGTCTCTATGGAGACAACATCTGCATCGATAAAGGCAAAGGCATCGGCCGGGCAAAACAGATGAATAGAACCTTGTTCCGGGCGCAGAAAATCGACCCAGTTAGCGCTGTCATCAGAGTTGTGCGTTACTTTTGTATACGAATGCTCTGCCGGTACGACCAATTTATGGTCAACCGAGTTATCGATAATGGCTTTAACCTGCTTTTTAACCCGACCAAAGTCGAGCACCATAGATTGCTCATTTAACGCGCCATCCAGCACGATATCAACAATCCAGCTCTCACCAACTATCCCCCTTTCCGGGCATAAGTAAGAGCAATCAATAACGGTCAAATCATTCACAAATAACTGCATAGTGAGCTTTTCTCATCTCTTCTTCGGTAACTGTAACTAGTATAACCTGAAACGCTTTATCAGATAAGCTCTATCAGGTTTGCCCACTCCCATAATAATTTTAACGACAATAAAATAAGGGCAGCTCCCATCGTACGATCAACCCAGTGACTGTAGTGCCATAGTGTTTTAAAAATGCGGGGTTGAGTCAGCAACCATGTGAGGAATAAAAACCACATACCGGTCGCAACAATTAGGTAAATACCATAACCAAACTGGATAGCAAAAGGCGTTTCCGGGGCAATAATAGTAGTAAATAAAGTTAAAAAGAAAATAGTCGCCTTTACATTTAAGCCATTAGTAATAAAGCCGACAATAAACGCTTTCCGTTTACGCGGCTGGGTCGCGGCCAATTCACTATCGGACATATCCTTTCTGGGTTTAGCTTTAATAGCCTGAGTTCCGATGAAGCCTAAATACAATGCACCGGCACAAAGTAAAGTCTGATAGAGCCAGTCAGTCTGGTGAATAATCAGCGCCACACCAATAAGCGAATAGGTAACATGAATAATGATTCCTGATGCCACACCTAAACTCACCCAATAACCTGCCTTACGACCAAAACTCAGGCTATAACGTGAAACCACCGCAAAATCAGGCCCCGGGCTCGCGACCGCAAACAGGTGGATCAAAGCGATAGTTAAAAACTCACTCCAGTAAGACAACACAAACTCCTTATTGCGAAATTTAACTTTAGATGCCAGAATCAAAGTTACTTTTTATTAATTACAGATTACTATTAATCAACATGAAAAACACTAAACTCCCCTCATTAAATGCATTGAGAGTGTTTGATGTCGCCGCCCGAAGTGGCTCTTTTAAACAAGCCTCGCAAGAGCTTGGAGTAACTCAGTCTGCCGTCACCCGACAAATACAAACTCTGGAAGAACAGCTTGAAGTTCGCTTATTCCAGCGAGACAACCGGGTTCATTCGCTCACTCCTGCCGGTCTGGAATTAGCACCTCAAATTGAGCAAATATTTGAACAACTGGAGCGTACCATTGAGCGCACCCGAAACCTCAGTGACAATACAACAACCCAGTTAACCGTCGCAATCAGTTCTGAGCGACTGCGCTTTTGGTTAGCAGCAAAGCTTGCCGATTTTCATTCTCTGTACCCGCACATTCAACTTAGCTTCAGCCGTTGCAATGAGTACTTTATTAATGAAAGCGCCGCAGAAATGGCGTCAGCAATACAACATCAAAGCTGGGATCTTGCCATTGGTTATGGAAAAGTCACGGATAAGCACATTCAGTCCATTGTGTTACAGAAAAATCAAATGATCCCGGTTTCTGCCATTAAGACCAATGAGTCACCTTTCCAACTGCCCTGGTTAGTAAACCCTGAGAATCCCGATCATCAGGCAATATTAAAGACCTACAGTCAACAATTGAAATCCACACGTATTATTCATTGCAATGATGTACAAATGTCGCTGGACTTATCATTCGCAGAACAAGCCGTGGCATTAATTGACAGTAGTCTTATTACGCCCGGACTGTCTAATTTAAAAGTTTATAACGACTCCGCACAGCCCTGTCAGTATCCGCTAAGCATCTATTATCGCAAACGACAGAGGCAGCCCGTAGCCTTGGTAGCGTTCATAAAATGGCTGCAAATGATTATTTCTTGAATAAAGACTAAAAAACGCGCAGTCAGTTAGCCAAAGTTCATTTTTCAATTTACATACATTCATGTTTGTATGTAAAATATCACCCCGTTTTGGTTATTGGAGAGTGATATGTGGTTAAGAGCATCACTGGTTGTACTAATAATATCGAGTTTTTCATCTTTTGCGGACGAGGTTCACGTTGCCGGAGCCTATTCCACAGACCAACTGCGTGGTGTAAGAGCGGGTTATAGGGTCACCAACCTGCCGATCGAAATGCCTACCTGGTTAGGCTCACCTAGCCTTCATTTAGAAGCTGCTTTAAACCACTGGCAGGATTCAGATAATACAGCGGACAATATTACCGCTTTTACCATTAGCCCTATCCTCTCCTGGCAAATAGCCGGAGCAGAGCGGCCACTGTACGTAGAAGCAGGTATTGGCGGCAGCTACTTCGACAAAACCCAGATAGCTAACCGACGCTTATCAACTCAGTTTCAGTTCGAAGATCGGGTATCGCTTTCGTGGCAATACAGCCAAAGTTCCAATGCTCGCATCGCTTTAGGGTATACCCACTACTCAAATGCTGATATTAAGCGTCCAAATGACGGACTGGACTTTTTATGGGTGAGCTGGGTTTTGCCATTTTAATGTTTGAAGAGCGTTAGCGTTATTCAGTTGAAGTTGCTACATTTGATTCTAAGTTTTATTTAAAATGGAGAACTTATGAAAAGCCAACTTATTAAATTATCTGCAATT
Source organism: Idiomarina sp. 017G (assembly GCF_004362265.1). NCBI lineage: Bacteria > Pseudomonadati > Pseudomonadota > Gammaproteobacteria > Alteromonadales > Idiomarinaceae > Idiomarina > Idiomarina sp. 017G. Next base: position 556,498 of record NZ_SNWT01000001.1, on the reverse strand, counting down.
GCAGCCAGTGCTTTATTTGTCACCGCTTGCGGAGCCCCTGAATCAGGCACCACACAGTGCACTATGGAGCCGAAGGAAAACTGGCTGGATCAAGAGCAGTTCCAACAGTCGTTGAAAGAACAAGGTTACGAGATTAATGAGTTTAAGGTAACTGACGGAAATTGCTACGAAATTTACGGTCAGGATAAAAGTAAACAGAAAGTTGAAATTTACTTTAATCCTGTAGATGGCAGTATCGTCAAGCAAGAAACCGAGTAACTCAGTAAGGAAGGCAGTACCAATGATCATTTGGGATAGATTTATCAGAACTTTTCATTGGTTGTTGGTGCTGTGTTTTTGTCTCAATTACTTTTGGCTTGAACCCGGAGGTAGTTTTCATCAGGCCGTCGGTTATACTGCCGCAACCTTAGTTATTATAAGGATTATCTGGGGTTTTACGGGGCCGGAAAAAGCACGCTTCCATAACTTCCTCCCTTCTGTTGCTGGAGTTAAAGAGCACGTCGCAGAACTTCGCCACAGAAAAGTAAACCAGGCTCAGGGGCATAACCCGCTTGGTGGCCTTATGGTGTTCTCTTTTTTGGCTTTATTCTTACTGCAAGCCATTACTGGCTTCCTCCGCGAAGAAATTAATGCGCTCTATGGAGACAGTTTTTTAACCTCCGTTCATTCTGTTTCTGCCAACATCATTTTTGCTCTGGTTATTATTCATATCATAGCGGTAGTTGTTACCGCATATATTGGTAAAATAGAGCTTATTCGTCCTATGATCAGCGGCAAACGCCGAACCAAACACCATGACCGAGCAAAATAAAAAGCGAGAACGTGTTTATCAGGTCTCCAGTAACAGGGAGAAGTCCTCTCATAAGCTGCGTTACGTTGAGGCATCTGCGCCTCATGAAGATGACTGCCGTTTATGCGTAGGTTCCCTTGCAACGACAGATGCGCAGCCTTGCGATTTTACAGTAGCCAATACCAGCTATAACGACATTTCCAAAATTGCATTTTTAGAAAAACAGCTTTATTCAAATGACGCTTATTCTGCGGCCTTTTTCTATCAGGCATTAAGACAATGGCCACACACTTTTTTAACTCTAAAGGCGGGAGAAAAAACGGCAGGTTATAGTTTAATGGTTCCGGTTTCAGACTCTGATGTATCTCTTATGTCGTTATTGGTAGGGAAAATGTTCCAGGGCAAGGGACTGGGCAAGTTGCTATTAAGCGATTCCATAGCACTTGCGCGCAGCCTTGGTTATAAACAAATGGAGCTTAGTGTCGCGCCAGACAACGCCTCAGCAGTTTCGCTTTACCGGAGCTTTGGTTTTAACACCACCAAAACGGTGCGTGACTATTTAGGGCCAGGCCAGGACCGCTTGCTAATGACGCTTTCACTCTGGGAAAACTGATGTCGTCTCTTGACCTCTTTGCCAACGATGGTTCTGAACCATTAAGCACCGAAATAAGTGAGCAAGCTACCCTTTTTCACCAGTTTTTGCTGGCGGATGATGAAGCTTTGCTCAATGATATCCGTGGCGTTTTAAAGCAATCACCGCTGCGTCACTTAGCAACCCCTGCAGGCCATAAAATGTCGGTAAAAAGTAGCAGTTGCGGAAGTTACGGGTGGCTCAGCGATAAACACGGTTATCGCTATCAGAATATCGACCCTGTAACAGGTCAGCCATGGCCCGACATTCCCCAGAGTATTTTAGTAAAAGCAACGCAGGTCTCACGCTTAGCCGGTTTTCAGAATTTTCAGCCAGACTCTTGTCTCATCAACGTTTACACGCCAGGCGCAAAAATGGGGCTCCATCAGGATAAAAACGAAGCCGATTTCTCAAAGCCCATCGTCTCATTTTCTTTCGGGTTACCTATAACCTTTATGTGGGGCGGTTTTAAGCGTTCTGATAAGTATCAGAAGTTCAGTCTTCAGCATGCCGATGCGCTTGTCTGGGGAGGAAAAGATCGCTTGAGATATCACGGAGTTCAACAGCTTAAGGAGGCTATGCACCCGTTAACCGGACGCTGTAGAGTAAATTTGACTATACGTCAGGCTGGTTAACTCAATCAGCAGCTCCCCAACTTTTCCATGTAATTGAAAATATCGTACTCTTTTGCTTTTGCCATAAGTTCATTGCGCTTTTCACTACAGAGGCTCTCTGTCGCAACGTGAAACTCCTGAAATAGCTGAAAGCTTTGTTGCAGCAAAGCGCTATCGCGCTGGTTAAAAAAGCCGTGATGTTGACTGCCCCAATAATGAGCATGATGAAACAACTGCTCTGCTACCTTGGCAAAAACTAAAGGATTAAGTACCCGGTAATGGCGGTATTGCTGAAACAACTGATAATTGGCTTTACCCTGCTCTGTTAACAGATCCATAGGCTCGTCCATCAGCATATAATTGTATAAATAGTTATTATTGAATGATGCCAGACGTTGCCAGTATTCACGCTCATCATCGTTTTCGCAACTATCAATTCGAGCACTCAGTTCAGAGATATCATAGAACCTAAAGTTTTTTAATAAATGGCCACGCATAAACCGCACGAATGAGTCAGACTGCTGCACCGCGAAATTCTCAAAGGCTTCGAAAAGCTCCGGCGTAACATAGTTAAATTTCGGCTTTAATGTCTGGTACTTATTCGACAAACAACGAAACCGCGGATGCTCTTTAAGACCATCGAGATCTTCATCATGTAAAAGGCTTTCCATGCCGGTGTAACGAAAATCTAAAGCAAGCTCAATACAGTCAAGGGCACTGTCCTGCTCTCCGGCTAACCAGTACACACACGCGGCGTTGTGCAAAATAGACGGGTTTAACCAACTGAATTGCGCCATGCTTAAGTAAACCTGAACTCCTGCATCCAGAAATGCCTGATCGGGCTTTTCTTTGTATGCATCACAGCAAAGAGCCAGATAGTATTGAATAAGATTATAGAACTCAGGGCTTTCCTGATAGGTTTCCCACTTCACATCGAAGTCTTCATTAAACCAACGCTCAATTAAAGCTAACGACTTTATAGGTGATAAATTTTCGGCTTTCGGAAGCGGTACACGTTCATCAACTTTATTGTCATTTGCGGCATTCACATTGGGTAATACACTGTGGGCTTTCTTAGCTTGTGCTGGTGAGCGAAAAAGCTTATCGCCAATAACGACATAATGTTTGTCAACTAAACCAAAAGGCTTCACCGTAGCGGTTGCGACATCGAGCTCTGTAAAACAAGTGCAATGCCCAGTTGTATGATTATACGAATAGATAAAACAACCATTAAAAAAATAGCTAAACTGAACATCACTTTCCAGAGGTTTACTGCACCCCATAAACACCGGGGTATCCGGCGTCACATTGACTGCTGTATTGGTTATAGTGCTCACGGATAGCTCCTGTCGCAAGTTATTCAAAAGCCATTAATGGTGAATTAATAGACAGCGTTTAGACTATCTGCGTAACTCAGCGTATAAAAGAGGCTTTACAGAACTTTAACTTTCAAAGTGCAATTTCTGACTAGAAGCTAGAACCAATAATGACGAAATGCCTGCAGTCAGCGCTTTTTATAATTATGATAGTTATCATAATCGAAATTAAATGAAGGTAAAGCTTTTGTTTGTTTTTTAACCAGATCAAGTGAAAAGCTTTTAAAGAGAGGCCGCGAAGTTGGTTTTGCCTTGAAGGGTTCATCCGTGCTAACTATAGTTATAAAACAGCAAGTTAAAGAGCATCGTTTATTAAAAGGACTAATATCTAAATGAAGCTATGGCGGTTAATATCACTCGGCAGCTCCATGCTTCTCACACTTCTGCTCATTGCATTTGCTATAGCATTGTTCGGCTACTTCTATTTAAACCAGCAACTGAAATTGGCTGGTGTTACTGACTGGGAAGTGGAATTTGAGAAACTGACTACCAGCCACATTGTTATTAAGCAGCTGGAAATAACAATTGATTCCTTACCCGAATCGTCAGGAGCAAGTTCCACCGCAGCGGTAAACCTCACGCAGATATTCTCCATGGAAATGCCGGCTTTATTACCAGAACGTATCGATATTAAGTCGCTACAACTGAAAGGCAAGTTACTGCCTGAAAGCGTCTCTGCAAGTCTTTCACTGATAAACAAGCAGCAATTGCGGTTAGAGCTCAATAGCCAGGAGCCACTTGTCGCCGATGTGAGAGTTATTCGACACGATAACCAGGTAAAACTAAAAGCTCGCTACGACAACGCCCTGTTACAAGCTAATTATGACTATAACTCAGGGAAGCTTATAGCCGGTGGTAGTTATCTTTTAGCGGCACAGCAATTTGCAGACAAGGTAACGACCGAGCCAGTGTCGGTTGATGCAAAGTGGAACGGTAATCTTTCACCTTATATTGAGTCAGCGACAGTGGAGAGTCTTATAGCTGAATTGTCCGGCGAGCTTGTTGTGTCAATTACGCAACCCACTTTAATCGAAATTACCAGCAGTACCACAACAGCAACAGGTGAGCTTCAGCTAAATTTGAATAAGGGTATTATGGACTCTTATCAGCTCGAGCTGAAAGGTGATACTGAAAACTTAGCGTCATTAATCGAGTCCGATCTACCACTACAATTGTCGTCGTTGTCCTGGGAGCTGAACAGCCGCGACAGTTTGGGTGTTTCATTGCTCAGTGCTCAACAGGCTGTTAATAAAGCCCGTTGGCCTCTAAAGCTAAATGCTGTAGCTAAAGGTGAAAAAAACGAGACGATTCGCCTCGCGTCTGAGTTATCGATACAACAAAAACAATGGCAATTTAACTCGCTTGAACTCGATTATGTGCAGCTGAATGCGGACAGCATTAAGCTTCCTGTTGCCGGGCAATCAATGACGATAAGCAAACTCATATCGAAGTTTTCCGGAACAGTCTCGACCACAGTTGCCGAACTCCATAGTACTGAGCCAACCCGCATTGAGCTTAAAGCTTTAGACAACGACGCCTTAGCCGTACTCAACTTCAATCAAATTTATTATCCGTACTCCGAACCTCATAATGCGCTTGCAGAGTTTGACCTTAACATTCACAGCAACGCAGTTAATTTCGACCCCATACGGAACCTCAAAGCCGTTTTTGACAGTAAGTTTCAATATCAACAGCAGCAACTGACCGGTGACGGAGAGCTCGTACTCGGTGATCATATAAAAGTGGCACACCATAGCCAGGTTACTTCTGATCAGTTAAAAAGCAAAATTGAAGTTGCCGATTTTAACTGGCAGCAAATTCCGCAACTGGATGCCCTGCTAGCAACTATGATGCCTCAACTTATTGTCAGTAAAGCGGCTATTAGCGGCCAGACAGATGTAACTTACTCCATAAATAATAACCGCTGGCGCCTCGACAACGGGCAATTAGAGATTCAAAAAGGTGACTGGGTTTTTGATACCTTATCCGTGGTTAATAGCAATATTGATTTTGGTTTCACCGCCAATAACGAACAACTTAATATGAATAATGCAAAGCTCCACATTGGCAGCGTGCAACAAGGCTTTGCGCTGGGGCCAATCACCGCTGAATTTAGAGCCCAACTGCCCTTTCAACAACCTATGCAATCCACTCTCGACTTAACCAGTCACACCATTAAAGCTCTTGGTGGCAGCATAAGCATTCCCAACCAGCGTTACTCTTTAACCGACAGCTTTGCACTACCCATTGTGTTCGAAAAAATTTCGCTGGGTGAACTCATGCGTCAATATCCAAGCAACAAAATTTCCATAGATGGTGAGGTTTCAGGAACCATCCCTGTTTACTGGGACTCTAACGATTTAACAGTAGAAAGAGGTTATCTGGATGCGCTGGCGCCCGGTGGTCACCTGCAGGTAGATTCGTCCGCCCTGGTTCAACTTGCCGGCAGTAACCCCAGCTTACAAACTTTGGCAGGCGTATTGGGTAACTTCTATTATAATCAACTGTCTACGACCGTTGATTATAATGACAATGGTAAATTGACCTTAGCAGTACAACTAAAAGGCTCGAACCCTGAGCTTGAAAATGGACGTCCGGTTGAGCTTAACGTAAGCTTGGAAGAAGACTTACCCGCATTGATAAAAGGACTGCAAATAAGCAACAGTCTGAACGATGTTATCCGTAAACGAGTACAGCAAAAAATCAATTAATCAGGGGATGGTATGAAACGATTATTGCTACTAATAAGCGTGCCTTTATTCGTTCTGGGGTGTACCCCAACGGTACAGGTCGCAGCACCTAAAGAGCCTATTACTATTAACTTGAACGTTAAAATAAAGCATGAAATTTACGTTAAAGTTGATAAAGCGCTCGACGACGTAATTTCTGAATCCAGTGGCCTATTCTAACGACAAAGGAATGCAACGATGAAATATTTACTAACCGCAATTTTAGTTGCTTTTATTGGCTTATCAAGCCCTATGACACAAGCACAACAGCTAAACTTAGAGCAGTCAATGTCACAGTTAAGTGACGCCAAAGAGCAGGGCCTGGTGGGTGAAAAACCCGACGGTTACCTGGGAGTCGTAAAGTCCACCGAAACAGCCGAACAAATCGTTAAACACATTAACGAAGCTCGCCGTCAGGAATACACGCGCATAGCCAACAACAATGACATTGCTGTTGCCGATGTCGAGCTGTTAGCCGGCAAACGCGCCATTGAACGCACCAAGTCGGGTCACTATGTAAAAATTGACGGAGAATGGAAGCAGAAGCCTTGATTGGCTTCTGCAAAGGATTGCGGTGCATGAGCAAGAAGCTATTTTCAGTCATAACTTTTAGAAGGAACTAATTAATGAAACCCACCTTAGTGTTTCTGGCTTTGGTACCTTTTTCTTTTGCGTTTTCAACATCTGCAGTAGCTCAAATTACTTGTGACAAGGCCTCTCATTTCCATAAAGCAAAAGCCGACTTCGACAACGCCTCGTCCTCCGGAGAGTTATTGGATGCGTTCATGCAGCTCGATCGCTATCGGCCTAATTTAGACAGCAGTGAATATGAGCAACTTGATCAGCTGCAGAAAAAGTGTCATGACGATATCCAAGAGTCCTACAGTAAATTGCTTAGCGCATTTAAAGAGCGTTCAGCGGCGTTAGAAGAGAAAGAATCTGAAAAGACGGTTAAAGAGACTTCGCAAGGAAAAGAAATACAGAATGAACAAGAACAGCAGTCGGCAAATCTCATCAGTCAGAACGCGGCAGTTCAGCAGGCTATAAAGTATCTAGACTCTGGTTCAGCCAGCCCAATGCCTATAAACCAAGACGTTATTCTGGATTATCTTCAAATTAGCCAAAACAAGTCATCAAGTTTTTCTCGTGCTCAGCTTGAAGATGCGACTTTTATAACGGAACAAAAAGAGGTAGTTAATACATACTTGGTAAAACCGCTGGAGGAAATGGGTTATAACTTCGATGACACAATAAAATATGCAGCGTTAAAGTTACTAACGAAAGATTATAATACCCAGGAATTTATTCCGCTGTCGAGTCTCTCAATCCACCCCATGCAGATTAGAGAAGCGTTACTCTCTTTTGGATTCATTTCCGAAAACACCTACGATTTGCTTAACCTGCTTTATGAATCTCAGAACTAACTTTTAGTTATTTATTAGTACGCGAGTGATGAACGGGGCGGATCCTGATCACCAAACTGGAATAGCACTAGAAGTAGCACCAAATGGTCGCATTTTCCAATAGGTTTTAATAAACAAGGGGAATCAAGGAATCGCCTGAGAGGCTTTATTTATAAGACTTTATAAACTTTCAGATACTGCTGTAAATTCGGAATTGGTGCCCGGGGCCGGACTTGAACCGGCACGAAGTTACCTTCGAGGGATTTTAAATCCCTTGTGTCTACCAATTCCACCACCCGGGCACTACATAGAAGTGTTCTCGAATAATGGAGGCGGGTCCCGGAGTCGAACCGAGATCCACGGATTTGCAATCCGCTGCATAGCCATTCTGCCAACCCGCCAGAATTTGGAGCGGGAAACGAGATTCGAACTCGCGACCCCAACCTTGGCAAGGTTGTGCTCTACCAGCTGAGCTATTCCCGCACCGTCATCTGCCGTGGCATTCTACTGTTTAATCGTTTTCAGTCAATGACTTTTTATCATTTTAATGACTGTTTGCACAAATTTACGGCAAAGCAGTTAATTTCTGGTCAATTCACTCTTGGCGCCGCGTAAATATTCCCACATGGACCACACAGTCAAAACGAAAGCCGAATAGAACAAGAACATCGATAACCAATAAATATAGACGTTCGCATTCCAAAGTAGTCCAATTAAGGCCAGCATCTGTGCCACTGTTTTCCATTTACCTAGGTTCGAAACAGCAACTTTTGCTCTGTGGCCGCTTTGCGCCATCCATTCCCGTAGTGCACTTACTATAAGCTCACGACAAATCATCGTCAGCGCCGGAATGGTAATAAAGGCAGAATTATAATCTTCAACAATGACAACCAGCGCAGCAACCACCATCGCTTTATCAGCTACCGGGTCAAGAAACTCGCCAAACTTAGTAAACTGGTTAAAGCGACGGGCAATATAGCCATCCAGAGCATCTGTGATTGCCGCTAACCAAAAGATAAAAGCAGCCCAGAAACGCGCATCTTCCATTGGTAAATAGAAAACCACCAGAAATACCGGAATAAGTACTATCCGGAAGCTGGTCAAAATATTAGGGATATTCCACTTCATTATCCGCTGATTCCTTATTGTTTTTACTCATCACGAAATGAGTAATAGATTTTCTCTGCCAATGATCGGCTAATGCCAGGTACGCTGGCTAATTTATCAATACTAGCGTTTTTTACCTCTTGTAATCCACCTAGATTTTTCAAAATGGCCTGTCTGCGCTTCGCTCCTACCCCGTCAATCTGTTCTAACGTCGAGGTTTTCTTAACTTTAGCCCGCTTCTGGCGGTGCCCGGTTATTGCAAAACGATGTGACTCATCACGTATGTGCTGAATCAAATGCAGCGCACTGGCGTCTTTACTCAGCGGAATGGTTTCATGGCTACCGGCCATGATCAAAGTTTCCAGACCCGGTTTGCGCGACTCGCCTTTCGCCACGCCAATTAATACCGGCGCTTCTTTTCCCCAGTCATTAAAGTAGTTCTCCGCCTGAGCTAACTGTCCTTTACCACCGTCGATAAACAGAATATCCGGTATATTGCCCTGCTCTTTCGCATTGTCGTACCGCTTAGCCAGGGCTTTAGACATGGCAGCGTAATCATCGCCCGGCGTTATGCCGGTAATATTATAGCGGCGGTAGTCTGACTTTTTAGGCCCGTTTTGATCAAATACAACACAGGAAGCCACCGTTTGTTGACCCATAGTGTGGCTAATATCAAAACATTCCATGCGCTGAATGGGTACACCAAATTCCAGCACCTGCTGTAATGCCTGAGTCCGGCGGTTCATCGTACTTTGCTGATTCAACCGACTCTCTAGCGCATTAACCGCATTCTTTTGAGCCAGTGACTGGTACTGACGCTTATCTCCACGTACCGAGCTTTGCAATTTAACCGGCTGCGACAGCGCATCACTCATCACTTCCGCTAAAACATTGTCAGGCTGTACATCGACGGGAAGCACGACTTCTCGTGGAATTTTCCGTCCAGCCGTATCTGACAAATAAAACTGCAGAAGAAAAGCCCTGAGTACTTCATCGTCAGGGGTATCTGTCGGCACTTTAGGAAAATAGCTGCGACTGCCTTGCAAATGATTATCCCGGATAAACAACATTTGCACTGTCGTCATTCCGTTACCACGTGCTAAACCAATAACATCCAGTTCTTGTTGGCTTCCGGTAACCGAGTTACGTTCCTGAGTTTTTCGTAGCGCAGCTATCTGGTCACGAAATCTAGCGGCTCGTTCAAAATCGAGATCTGTACTCGCCTGCTCCATTTTATTCATCAGCTCGTCAATAACCTGCTGATTCTTGCCCTGCAGGAACTGTTTTGCCAGCGCCACCTGTTCATTGTATTCGTCGTCAGTGCAAACATTAACGCAGGGCGCGAGGCAACGTTTTAACTGATACTGCAAACAAGGCCTGGTGCGCGCACGATAATAAGAGTCATCGCACTGTCGAATTGGAAACAGTTTCTGCAGCAGGTTTAGGCTTTCACGTACAGCCGAACCATTAGGAAAGGGACCAAAATAGTCACCTTTCGCGCGCCGGGCGCCCCGATGAAAACCAAGCTTAGGGTGCTGGTGAGCAGTTAAAATAATATAAGGATAGGATTTATCGTCACGCAACAAGACATTGTAGCGTGGTCGATATTTTTTGATAAAGGTGTTTTCTAATATTAACGCTTCAGCTTCGGTGTTGGTAACGGTTACGTCCATAGACGCAATTTGCTTAACCAACACCTGTGTTTTCATCCGGTCGACCTTCTCACGAAAGTAACTGGACACACGTTTTCTTAGATCCTTTGCTTTTCCGACATAAATCACGTCACCCGACTCATCGTACATCCGGTAAACGCCGGGCTGATGAGTCAGGTGACGAAGAAAGCTGTCGCTGTCAAACTGCTTTTGTTGATTACCTTCTGTCATCTACCTTCAAACTGAATTAGGTCAACAAGACCTGACTGAATTGCAAGATGAGACAATTGTACATCACCATCGATACCGAGTTTAGAGAAAATCCGATAACGGAAGGTATTTATTGTTTTACTGCTAATGCATAAATGCCGGGATATTTCTCTTACCCGAATGCCCCGGCTGAGCATTTGTGCGACCTGAAGCTCGCGTTCACTCAGCATATCAACCATTGTTTTTTGCTGTTGCGAACGCGGATTCTGTGCAAGATAAGCGGCAACCGGCGCTGCGACAAAAACATTGCCCTGTTTCAACGAACGAATTGCCTGAACTAGGTCGGCACTGTCGCACGAGTCCAGTAAATATCCGTCAACAACGCTAATACCGCACTGAAAATCAAGTATATCTTGTTGGCTGCTACCCCAGACAATAAGCTTTAGATCGCAGTGACGACGTTTCAAGCGACGCCAGTGCTCCACTGTTGCAGCACCACCAAGTCGGCTGCATAAAACAACTACTGCGTCTTCATACTCGTAGCAAGCTCGGCGTAAATCGGCAATACCGGTTACGGTCAATATTTGATCACTGAAGTGTTGCTGCAGAACAGAGGCCATGCCGGCGCTAATAATGGGGTTGGGGATCGCTAAAATAATACGGTTCATTTTCACATTCCTTATTTGTATACCTTGTTAGTCTTCCTGATTAGGTTAAATCCGTACCACCCTGCCCGAATTCGGATAGAATATTCTGAGCTTTTAAAGACAATAACAAGCGGCTTTTACAGAACTTTACAAAAACTCTGAAAAAGCCAATTCAAAGGTGTGAAAATAACATTTGAAGACTAGCTTCAATGTGAATTTTTATACCGGACTACAGACGTGCCTGATCCAGCATGTCCCACAAATAGCAGGCTAAATAACTGCGGTAAGGCTGAGCCCGTTCGGGGATGATCAAAATATCCTGGTCTTTCAGCAGGCTCATGGCTTTACGCAGCGAGCTATCCTGAATGGGAAAAAGATCTTCGTGGGCAAAATGAAACATAGCTAAAATAGACGCCGTCCAGGGACCAATACCTTTAAGCTGAGTCACATCCTTAATCAGGTCAGCTGAATTCATCTGCGACCAGGCATCTATTCTCTCGGGCTGAGTTTGATGACAGTGAGCAACGCTGTTAATGGCCGAAGCTTTGGAACGACTGACACCGCACCCGGTTAATTCCTCCGCAGGAAGGTAAGCAATGCAACCCACTCCTAATGCTTTTGCCTTTTGCTCCGCTCTTTCAATAATAGTTGCGGAGGCTTTTAAAGACAGCATTTGACGAATAATAATTCGTGGAAGAGCTTCAATAACAGGTGTTTCAGATGCCGCCAATAAGCCCCGCTCTGGCAACTGGAGCAGCAACAAGTCGATACCCGGCTGAGTATCGATAAGGTGTTGTCTGACGATTGCTGGTGTCGTTTTCATACAATTATTACGCAAATACCGTAAAAGTCTGTCGACTTATAGCTAATAACTCGCCCTTCTCACTCCACAGACCAGCGCGGCTGTGCCCATAACCATTTTCAGCATGCTCAATAAAAGCTTCGTACTGAAACCAGTCGTGGCTACTGAAACTTTGTAGAGGAATATCGGGAAACTCAATAGTCCAGGTTAAAGACGAGGCCGGCGCAGGGCTGTCCAGATGAGGCAAGACTGCCGGTGGCCAGGCGTCAACTAAAGCCAGTATAGTTGCCGTTGTCAGCGGCTGTTGTTCTTCACGAAAACGTATCCAGCCACCAAAAGTTCTTCCCGGTTGTCCGCTAAATGGCATACCACCTGACGTAATACGGTAATCGAAGTTTTTCGCAAACTCTGGGACAATATCCGCTTCAGGTAAACCTGGTCCGTCGTTGATGGTTTTAAGATCGGGCGGCGTTTCACTTACCACTGTAACCGTTGAACTTCGGCCTTTGCCCAGGCTCGCCAGACAAGACAACATAATCTGCCCTTGCTGCTGCAGTTCGACAGCAACCTGAATAACCGATTTTCCCTCGCGCAAAATTCGGTAATTTAACTCAGCCTCACCCGGTTCAGCAGGCGCGACAAAAGAGATACTCATGGAACGAAGATGATATTCAACCGGAAATTGTTTCAACAAAAACTGAGCAGCCAATGCTCCGCTGAATCCGCCGAAAAACGCGCGTCCCTGAGCCCAGCCGGAAGGTAGTTCAATGACTTGATTGTTCTTATCCGCAACGATTTGTTCTACAGCTGTGTGGAAGTTCATACTATTCCCTATTTAAACGACTGTTTGATTTAAGCTTTAAGAATACCAATTATCACCATTAATACAAAAGAAGCGCTTAATAAAAGAAAATAACCAAAAACACAGGCTAAAAATTTGAATACAGTTAATGTCCAGCTTTGCTGATAGAAGCTCTTTTGCGTCAATAGCAGATAAGTGAACATCCATCCAATAAGAATATAACCTAACCAGTCGGATGGTAAGGTTAACCAGGTCCAGCCAAAGTTATCAATCAGCGGGTTAGTTATATAGCCTAATGTCGACAACAACATCAGGGAAAGCAGTAAAAAAGCATGTGTATGCAAAGCTACAGTTAAGTGCTCTAAGTAGTAACGGTTACTGAATAAATAAAGGACTTTTAAATACAGAGCCCAAAAAGGCAGCATCAAAAGCATCATCTGCGGCGTCATTGAAATCAGTTTTTGCGTAAACAGCTGGGGGTTTTGCTTTAAATGCTGAAGTTTCTGTTCAAGCATCCGCGTTTGCTCTTCATTCAACCAGGGGATATCACCAAACTGCAACTCAAATCCGCGCCGTACGGTACTTTCGTTAGAGTCACTTTCAGATACTTCTGTTTCGGACTGTCCATCCTCGGTCTTTGACCGTGAATCGTTAAAGGTTATCTGTGATGTCAGCACCATAAATGATATCAACGAGATAAAGAAATAGAGCCTGAGCGGAGGTACATAAGAGGCGTGGCGACCTTTCATAAACTCAGATGATAGAAAACCAGGTTTTAGAAAGAGTCCTCTTAGAGTACGATAGAATCTGGAGTCCCAGTGCCCTAACTCACCAAAAAGATCGCCGACAACGGCAAAAACGCTGCGTATGCTTTGTTTATCCTGTTGGCCGCATTGATGGCAGTATTCACCGGTAAGAGGTGTATTACAGTTCTTACAATTACTGACGGTCGATTCCATGGCAAAATTCCATTTTTGCTTAATATAACAGGAGGTTTAAAGTTGCGCTATCGGCTAGAACAAAAAGCGGCGGGAACAAAAAAAGCCCTACTCAAATGAGCGGGGCTTTTTTCTGAATTTGGCGGAGAGGGAGGGATTCGAACCCCCGGTGGGTATGAACCCACGCCTGATTTCAAGTCAGGTGCATTAAACCGAGCTCTGCCACCTCTCCGTATTTTTGTTCTCTGCAACTGCGTTGTTGAGAACGAGGCGAATATTAAAGACCTAAGTTACGCTTGTAAAGTAAAAATTTGAACAAAGTGTTCGTTTGGGCGTTTATTAAACAAACCGACCAAAATTCGCCAGAAATTACTACCTTCTGCTCTACCCAACGCCCCCATTAATGCTGTAGTATCGAGGAAACTTTTTAAATAAAAAACAGTCTTAACAGACAGTAAGTTCAACACGGAGAAATCTATGAACAATCGCAGTCAGACTTATGTCGGTCAGAACGAATCGACGCTGGCCGTTAATAAGGTATTACGCAACACCTACACTTTATTGGCAATGACATTAGCCTTTAGTGCTATTGTTGCTACTATCAGCACGATGATGAACTTGCCCTATCCGGGTTTCATTATCACTTTAGTTGCTTACTTTGGCTTACTTTTTGGTATTCACAAAACCAAAGATAGCGGCATGGGCATTGTACTAACCTTCGCTCTAACAGGCTTTTTAGGTTACACCCTTGGCCCTATCCTTAACATGGCATTATCAATGCCTGGTGGTGGCGAGATGGTTGCTACTGCGTTAGGCGGTACAGCTCTGACCTTCTTTGCAACTTCGGCTTATGTGTTAACCACGAAGAAAGACATGTCTAAACTGGGTGGTCTGGTTACTGCCGGTATTATCATGGTTTTTGTGGCGATGCTGGCTAACCTGTTCTTCCAACTGCCAGCATTACAGCTTGCAATATCTGCTATCATGATTCCATTGATGGCAATGCTGATTATGTGGCAGACCAGCGACATTATTAACGGTGGCGAGCGTAATTACATCCTTGCAACAGTCACTTTGTATGTTTCGATTTATAACTTGTTCCTTAGCTTGCTACAATTGCTAATGGCGTTTAGCGGCGATGATTAATCTCTCCTGCTAAAATAATAACAAACGCCCCGCCATGCGGGGCGTTTTTGTATAAACGGACAGTTTATGGCTAAACTTACTCTCATTCTTCAACGTTCTGTTAAAGAACGAGCTCGTTCTTTAGACGCTCTGGCATTTGCAAAAGCGGCTATCAACACCGGCCACACCATAGCCTGTGTGTTTTTTTATCGGGAGTCGGTAAATCACGCGGAATTTCCCACTCCAGCAGAAAATGAAGACTTGATTACGCAATGGGAAGAGTTTAGCCAGCACCACCAAGTCCCCCTGGTGGTCTGCCATACCGTAGCTGAACGCAAAGGAATGGAGAAATTCCATCCCGGTTTTGAAGCCTCAGGTTTAACCGCTCTGGCAACTGCCATGGCTAACAGCGACCGGACCTTACAGTTTTAATGACCATGAAAAAAATTGCTATTTTACAATGCAGTGCCGCTAGCGACTCGGCGACCGAAGCACTCGATATTGCTTTAGCATTGGCCAGCTTTGATTATCCGGTGCAATTAATATTGTCCGGTGAAGCCGTTAAGTCTCTACTGAACCAACCTTCTAAGCGTTATGCCATGCTGGAATTACTGGATGCTGAGCCTGTTGTAATAAGTTCAGAAGAGTTAACCGATACAAGCGCCCTGCCCGCAAACATTGATACGGTTATCGTCTCGCCAGAACAATTAAAGCGTCACCTAAGCCAATTTGACGAGGTATTACAATTCTCATGACCTCTACTTTACACTGGTTAAGAAATTCGTCTTTAGTGCCTTGGCTGGAACAACATGGCCACCTGCTGAGTGACACTGATGCCTTGCTTATGTCGGGCGTAGCACTCAACGAACTGCCACCTGAGTCACCTGTTGAATTACCGGTTTATGCGCGCAAACAGGAAGCTAACGCTTTGGATACTGCACTGCCTGACTACGTCATGTTAAAATCGGACGAGCAGTGGGTTGAGCTGGTGCTTAGCTTCCAACAACAAATAACCTGGTAATATCACGGCATGATTGAATTTAACGGTAAAGAATACGAAACCGACAAACACAACTACCTTGCAAACTTAGACGACTGGAGCGAGGAGCTGGCCCTTCACTTTGCAGAGTTAGAAAATATCGACATGACCCCGGCACACTGGGAAGTCGTGACTTTTGTGCAGGATTTTTACCGTGAATTTGATACCAGTCCGGCAATGCGCGTACTGGTTAAAGCCATGAAAAAGCAGTTAGGCGAGGATAAAGGCAACAGTCGTTATTTGTATAAGCTGTTCCCTAAAGGCCCGGCAAAGCAGGCCACACGAATTGCGGGCCTGCCTAAACCGGCTAAATGTATTTAATTTAAGCCTTAAGCACTTCTACACCGCCCATGTAAGGACGTAATACCTCAGGCACAACAATTGAGCCGTCTTCCTGTTGGTAGTTTTCCAGCACGGCTACCAGCGCACGGCCAA
This sequence comes from Idiomarina sp. 017G, assembly GCF_004362265.1. Lineage (NCBI taxonomy): Bacteria > Pseudomonadati > Pseudomonadota > Gammaproteobacteria > Alteromonadales > Idiomarinaceae > Idiomarina > Idiomarina sp. 017G. Next base: position 540,198 of record NZ_SNWT01000001.1, on the reverse strand, counting down.
CAGCCAGACCAGAGCCGTTTAATGTGTGCATAAGTTCAGGTTTCTTCGCGCCTTTACGACGGAAACGAGCCTGCATACGGCGCGCCTGAAAGTCCTGCATGTTCGAGCAAGAGCTGATTTCACGGTACGCTTCCTGCGCCGGCAACCAAACTTCCAGGTCGTAGGTTTTAGCTGCCCCAAAGCCCATATCCCCAGTACACAGCAGTACTTTTCGATACGGCAGCTCAAGCTTTTGCAGCACAGTTTCGGCGTGGCCTGTTAATTGCTCCAGCGCATCCATCGACTGTTCAGGTTTAACCAACCAGACCAGTTCCACTTTATCAAACTGATGCTGACGAATAAGCCCACGAGTGTCGCGACCGTGAGAACCGGCTTCACTGCGGAAACACGGCGTATGCGCGGTAAACTTAAGCGGTAGCTCTTCTTCGTCAGCAATTTCATCACGGTATAAGTTTGTTAACGGCACTTCAGCCGTTGGAATCAACGACATAGGAATTTGATCCTGAGACTCGCCTTCAATATGGAATAAATCCTTACCGAACTTAGGTAACTGACCGGTTCCGTATAATGAGTCCTGGTTCACCATATAAGGCACATAGGTTTCAAGATACCCATGCTCGTCAGTATGTAAATCCAGCATAAACTGAGTCAGAGCGCGATGCATGCGGGCGATACCACCACGCATAACCACAAAGCGTGCTCCAGTGAGCTTCGCGGCCGTTTCAAAGTCCATACCTTTGGCTAATGCTTCGCCTAAATCGACATGATCTTTCACTTCAAAGTCGAACGACTTAGGCTTGCCCCAAGTCAGGACCTCCTGATTTTCATCTTCATCCGCACCTTCCGGGACTTCGTCTGCCGGCAAGTTCGGAACACCCATAATAATATCGTTAAGTTCTTGCTGGATAACTTTTAGCTCTTCTTTAGCGTTATCCAGTTGCTCGCCTAAATCGCTTACCGCATCTAACAAAGGTTGTATGTCTTCACCTGAAGCTTTTGCCTTACCAATGGCTTTCGAGCGGCTGTTACGCTCTGCCTGCAACTGCTCGGTGCGCACCTGCACCTCTTTGCGCTGCTCTTCCAGCTTTTGTAATTTGGCAACGTCTAAGTCAAAGCCTCGCGTTGCTAGCTTTTTTGCGGTCTGGTCTAATTCCTCTCGGAAGTATTTTGCGTCTAGCATGAGTGTCCTATTTAACCGTTGTTGAGTACAACATCATTGCCGCGAAAACTGCAGCAATACAAATAATTACATTAAAGGCAATGTGCAGAGCGGCTTTAAGCAGCTCACCCTGACTGGCTAAGGCCACAACTTCGACAGAGAATGTCGAGAAGGTTGTAAAAGCCCCCAGTAAACCAACGCCTAAAAATAAACGAGTTGTTTCAGAAACAGGTTGTTGCTCTGCGTAAGCCAGCAACAACCCTAAGAAAAATGAACCTATTATGTTAACGGTCAACGTGGCAAAAGGGAATGCCCGAACCCCAAATGATTGCATAGCAAGAACCATAGCAAAACGTGCCGATGCACCTATTGCGCCCCCCACTGCAACGCAAAAGAAATGAAGAAGAAGGTTATTCATCAGGTTCCCTGTGCCAGTCTGACTTTGAATCCATATCTTGCAGCCAACGGAGCTTTTCCTGCAACTTTATTTCTAAACCACGCGGCTCAGGGGCGTAGAACTGGGTATCGGCGATTTCCGACGGTAAGTAACGTTCACCCGGAACGTAAGCGTTAGGATAATTATGTGCGTACTGGTAGTCAGCACCATATCCCTGAGCTTTGTGCACCTTGGTTGGTGCGTTACGCAAATGTTCAGGCACCGGCGCATCGCTGTGTTCTTTTGCGGTTCTTAGTGCGCTTTTAAAGGCATTATAAACGGCATTACTTTTCGCCGCACAGGCGCAATAAATAACCGCCTGAGCAATGGCTCGTTCACCTTCGGCGGGGCCAACTCTGTGGTACGTATCCCAGGCGTTTAATGCCAACTGTAATGCCCTGGGGTCAGCATTACCTATATCTTCAGAGGCGATAGCCAATAGCCGGCGGGCAATAACCAAAGCGTCCCCACCACCGGTCAATAAGCGCGCGTACCAATACAAGGCTCCGTCTGGAGACGAGCCTCTGACAGACTTATGAAAAGCGGATAAAACATCGTAGTAATGGTCACCCTGATGATCAAAAGCCGTGGCTTTTTCACCAATAGCCGCAGTGATCAACTCGGGCGTAATTGGCTGGCTGCTGCTCTCAACAAAATCAGCAACCACTTCCAGATAGTTTAATAAGCGACGTGCATCCCCACCAGCTAAGTCCAGAAGCTTTGCCCTGGCTTCACCTTCCAGTTGCAATTGACGTTGACCAAGGCCTCGTTCCGCGTCCGTTAACGCGCTTTCCAGAGCCTGTTCAAGATCCGTTTTGGACAGTGTTTGTAACCGGTAAACCCGCGCCCGCGACAGCAGTGCGTTGTTAAGCTCAAAGCCGGGGTTTTCGGTGGTCGCGCCAATAAAGACAATAGTGCCGTCTTCAATGTGGGGCAAAAAAGCGTCTTGCTGGCTTTTGTTGAAACGGTGCACTTCGTCCACAAACAAAATGGTGCGGCGTCCCTGCTGCTGAGCCAGCAACTTCGCTTCTTCAATGGCTTTTCGAATGTCTTTAACACCGGAGGTTACCGCACTAATGCGGCTGACCGTAGCATTTGCCTGAGTCGCAATGAGTTCAGCTAAGGTGGTTTTACCGGTACCCGGAGGCCCCCATAAAATCATTGAATGCAGATGTCCCTGTTCTACCGCTACCCGCAAAGGTTTACCGGGAGCAAGAAGATGTTGCTGACCTACATACTCGTCAACCGTACGCGGGCGCATTCGCGCCGCAAGAGGTTTGAAATCGGGTTGAAAATCTAAGTCCAGACCTGCCACAACAATTAACTTTGATCGTCGACGTCGACATCAGCGGGCACATCAAAAACAAATTGTTCGTCGCTGATGGTTTCATTTAACGCCACATTATTCAGCATCAGTTCAGTCCGCTCGCCCTGAGCCTGAACCATAGTTATCTCTGTGAGTTTTTCATCAGTAAATCTTAACTCCAGCTTACTGCCATTCGTTTGATGCTCAACAAAGTAGCGGTTATCGCGAAAGCTGACATTATAGTTCTGCCACTGATTACCGTTGCTGTTCAACACCAGCAGTAAAGGGCTGTCGTCAACCATGTCCTGCTGTGCATAAATGGTTACTTGTTCAACAAAAGGATTGTAGTACCAGACCTTTTTGCCGTTAGCGACCATCACGCTTTCGTCCGGCTCTTTCGTATGCCAATACAAATTAGCGGGTCGTTTTAGCTTTAACGTACCGCTTAATGTTTGTAGCACTTCGCCCTGTTCATCTTTTACTTGCTGTTCAAACTCTGCCGATAAGCTTTGAGTTTGTTTCAGTAAACTTTGCAGAGCCTGCTTGTCTGACTCGTCGCCTGAGGCAAACACATTAAACGAAACGGCCATGACCATGGCAAATACAACTGCTTTCATGAATTAATCCCTTGGAGCTCGTGGAGCCAGCACTTCGCGCTGGCCGTTATTGCCTGCACTGGTTACGACACCACTCACCTGCATTTGTTCGACGATACGGGCGGCGCGGTTATAACCGATACGGAATTTGCGCTGTACACTGGATACTGAGACCCGTTGAGTCTCAGTAACAAAAGCAACAGCCTCGTCGTATAGAGGATCAGATTCAGCATCGTCAGATTCCTGCTGTTCCCCCGGAAGCAGCGCTTCCTCGCCCTGATCGCCCGATAAAATTTCTTCCAGATAGTTAGGTCGACCACGTTTTTTCCAGTCTTTAACCACCGCATGAACTTCATGGTCATCGACAAAAGCACCATGTACACGCACCGGAGAACCGCTACCCGGTGGTAAATAGAGCATATCGCCCTGCCCTAACAATTGGTCGGCACCCGGCTGATCCAGAATGGTTCTCGAATCTATTTTTGATGATACCTGAAACGCAATTCGGGTTGGAATATTCGCTTTAATTAAACCGGTGATAACATCCACCGATGGGCGTTGAGTTGCCAAAATTAAGTGAATACCGGCAGCACGGGCTTTCTGAGCGATACGAGCTATTAGCTCTTCGACTTTTTTACCGACAATCATCATCATGTCGGCAAATTCGTCTATCACCACGACAATGTTTGGTAATTTTTCCAGCAACGGCGGTAACTCATCCATAGAGTCGCCGGGCTTCCAGATAGGGTCTCGCAGTGGTTCACCAGCGTCTTTAGCCGCCTTCACTTTCGCGTTGTAGCCTTTTAAATTACGTACCCCTAAAGATGACATGAGTTTGTAACGACGTTCCATTTCTCCCACACACCAACGCAGTGCATTGGCGGCATCTTTCATGTCAGTAACAACCTCGGTCAACAAGTGCGGAATGCCCTCATAAACCGACAGCTCAAGCATTTTAGGGTCTATCATAATAAGGCGAACGTCTTCCGGCGTGCTCTTGTAAAGCAGGCTCAGAATCATAACGTTAACACCAACAGATTTACCGGAGCCGGTGGTACCCGCCACCAGCAAATGCGGCATTTTTCCTAAGTCGACAACGACTGGAGTGCCCGCAATGTTTTTGCCCAGAATCATCGTTAACGGCGAGCCGCTATGGGTGAACTGGTCGCTATTAATCACTTCGCTTAGCTGCACAATTTCGCGGTGTTTATTAGGCAGTTCCAGACCAACATATGACTTACCCGGAATAACCTCTACCACACGTACAGCAACAGCAGACAAGGTACGGGCAATATCTTTTGCCAAATTCGAAATTCTGGAGACTTTAACGCCCGGTGCTAAGTCGAGCTCAAAACGGGTAATGACCGGACCGGGTTCAACGTGCGCCACCCGAACATCCACCCCAAAATCTTTCAGCACTGTCTCGACCGTGCGTGATACCTGATCCAGTTCTTCCTGAGTTACCGGGTGCTCTTTTTTATTCGGTCTATCCAGAAGCTCTATTGACGGCAACGGCGGAAGTAACTCGCCCTCGCCTGAATCAGCCGCTGATTGCGGTTCGTCTTCCGCAGAGGTGTCTGAAGAAGGCGCCACAGCTGGTTTATTAGGTGTGTCTTTTTTCGCAGCCGCTTGCTTGCTAAATTTAGGCGCATCGCTGTCTACGTCATCATCTTCATCAACAGAGCTCATTGAAGGCAGGCTCAAAACAGGTTCTTGTTTGTCAGCCCCGAATAAGTCGCTACTGAGCGTTGTGGATTTCTTTTCTTCAAGCGTTTGCTCACGCTCGTTGTCATCATAAGCTTCTGAGTCGTCTTCTTTATCTTCCGTTTCTGAGCTTCCGCGACTTTGCCAAAGAATTTTAATTTTTTCGGTTAGCCACAAAGCCCCGTCAATAACCCACTCACCGAGTTTGTCAGCAACCTGCAACCAGCTAATACCGCTGACCAGAGTGATGCCAGTAAAAAAGAAGGTTAACAAGAGTAAGGTTGTACCAACAAAATTCAGATAAGGAAGCAAAGACGCCGCAATAACATCGCCAATAACACCGCCAGCAGAAAAGTAGTAAATATCGTCGAAATTAATAGAGGACAGTGCAGATGCACCAATAAGCGCGAGCATAGCGCCTATCATACGCAAACTGACCGCAAGGTAATCCATTTCTAATAAATGGTAAGTTTTGCGAAATAGTAGGTAGCCAAGGCCAACAAAGCCGAAAGGAATAAGGTAGGCAACGAAGCCAAAAGCAAACAAGAGTACATCTGCCATCCAGGCACCTACGGCACCGCCGGCATTATGTATGCTTCCTTCATAACCGGTCTGTGACCAGCTGGGATCAGCGGGATTAAAGCTCACCAATGACAAAAAAATGAAAATGGCCAGCGCACCACTTATTAGCAACCCTGCTTCTAAAACTCTTTGTACACCTGTCATTATCTTATTGCAGCGCCTTCGTTGGTATTCTTGTTACGATAAAATATCGAGATAAATTTTATCCGCATGATTGTAGCGAATATCAGCCCCAATGTTACCCCTTTACTAATACTTTATTTTCTTGTTTGACCTCTTCCATAACCACATAGGTTCTTGATTCATCAACCCCCGGCATCATTAACAGGGTTTCACCCAATAATTTGCGGTAAGCACGCATATCCGGCACCCGTGCTTTTATCAGGAAGTCGAAGTCACCCGCCACCAAATGGCATTCAAGAATTTCATCCGTTTTACGTGCAGCCTCGCTAAATTCGGCAAAAGCGTCGGCTGAGGTTCGGGTTAAGGTAATTTCAACGAAAACCATCAGGTTTGCACCTAACTTAGCAGGATTAATCCGGGCATGATAACTTTCAATTACTTGTTCCCGCTCAAGCTTACGCACACGCTCCAGGCAAGCAGTCTGGCTAAGCCCTACACGCCTTGCCAGTTCAACATTCGACATGCGTCCATCATCCTGCAAAAGCCGCAGGATCTTCCTGTCGGTTTTATCAATAGTGACTTCTGCTGGTTGTTCGGCGTTAAACATAATAAATCTCTAAATAAGTAATTAAAATTAGTATATCACACCAAAAAATAACTTAAAAAAAGTAAGTCATGCACTGTTATTTGCGTCTATAATTTGCGCCAAACAATTCCCCCTTAAACACGAAATTGTAAGAGGCAGATAATGTTAATTGGTGTACCAAAAGAGATTAAAAACCACGAATACCGTATCGGCTTAACTCCAGCAGCCGTGCGTGAATATGTGGAAAACGGCCATGACGTCATCATTGAAAATAACGGTGGTGCAGCAATAGGCTTCACAAACGAGCAATATATGGAAGCCGGTGCAACTATTATTGATACACCAGAAGAGATTTTTCAGCGCGCCGACATGATTGTTAAAGTAAAAGAGCCTCAGCCAAACGAATGCAAAATGCTTCGCGAAGGCCAAATTCTTTATACTTTCCTTCATTTAGCACCAGACCCAACTCAAACTGAGTTACTGGGTAAAGCGGGTTGTACTGCTATTGCTTACGAAACGGTCACTGATACTCGTAACGGTTTGCCTCTTTTAGCTCCTATGAGTGAAGTTGCCGGGCGTATGTCAATTCAGGCAGGCGCTCACTATTTAGAAAAGGCCCATGGTGGCAGCGGCACCTTATTAGGTGGTGTTCCTGGCGTAGCACCGGGTAAAGTACTTATCATTGGCGGCGGTGTTGTTGGTACTAACGCTGCGAAAATGGCTATTGGCCTGGGTGCTGAAGTCACTATTTTAGATCGTTCTCTGCCTCGCTTACGTGAACTGGACGATATTTTTGCCGGCCGTGTACAAACTGTTTACTCAACCGTTGATGCTATCGATAAATACTCTCGTGAAGCCGACTTAGTCGTTGGCGCGGTTCTTATTCCGGGCGCCGCCGCACCTAAACTGCTGACCCGCGAAAACATCAGCAATATGAAGCCAGGCTCAGTATTGGTTGACGTTGCAATTGATCAGGGCGGCTGCTTTGAAACATCAAAAGCAACCACGCATCAGGATCCTGTTTATATTATTGACGACGTTGTTCACTACTGTGTGGCAAACATGCCGGGCGGTGTTGCACGTACCTCTACTATTGCACTGAATAATGCAACCTTGCCTTATGGTATTGCGCTTGCAAATAAAGGCGTGCAAGCCATGCTCGAAAACGAGCACCTGTTACGTGGCCTGAATATGCACAAAGGTAAAATTACCTACAAAGCTATTCACGATGATCTTGGTCAGCAGCTAGGTCTGGATTATCAGGACCCACGCGAAGCGCTACAAGCGTAATTACCAGGTTGTTCTGAATAAGCCCGTGAACAAAAAGTTTGCGGGCTTTTTTATTGGCAGTTCTTGTTCGCTAAGCTTGTAAACCCTACAATCAACCCCCATAGCTAAAGAACGAACAATCAAAAACGAATTAATGGAGTTTTCCTAATGGCTGAAGCCAAACACTGCAAGTTACTTATTCTGGGATCAGGTCCTGCTGGCTATACAGCTGCAGTCTATGCTGCACGCGCTAATTTAAACCCTGTTATGGTAACGGGTATGCAACAAGGTGGGCAGTTAACCACCACGACCGATGTTGAGAACTGGCCGGGCGACGCCGAAGGTTTAACCGGGCCCGACCTTATGGTCCGCATGCAAAAGCACGCTGAGCGCTTTGATACCGAAATTGTGTTTGACCATATTAGCAGCGTCGACTTTTCCAAGCGCCCTTTTCAGTTAAAAGGTGACGTTGGTGAATACACCGCAGACTCAGTCATTATCAGCACTGGCGCCTCAGCTAAATACTTAGGCTTAGACTCAGAAGAAGCCTTTATGGGTAGAGGCGTTTCAGCTTGCGCAACATGTGACGGCTTTTTCTACAAAAAGCAAAAAGTCTGCGTTGTCGGCGGCGGTAATACTGCGGTTGAAGAAGCGTTGTATCTTTCAAACATTGCCAGCGAAGTGCATGTTATCCACCGTCGTGACACTTTCCGGGCAGAGAAAATTCTGGTCGACCGTCTGCATGAAAAAGAGCAGAACGGTAATATTACCTTCCACCTGAATAAAACCTTAGATGAAGTGCTGGGTGATGACGCCGGTGTTACTGGCGTTCGTATTCAAGATACTCAAACCGGTAGTACCGAAGAGCTGGAAGTTGCGGGCTGCTTTATTGCTATTGGGCACCAGCCTAACACCGGCATTTTTGACGGGCAGTTGGAGATGCAGGACGGTTACATTCAGGTGCAAAGCGGGCTTCAGGGCAATGCGACAGCAACCAGCGTTCCGGGCGTTTTTGCAGCCGGTGACGTAATGGACCACATTTACCGTCAGGCAATTACCTCTGCCGGTAGTGGCTGTATGGCCGCGTTAGATGCCGAGCGTTACTTAGACGCATTGACTAAGCCTTAATCTTTTAACGTGATTGTTCAGCTTGATCCAGCATCAATAAGCTTTCCACCCGCAGCGACAGCTTTGCATGAGCCCAATGGGCTACTCGCTGTCGGTGGAGACTTATCGCCGGGTCGGCTGATACACGCTTATCAGCAAGGTATATTTCCCTGGTTCTCAGAGAATGACCCCATTCTGTGGTGGTCCCCTAACCCCAGAGCCGTATTCTTCCCCGACCAAATCCATACCAGCCGCTCTTTGGCTAAAACCAACCGTAAACCAAACTGGCAAATGAGCATCAATTGTAACTTTGCCGAAGTGGTTCGCGCCTGCGCAGACGAGCGTGCCGACAAAGAAGGTACCTGGATAACGGAAGAAATGATTGAAGCTTATTGCAAGCTTCATCAGCTAGGTCACGCCCATTCGATCGAAATTTGGTTCGACAATGAACTTGCGGGCGGTTTATACGGTATTTCAGTAGGCCGTGCTTTTTGTGGAGAAAGTATGTTTCACTACAAAACTAACGCGTCAAAAATAGCCTTGTTACGTTTCGCTCAATATTTTAAAAAGCATGGCGGCCAACTAATTGATTGTCAGGTGGGTAATCCGCATTTATTTTCATTAGGTGCTGTTAATCTTCATAGGGAACGTTTTTTAATGAAGCTCAATATTGCGCAACAACAAAAGATGCCGGAGACTTTTTGGCAAGCTCGTGAGCTTTCTCATTCTGGAGAACTGTAGTGCAATTTGGTGTCACGAAAGAAAGCCAGTGTCACTATTTAACCGACCAAGAAGAGCGGCTTGTTGTTGCCTTGCCTAATGATTTAGAAAACCTTAATGCAGACGCGTATCAGCAACTAATGCAATACGGCTTCCGTCGCAGCCATAATGACGTTTACCGCCCTCACTGTCGGCTCTGTAGTGCCTGTCAGTCGCTGCGTGTGGTCGTGCCTGAATTTCGTTTTAGTAAAAATCAAAAACGAATTCTAAAAAAGAATGACGACTTAACGCTGCAGATTAAACAGCAGCCAGAAGCCGATTACAGTCAATTATTTTCTCAGTTTATTGAACAACGACACGCAGATGGGGAAATGTACCCACCCGACCCGGACAAGTTCTGGAACTGGATAGATTGCGACTGGTTAACTCCCGAATTATTAGAGTGGCGCAATGCCAGCAATGAGTTAATGATAGTTTCGGTAGTTGATCGCACTGCTGACGCAATGTCCGCGGTTTATACCTTTTTTCATCCCGATGAGGAAAAGCGTTCGCCTGGTACCTTCGCTGTATTAGAAATGATTCGATTGGCTCAGGAGCGAGAAGTTGCCAGACTCTATTTGGGTTACCAAATTGATGACTGCAAAAAGATGAATTATAAGACTCGATTTGCCCCATATGAACGACTGGTTGGCAATCATTGGAAAAAAGAGCTAAAATCGCACACACTTAAAGCTCAAAACAAAGATTAGAGGATTTTAATGGCGAAAGAAGACAGTATTGAGATGCAGGGAACGGTTCTTGACACCCTTCCTAACACTATGTTCCGAGTAGAATTGGAAAATGGTCACGTAGTTACTGCCCATATCTCAGGAAAAATGCGTAAGCACTATATCCGCATCCTGACCGGCGATACCGTGACTGTGCAGTTAACTCCTTACGACCTGACCAAAGGCCGCATCGTCTTCCGCGCACGTTAATCCGCACTGAGGATTAAAAAAAACCGGCTTCATTTAATGAGCCGGTTTTTTCATTTCTGTCGAAGATTTATTAACCTTCTACGGTTTCATTTTTGCTGTCGTAATCAAATTGCAGTCCGTCCGTGCCATCAGCAGTCACTTTCACGCTGCCGCCACTAGCCAGTTTCCCGAACAGAATTTCGTTGGCTAAGGTTTTCTTCAAGTGTTCCTGAATAACCCGACTCATTGGGCGCGCACCCATTTCCTTGTCATAGCCTTTTTCTGCAATCCAGGCATGAGCAGAAGGGTCAACCTCAAGCGAAACGCCTTTTTTATCTAACTGAGCCTGCAGTTCACAAATAAATTTATCGACAACCTGTTCCAGTACTTCCGGTGACAGATGGTTAAACCAGACAATACCATCCAGACGGTTACGAAACTCCGGTGTGAAAATATTATTAATTTCAGCCAGCGCATCGAAGCTGTGATCCTGCTGCTTAAAGCCAATAGACTTACGCACAGTTTCACGAACACCCGCGTTGGTTGTCATAACAATAATCACGTTACGGAAGTCAGCTTTACGGCCGTTATTGTCCGTTAAGGTGCCGTTATCCATCACTTGCAACAGAATGTTAAATACATCGCTGTGGGCTTTCTCCAGCTCATCTAACAGCAACACGCAATGTGGCTGCTTGATTACGGCGTCGGTCAATAAACCGCCCTGCTCGTATCCTACATAACCCGGAGGCGCACCAATTAGGCGACTGACCGCATGGCGCTCCATATATTCCGACATATCAAAGCGCACCAGATCAATGCCCATGGCTTTCGCCAGTTGCTGTGTTACCTCGGTTTTACCAACACCTGTTGGTCCGGCAAAAATAAACGAACCTATTGGCTGGTTATCGTTGGCAAGACCCGAACGCGACAACCGAATAGCACCAGTAAGTTTGTCGATGGCTTCATCCTGACCAAACACCACCATTTTCAAATTGCGATCCAACTGCTTCAGTAAGTCCTGGTCGGAGCGTGAAACAGATTGCTCCGGAATACGGGCTATCTTGGCGATAATGGTCTCAATATCAGAGACCCCCACGGTTTTGCGGCGCTTAGACGGCGGCAATAAACGCTGAGAAGCACCGGCTTCGTCCATTACATCAATGGCTTTATCGGGCAAATGGCGTTCATTAATGTATTTAGCAGAAAGCTCCGCTGCCGCTTTAATAGCCGGTTGCGTGTAACGAATACCATGATGGCTTTCGTAACGCTCTTTCAAGCCCATTAGAATCTTAGTGGTGTCTTCTACAGAAGGCTCAACCACATCCACTTTCTGGAAGCGACGAACCAATGCTCTGTCTTTTTCAAAAACATTTTTGAATTCATTATAAGTAGTGGAGCCAATGCACTTAAGCTGGCCACTTGAAAGCAACGGCTTAATCAAGTTAGAAGCATCTAAAACGCCTCCGCTGGCGGCGCCGGCTCCAATAATGGTATGAATTTCGTCAATGAACAGAATAGCGTGTTCTTTTTCCTGCAGCTCTTTTAAAAGCATTTTAAAGCGTTTTTCAAAGTCGCCACGATATTTAGTGCCCGCCAGCAGGTCGCCCATATCCAGTGAGTAGATGGTGGCATCCGCGAGTATCTCCGGTACTTCACCTTTAATAATGCGATAAGCCAGACCTTCTGCAATAGCAGTTTTACCCACACCGGCTTCGCCGACTAACAACGGGTTATTCTTACGACGGCGACAAAGAATTTGCGCACACCGTTCCAGCTCAAAATCGCGGCCAATTAGAGGGTCAATTTTGCCCTCCTTTGCCTGCACGTTAAGATTGGCACAAAAGCGCTTCAAATAGCTCTCTTGCTCTTCGCCACCCTTAACGGCCTCTTCTTCCGCCATTTCTTCGTCCATCGGCTCATCGTCATCGATACGAGAAATACCATGAGAAATGAAGTTAACAATATCCAGTCGGGTGATATCGTTTTTACTTAGCAGATAGACGGCTTGAGATTCCTGTTCGCTGAAAATGGCAACCAATACATTGGCACCCGTTACCTCAGCATTACCGGATGACTGAACATGGAACACCGCGCGCTGCAAAACTCGCTGAAAACCAAGCGTAGGTTGAGTATCCGGACTTTCTTCTTCCGGACCAAACAGCGGTGTACTGCGGTCAATATAACTTAACAGTTCTTCTTTCAATTGTTGAAAGTTTGCCCCACAAGCTCGAAGCGCTTCCGATGCATCTGGGTTATCCAGTAATGCAATTAGCAAGTGTTCAACTGTCATCAATTCATGATTACGTTCGCGCGCTAGCCGAAACGCATCGTTCAGCGTTAATTCAAGGGCTTTATTCAACATAGACCACTCCTTACCAGCCAACCCGGATCATTCTTGCTCCATGGTACACAATAATGGATGCTGATTTTCCCGAGCATACTGATTTACCTGTACTACTTTAGTTTCGGCGATTTCCGCAGAATATACACCGCAAACGGCCTTTCCTTTATAATGCACCTGTAACATGGTGTCCGTGGCGCGCTCCTGATCCATCTTAAAAAATCTCATCAATACTTCAATCACAAAATCCATAGGGGTGTAGTCATCATTATTTATAATGACTTTATACATGGATGGTGGCTTGAGCTCCTGCTTTTCCTCTGTATCGCTAAGGTGCTGGTGATCAAACTGACTCATTTATTAACAACCTGCCATAATAATAGTTTTAAATTTACCAGAAAACAGAAAAAAACAACCAAAATATTAACAATCTAGGTTACTTTTTAAACTTTAGGGCTTGACTAATCACTCACGTCACCTAGAGTTAAACATGGTGCTAAATCGGCGATTTTTCAAGCCACCGCACCTAATAATAATAAACTATCTATCTGTTGCAGAAGAAGGATGTAGAAGTATGGCTACCGGAAAAGTCAAATGGTTCAATAATTCGAAGGGCTTCGGCTTTATCGAAAGCGAGGACCGCGAAGGTGATATTTTCGCTCACTATTCAACCATTGAAATGGAAGGCTATCGCACACTTAAAGCGGGGCAACCCGTAGAGTTTGAACTCGAAGAAGGCCCCAAAGGCTTGCATGCCAACAACATTGTTCCCGGTGCTGCCGATAAATAACATCGGCTAAACCAAACAATTTAAGTACTTTCAAAACGCCGGCTTGTCCGGCGTTTTAATTTACTTAATCACTTCAACTAACTATCTATACCAAAATAACGCCGTAATTGATCACGTAAATTTGGCGGCGTACCATTAATTGTCAATGTATCTGTCGCCGCATCATAATGCACTCTCTCTCCCAGGGCGGTGTGATCAAAGCCAACGCTGACGCCTCCGCCTTGTCCCTGAAACTTAACTAACTTGCGTAATGTCGACTTATCTGCCGGAAAATCATCGACTAATTCACGAGAATTCTGTTCAGCAAAATCCTTTGAGAAACTCTCGAAGCTTTTTTCTACCGGGTACTGCTCTGCAAATTGCTCTGATAGATCTTTAATCTTTACTGTGTCGCCCTGCTTCCATTGGTCGTCACAATATTCATAAGCCGCTTTGTTCAAGGCTTGGCGTTGTTCCGTTTCCAGTTCGGACTGTTTCGCATATTCTTGAACGGAATCGACTAACTGTTGTGTGTGCGCTTTTGAGTTTAAACGCTCAGTGCATCCCAGAAAATCCAGAAAGAAGTCTGAAACCTTGCGGCCGGCACGTCCTTTAATAAAGGAAATGTACCGCTCACTTTCCGGAGATGTTTTCCACTCGGTTAAGTCAATACGAGCCGCCAATTGAACTTTTGTTATATCTAACTGCGACGAGCGGTCAACAGCCAGCTCGGGGTTTATTGTTACCCCTTCTTTAACGGGTAAGAAGCAGACCAATAAATACTCGGTGCTAATGTGCTGGTAGCGTGTGACTAACAAAAAGCCCGCTTCTAACAAATTATAGTTTTGCAGTTGTTCCAGCAATAGCTTGGCAGACTGCTGGCTGAACTCGACAAAGTCTAGTTGCCCGTCATACCAGGAGGTTAAATGCTCAGGAAAAGGACCGGGTTCCCCTTCTTCTTCGTCTTTAAGAAAACTCGCATAACCTTTTGCCGGTTTGCTGGTATACACATCCGTTAATTCAACTAACAAATCGTGCAACTGGTCATCTTCGGTTAATGCCGAAGGAGCCAGTCGAAGCCCGACTTGTCCGTCATTTTGATAAAACTGGTGAATAATGCTTTCTTCTATCCGCAATTGCATAACGGGGACTATCCTTGCTGTTTTGCTGTGTTACTATAATGCCATTGTAACACGGGACTGACGAACGATGGGAAAGTACCAACGTAGGGATAAAATTGCCCGATTAATAAGCTGGGGACATTGGTTTACCTTTGCCAATATCATCCTTTGCCTGTTTATTGGACTTTTGTATATTGAAGCGGCCCCGAAGCCTTCCACGGCTATCGGTAATCTCTACATGCTTGTCAGCTGGATAGGTCACTTTGCCTTCCTGCCTTTTATATTCTTCATTATTCTTATATTCCCGTTTTGCCTGGTTGTTCCCTACTCCAAAATATTACGAGGGTTTGCCGCCCTGATAGCCTCATTCGGCCTGATAGCACTTATCGCCGATGCGCTGTTCTTTCGTCAGTACGGTTATCATTTAAATACCTACTCTATGGCGCAAATGACCCGCGATGCAGAAGCGGTTTTCACAGGGGCAAGTTTCGTTATTATTTCCGGTGTTCTGTTAGGTTTCTTACTGACTGTCGGAATACAGCTGCTACTGGCTAACCTCGCCTGGAAACGTCTGGAAGATTTACAACAACGAAAAATCGGCGCTCCGGTTACAGCCATTTTCCTTTTATGCTTTTTCGTTAGCCACAGTATTCATGTTTGGGCTGACGCGGTGTTGTACGACCCTATTACCCAGCAAGACGATATGTTTCCGTTGTCCTATCCAACAACGGCTAAAACATTAATGGCTAAGCACGGAGTCATTGATGTCGAAAGCTATCAGGCCAGACAACAAATGCTGATGGCTACCGATAAAATAAAACTTAAGTATCCTCAGCACCCGCTTTTATGCTCTAAAATAGATTCTCAGCAATCAACAACTCTGATTCTATTCGAACGTAGCAGTAGCGAAATTCAAAAAGAACTGGAAACTCTGGCAGCCAAACATCAACTAGAGCGACCGGAGCTTAAACTACTGGCTCATCCGAACCGCGACGGTGGATTATTTCAGGTGCTTTATGGCTTGCCCGACTTTTATCAGGAGTCCATTGAGCGACAGCAGCTGAAACCCGCTTACCTTAAGCCGCTAAACGACTTTAATTTTGATGTGCGCTGGTATCACAGTGAAAACTGGAACGACTCTCTGAGTTTAAGTCAGTTTCATCCTGACTGGCAAAGCCAGGAGCTGACAGAGTTTAGCACTCATCCTCAAAACCAAATTAATGTCATTTTAATTGCTGAAGACGATATTTCTACTTTAGATAAAGTGCTTCAGCAAACCGGAGACCAACAACTGCTGCTCACGGCGTTGTCTCCTGCGCAAAGTGACGAGTTATTGGGTAACAAGCAGTTTGCGCTTGAAAACATGCAGGTTCCGCTATGGCAAAGAAATTACCAGTTGGCAGACCAACCTATAGCCGGACTTATGGATTTAGTTCCAACCATGCTGGAAGAGCGTATCTCCTGCGCTGGTTCTCATAAAAATTACACCAATGGGGAAAGCTTGCAGACATCTAAACGTCGCTGGCCACTGGTTGAAACCTACAGTCCTTATATTGTTATTTACGACCAGAAAGAGATTACGATTTTAGATAATAGTGGTCAGTTTAGCGTATACAGCAGCAGCGATTTTGAACTGAAAAAACAGGCCGAACCACCCGTTCCGGTGCTTATCGACGCCCTGAAAGATTTAAAACGCTTTAGCGAAACTGAAAACAAGGATTAATTGTCGAAAATAGCAGCAGTCGAGCATCGGAGAGCTTGTTGAGACTTGCTAATTCGGCTTAATCCAGTAACATAGCAGTCCTCGGTCGGCGTGTGGCGCAGCTTGGTAGCGCACTGTCATGGGGTGTCAGGGGTCGGAGGTTCAAATCCTCTCACGCCGACCAATTCTTCTTCTAGTGACACTCAATAAAACATTCACTGGTTCCATTCTGGTAAGCTAAGTTGCTCTCCCATTTCAGTTGCCACTCGCCAATAACCTCCTCTGGCAGAACCTTTTCGAATTAATACTCCTTGTTCTTTCAATTTAGAAATGTGTTTTTCTACCGCACGCGACGAAATATTCAACACTTCAGCGACTCTGGCGGCACTCCATTCGGGTTGCTCATTTAATAGCCTAAGTACCATGTTTCGTGTGCTCGTGCCCGAATATCGACCTTTACCCGAACCGTTATCCGAACCTAACAGCGAACTTTTTACCGAACTCAATGCCATTTCACTGGAAAAATCATGCGAAATATTCGCTTCTTCCAGCACCTCTGCTTTGTCTTTTTCTTCTTTTACTGTGGTTGAAATACTCTGTTGCAAACAATCCAGAATAAACTCAACCATAAGACCTCTGTCATTTTCACTAATTGAGCGTCGCAAGCAATCAAGATATTCGTCTTTATTGAATTTAAAGATTTGCTCAAAGCTTAACCAGGCAACTGCCGGATGCCATTTAGCTAAAATAAGGCTAAACCAGAGTCTTCCAACACAACCGTTGGCAACAGAAAACGGCTGAATAAATTCGAACTGCTGTAAGAAAATAGCCGCTTTAATTAAAGGGTGTTCGTTGCTTTCGTCTAACCAGGACAATAAACTTCTTACCGACTTGCCGGCCTGCCCCGCCGGAGCGGTCATATGAACCAGTTTGTTGTTGCGGTAAACGCCCATTCCCGTTGCGCGATAGCTTCCGGCACTGGGGGTTACTGCGGCGCAAATCATCTGGTGAGCGTTTTTAAGATCTGACTCCGAATGTAAATTCCACTCAGACAGCTTTTTATAGGCTTCATCTAGACGAATACCCTCCAGCGGTTGTGACTGCTCATCCAGGCCTACCGACGCATGAGCTTTAATTGGCAATTGTTGAGACTTAAAATCTTCTAAATTGCTTTTATCGGATTCAAGTAATGCTAACCAACGGCCAAAGTCGGTGCTTATTTGCGCCACTAAATTCACGCATTTACTGGTAATCAAATAATCTGCTGCCATTTGTTATTAGTAACCTCTGGGGGTTACTCTCCGTTATTTTGTTAACGCACACACTCAGTCTAAAACACTTACACTGTAATATCAGCGAATACCGATTGCAGCCTTGCCACTTCACTTTCTTCCAGCGGAAGCATAGGTTGTTTCCCCCAGACTGGAGCAGGCCAGGCAGCGTCAGTTTGAAACCGCGCTATATGATGAACATGCAACTGCGGAACCTGATTTCCTAAAGCAGCGACATTAAGTTTATCGGGTTGGTATTCAGCCTTTAGCCAGTGGCATAGAAATCGGCTTTCTTTTAACAACTGCAGTTGATCGTCTTCAGAAAGGTCTATGGCTTCGCGCACGTCTGCCACTTTAGGAACCAACAAAAACCACGGAAATTGCCTGTCATTCATGACTCTGACTTCGCATAGCGGCCAATCGGTTAAATGATAACTGTCTCTGGCTAATTCCGGAGCTAATGTATATTCCATAACCTACCCTTTTAATAACGTTTCAAGAAACCGTTTAAACAGTGCATTAGTTTGCGGCAGGCTGTCAATTAAACGGTGGTCATCATTCACCAGGTGTAACTCTGCCCTGGTTCTTTCCGCATAACGCCAACTGTTCTCAACAGGAACAATATCGTCGTTCCAGCCATGAACAATTTGAGTCTTACAAGCCGGTGTTAGTTCGTCAAAATTTGCCTGACCACCTAAGTAAAAGGCCGGAGCCATTAAGAACAGCCCCCGGCTCTTTGTTTTAGCTGCAGCGACCGTTGCCACGTAACCGCCCATGCTGGAACCGACCAGTAAGAAATTTTCCGTTAGTGCTTCAATATATGTTGTGAGTTTTTCCACGCGCTGATCAGGATCATCAATACCCTGATAATCGACACTGGTTACGCTAACCCCCAAAGCTTCAGCGGTTTTGGCTAAAACTTTAATTTTGGTGCCCCAGGGGCCACTCTCTTTTCCGTGATTAAAAATAACCAGCATTTAGCAATTACCTATATTTTGTGCTTAGATAAAACTATCAGATATAACAATTAAGTAACAATGTAAGCTTTTATCATGATAGTCAAAACGTTCATTATAAAGAAAGGCGGTTACTATGACCTTTAACAAGCAACTTGTTGCGCTGTACACCGCATTATCTATAGTGGCTCTGTTTAGCTCAAGCAGCCTTGCCGAGCATGAAGACATTATTTGGGGAGTAAACTCCTCCCCGCCGTTTCATATATTTGATGGTAAATACGAAGAACAAGGCTTTTGCGATGCTTTAGTCAGCAGCTTTCAGCGCCAGCTACCGGAACTGTCGCACAAGGTCAGAAAACTGCCCTCCCGCCGTATTACCATGCTTATGAAAAAGAACAAAAACCTCTGCTTTCCCTGCCTGATTAAAGGAGCAAGTTACAATTCCGAATTTAATTACACCGACATAACTCATCGGTACCAACCACACGGCATAATTACCCGTGCTGACACCGCGGCCAGAATCATTGGAAAATATGGCCAGCCAGTAAATTTTTCCAACCTGGTTCAGGACTCAAATTTACGCTTTGCGCAACCAGCTGAACGCCGTTATGGACGACTGCAGCCCCTGCTGGAAGAGCACCTTATCGACTCAGATAATTTCAGTTTTATCAGCGGCGACAATGCCCACATCAACTTGCTGACCATGATAGTCAACGAGCGTATTGATTACACTATCGATTATGAAATGATCATGACTTACTACAACGAAACTGAATTTAAAAACAGCGGACTGGTGTTTTTACCTATTAAAGAGTACGAGGGTGTGATTATCGAGGGTGCAGTGGGTTGTAGCAATAATGAATGGGGGCGTAAAGCTGTGCGGCACCTTAATGAAGTCATTAACGAGCTTAACGCTGATCCGGACTTTCAGCAAAGCCTGGATCAGTGGTTAGGAACTAGTCGCCCAATGTTTGATTAAGCAAAGCGCTGTTGTAAATACTGGTTAATGTCGTCGGACTCATACATCCACTGTACTTTATCGTCCTGCTCAATGCGCAAACACGGCACTTTAGCCCTGCCGCCGCCATCTAGCAGCTCTTGTCTGTGCTGCTCATTATTTTTCGCGTCTCTTAACTCTATATTCAAATTAAGACGGGCAATTTCCTTACGCACCTTGACGCAAAAAGGACAAGCGGCAAATTGATAAAGAGCCAAAGACTTGCAAGCTTCATCTACCTGTTGCTGAGCCTCATCACTGCGGCTCTGGCCTTTTGGTGTGGTCAACTTTTCAACTAGTAAAACAATAGGCGTTAAAATAAGCCGTAGAGTACGAAAAAAGTAACGAATGATAATTCTCATAAAAATACAACCAGACTGCCTGTTAAAGATGCCGCTATTCTAACGTGTTTAAGGTAAAGCGTCAGTCTTTTAGCTAAACGCTTTTCACTTTCCGTTTAAAGCTTCTGCAGCAATTTCTAACGACCTTAAACGAGCCTGATGATCAAAGGCATGGCAGGTAAGAATAACTTCATCTATACCGGTATCATCAATAAACTGATTAATATGCCGTTGAACTGAATCCTTAGTGCCAACCGCCGTATAGGTTAATGCATGATTCGCCCCGGCCAGTTCATGAGGCGCAGCAACCGTTCTTATGTCATCCACCGGTGCTTTCAAAGGCCCGGGTGTACCGCGACGCAACGCAATAAACTGTTGTTGCATTGAGCTCATCATTTTTCGCGCATCGGTTTCGCTGTCTGCCGCAAAAACGTTCATTGCCGCAGCAACATAAGGTTTACTGAGGTAACGCGACGGACGAAAGTTCTCGCGATACGCTTTTAATGCATGCTGCAAATAGTCTGGTGCAAAATGCGATGCAAAGGCATAAGGCAGACCTAAATGCGCTGCAAGCTGGGCGCCAAAAGTGCTTGAGCCGAGCAACCACACCGGAATTTTCTGTCCAAAGCCGGGCACAGCTTTAATGGCATCACTTTCCTGTGCTTCTTCCAGGTAACCTAAAAGCTCCTGAACATCGTTAGGAAACTGCTCGGCGTCGTCGGGTTTACGTCTCAATGCCCGTAGGGTTCGGCCGTCTGTTCCCGGCGCTCGACCCAAACCAATATCAATACGTCCGGGGTACAGGGCATCCAACGTACCAAACTGCTCAGCCACCACAAAAGGCGCATGGTTAGGCAACATGACACCACCTGAACCTACCCGAATTTTATCGGTTTTGCCGGCAACATAACTTAAGGCAACAGCGGTTGCGGCCGAGGCAATTCCGGTCATATTGTGGTGCTCAGCCATCCAGAAGCGGTGGTAACCCCACCGCTCTGCATGCTGGGCTAAATCAGCAGAATTATGCAATGATTCAGCCACAGACCCACCTTCGGTAATAGGTGCTAAATCAAGAACTGAATATTTCATAACAAATTACAGCTCTTGCTTGGTTGGGCGAATGATCATTTCATTCACGTCAACTTGCTGAGGTTGCTCAATCACAAACGTAATGGCACGGGCAATAGCCGCAGAATCAATAGCGTCTGAATACAAACTGTCAGCCATTTCTTTCGCGTCTTTGTCACTAATGTGGTCAGTCAGTTCTGTTGCTACAGCGCCCGGTGAAATATTGGTTGCGCGAATTTCACCATTAGATTCCTGACGAATGCCTTCAGAAATGGCTTTTACCGCAAACTTAGTTGCGCAATACACCGTTCCGCCGGCAAAGACTTTCTGACCTGCAACTGATGACAGGTTGATGATATGACCGACATGCTGTTCACGCATAACCGGTAATACAGCAGCTACACCATACAAAACACCTTTAATGTTCACATCAATCATGGTGTCCCATTCGTCCACTTTCAGCGCGTCGAGCGGGGCCAGTGGCATGAGTCCGGCGTTATTAATTAAGACATCAATACGACCAAATTCAGCTTTAGTGTCGTCAGCCAGTTTTTGAACTGCGGCTTTGTCGGTTACATCAACCACACGGTAAGCTGCCTGGCCACCGTCTTTCTTAATTGACTCAGTCAATTCTTTTAGGCGATCTTCGCGACGCGCCGCTAACATCAGTTTTGCGCCTTTTGCTGCAAGCATACGAGCGGTCTCTTCTCCTAAACCACTGCTTGCACCTGTAATAATCACAACTTTATCTTGTACTTCTGACATAGCTTTACCTCCGGTTAGTGCTATTAGTCAACTGCCCCTAACTGCTTTAATATCATCTCTTCAAAACGCAGTAGCGGCAGCATAGAACGCTGAACTTTGGCTCGCAGTAATGCCCCCTGCCAACCAGAAAGAATGAAGGCTCCCATCTGTTCGGTGTCAATGCACTGCTGAATTTGCTGTGCGTCCTGTGCAGCTTTTAAACACCGGGCAATACGCTGCTCCCAGTCAGAAAAAATGTCATCTAACCGTTCGCGAAATAAGTCACTCTGAGATGCCATTTCCTGACCCAGGTTGCCTATCAGACAGCCTTTGGAGAAATCACACGACTTTAAGTCCTCTACCGAGCGACGCAAATAGCTGCGCAAACGATCAACCGGCTCCAACGTCTCGTTAGCCAGAGTTTCGTCCATGCGTGCTTCATAATCCTCGGCGTAGGTTTCGATAACAGCCAGGCCAAAATCATTCTTACTTTTGAAGTAATGATAAAAGGAGCCCTTGGGCACCTGCGCCTCGCTCAGAATTTTATTCAAACCGGTGCTGCCGAACCCATGTATGGATATCAGGTCAGCACCGATTGTTATGATGTTTTGTCGTGTGTCATTCTTAGTCATGCGGTCTATATTAGACCAGTCGTCTAGAAACTTCAAGATCAGTCTGTTAATTGCAACTATAGGGCTTCAGCAATGGGTTCCGGCCAGACACCGCACTGAACTTTAGCAATGTGGTCACTTTGTAAAATTTGCATAACCACCCGTGACTGACCTATTCCCCCTCCAATAGTTAAAGGCAATTCACCCGCTAACAAGGACTGATGCCAGGGTAGCTTGAGCTTTTCCTCCTGTTGGCTAATAGCCAACTGACGCTTTAATGCCTGCTGGTCAACACGTATCCCCATAGAAGAAAGTTCCAGCGCGTCATCTAATACCGGATGCCAGACAAGAATATCGCCGTTTAAGCCCGTACTGCCCTGCTCGTTAACCGAACTCCAGTCATCGTAGTCCGGCGCTCTTACGTCATGTGCATGACCATGACTCAGCTCCCCGCCAATACCGACCAAAAATACTGCGCCATGTTGTTTAACCACTTTGCGCTCACGTTGTTTTGCAGTAAGGTCTGGATAGGCAGTAATTAAATCCTCTGCATGCACAACCTGTATTTTCTCCGGTAAGGTTCCGGTTCCACCGTGTTGTTCAATATATTGCTGCTCCGTTTGACGCAAAGCAGCGTAAATACGCTCGACGGTCTGGATCAGAAACGCCAGCGAACGCTGCTCTTCAGTAATGACTTTTTCCCAGTCCCACTGGTCAACGTAAACAGAATGTACGGAACTCAAAGCTTCTTCGTCAGGCCGCAAGGCTTTCATCTGGGTAACTATGCCCTCACCTGCACCAAAGCCGTAACGGCCAAGGGTAAAGCGCTTCCACTTAGCCAATGAATGAACTACTTCATAATCTTTGTCGGGCACGGCTTTTACTTTAACTGCAACCGCCTTTTCCCAGCCCGACAAATCATCCTGAACACCACTGCCCAATTCACTTAGTAGTGGCGACTGCACTTCAATAAGCCCAAGCTGAAGCTGCAACTGCTGAGTAAAGCAGGCTTTTACGAATTGAATTTTCTGTTGCTGTAACATGTATTGTGACTTCATAAATACTCCGAACCGTTAATAAAAGAATAAAAACACAATTCAATTAATACCTTTCAGGATTATTTATTCAATAACGTTTAATAAAAATAGCTTTACTTATTGTTTTTCGTTAATTTATACCTAAATTAATTAACGAAGCTTTAATAAAACATGAAAAAATCACCTGAAAATTATCAAATCGATGATCTGGACCGTTCCATACTCAAAACCCTGATGGAAGACGCACGGATTCCTTATGCTGAACTGGCTAAACGCTATAAAGTGAGCCCGGCCACTATTCACGTGCGGGTTGAAAAAATGAAGCGCGCGGGAATTATTGAGGGCACGCGTTTACAGGTTAACGCCAAACGCTTAGGCTACGATGTCTGTTGTTTCATTGGCATTACCTTGAAAAGCGCGGGTGACTACCCGGCCGCAATTGAAAAACTGGAAAAGCTCGAGGAAGTTATTGAGGCGTACTACACCACCGGTCAGTACAATGTCTTTATTAAAATTATGACACCTTCAATAAACGAGCTACAACACACGCTAATCAACCGAATTCAGGCTATTGATGAAATACAGTCGACAGAAACGCTCATTTCACTACAGCAGCCAATTAACAGGGACATACAGCCATGAGTCAGGACGTTAAACTAACAGAATACAGTCACGGCGCCGGTTGTGGCTGCAAAATATCGCCGCAGGTTCTATCAAGCATTTTGCAAAGCAAACTGGATATAACACCCGATCCTAAACTGCTGGTGGGTAACAGCACCCGGGACGACGCTGCAGCCTATGATTTAGGCAATGGTAAGGTTGTATTAAGTACCACTGACTTCTTTATGCCAATTTGCGACGACCCCTTCGACTTTGGCCGCATAGCTGCAACAAACGCTATTAGTGATATTTACGCTATGGGCGGTCAGCCTTTAATGGCTATCGCTATTTTCGGCTGGCCAATCAACAAACTACCAGCGGAAGTGGCGCAGCAAGTTATTGATGGAGGGCGACAGGCCTGTGCTGACGCGGGCATTATGCTTGCCGGCGGACACAGTATTGATGCGCCAGAACCTATATTTGGGTTGGCGGTAACAGGTCAGGTAGAAAAACAAAAACTCAAACAAAACGATACCGCCCGGGAAGGCGATGTATTAATGCTAACCAAACCTTTAGGGGTTGGTATTTTAACTACGGCACAAAAACAGAAAAAACTGTTGCCTGAGCATAGTGGCATTGCAATTGAAACTATGTGTCAGCTGAATCGAATTGGCAACGTCTTTGCAGATATTAAAGGCATTAACGCCATGACAGACGTGACCGGATTCGGTTTAGCCGGACACTTGATTGAAATGGCTGAAGGTGCCGACCTTTATGCAAAAATACAGTTCGACAAAATCCCGACCCTGCCCCACGTACATGATTACCTCAATCAGGGCTGTGTTCCCGGAGGTAGCTTGCGCAACTTTGAGAGCTACGGCCAGCATATTAGCCCGGTACCGGAGCAACAGCGTAACCTTTTATGTGACCCACAAACCTCCGGCGGCTTACTCATTAGTGTGGCAAAAGAAGACGTTGAAGCCGTTTATCAAACCTGTCGCGAGCATAATCAGTCAATACAGATTATTGGTGAGCTCTATACGGCAGAAACACAAACATACCGAGTGGTTGTTGAGTAAATGTCTGGTAAATGGATAACCCACTCACAATTTGACGAACTCTTTATTAACGATACACCTTTGCTGGATTTAAGAGCCCCGGCGGAATTTAAAAAAGGCGCTTTTTGTACCGCGGTGAATCAACCTCTAATGACAGATAACGAGCGCGCAAAAGTGGGGACTTGTTATAAACAGCACGGTCAGGATGCCGCTATTGCGCTGGGACACGAGCTGGTCTGCGGAGAAACAAAGCAGCAAAGAGTTAGCACCTGGAAAAGTTTTTTCAATACACATCCGGATGGTGTGATTTATTGTTTCCGGGGCGGTTTACGATCACTAATAGTACAACAGTGGTTAAATGATGAAGGCATTGCCCGACCTCGTATTGAGGGAGGTTATAAAGCACTCAGACAACACCTGATTCAGCGCACGCAAGAGCTTGTCTCCGAGTTTAACTGGATTGTCGTAAGCGGTCGCACCGGCTGCCAGAAAACCGAGTTTATTAAGAATCAGCCGAATTCAATTGACTTAGAAGGCTTCGCCCACCATAGAGGGTCAGCATTCGGCCGTTACCCTGAGCCTCAACCCACCCAGATTGACTTTGAAAACCAATTAGCCGTTAAACTGATAAAACTTAAGGCTCATGGCGCGACCAGCCTATTTATAGAGGACGAAGGCAGCCATATTGGCTCAGTTTCCGTTCCTGAATGCCTTCGCCATGCAACTCAAAAAGCTGAGCGGTACCCTATTGAAGCCAGTATAGAGCATCGTGTGGAAGTCATTTATCAGGAATATGTTGTAGCCGCCCAGGATCTTTACCCGTCACGTGAGCAGTTTGAGAGTTATCTGCTCGACAGTCTAGCCCGAACCCGCAAGCGACTAGGCGACCTCCGCTTTCGCCAACTGTTCGGCATATTGCAGCAGGCTTTAAGCCAAGACAGTGCAGAGCTGCATAAACAGTGGATAGAAGGCTTACTGGTTGACTACTACGACCCCATGTATGACTACCAAATGAAAAAGCGATAAGCATCGCTAAAAATCTGCGACCCGCCGAAAACAACAGTCAATGCGTTACGCTTTTGTTATGGTATTGGCATAATAACACCAAGGGGATCTATCTATGTTGAAACGAATGTTAAGCCGTGTCACCGCGGCCGCATTGGTCATCGTTGCCCTGCCTTCTATGGCAGCAACAAAAGACCTTTCTTACTACCTGCCACAGGATGTCAGTTACAACCCGGAAATTACCAAACCCAAAGATGTGCTGGGTTATCAGGTTGGTGAATGGCATGCCCGCCCCGAGCAAATAGTAAAGTATATGGAAGTTCTGGCTGAAGAGTCAGATCGTATTACGCTGGAAGTAACCGGTCGCACGCATGAGCAGCGTCCTTTGCTACTTCTTACCGTCACTTCAGAAGACAACCACCGCAATATTGATGACGTTCGTGAGCGTCACCTGGCAGCGGCAGACCCTAACCGTGACGCCGACCCGGACAATACGCCGGTAGTCATGTACATGGGCTATAGTATTCACGGAGACGAATCGAGCGGCAGTAATGCAGCAATACTTTTTGCTTATTACCTTGCCGCCGCTGAAGGCGAAGCCGTGGATGAGCTTTTGAATGATTCAGTTATTCTGCTTGATCCCGCGTTTAACCCGGACGGTCTTGCTCGCTTCGCACAATGGGCAAACCAACACCGGAGTCAGAACCTTGTTGCCGACCCTCAACACCGGGAGCATGTGCAGCCGTTCACCCGTGGTCGGGTTAACCACTATTGGTTCGATATGAACCGCGACTGGCTGTTACTGCAACACCCTGAATCGCGCGCGCGTATCGCTAACTTTCAGAAATGGAAGCCAAACGTACTGACCGATTACCACGAAATGGGAACCAACAGCACGTATTTCTTCCAGCCGGGTATTCCGTCTCGTAAAAACCCATTAACGCCAGATGAAAACGTGCGCTTAACCGAAATTTTGGCAGCTGAACACGCTGACTCGCTGGATGATATTGGCAGCCTGTATTACACCGAAGAATCATTTGATGACTTTTATTATGGCAAAGGCTCAACGTATCCGGATATTCAGGGCGCTGTCGGCATACTATTCGAACAAGCATCCAGTCGCGGACACTTGCAGGACTCGGTTAATGGTGAGGTCAGCTTTCCGTTCACTATTCGTAACCAGTTTGTCGCCTCACTCAGTACCATTTACGGCACACACAAAAACAAAAGTCGTTTTATTGAGTTTCAGGAGCGCGCTTACGACGAAGGTATGGAAGCAGCCAAAAAAGCCAAGTTTGAAGGTTATATAATTGGTGACTCAAGCGACCCGTCGCGTGTAGAAGGCTTACTGGAAATATTTAAACAGCACGGTATTAAAGCTTACCGCGTAGAAAAAGATATAGAGCAGAACGGTACTCAGTTTAAAGCCGGAAGCAGTTATTACATCCCTCTGGCTCAGGCTCAGTACGGCTTAATTCAGGGAATATTCAGTACGCGCAAGAACTTCCCGAACAATACCTTCTACGATGTTTCTGGCTGGACTTTACCATTAGCCTTTAACGTGCCATTTGAGACTCATCGTGGTCGTATTCAAATAGCGGATAACGCCTGGGATGCGCCAAAACGCAAAACATCGGCTCTCACTGATGCCTACGCTTACGCATTTAACTGGAACGATTACCATGCTCCGGGCTTATTACAGGAATTACTAGAGCAGAACATTCACGCTCGTCAGACCACCAAGCCCTTCACTGTAGAAGGTGAAAAAGGCCGTCAGGAATTTTCAGCAGGCTCTATTGTTGTACCTAAAGCCTATCAGCAGCGGGAATGGCGCGATGTACAACGCCGTCTGGCTACCGCAGCAAAAGAAAAAGGTATTCAGGTAACCTCTATCGAGACCGGATTGACACCTGAAGGTGTTGACCTGGGTAGCCGCAATATTCAACCGGTAGAAAAGCCCAGCGTAATGATGCTGACCGGCGAGGGGGTTAACCTTTACGAAGCTGGGGAAACTTGGTACTACCTTGACCGTCATGTGGGTATTCCCTTGTCGATGGTTGATACTGAACGTCTGCCCAGCGCTGACTTAACCCGTTATAGCCATATTATTATGGTGGACGGACATTACAGCAATTTAGATAAACAACTGCGTAAAAAAATCCAAAACTGGGTAAGCCAGGGTGGAACAATAATTGGTCAGCGTGGTGGTGCTGAATGGTTAGCAGAAAATGGTCTTCTGCAAACTCGCTTTATTGATGATGCCGTCTTCCAGAGCGCTTTTACTAAAAAGCAGCTAAGTTACGAAGAGCGCGACGACTTCTACGCTGAACAGCGAATTGCCGGAGCGATATTCTCAATGGATGTCGATACTTCTCACCCATTATTCTTTGGCTTCCCGCGTGACCAAATGCCAGTATTCAAGAATTCGGCTGCCGCCATGGAAGAACCCGAGTCGCCTTTCGTTTCAGTCGCTCGCTATTCGGAGCAGCCTTTAATGAGTGGTTACACTGATGAGCGCAATCGCGAAATACTAAAAGGTAAAACCAATATTGCCGCCCATCGTTTAGGCAACGGTCAGGTAATTGGTTTTGCCGACAACATTAATTTCCGCGCCTATTTTTGGGGAACCGCTAAATTACTCAGTAATGCTATTTATTTAGCTCCCCGTATTCAGGTTTATGCGAAAAAACTGGACGATAAAGCGGCAGCTGATGCCGCCGCAGAAGCCCATTAATTAATTAGCTTTTGAGAAATAAAAACCGTTAGGACTTCCCGTCTTAGCGGTTTTTTTACACTTGG
The DNA here is from genome assembly GCF_004362265.1 of Idiomarina sp. 017G. Lineage (NCBI taxonomy): Bacteria > Pseudomonadati > Pseudomonadota > Gammaproteobacteria > Alteromonadales > Idiomarinaceae > Idiomarina > Idiomarina sp. 017G. The sequence continues at coordinate 511,234 of NZ_SNWT01000001.1, read as the reverse complement.
ATATATTGGTTATTTTTCAAATCATGGTCTACCTTACTAATTGAATCTTCTAAATTAATCAGTGAGGTGAATATGTTACGTTGGGTTCTTATCTTTCTAGCCGTGGCTGTAGTTGCTGCTATTTTAGGCTTTGGTGGAATTGCCGGAACAGCAGCCGGAATAGCCAAAATTATCTTCTATATCTTTATTATCCTCTTTGCGATTTCTTTAGTTGTCCGCCTGCTTCAGGGTAATAAAAGGCTTTAAATGTTTTAGCCTTTGTTAGATATTAGACATTGGTCGTATGCCAACAGTTATTGAATCTACGATACAATAACTGTTGGCATTTTTCGTTATCTGTCTAACACTACAACAATGAGGCTCTTGCCATGAACGCAATCGTAATGATGGTTCTGGGTTTAGGCGCAATGTTTCTCGGTTACGTTTTTTACTCTAAATTCATTGCTGAGAAAATTTTTAAGCTTGATCCAGACTTCAGAACACCCGCTCACGAATTAGAAGACGGCGTCGACTTCGTCCCTACCAATAAATACGTTCTGTGGGGCCACCACTTTACTTCTGTAGCCGGTGCGGCACCTATTATTGGTCCTGCCATCGCGGTTATCTGGGGTTGGGTACCTGCTTTCTTATGGGTTATTTTCGGTACCATATTTTTTGCTGGCGTACACGATGCTGGCGCTATCTGGGCAAGTAACCGTAATAAAGCCAAATCTATCGGTAACCTGACCGGCGATGTTGTAGGCAAGCGCTCTCAAACGCTGTTTATGATCGTTATCTTCCTTGTGTTACTAATGGTTAACGCAGTGTTCGCCACCGCTATTTCGGGTCTGCTGATTAAATTCTCCAGCTCAGTAGTGCCAGTTTGGGGTGCTATTTTTGTCGCACTTATTATCGGACAAATTATTTTCCGTAAATGGATGGGCTTAGGTGCAATATCCATTATCGGTGTACTAGCGCTGTACGCACTTATCTGGGCAGGTCCATCATTCCCAATAGAGTTGCCGGAAACGGTAATGGGTATTAGCGACAACGCGCAATGGGTTCTTATCCTGTTTGGCTACGCAGCCATCGCTTCGTTACTACCTGTTTGGATGTTGCTTCAGCCACGTGATTACATCAACGGTCTGCAGCTTTTCATCGGTCTTATTTTGCTTTACGGCGCCACCTTATTACTGGCTCCGGAAATTTCAGCACCGGCCTTCAATAGCAACACTCCGGAAGGCACCCCATCAATGTTGCCGCTGTTGTTCGTGACCATAGCCTGTGGGGCAATTTCGGGCTTCCACGGTCTGGTTGCATCTGGCACAACCTCTAAGCAACTTGATAAAGAAACCGACGCCCGTTTTGTCGGATACTTTGGTGCGGTTGGTGAAGGCTCATTGTCGCTGGCGACTATCATCGCTGCCACAGCCGGTTTTGCAACATTAGCCGACTGGGAAGCGGTCTACTCTTCTTTCGGACAAGGCGGCGTATCAGCCTTTGTTGAAGGTGGCGCCAACATTATTAGTCAGGGGCTTGGCCTGGACATTGGCGTATCAGAAACCCTGCTGACGGTAATGGCTGTGCTTTTTGCCGGTACCACAATGGATACTGGATTACGTCTGCAACGCTATATTTTCCAGGAATGGGGAAACCTGTATAACATTAACTGGATGCAAAAAGCCTTTCCGGCAACGATGCTAGCTGTAGGAAGCTGCTTATTGTTAGCCTTCGGTGCTGGCGGCGCAGACGGTTCCGGCGGCTTAGTTATCTGGCCTCTGTTCGGTACCACAAACCAGTTATTAGCAGGGTTGACCTTGTTGGTTATTACGGTCATGTTGGTGCGCTTAGGCCGACCAATGTATTACACCTTAATACCGTTAATTTTCCTGTTGATAATGACAGTCTTCGCTCTTATTGTTCAGCTTAAAGATTTCTATAACAGCGGTGACTGGTTCTTAATGGGTCTGGATTTAGTGGTGCTGGTTGCCGCTATCTGGATTGCTCTTGAAGCTAGCGCAGGCTTAACTAAAATCCGTAAGGAACAAAAAGCCCAGAAGCAGCAATAAGAGTAACGGGAGTAAGTAGCATGAATATACAGTCAGTGCGCCGTTGGTTCAGCCGGGCAAGTGATTTGGCCAATGAGTTTTATAATGCGCCCTATCGCTCTGCTATTGCCCGGGCAAAGCGCGACGAAGACGATTTATTCATGCTACTGGTTTTTTCTGAAATGATGGGCGTGCCGAACCCGGCCGCCTATTATACTTTAGAGTTACAGCCATTAATGCTGGAACGTTTCCACGAATGGCATCAACGCATGGGGATGGAACACTCACCTCTTGATCACTTCCGTTGTTGCTAATTTTATAACCCGACCAAAAACAGGGTTCATTTCTCATGTTGTTAAGCGATAAAAAAGTTTTATTAGTTGGTGGTAAAGGCGGAGTTGGTAAAACAACCGTGTCTTCTGCTCTGGCGGTTCTTGCTGCACGCCAAGGTAAAAAGGTATTGCTGGTTTCAACCGACCCGGCGCATAGCCTGGCCGACGTATTCGACAAGAAAATCGGCGATAAAAAAACTGTTATGCGCGAAAATTTAACCGCATTAGAAATTGATCCTGACCACGAAGTTAAGGCTCATATTGAACGCGTCAGTTCTCAAATGAAGCGTTTTACAAACCCCGATCTCTTTCCCGAAATTGAACGCCAGATGCGTTTAACCCAGCAGTCTCCGGGAGCCCAGGAGGCTGCTTTGCTAGAGCGCATTTGCAACGTCATTGATGAAGCAGAGAAAGACTACGATTTGTTAATTTTTGACACAGCCCCGACCGGTCATACTTTGCGTTTACTGACATTACCCGAGGCTATGGCAGCCTGGACGCAGGGAATGCTGCGCTCGCAAAAGCGCTCTGAAGACTTTGATTCAGTCCTTGAGCATTTATCACCCAAAGCTGGTAAAGATATTAATAACCCAATGGCTGACCCTCAAGACAATGCCAGCGACGGTATGTCCGACCGCACTAAAGCAATTACAGAACAACTATTAACACGACAGAGGCTTTTTCAACGAACCCGACGCTTACTGCAGGATAGCAGTTACACATCCATTCTATTTGTGCTAACACCAGAACGTCTCCCTATTCAGGAAACTGATCGGGCACTGCTGTCGTTAACCGCGGAGAAGTTACCCGTTGGTGGTGTTGTTATCAATAGAATATTGCCTGAACAGGCCGACGGCAGCTTTTTGGCCAAACGCAGGCTTCAGGAAAAAACTTACATAGAAGACATTCACAAACGTTTTAAAGCATGGCGAAATTACTCTCTTTATCTATTAGAAGAAGATGTCCAAGGTCTTGATGCATTAGAAGCCTTTGCAAATAATCTGGAGCAAGCAGGATTTTCTGCCTAACTGCCATTTTTTTGTCATCGCTTTCTCTAATAATACGTATACAGTGTGATTGTTGTTAATTAAGGAGAAGACTATGCGCGCTGTAGGATACAAAGAATCACTTCCGGCTGAAGATCCAAGTTCACTGCTGGATATTACTGTCGATGATCCGGTTCCCGGAGCCAACGATTTACTGGTTAAAGTTAAAGCCGTAGCCGTTAACCCGGTTGATACCAAAATCAGAATGCGCATGGCGCCTGAATCTGGCCACAAAATTATTGGCTGGGATGCAGTCGGGGAAGTTGTCTCTGCCGGAGATAAAGTAACAGGTTTTAAAACCGGAGACCGTGTTTGGTACGCGGGGGACTTGACCCGACCAGGTTGTAACGCGCAATTGCAAACCGTCGATTATCGCATTGTAGGCAAAGCACCGGAGAACCTCGATGACACTCAGGCAGCCGCCCTTCCACTGACCAGCATTACCGCCTGGGAAATTCTGTTTGATCGCTTACAGGTTGATAAACCCTCACCGCACAACAAAAGAACGTTATTAATCATTGGCGGAGCCGGTGGCGTTGGTTCGGTCTTAATTCAGCTTGCCGCGCAGCTAACCGATGTCACCGTTATCGCTACGGCCTCCCGCGCAGAGTCTCAACAATGGGTAAAAGCTCTGGGGGCTGACCACGTTATCAATCATTACGACGACTTAGCTGAGCAGATAGAGTCTGTTGGCGCCTCTCCGGTAACCGATGTGGCCTGTTTGACTCATAGCGAACAGTATTTCGCACAATGCATGAAATTAATGGCTCCTCAGGGTCGCTTTTGCCTTATAGATGATCCGTCAGAAAGTATCGACATTACCCTGATGAAACAAAAAAGTATCAGCTTGCACTGGGAGTTTATGTTTACCCGTTCTATGTTTACTACAGCAGACATGATAAAGCAGCAGGAATTACTGAACCATATTGCGAAAATGGTCGAAAAAGGCCAAATTCGTTCGACTCTGGGTAAAAGCTTTGGCGAAATGAATGCGAATAATCTTCGGAAGGCGCATCAGGCATTAGAAAGTCAGAAAACCATCGGAAAAATAGCGCTAACTGTCGCTGAATAGTTTTACAAACATACATGAATGTATGTATAATTCCGGATTGATATAAATTAATAGGTCAGAGGTAATTTAATGAACACGCGTTTTAGGTTTGCCCCCATTTTTGCCGCGAGTCTTCTGTTAACGGGAGCACTAACCGCATGCAGCGACCAACAACAGCAGCAACAAGGCCAGCAGCAAGCAGCTCAGGTTGATGTGATTACCGTAACGCCTGAGTCAATCAGCCTTAGTACCGATTTACCTGGACGTACAGCTGCCTACCGAGTTGCTCAGGTGCGTCCACAAGTTAGTGGTGTATTGCTGAAACGGACTTTTGAAGAAGGAACTTTTGTAGAGAAAGGACAACAACTCTATCAAATTGATCCTGCCGTTTACGAAGCAGAATTAGCCAGCGCCAAAGCTGAAGTTGAAAGCGCCAAAGCTGTGCTGCGCAGCTCGGAACTTCGTTATAAACGCTTTCAGGAATTACTTGAAGAGAACGCTGTCAGTCAAGACGAATTTGATAGTGCAGAAGCCACTTTTTATCAAAACAAAGCGGCTGTTTCAGTCGCTGAAGCCCAGTTAAAAAATGCCCGTATTAATCTTGAATATACAAAAGTCAACGCCCCTATTAACGGTGTCATTGGCCGCTCTAATTTCACTGAAGGTGCATTATTAACGGCGTCGCAGACTGAGCCTTTGGTTACGATTAATCAACTGGATCCAATTTATGTTGATATCAACCAGTCCAGTAAACAATTTATGGAATTACAGGCTGATATAAAATCTGGCCGTATTCAGGCGAACGAGAAAGGTAACGCACCCGTTCGTCTAAAATTAAATGGTCTGGATTACGATCAAAAAGGTGAGCTGCTTTTTTCTGAAGTCAGTGTCGATGAGGATACAGGAGCAATTCTATTACGTGCTGAATTCCCTAACCCGGATAAAACGCTGTATCCCGGCATGTTTGTGCGTGCTGAAGTGAGTGAAGGCACTATTAACTCAGCCATTAAAGTACCACAAACAGCCGTAACTCGAGACCCCAGAGGACGACCTTATGTCATGCTGGTAAATGATGACAAAAAAGTTGAACAACGGATGATAACGACAGAACGCGCTGTAGGCAGCAGTTGGTTAGTATCTGAAGGCCTTAAAGAAGGCGATACCGTTATCACTTCAGGTCTGCAAAAAATTCGTCCGGGCGCATCGGTGACTATCGATTCATCTAACTCTGAACAGCAGCAGTAAGGGAAGTCAGTAATGGCCAAGTTTTTTATAAATCGCCCGATATTTGCCTGGGTTATCGCGCTGCTGACCATGATGGCCGGTGCTATCGCGATGCTGCAGCTACCTATAGCTCAGTATCCGACTATCGCTCCGCCTGCAGTCGAAATTCAGGTGAGTTACCCTGGCGCTAACGCCGAAACCGTTTCAAATACCGTAACCAAAGTGATTGAGCAGAATATGACAGGTATAGATAACCTGCTCTACTTCTCTTCTCAGAGCAACTTTGGCAACGGTACCGTTAGTCTGACTTTTGCTTCAGGAACGGATCCTGATATTGCTCAGGTGCAAGTTCAGAATAAGCTTTCTCAGGCAACCCCCCAGTTGCCTCAGGCAGTTCAGGCTCAGGGCATTACCGTTAGTAAAGCAAGTAGCTCATTCTTAATGGTAGCCGCACTCGTGGCCTCAGACGACCGTTACTCTCAAACCGACTTAAGTGACTATATTGCGTCAAATATTCAGGATCCTATAGCCCGTACAACCGGCGTTGGTAACGTTCAGCTCTTTGGCTCGCCCTACTCAATGAGAATTTGGGTAGACCCGTCAGCGCTGGTTAACTACGGCATGACAATGGCTGACCTTAAAAGTGCTATTCAGGCACAAAATGCTCAGGTTGCTGCCGGTGAACTCGGTGGTACCCCAGCCGTAGAGGGACAACGTCTAAACGCAACCATTATTGCGCAAACTCGTATGTCTGATGTCTCTGAGTTTGAAAACATCACCTTAAAAGTGTTGTCCGATGGTTCGCAAGTCCTTCTTAAAGACGTTGCTGAGGTCGAAAAAGGCGCAGAAAACTATTCCATTCAGGCCAATTATAACGGTAAGCCGGCAACAGGTCTGGCAATTAACTTGCAGACCGGCGCTAACGCCCTGGAAACAGCCGATGCGGTAAAAGCGCGAATGGCTGAACTGGAAGAGTTTTTCCCTGATGGAATGGAGTTGGTTACAGCGTACGATACGACTCCCTTTATCAAAATCTCAATTTCAGAAGTTGCGCAGGTTTTAATAGAAGCCATTATTCTGGTCTTCCTGCTGATGTTCGTTTTCCTGCAGAACCTACGCGCTACCTTAATACCCACCTTAGCAATACCGGTGGTTATTCTGGGAACCATGGGGGTCATGGCATTAGCTGGTTTCTCAATTAACACCCTGACCATGTTCGGTATGGTGTTGTCCATCGGCCTGTTGGTTGATGATGCCATCGTGGTTGTAGAGAACGTTGAGCGCTTAATGTCTGAAGAGGGCTTGTCACCCAAGCAGGCAACGATTAAGTCGATGGGACAAATTACCGGTGCACTTGTTGCTATCGGTGTTGTTATGGCCGCGGTATTCGCACCTATGGCCTTTTTCCCAGGCTCGACTGGTGCCGTTTACCGACAGTTCTCACTGACCATCATTACCTCGATGGGTCTGTCTGTTCTCGTCGCAATCGTGTTCTCACCAGCATTGTGTGCCACCCTGCTGAAACCGGTTAAGCACGACAAAAGCAGTGGCTGGGGCCCGCTTGGTTGGTTCAACCGTACCTTAGAAAAATGGACCGATAAGTACACCAATACCATTCACTCAATTTTACGTCGTACCGTACGGTTTGGCGTACTTTACCTGGGTATTATTGGTATTCTGGTGTTCTTATTCATGAAATTGCCAGCGGCCTTCTTGCCCGACGAAGATCGCGGCGTATTCTTGACTCAGATGCAGTTACCGGTCGGTTCGACTATTGAGCAGTCGGTTAATACCATGGACAAAATAGAAAACTATTACCTTAACCAGGAAGATGCGGTTCAGTCAGTATTTTCTGTTGTTGGTTTCAGTTTCTCAGGACGAAGTCAGGCTAATGGTATCGCCTTCGTGCGTTTGAAAGACTGGAGCGAACGTGACGAAAGCCAGAGTGTTAATGCCGTTATAGGCAGAGCTTTTGGGTTCTTCGCTGGTATTAAAGAGGCGATGATATTTGCCTTTAACCTGCCACCTATTCCAGAACTTGGTGTTTCCAGTGGTTTCAACCTGTTCCTGCAGGATCGCGGTAACCTGGGTCATGCAGGTTTACTCGAAGCCCGTAACCAATTGCTGGGTATGGCAGGACAGAACGACAAGCTGGTACAGGTACGTCCAAATGGTCTTGAAGATGCGCCACAGTTGCGTATTGATATCGACTTTGAAAAAGCTCAGGCGCTGGGACTGACTATTACCAATATCAATGAAACCTTAAGCACAGCCTGGGGCTCATCCTACGTTAACGACTTTATCGATCGGGGCCGGGTTAAAAAGGTCTATCTGCAGGGCGAAGCGGAATCGCGTATGTTGCCTGAAGATATCAACGAATGGTATGTCAAGAATAACCAGGGTGATATGGTGCCATTTAGCTCATTCTCGAGTTGGGAATGGACTTATGGTGCCCAGCGAGTTGAAAGCTATAACGGTGTTTCTGCAATGGAAATCCAGGGGCAGGCAGCTCCGGGAGTCAGTACCGGCGAAGCCATGATTGAAATGGAAAAGATGATTGCTAAGCTTCCTCCGGGTATTGGTTTCGAATGGACAGGTATTTCTTTACAAGAGCGTCAATCCGGTGATTTTGCGCCGATCCTTTATAGCGTATCGCTGATTGTTGTATTCCTGTTCCTGGCAGCCCTGTACGAAAGCTGGTCAATACCATTCTCAGTCATGCTGGTTGTCCCTCTGGGTATTCTGGGTGCTGTCGTTGCTGTTATGCTTCGCGGTATTTCTAACGATGTTTACTTCCAGGTAGGTCTGCTGACAACCGTTGGGGTGTCGGCAAGGAACGCCATACTGATCGTTGAGTTTGCGAAAGACTTGCAGGCTCAGGGTAAAGAACTACTGGATGCCACTCTGGAAGCCGTACGCTTACGTCTGCGCCCTATCCTTATGACGTCCTTAGCCTTTATCTTTGGTGTTATGCCTCTGGCGCTAAGCGATGGTGCAGGTGCAGCAAGCCGTAATGCCATCGGTACCAGTGTTATAGGCGGGATGATTGGTGGTACTGTACTGGCAATCTTCTTCGTACCATTATTCTTCTATGTTGTACGGCGAATATTCCCGCCTAAGCAAGCTGAAGAATAACGAATAGCGGATACAAAAAACCCGGAGCTTAAACTCCGGGTTTTCTTTTTAAAACGACAACTTGTTAAGCTGCTTTTTTAAAGACCAAGCGTTTTTGTCCACCGTAACTCAACAAGAAGACTAAGCCTTCCGCTAATGGCTTACCAATAAAGGGAGTAACACCAAGGTAGCGGAACGCCTCTGTAAGGCCGTAATTAGCTGCCACTAAGACAATGGCGAGACAACTGTATTTAGTTGCATCCCAGGCAACATGAGACCCTTGTTTGAATACCCATTGGCGATTCAAAGAAAAGTTGAACACCCCGGATATAACTCGAGCCAGAACAATAGATTCCAACACCTGACCGGAGAAAAAGTAAGCTGTTGCAAAAACGGAGTAATCCAGGCCGGCAGACAAAATCCCAATACTCGCAAACTTTAAAAACTTTTGGTAAATTTTTATCGAGTCGATTACTGGTCGGTAATGACTTGTTTCATTACCCTCTTCATAAACCGTGGTTATTTCCTGAGAATTTATGCGATAGCCGCAGCGCTTAGCCGAAAGCAGCATTTCTAATTCAAACTCATAACCTGAACTGGTAAAGTGAACTAACTTTTCAAGAAAACCCAAAGGAATTCCGCGCAGCCCTGTTTGGGTATCTTTAATGTCCTGCCCCGTTACCAGTCGAAAAATAACCCGGGTAAATTTATTACCGAGTCTGGAACGAAAAGGAATGTCTTTTTCATCGAAAGTGCGGCTACCCAGCCATAGCTTATCCGGGTATCCTTTTAGGCAGGTACAGATAGCAAGAATGTCTTTAGCCAAATGTTGGCCGTCCGCATCTGCTGTGACAGCACCGGAACAGCGTTCATCACTTTGCTTGATGATCCAGTCAAAAGCCGTGCGCAATGCAGCGCCTTTTCCCTTATTTTGCTCATGGCTTAGAACATGAACACGATGGCGATCAGCCAGTTGCTGAAAAACGTCTGAGGAGCGACTACCGTCATCAACAACAATAATACCCAGATAGTGATTCCATTCTGGATCTTCAGTGGTAATTCTATCAATAAGCTCCAGCAAGTGCTGGTCGGGATCCAGCGCCGGAATAACAATATAAGGTTTTTTCATTCCAGCACTGGACCTTTGTTTCTATGGTTTTTTGTCCTGATCTTCTTTGACTTCGTACTCTCCATCAATAACCGAGCCACGGTCTTCCTTATTATTTTCATAATGTTCTTGTTGTTTTTGATGCTGCCGCTGTTGCTCCTGATAATGCTGCTTCGCTTGTTTACGCATGCGCCAGACCTGTTTAATAGTATGACGTTGACGCCACATAACCGGAATCATCAGCACAAATAGTACGGCCGCGATGACCATGCCAAAAGCCAGCCCAAGGCCTATCAGAACCAATAACAAAAAAAGGCCCAGCAAACGGCTGAGCCAGTTACCGGAGGATGAACCTCCGGCGCGTGAACCCTGGTTGAAACGGACATAAACTTTATCTCGTTTATGAGTCATAACTGCTCCTAAAAAATGACTACAAAGCTAAGACAACATAAGGCACAGACCGTTCCTACAAGGTTATCTTAACGTCTATTTACGCATATCTTCTGTTGCTTTACGTGCCGCTTCAAATTCATTACCCGGTGCCCATTGAGGCCATTCACGTGAGTTTGCTAACTCATTACCGATTGAATAAAAAACGGACATATCCTGCTGTACACCACGTAAATCCCAGTTTTCATCAAATTCATCAGCCGGTTTATGATAAGCATCGCGGTTAAATATAGCACGCTGCTCTTCAGTCCACTCACGGCCTTTTTCAACATGGTCATTGCCGCCTTTAGCGTAAAGCATTGGAACACCTCTTTTCGCCAGATTAAAATGATCTGAGCGATAGAATGAACCCACTTCAGGAGTTGGCTCAGGTGCTACATAACGATCTTGGGCCTTTACGTAGCGTTTCAAGTAGTCTTCCATAGAAGAATTGCCATAACCTACGACAACCATGTCTTTCATCGGCCCATAAACATTCATAACGTCCATATTGATACCACCAACGGCTTTGCCCAGTGGCAGCATTGGATGCGACGCGTACCAGTCAGAACCAAGCAGGCCACTCTCTTCTGCACCGACCGCAGCAAACACAATAGAGCGCTCTGGTTGTGGCTCTTTGGCAAACTGCTCAGCCATAGCCATTAATGCAGCCGTGCCCGAGGCATTATCCTGCGCACCATTATAGATAGGATCATCTTCACGCACCGGATCGGTTCCCAGATGGTCATGGTGAGCCATATAAATAACGTGTTCTTCTGGATACTTAGAGCCTTCGATGTAACCAATCACGTTATTGGTATCTAAATATTCAAATTTGTTTTTAACCGTCAATGAGGCTTCAATGTTCAGCGGCTGAGGCTTGAAGTCACCACTTAAAGCCAACTCTCGCATTTGCTCTAAATTTTTCCCAACACTGGCGAATAACGCGTTAGCGCTTTCTTCTGTCACCCAACCTTCAATGGCTGAGCGGTCCATATTCTTGTTTTCACGTTTTAAGTCAAAACGCACTGGAGAACCACCAGCAACAACGCCCCAACCGTAACCGGCAGGCCCTGTTTCGTGTATTACAAACGCGGCTTTAGCTCCCTGACGCGCGGCTTCTTCATATTTGTATGTCCAGCGCCCATAATACGTCATGGCATTACCATTAAATAGCTCTGAATCTCCGGTTGCATAACCCGGGTCATTCACCAGCATAACAACGGTCTTACCTTCAACGTCCAGTCCTTCGTAGTCATTCCAGTCGTATTCAGGAGCAACAATGCCGTATCCGACAAAAACGACGTCGCTGTTTTCGACGTTAACTTCGTCAACCACACGCGGTGTCCACGCCATCATTTCAGTACGATACTTCATAGACTCGGGTGCTGAATCACCAGCAAAGTTCAGAGAACTCACTTTATACGGCATCAATTTGACTAAGGGGACGGGCTGACGGTAGCTGTCATTTTCCTGGTCATACGGCTTCAAGCCCCACTCCCGAAAATTATTTTCAATAAAGCTAACCGCTTTCTCGCCGCCGGCTGACGCAGGTGCGCGCCCTTCAAACTCGTCAGAAGATAACGTCTTTAGATAATCCCGGTAATTGGGGTTAAAAGCTGAATCCTGTATATCGGCAACCGCTTTATCTGTTTCTTTGTTTGACTCGTTTGCCGGCCCGCAGGCAGCTAGAACACTTAAGCTCAGTGCTCCTAATATGACGTACTTCATGGTTTCTCCTTTTTTATTACTCTTCATTATTATTTTTTACCCTATTTTTGCTTACAACTTTCGCCCTCAGCTTTTCTTAATTGATCGCCCATGCGAATATCATGCTCAGCAAAGAATCCGCCATTTACCTCAAGCACACTCCAGTAGTTTTTCCCCGGAGAATAGCTTCGGCATTGCGTCGGATCATCGCTGCCGCAAGGTCGCATCGTGAAAGTTTTCACAATACGGCCCTGTCGATCAAGGTAAGCAATATCTAATGGAATTAATGTCTGATACATCCAGAAACCACTGTAGCCCGGACGTTCATTGCCGTAACGGAACCACATACCTTTATACTCGCCCAGTGACTCACGCTGCATTAACCCCCGCGCTTGTTGCTGCTGATTATCTGCCAGCTCGACGGTTAAAGGTTGTTCAAGTTCGCCCAGACAAACTTCGGTTTTATCAAATTCTTGTGGTTCAGGAACATTCCATTGTTGCGCCATACCGCAAAAAGGTAAGGCGCTGATTAACATAAAAAGCACTCGATAGTTCATTCGCTTGACCCTGTCATAATCAGTAACTCTGATTTTGTCCTATCCAGTGGGAGATCGCAATTCAAACCTCAACTCGAGCAGGACAGTTCAGAGACCTGCTCCTCAGCTGTTGGCGGCTTCGCCCAGGGGCTTTCGCGTAAACGTTCAGAAAAGGGGTTCATTAAAGCCTGCACATAGTCATGTAATAACGAGTCGTCACCGGCTTCTGCAGCATCGATAACCCGCTGCGCGTGGTGTGTTCTGACAATAACCCAGGGGTTAACTTGCTTCATCACGTCAATATCGCTCTTTCCGTTTACCACGTTATTGTATTCCTGCCACCAGCTGTCACCGCTTCGTGCCAACAACCCTTTCGGCTCTTTCGCTTCAAGCGAGTCAATTAAGTCACGGAACGCCAATTGATAATCGGCCTGGTTCACTTCCAGCAGACTTAACCAGCCGCCAACTAACTGCATTCTCTCTTTGGCCGGTACTGACGACATCCCCAGACGCTTTGTCATTCGGTTTAAGTAAGCTTTTCGAAGTTCAGGTTCGTAGGTGTCCAGCGCCGCCCTTAGTTTATCTGCCTCAATTAAAGGACTAATTGCCTGAGCCAGTCGCTGTAAATTCCAGAGTCCAACTCCCGGTTGTTGCAAAAGCCCGTAACGCCCGCCCGCATCGGTATGATTAAAAATCTTTTCGGGCTGGTAATCATCCAGAAAGGCGTAGGGGCCAAAGTCGAACGTTTCACCCGCTAAACTCATATTGTCAGTATTCATTACACCATGAATAAAACCATAAGCCTGCCACGCAGCAATCATCTCAGCGGTACTTTTAACCACCTGCGAAAATTGTTCCTCGATATCCGCATCCGCTAAGTGTGGCCAGGTCACTTCTATGGTGTCCTGCCAGAGGTTGTGCATGGTATCTTCCAGTCCGCGGTGAAAACAGTGTTCAAAATGACCAAAACGGACATGCGTCGTCGCTGTGCGGGCCAGCATCGCGCCGGGTTCAACCCGCTCCCGTTGTATCTTCCCTTGTGTCGAGATTAAGGCCAAAGCACGCGTTGTCGGAATAGTTAGCGCGTGCAGCGCTTCGCTTGCCAGCAATTCCCGTATAGAAGAGCGCAACACCGCCCTGCCATCTGCGCCCCGGCTGTATGGAGTCGGTCCGGCGCCTTTTATATGGATATCCGTTATTTTATCTCCCACTACGGCCTGACCCAGCAGCAGGCCGCGACCATCGCCTAAATAAGGGTTAAAATGTCCGAACTGATGCCCTGCGTACTTTTGCGCAACCGGGTCACTTCCCGGGCAGTGCTCGAGCCCTCCCAGCCACTGAGACAATTCAGCCGGCGGCGTTTCTCCATTGGTTAATTCAGCCCATAAAGGGCTATTTAACCAACGTAAATTGACCTCGCCATCGGGCTTTATTGGCTGGCGAGTTGTAATTTCCGGGAACTTACGGGCAAAGCGGTTATCAAAAACTATTGGCATACATCCTCCTGCTAAATAGATTGTTACACAGTCAGCGAGGCTTGCATAACTCATAATAAATCAGCTAAGGTCGCAACGTTTGGCCATTGGCAGCAAAGGAAGCCACATGCAACTTCATTCTTTACGACGTATCACCGCAATAGGCGGTGGCCACGGTCTCGGTCGGGTACTGTCGACTCTGTCGTTTATGAAACATAAGTTAGTCGGTATTGTAGCAACCACAGATAACGGCGGCGCAACCGGTTTGTTACGTGAGTCACAACACTGCATTGCCTGGGGGGATATCCGCAACTGCCTGTCACAACTTGTTGAACAACCGCTAGCGGCCGAAGTACTGAATTATCGTTTTGATTGCACATCGTCACTGCATGGTCATAACTTCGGTAACCTGCTGCTTTATACACTGGACCAGCTCAGTGCCCGCCCGTTAGATGGTATACAGCTATTAAGTCGTTTGCTGAACGTCGATAATCGCATACTTCCTATGTCGGAATGCCCGACCGATCTCATTGCGACAACCAACGATGGCATTCAGTGTCATGGTGAAATACGCATTGATAAACTGCCGGTTATGCCACGCAAGCTCTCCTTATCCGGCAGCGTTACTGCAACCCCCGAAGCGATACGCCATATTCGAAGCAGTCAGTTAATCTTGCTGGGACCGGGAAGTTTCATGACCTCGGTTATGCCACCGTTACTCATTAATGGTGTCCGCGATGCCTTACGGACAACTCAGGCCAAAGTGGTGTTTATTGATAATCTGGTGGATGAAAACGGCCCTGCTGGCAAGCTTAGCCTGGCTGAAAAAGTCGGCTTTATTGAGGAGCAATTGGGTAAGCAGGTTATCGACTTAGTTTTAAGCAACAAGCAAGAAAAAGACCTAAAATTACCGGTTATTGGCGGTTTGCAGAGTGATGAAGATGTCTACTACCGCCATAATACAAGCAATTTACTGGCTAAACTGGAAGAAGCCGCGAAACAACTCCTGGTGGAGAGTGCTTAGCCGCCGTCAGCTGAAATACGCGAAGCCACGGCGCTGTGCTGATCCCGATATTTAGCATCTTCACGCTTGTTGTAGGGCCTTGCACAAGGGCCACTGAGCTTCTCAAAACTAATAGCACCTATCTTCATACCCGCTCGTAATGCCAAAGGTAACTTACCGCTATTAAAGAACTCCAGAACAATTTGTCCTGACCAACCCGGGTCAATGCGGTGAGCCGTTACATGTACCATCAATCCTAAACGCGCTAATGACGAGCGACCGTCTAACCAACCCACCATATCGGCCGGCAAGGTAATAGACTCATGTGTTACCGCTAAAGCAAATTCGCCAGGGTGAATAAAAAAGGCCTGGTCATCTTTAAGCACAATTTCATCACTCATGACTTCCTGAATTGCCGCTTCAATAGCTTCGCGCGAGCCGCTAATATCTATAAAAGGTGCCGCATGATCCTGCAGCACACGAAAATCGTTGCCTAAATGAATATCTAGTGTAACGCCTGAGATATTATTGGCTTGGGGTGCAGGTTCGACACCTATAATTCCATCTTTCAAATGCTGTTCTATTTCAGTGTCGTTTAGGCGCATGGTTCATCGTTCTCCGTGTTGTCATTTAAGACCTTAAGGCCAGTACTATAACGAATTTTCTTGCTGATAATAGAGTTTTGCTGCAACTTGTTGCGCTGAATTTAAAATTAGCTGACTTAACGGGTGTTCCGGCTGTGCTAACAATAGTGGTGTATCGCCATCCAGACTCTCGCGCAGCTCACTGTTCAAAGGCCACTGTCCCAATAACGGTAAGTTGTGCTCAGTTGCCATAACCGCCCCCCCGTTTTTGCCAAAAACCGCATCTTCATGCCCACACGACGGACATTGGTAAAAACTCATGTTTTCCAATATGCCTATAAGCGGAATATTCAGCTTTTCAAACATAGCCACGCCTTTCTCAGCGTCTTTAAGTGCAACGGTTTGAGGTGTGGTTACTACCACCGCGCCAGTTACCGGTAATTTTTGCGCCATGGTCAACTGAATGTCGCCAGTACCCGGCGGCATATCCACAATAAGATAATCAAGCGCTGGCCAGGCCGTGTCTTTGTAAAGCTGCTGCAGAGCGCCACTTGCCATAGGACCGCGCCAAATAGTCGCATCGTTGTCCTCAACCAGGTATCCCAGCGAATGTACCTGCAATCCGTGGCGCTCTAAAGGCATCATTTTATTGTTCTTGGTCAGCTCCATCTCTGAGCCGCCACCGCCAAGCATGGTCGGAATTGATGGCCCGTAAATATCGGCATCCAGCAAGCCAACCTTGGCGCCTAGCTGTGATAAAGCTAGTGCCAGATTCACACTGACAGAGGATTTCCCCACTCCGCCTTTGCCTGAGGAGACGACAATGACATTACCCGTGGTAAGCGGTAATTCCGGCTGTGAGTTCTTCAATTTTTTGATCTGACAATTAAGCTGCCAGTCAAACTCGCCCAGTTCAGAATCCTCTTGTATGGCTTTCAGCAAGGACTCGCCAGCAACAAAAGGCAAATTCAATACCCGTTGCTTACCGGAGCCAGTTACCCAGTTATCGGGTATGCCATTAGGCAATAAGGGGTGAGTAAAATCTTTCATCATCAACCTCGGGGATCTGTGTATCAGCCAAGAGCTATGCTAACATGAGCGGCATAAAACTTTAGGGTTTACATTCGATTAATCAACAAAACGGAAGCAGATTTTCGCATGAGCCAATCCGCACGTAAAATACTGGTTACTAACGCACTGCCTTACGCAAACGGCCCTATCCATATCGGTCACATGTTGGGCTATATTCAGGCCGATATCTGGGTACGCTTTCAGAAGCTGCGCGGTAACGAATGCCACTTCGTCTGTGCTGACGATGCGCATGGCACACCGATTATGCTGAAAGCCCAGCAGCTTGGTATAACGCCTGAACAGATGATTGGCGACATGCAACGCTCGCATGAATCCGATTTTAGTGACTTTTTAGTCGGTTTTGACCACTACTACAGCACGCACAGTGACGAAAACCGTGAGTTGGCTGAGACTATCTACACGCGTCTTGATAAAGCCGGACATATTAAAACCAAAGTCATTGAACAGCTGTATGACCCGCAAAAAGAGATGTTCCTGCCCGATCGCTTCGTTAAAGGCGAGTGTCCGGATTGCGGCGCAGAAGACCAGTACGGCGACAACTGCGATGTTTGTGGTGCAACATACGCACCAACCGACCTGAAAAACCCCAAGTCGGTGGTTTCTGGCGCAGAACCCGAGCTGCGTGAGTCTGAACATTACTTTTTCGACCTGCCTGCATTTGGTGACATGCTAAAAAGCTGGACGCGCTCTGGCTCATTGCAAAATGAAATGGCGAACAAGCTCAACGAATGGTTTGAACAAGGCTTGCAACGGTGGGACATTTCTCGCGACGCGCCCTACTTTGGCTTTAAAATTCCCGGCACCGAAAATAAATACTTCTACGTATGGCTGGATGCGCCTATAGGCTACATGAGCAGTTTTAAAAACTATTGCTCAACCACAGGCAAAGCAGACTGGGACACTTATTGGCAAGCTGACAGCGAAGCCGAGCTTTATCACTTTATTGGCAAGGACATTATCTACTTCCACAGCTTATTCTGGCCTGCCATGTTAAAAGGTGCCGATTTCCGTCAACCAACCAATGTCTGGGCACATGGTTTTATTACGGTTAACGGGACTAAAATGTCCAAATCGAAAGGGACATTCATTAAGGCTCGTACCTACCTTGAGCATCTTGACCCGGAATATCTGCGTTATTACTTTGCAGCCAAACTGACAAGCCGTATTGACGATTTAGATCTGAATCTGACCGACTTCGCACAACGGGTCAATTCAGACCTTGTTGGCAAGGTGATTAATATTGCCAGCCGCTGCGCCGGTTTTATTCAGAAAAAGTTCGATGGAAGACTTTCATCTAACGTAGCTGACTCAGCACTGTTAGAAGACTTTCAGCTGGCCGGTGACAACATCGCTGAGCTTTATGAAAAACGAGAGTTCTCACGTGCCATGCGCGACATTATGGCGTTGGCTGATCGTGCGAACCAGTACATTGCTGATAAAGAACCCTGGCAGTTAATTAAGCAGGAAGGCAGCGAGCAGGAAGTTCATGAAATTTGCTCGTTGGGTATCAATCTATTCCGAGTGTTAATGGTGTATTTAGCGCCAGTTGTACCAAAACTGACCGAAGAAGTGCAGAGCTTCTTAAACGACAACTTCACCTGGGACAGCCACAAAACGGCTTTAACAGACCACCCGATAGATAAATTCAAAGCGCTCATGCAGCGCGTTGAAATGGATGACGTAAACGCCATGATTGACGCATCAAAAGAAGAGCAAGCTTCACAAGCTCCGGCTGTGGAAATCAATGACGAATTGAAGAAAGAACCCATTGCCGATGAAATCAGTTTTGACGATTTTGCTAAAGTTGATTTACGCGTTGCCCGCATAGCAAATGCTGAGCACGTCGAAGGTGCTGATAAGTTATTGAAACTGACATTGGATCTTGGCGGTGAAACTCGTCAGGTATTTGCCGGCATTAAATCAGCTTATGATCCGGAAGCATTGAAAGGTCAATTAACCGTTATGGTTGCGAACTTGGCACCTCGAAAAATGCGCTTTGGTTTATCTGAAGGCATGGTGCTTGCAGCAGGCCCGGGTAAAGATGAAATCTACATTCTGAACCCGCACGATGGCGCCAAACCCGGTATGAGAATAATGTAATCAATCGGGCAACTAGTCCATTGATATAATACGACACCCCAGAATAAAGTCGCCGCTGTTGTCTTCCAGTCTCTGACTGCGAACAACTTCAGCGGTAACTTTCAACGGGGCTATGGAACCAGACGAGCCAATTTCCGCAAATAAGCTATCGCCAATTTCTGCGTTTTCAGGTAATTGCAAAGATAAACCAACCGCACTTAAATCCAGACAAATCCCCTGTAACTGCTGCTCTCCCTTTTCATTTTTAAGAGTAACCTTTACATCCGCATTGACTGCCATTCGCATGAAATTTCGATTTTCCGGGGATTCCAGCATGTTGTCCTCTTATTTGTATATTAAGTGTAAATCTTACTTAAGTTTTAGCACGCCTTAGCCGATAAAAAAACATTATCGGATAACATGGAACCGTCATCATGGTAGAAGCGAAGTTTTCAATTGGTCAACTTATCACACACAGCCTTTACGGTTACCGTGGCGTGATTATTGATGCTGACCCGTGCTTCACGCTATCTGACAGCTGGTACAATAAAATGGCAACCTCTAAACCGGCCAAAGATCAGCCGTGGTACCATATTTTAGTTAACAACTCGTCAATTCAGACTTATGTCAGTGAAAGCAGCTTAGAAGCCGACTTTTCAGAGCAGGCAATTCAACACCCAATGGTTGACCTTTTGTTTTCGGGAAAATCCGCCAGCCAATATAAGCTGTCCGAAAACCTCAACTGAATTTGCCGATGCCCAATGCTATAGTTACCATAGACTAAAATAGCGTAATAAGGGTAAGACAATGGCAGAAGAAACGATTTTCACAAAAATTATTAACCGTGACATCCCTGCGGACATTATCTACGAAGATGACAAAGCGCTTGCGTTTAAAGATATAAATCCACAAGCCCCGTTCCACTGTTTGATCATTCCCAAACAACCTATTGCGACAGCAAACGACATTAATGAAGACAACGCCGGTTTGGTTGGTCACTTGTATGTGGTTGCAGCTAAATTAGCAGCGGAACATAATTTTTCACAAGACGGTTACCGGTTAGTCATGAACTGTAATGAGTATGGTGGCCAGACGGTGTATCACATTCATCTGCACATGCTGGCTGGAAAACAAATGGGCTGGCCACCTTATACTGATAAGAAAAAAGAAGCGTAAAGCAATTAAGGGCGATACCGGGTATCAAGAATTTTATCAACGACCCAGGCATCGTCCCTTTTAATCAGTACCACATCACGGCTGTCCTTCGCTCTTTCACCGTTGTGATAGCCGTCAAAAATGACCGTTACTCGTAAATCTTCCGAATTATTTAAGTAATCGGTAAAAGAGTTGGTTTCCACTTCAATTTCAACGGTTTCAAAATAGCGGCCAAGAACGTACCTCTGAACCGCACTAACCGCACCATAATGATCAATTAAGTCAGCCATACGCTCTGAAGACAGCTGTTTCGCCTGCTCTAAGTCTCCGTCTTTATAAATTGAGTCATAAAAACCCTGGATAACTTCTTCCGGCTGGGCTTGTGCATAATTTATCGGCTCGTCGTCTCCACACGCAGATAACGTCACTACAGCGCAAGCCAAAATCAACAGTTTTATAATTTTCATCGCCTGCTATTCTCCTTTTGCCACACCTTCGCGACGTGGGTCAGCACCGCCAATAAGAGTGCCGTCTGAATCAATGCTAACTCCGTGTAAGCCACTGTTTAAATCAATAACTTTAACGTCATGTCCGCGCTTCTCTAAATCTGCTTTGAGTTCACTTATGTCCCGACCTTTTTCCAGCGAGGTATAATCATTACGGTTAGTTACGTGACCAAGATTGATAGCTTGCTGGACGTTTAGGTTCCAGTCCAGCATGCCAACTAATGTCTGGCTGACATAATTAATAATTCGGCTGCCGCCGGGGGAACCTAACGCGTGCAAAACTTGTTCTCCCTTCTCGTCCAGTACAATAATGGGATCCATTGAACTACGGGGGCGTTTACCCGCCTCAACTCTGTTCGCATACTTTTCTTTGCCATCGCCCGGCGCCAGAGAAAAGTCCGTTAATTGGTTGTTTAACAAGAAACCGCCGGCCATGACTGTTGAGCCGAAACCCATTTCAATACTGGTGGTCATAGACAATACATTACCTTCGGCGTCGACTATTGAAACATGGCTGGTATTTGGCAGTTCATAAGCAATATCCTGCTCATACTCGGGCTGTAACTGAACTCCCGGTTTTGCCTTGCCCATGTCATTTTCGGTAATTTTATCTGCCCGGCTCGACAAGTAAGTTTTGTCCAGCATGGCTTCAACTGGCATCTCTACAAAATCAGGATCCGCAATCCATTGGTTCCTGTCGGCATAAGCCATGCGTGACGCCTGAGTAAACAAATGAACGAATTGTTCTGAATTAGGTTCAAGCTCACCTAACTCAAAGTTTTCCAGCACGCCTAGTGTTTGCAGTGTTGTAATCCCCCCAGAACTTGGAGGTCCCATGCCACAGACTTGATATTGTCGATATGCGCTGCATACTGGTTCGCGCAGTTTGGCTTTGTATTGGCTTAAATCTTTAAGACTTAATGCGCCTGGCTCGATAGGGCTGTTTTGTACCGCATCCACAATCTTTGCTGCCAGTTCCCCCTGATAAAATGCATCAGCCCCCTGCTCAGCAATAAGACTTAAGCTCTTTGCATAGTCAGGGTTCTTGAGAATGGACCCCGCTTTCAATGGCTCTCCGTTAGGGAAAAAGTAGTCGCTGGCTTCAGGCATTTTTTTCACACCAGGGTTAATCTCCATCTCAACCAGCTTGGCCAGTCGCGGAGATACTTCAAAACCCTCTTTTGAAAGTTCAATAGTTTGACTGAAAAGTGACGACCAATCCGCTTTGCCCCAACGTTTATGAGCTAATTCCAGGCCGCGAATGACTCCCGGTGTCCCGACTGAACGGCCACCGACTACGGCGTCAATCCACTTAGGCGCATTACCTTCTTCATCCAGAAACAAAGACTCAGTAGCGTCCATAGGAGCAGTCTCACGCGCATCTATGCTGTATAGTTTATTCTCTTCGTTATCCCAATACAGAATAAACGCACCGCCCCCCGGCCCCGATGACTGAGGTTCAACCAGCCCGAGCATAGCCTGTACAGCAATAGCGGCATCAACTGCAGAACCACCACGTTTTAAAACCTGATAGCCAGCGTCAACAGCGTGCGGGTTTGCTGCAGCCACCATAAAGTTATCGGCAGTTACCGCACTCTTCTCAACAAAGCCAGTTGCGGCTTCCGGTTCACGCGTTTCTTGTTCGGATGCAGGCGTACAGGCAGTTAATACGCTTGCTGCAATTATTGTCGGTAGCCAGAACTTCATAAGGCCTCATTCATATTGGGAGGAATTTCCCCTATCATACGAATCAGAAACCAATGACGCAACGAAAAGGAAAACGAATGGAGAGGTTTAATCAATACTGGGCAGGGCTTGCCCTTGTTCTGATTTTATCCATTTTTTTACAACTGATGCCTCAGTGGCACTCGTTACTGACTTTTAACTCAGAAACAGTTATGGCTGAAGGCTGGCCATTGATTAGCGCCCACTTTATTCATTTAGACTGGTGGCATGCGTTGTTTAACTTCATTGGGCTGGCGCTCATTGTTCTCATTTGGCGTGAATACTGGAGCACTCGGTGGCTAATAAACGCTCTGCTGATAAGCGGTGTTGCAACCTCTCTAATGCTCTGGATTATGCCGGTTAATTTAAGCTTTGTCGGTTTATCTGGTGTGTTACACGGACTGCTTGCTTATTGCTTAATTAAGGACATTCGTGCGGGTAAAAAATGGATGTTGCTTATTCTAATTGCACTTGTGGCAAAGGTCGTTGCCGAGTTACTTGGCTGGCAGCCGGATCACTTTGTTGGCGAGCATGTCAGCTACATTCACGCGGCAGGTTTAGTGAGCTCATTATTGCTTTATAAATTAGAACGGCGCCGCATTAGTGACGCCGTTCCCTTCGATAAGTAAAGTTCGCTTTACTTCAGGTTTTCTTCAAACAACTTAAAAATCCGACGGTATTCGTTCAGCCAACTTTCAGGCTGACGGAAACCGTGCGGTTCCACCGGATAAATTGCCGTTTCCCAGTCTTCTTTCTTCAGCTCAATTAAACGCTGCACAAGGCGAACACTGTCCTGAAAGAACACATTGTCATCAACCATCGGAGAGTTGATAA
Organism: Idiomarina sp. 017G; assembly: GCF_004362265.1. Lineage (NCBI taxonomy): Bacteria > Pseudomonadati > Pseudomonadota > Gammaproteobacteria > Alteromonadales > Idiomarinaceae > Idiomarina > Idiomarina sp. 017G. The sequence goes on along the minus strand of NZ_SNWT01000001.1, from coordinate 488,204 downwards.
GCAGCGCATCTTCTAACCCCTCAGCAAAGTAGATAGGGGAACTGCGACGATACGCAATAGCATCGTCCTGCGGCAAATTCAGAATGTTTGAGGTATAACTGGTGTTATAATGTGCCCAGTCAGTCACCGGACGCAAAGCAGAACCAGCCTCAAATAAACCTGGCTCTTTAAACAAGGCCATAAAAGTCAAAAAGCCACCATAAGAACCGCCATAGGTTCCTAACTTGTCGCCATCAACGTTCAAGTCACTTTCTAAGTAAGTAGCAACGTCGACCAGGTCTTCAACTTCCGGCGTTCCCATTTGACGATAAATAGCGGTACGCCAGTCGCGTCCGTAACCTTTTGAACCGCGGTAGTCGAGGTCTGCAACCACATAGCCATTTTTATTCAGTAAGCTGTGGAACATAAACTCGCGGAAATACCCTGACCAGCCCATGTGCGCGTTTTGCAAATAGCCGGCACCGTGAATGAACACAACCGCAGGATATTCTTCGGTTCTGTTTTCATCAAAACCTTCAGGCTTATAGATGCGGGTATAAATAGGCTCATCAACATGAGAAGACTCAACCCCGACCAGTTCCGGCGCAGTCCAGTCAATACTCAGGAACTTCTCCGAAACCGTATGTGTCAGGCGCTTCGCTGTTTGAGATGAGCCTACAGCTTTATGATAAAGCTCAGGTGGCATTAACGGTGTTGAATGAGTCAGCAACAGCTCGTCACTTTCAGGGCTGAGCTCAAATGCGGTCATACCATCAAGGTCAGTCAAAGCTTCCGGTTCGCCGCTACCATGGGTTTTCACCCGGTACACTTCGTAAATACCAGGATGTTCAATGTTCGCCTGAAAATACAGATAGTCTCCGCTACGATTTAAGTCGGCAGACTCGACAACATAATGACCTTTAGTTAACTGGCGCGTACTGCCATCAATGCTCGTCGCATACAACTGTGAATAACCATCAGCCTCGGACATGAACCACAACTCACTGCTGTTTAACCAACCAAACTCGTTGTGAGTGTAATTGATCCATGCATCGTCGTGTAAGCGGTCTTGAGAAATCAGTTTTTTACCGGCAGTATCAACAGTAGCAAGCCAGCGATCTTTGTTATCCCAGGCTTCCAGCATCACCGCAACTTCAGTTCCTTCAGCGTTCCACTGAATAGCACCGTTATCCCAACCCCAGTCGGACATCAGAGTTATTGGGCGCGGCTTCTCTTCAGAGGTGTAGCTTTCGCCTTCTGCCTCAAGATTTTCGCGCTTCACTTCTGCCAAAACATCTTCATTCCAGCCTGGTAACGTGTTGTAGGTTAGCGTCGACTGGCTGCCGTCGCTTAAATTGAGTAAAACCAATTGGTGTTCAACAGGCTTGGCATCAGCAACACGGCGACGCACGTTCTCACTTTTTACGCGGCCGTCTTCACTGATGTAGTTTGGCATAATATCGCCTTCATCACGCCAGCTTTGCGGCTTAGTAATAGCCACCAGCAAAAAGTCGCCTTTTGGTGACAAACTGGCCGACACCAACTCTTTATTTTCAGGTAAGTAGAAAGGCTTAGGCGCTAAGGTTGAGTTTTGCGCATGTAAATTGGAACGCTGAGCAAAACGTTCTTCCGATGCCTTACGCTCTTTTTGCACAAACTGAATTAACTCTTGTTCTTCACGAGCAAGGTAATCCTTCGGTTCTTCGTTTGCCTTAGGTTTTTCTTTAAAAGCTAATGAAGCAACCTGGCGGCTTAACCCCGAGTTCACATCAATAACAAAAAAGTTATTATCTTGTTGGTAGCTCAACTGCCCATTGGTCATAGGCTGCAGATTATGCTGGCGAGCATCGTCACGGGTTAATTGACGGAGACTGCCGTCATTAAAACGAACAAAAATATTGCCTTCAAAGGTATAAGCTAAAAAGCTGTCATCCGCTGCATGCACTTTTTCATCGGCAACGTACTGATGCAGGTTTTCTATAGCCACTTTCTGTGGTTCACCGGCACCATTTTCCAGCATCATTAAGTCACGAATGTCGCTGCCTTCGCGCTTTTGATAAAAAAGAATGTCCTCACCATCCATACTCCAGAAAGCCTGCTCCGGGAAACGTCCCATCCAGTCCGGATCAGCCATAATTTGTTCCATGGTGAGAGCGGCGGTTCCCTGCGCACTGGCAAGAGAGTTAGCTTGTAAGGTCGGTGTGTTTTTCTGCGTGTCAGCAGTATTCGTATTCTGAGGAGAGGTTGATGCGCAAGAGGCGACAAACAATGCCGCCCCAATGGCCATCACCAGACGTGACTTCACCATATTATTATTTTCCTTTTTAGGATCCCTGGATTACTGTGCATCCGCTTGATTTTCAGGCCGAGCCTGTTGCACTGCGTCAAGCGCCTGCAAACGTTCATGCACCGCCATTAAAGTTGGATATGCCGTTAAGTCCAAATTAAAGCGTTGTGCATTGTATACCTGAGGTATCAAACAGATATCAGCCAATGTTACCGAATTACCATAGCAATAATCACCTGCATACTCGGTAAGCCGCTGTTCAAATGCGGTAAAACTTCGTTCTACCCAGTTAGCTATCCAGGCTGAGCGTTGTTCGTCACTGCAATTCAGCTCACCGGTTAAGTACTGTAGGACTCGTAAATTTGTAACAGGTTGCAGTTCGCAGGCTAAATCATAAGCCAAGGCTCTGACTCTGGCTTTGTCAGCTGGAGCGGAGGGCAATAAAGGTTTCTTTGGATAACACTCTTCCAGATACTCAATAATGGCTAAGGACTGATTTAATCTAACGTCGCCATCTAAAAAAGTAGGAACCAAACGCGCAGGATTAAGCTTTCGATAAGCCTCACTGTGCTGTTGTCCGCCGTCTTTTACTAAATGCACCGGTTCGTACTCGTACGCCAGTCCTTTGAGGTTTAACGCAATACGAACCCGGTAACTGGCGCTTGAGCGCCAGTAGCCGTAAAGTTTCATCACTTTTCAGGACCTTCGTATTGAACAACTTTTTGGTTAATGGTGCCGAATATTGACTGGCCACCATCATCTTTCATTTCCATTTTGATGGTGTCACCAAATTGCATAAACTGCGTCGCCGGCTTGCCATCACGAATGGTTTCAATCATACGCACTTCGGCAATACAGCTGTAGCCAACACCACCTTCTTCAATAGAGGTTCCGTGGTCAGTTCCCTGTTTATTGGAAACTGTACCCGAGCCAATAATAGCACCAGCCCCTAAATGACGAGTCTTCGCTGCATGAGCAACCAACTGGCCAAAGTCAAAGGTCATATCTTCACCGGCATTAGGTTTACCAAAAGCTTTACCGTTGTACTCTGACAATAGTGGCAAATGCACCTTGTTGGCTTTCCACGCGTCGCCCAGTTCATCTGGTGTTACCGCGACCGGCGAAAAAGCTGAGGATGGTTTACTCTGGAAAAAGCCAAAACCTTTGCCCAGCTCGCCCGGAATAAGCCCGCGCAATGAAACGTCATTAACCAGCATCAATAACTTAATGTGCTGCCCGGCGGTCTTAGCATCAATACCCATTGGAACATCGTCAGTAATAATGGCAATTTCGCCTTCAAAGTCGATGCCCCATTCAGTGCTGCCCATTTCAATATCGTCGTAAGGCGCTAAGAAATCATCAGAGCCGCCTTGGTACATTAAAGGATCTTCCCAGAAGCTCGGTGGCATCTCGGCACCACGTGCACGCCGAACTAATTCAACGTGGTTTACATAGGCACTGCCATCAGCCCACTGATACGCACGAGGTAGAGGCGACTCACATAAAGCTTCATCGAACTGGATACTGCCATCCACGTCGCTGTCGTTAAGCTGCTGATAGATTTTTTCGAGCTTAGGTGCAATGCCGTCCCAGTTGTCGAGCAACTCTTGCATGCAAGACGCAATAGCAGGAACCGCTACTGCTGCATTTAAATTCCTGCTGACGACCATTAACTGACCGTCACGAGTACCATTTCTGTATGTGGCGAGTTTCATAAGTTGTTATTTCTCCTGCCAACTGTAGACGTAGTCCGGGTTTTCAACCGCTAAAGCCTCATCACTTGCTTGCAAGGCATCGCGGGTATCAAGCATAACCGCAACTTCGTCTGTGAATTTCTTTTTATGCTCACGCCCGGCTTTAAACGCTTTCGGGTGTGGGCCATGAGTAAATCCTGCCGGATGGAAGGTTACCATACCGCGGTCGATATTATCACGACTGAAAAAGTCACCTTCGTGATAGAACAGCACTTCGTCGTAATCATCATTATTGTGGTAGAAAGGCACTTTTAACGCGCCCGGATCTGACTCGATAGGACGCGGCACAAAAGTACAGACCACAAAACGGTCAGCCACAAAGGTCGTATGTGCCGACGGCGGCAGATGATAACGATGACTCATTAACGGCCGGATATCGCGCCAGTTTAAACGAACCGGAGCTAATTCTCCGTGCCAGCCTATCGCATCCAGTGGGTTATAAGGGTACGTAATAACCGACACCTGCTGATGACGTTTTACATACACCTGCCACTGCTCTTCACTGTATTGCGCCTGAAACGCCTCATCGATATCCGGTGTATCCAGCACTGCCGGATCGAAAATAGCATGATTACCCACCAAACCTTTTTCCGGCAAGCTATAAGAGCCATTTGTTGCTTCAATCATCAACAACTGCATGGTTTCATCGGGCTCAAGACGCCAGTTAGTAGAACGGGGAATTAAGAAGTAGTCCCCTTTCACCAGGTGAATATGCCCGTAATCACAATGCAGATGACCACTGCCTTCATGAACAAAGAGCAAGTCATCGCCGTCGGCATTACGCACTAAATAATCCATTTTGCTATGGCAATGCCACAAGCGAAAACGGCAGTTATTATTGTGCAATAAGTCAGGCGTTAACCAGGGGTTTTCCGGAGCTATGGCTTCTAACTTATTAAAGTCAAACGCCCGTGGACGCAGAGGCCCACGCCACTCCGACCAACCGGTCGGAGCATGCTGATGGTGAAAATGCGTGGCCGGACCGAAAAAGCCACTACGACCAGCTTCACGTTCATAAATGGCTTGCTCCGGAAAATCAGCGTGGGCCTGTCGAGATGACTTGCCCACCTGTTTCGGAAAGCTGATCCATTTACGCATCGCTTAACACTCCCCGGCGGATCTGGTCTTCTTCAATGCTTTCGAATAGCGCTTTGAAGTTACCTTCGCCGAAACCTTCGTTGCCTTTACGCTGAATGATTTCAAAGAACACCGGACCAATTACGGTTTGAGTAAAGATTTGCAGTAAAATGCCATCTTTCATTGGCGCACCGTCGATTAGGATACGCTGTTCACGTAGTGCGTCTAAATCTTCCTGATGCCCTTCAACGCGGTCATTCACTTTCTCGTAGTAAGTTTCCGGCGTATCCATGAAGTCCATGCCAATAGAACGCAGGTCTTTTACGGTTTTGTAGATATTGTCACTGGTTAAAGCAATGTGCTGAATACCCTCGCCTTTGTACTCTTTTAAGTACTCTTCAATTTGCGATTTGTCATCGTGAGATTCGTTAATTGGAATACGGATCTTACCGCAAGGCGCTGTCATCGCGCGGCTTAACAGGCCTGTCAGTTTGCCTTCAATGTCAAAGTAACGAATTTCACGGAAGTTACCAATGCGCTCATAGAAGCCAGCCCAGGTATCCATGTTGCCGCGGAATACGTTGTGCGTCAGATGGTCTATTTCAAACAGACCAGCGGCGTGCCCGCTCATTTTCGCTTCCCAGTTTTCATAGAAGTCGAAATGCTGCTTATAAATTTCATGGTTTTCGTAGTTGTCGACAAAATACAACGCACTTTCGCCAATACCAAACACTGCCGGAACACCTTCAACAACGCCTTTATCGGCAGGGAATGCTTTGGCACCGTTATCAAGTGAATGCTTCAATGCATGAGCCGAATCTTCCACACGCCATGCCATACCACAGACACTCGGACCATGGTCTTTCGCAAACTCTTCAGCCTGCCCACCCGGTTCAGCGTTAATAATGAAATTAATGTCGTTCTGTTTGTACAACCAGGCCTGCTTGCTCTTGTGCTTAGCCACTTCAGTGAAACCCAGTTTGTCGAACAAGTCTTTTAACGCATCAATGCCTTTCTGATCCGGAGCGGTATATTCAACGAACTCAAAACCGTCTGTATTTAACGGATTAATCATTTTATCTGTCATGGTTACTTCCTCTTATTATTCGGTTGTTAACACCATGACTGTAGCGGTAGTTGTGGGGAAAAGGCGAATAAGAGGAGAAGATAGCAAATTACTGAAGTTAAGGTTAAAACGTAAAGTTTAATGTACAGGCTGAACACTTGCTCTGGATCAAGGTACAGCCTGTTTGACTTGTAAAGCTTTTGTTACAAGGCTACTTTTTTGTCTGTTCTGCTTTACGGGCACGACCACTACGTTGCTTACCAATGCCATAATCGCGTAATTTATTGGCCACTGCGGTATGGGAAAGCCCTAAACGTTTTGCCAGTTGCCTTGTACTGGGGAAGCTCGGATACAAACGGCGTAGTACGTGGCTTTCAAAACGACGAACTGCATCGTCCAGGCTCATATCGTCAATATCCAACGCTAACTGATCATCTTCCTGATTCAACTCAGGCAAACGGATATCCGCGGGCTCCAGCGTATAACCTTCTATCATTGAAACCGAGCGGAACATAGTGTTCTCCAACTGGCGCACGTTGCCCGGCCACTGGTAACGCTTGAGCCGCTCTTTCGCCGCCCGACTTAAACTTACCTGACTGCGCCCGAGCTTTTTACAGGCCTGAGTCACAAAATGCTCTGCCAACAATAAAATATCGCTTTTGCGTTCACGCAGTGGCGGGACATTCAGTGCCAAAACGTTAAGCCGATAATACAAGTCTTCGCGAAATTCGCCGTTTTCAACGAGTTCGTATAGATTACCCTGAGCAGTACAAATAACTCGCACGTCTACGCTCACTTCCTGCTCTTCGCCAATGCGGCGAAACACACCGTCTTCTAAAAAGCGTAGTAATTTTGCCTGCAGGCCAATAGACATTTCACTGACTGAGTCCAGTAATACTGTGCCCCCGGCAGATTGTTCCAGAACCCCGGTTTTACGAGTGCTCTGGCTACTTATGCTGCCTTCGCCATGACCAAACAGTTCGCTCTCAGCAACATTGTCCGGTAGTGCCGCACAATTTATGGCCAAAAAGGGTTTATCCTGACGCTGGCTGGCTAAATGACAGGCTTTTGCCAACAGCTCTTTACCGACACCCGTTTCACCTTCAATTAACAGCGGCGCGTCAAGCTCTGCCATACGCTGGGCATCTTTAATAACGCGCTTCATAGTGCTGTTATCGGTCAGCAGGCGCTCAAAGGCTTTTTCATTGTCCTGACTCTGCCAGGTTGCTGTTACGGGCTCTGACTTACAAGTCATTACCGCACCGGCAAACGCCGTACTGCCTTCTTCGTCGTTAACCCAGATAGGCAATAATTGAGCGTAGTACTCTGAATTGCCTATGGTCACGGCCTCGTAAATAGGGTCACGGGGCTTTTTATCCAGCCAGCGTTGTAGCGAGATGCCATGCACATACTGCATAAGCGGCTCACCTTTAAGGCTGTCTTCCTGACCCGCTAATAAACGTAAGCCGGCGTCATTGATAATGTCGATATGACCTTTGCTATCAATGGAAAGAACCGGATCCGGCAAGGTACTTAACAGCAAACTAAATTCATAATGCTCGCGTTCAAACGGCATGTAAGGAATGGTTTTTACGTCAATAATATTGGGAATGCGACGAATCTGAGGCATCAAATGCCGAAAATCATCGAAGGCTAATTCAGGAAAATTTAGGAAGATTTTTCCTTTAGGATCGACTTCAATGCCACGTAAATCAATTTCGTGGTCTCGCAAAATTTGCAGAACATCCTGACAGATACCCAGACGGTCATCACAAGTTATCTCAAGTCGCATAAACCCTACTGCATTGAACTAAATGTAAAGCAAATAATACACTATTGTTCCCGCTTAAAAAACAAAAACCCCGGCCAATAGACCGGGGTTCCATGCAGTTCATCGACAAAGCTGGCTAAGCGTCAACTACACTGTCGGTTTTTGCCGCCATAATAAAGTCATTTTTATGCAAACCGTTAATAGCGTGGGTCCACCAGGTAACCGTTACTTTGCCCCATTCAGTCACCAGCTCAGGGTGATGTTTTTCTTCCTCAGCAAGGTCACCTACTCGGTTAGTAAAAGCCAGCGCCTGCTTAAAGTTTTTAAACTTAAATTCGCGCTGCAACATCATAACGTTGTCGTTTGTTACCGGCGTCCAGTCAGGTATCTCACGCATCAGCTCTTTCAGCTCTTCATCGCTGACTTGTGGCGCGTCTGCATGACACGCTTCGCAACGTGCATTTTCCAAGTTTGACATTCTTTAATACTCCTTTGCCTTAAGCTGCATCTTTTGGTGGAAATTTTGGTTCAAACAACCCTAGCTCCATAGCTTCATGAACCAGCGACATGATATCCATATCGGATATCTTAAACAGCTCGTCCACACTCTCTATGGTGTAGTAGATAGGTTGAATAATATCAATTCGGTACGGTGTACGTAGCGCATCTAACGCTTTCAGTGGTTTGCGCTCTGGCGTATCGCTGTTAACGGCGTATTCCGTTTCAGCCGGAGACGATAAAATACCGCCACCATAAATTCGGATACCCTCTTCGGTTTTCAATAACCCGAACTCTACAGTAAACCAGTACAGGCGAGCCAGATAGACCCGTTCTTTGGGTGTGGCTGCATAACCCAATTTACCGTATTGGTGAGTAAAATGCGCAAACGCCGGGTTGGTTAATAGCGGGCAGTGTCCGAATATTTCGTGAAAAATATCAGGTTCCTGCAAGTAATCAAACTCTTCCCGTGTGCGAATAAAGGTTGCTACCGGAAACTGCTTGTTTGCCAGTAGGCGAAAAAACTCGTCAAATGGAATTAACGCTGGAACTGCTGCAACTTGCCAGCCTGTCTCTCTCTCCAGCACATTATTAATTTCATGCATTTGTGGCAAGCGATCCTTCGGCAAGTCGAGTAACTCCAGTCCCTTCATATACTCATCGCAAGCTTTACCCGGTATGCATTCCAACTGACGTTCGACCAAATCCTTCCAGACCTGATTTTCTTCGTCACTCCACTGAATAATACCGTTTTCATCCGGTTGCCTTGATACGTATTGACTTTGTTTACCCATAATTCAGCCTTGTTGCTTCCTCATTAATGTTTGATCGTTTTTGTTATTATTAGTTCATCTTTCGCAGAATTACGCGGACTTCTGCCACTGCACACGGCAGGCCTCCAGCGCCTGTTCAAGATCCGCAATAATATCGTCTGCTGCTTCTAAGCCTACCGCAATTCGGATCAATGTATCCGAAATCCCCGCCTTAAGACGAGCCTCCGGCGTATACGGGGAATGCGTCATTGACGCCGGGTGCTGAATGAGAGTTTCAGCATCGCCCAGACTCACTGCCAGAGCTATCATCCGCAATTGATTCAGAAAGTAACGTGCTTTCGCTTCATCGCCTTCCAGTTCAAAAGCAATAACCGCCCCGTTACGGCTCATCTGTTTACCCATTAAAGCTTGTGCCTCGTGGTCAGGAGCTCCGGGGTAGTAAATCTTTTTTATATCCTGCCGCGCGGCCAGAAAATCGTAAACCGCATCGGCGTTTTCACAGTGGCGCTGCATGCGCACATCCAGGGTTTTCAGACCACGCAGTATAAGCCAGGCGTCATGTGGACTGATGGTGGCGCCCATATCCTTTAAGGTTGTACTTTTAATGGTGTTAATATCGTCGTCACTGCCACAAATAATGCCGGCGACCACGTCACCATGACCATTGAGGAACTTAGTTGCACTGTGCACAACAATATCGGCACCATGTCGTTTGGGCTGCTGCATCAGTGGCGTCATAAAGGTATTATCCACCACCAGACGAATATCTGAGTCAGCAATTACCGCATGAACTTTTTCGATATCAACCACTTTCAGGTGCGGGTTAGCCGGGGTTTCCAGAAAAACTAAGCGGGTATTCTCACGCAGGGTTTCTTTCAACAGGCCTTCGTTGTTTAAATCAATAAAGTCGGCTTCGACGCCGAAGCGCTCAAACAACTCACTGAACAATGCAAAACTGCAACCGTAAATGGCATCAGATACCACAATATGATCACCGCTGCGCACAAAAGCCATAGTAGCAGCCGCAATAGCACCCATCCCGGTCGCTGCCGCCGCAGCAGCTTCATAGCCTTCCAGCGATGCCATTCGGCGCTCTAGTTCTGCTGTTGTCGGGTTACCTAAACGGCTGTAAATATAGCCTTCTTCCTCGCCGGCAAAGCGACGAGTGCCCTGCTCCGCAGAAGAAAACCGAAAAGTCGATGTCTGATAAAGTGGCGCAGTTAACGCCCCGTGAGGGTCGTCATGCGCGGCTCCTGCATGAATGACCTGAGTCGCTGGCTGCCATTTATTATTATGTGGTTTTAAATCAGAAGACATGCGTTTTGGCTCGTTTGTCAGAAATTTGTTAACGAGCAACAGAGTGCAACGAGCTTACCTTAGTTGGCAATCTTTGCGCTGTGTCAAACCTATAAACAACTGTAACGCTAGTTTTCCACTTCCTGATCAGATGTCGTTGTAGCCTTTGCCTGACGCGATTTATAAACAAAAGGTAAAACGCTCTTTAGTTGGCTTAGTAAGTCTTTTTGCAGTTTTAAATAGCCCGGCTTTTTAACCTTTTCGAACGGCATAGGTCGGCATAATTCAATCACTTGGTAGCCCAGTCTGGCGGTGAGCAAACCGGCTCCTAAACCTTGTCCCGCCCGGGTTGATAAACGTGTTAATAGTTCAGCGCTAACCCATTGAGCACCTAAATCTACCGCAACTTCGCTAAGCCCGGCATAAACAATATTGGCAAACACCTGACGCCATAAGCGAACTCTGGCCCAGTAACCCAGTTTAACGCCGTACAACTCGGCAATACGCGATATCATGCGCTGGTTACGCCACATAACGATGAGCATATCCAGTAAAGCGAAGGGGCTCACTGCCACCATGGCGGCGGCTTCTGCCGACCAGCGACTGATAATACGAGTAGCCTGCTGGTCTATACGACTTAAGACGTCCACTTCAAAACGTTCACGTTCTTCATCCGCGGACCAATACGGTTGTTTAATTTGCTGCCAGCGATGTTCTAAATCCGGATGTTGCAGAAGCTGCAACTGTTGCTCTGGTTTGGGATCTTCAGACTGTTTTTTCCAGCGCCGTTTCAACTTTTGCAGCAACCAGATTTCGCGCACCATAAAGCTCAGTAACGCCAGCGCGATAACACCAAAACCAACAGCCCATAAACTGCCTAAAAATATATTCTGCTGAAAACGCTCAATAACCATCAGTACCGATTCAATAACGGCGGCGGTTAAAGCAACCACTAAACCCAGTGCCAGCCACTTACCCCAGCGACCAGGCTTGGAGTTCGCAGCGGCTTGTGCGGCTCCCGATTCATGTCCGGCTTGTTCAGGAATATTATCGATATTAGAAACTTCAACTGCCGGTTCATCCACCGAATAGTAAGTTAATTTGCGCGGATCACTCATTTGAGTTTATCTCCCAGAACGTATTCAAGTAGCTGATCCAGCCGGATATGCGGCAGAGGTGAATTCTGCGCGGTGAAGCCGGGATAAAATTGCGGATAAATATAGCCTTGTTGCCAGTCCGCAGCCGTTGGTATGGCATCTGGTACCTCTGGTGCACCAACCCGGACAAACTCACGGTTTTCATTAATACCGTCCAGAACTGTCGTGCCGTTACTTAATTTCTTAATTTGACTGGTGGCAATGCCCGCAACGCTAAATACCTGGTGCGGTATTTGATCAAACTGCAGCTCCTGACGCTGCTTCTGCGTCATAACACGCAGTAAATCCGTCAGTTTTTGATGATCTTGTGGGGCAATGCTGTCGGCTTTTGTCGCAACCAGCGCGACTTTATCAATAACCGGCGACATCAATCGTTTAAGCAAACTGTTATTGCCATACGAAAAGCTCTTCATCAGTTCATTTATTGCCAACTGCAATTCCGCAAAATGATGCTCACCATTCTGCAACGCCTGCAGGACATCAACTAACACAACCTGCCGATTAAAGTGCTTAAAGTATTTTTGATAAAACGGAGTCACCACATGCTGTTGATAGTAGCGGTATTTCTCGCGCAAACGTTTCGCCCAGGCATCGGGTACTGGTTGTGACAACGGCCAGGGGAAAAACTCCAGCGCCGGAGCTCCCTCAAGCTCTCCGGGTAACACCATTCTTCCGGGTTGCAACAATAATAATTTTTGCTCCCGGCACTGACGTAAAAAAGTGCGATAACCCGATGCCAGTTCACGTATCTGCTGCTCAGCTTTATCCTCTGACGCGGCGTTTGCGGCCGTCTGGACCTTAATCAACCAGCTATCGGCCAGTTGATGTCGTAACTCAGCTTTCAGTAAGCGCTGCTGTTGCTGACTCCACTCGTCATAGCTCAGTTTTAATAACGGCAAATCCAGCAGCCATTCGCCCGGATAATCAATTAAATCCAGGGTTAAGCGACGAGTGTCGAGCACTCGCCCGGCTAAGCCTCGATGCGGCTTATATTTTATTTCGACACGTATTTCACTCACATCGCGTGTCGACTGCGGCCACCGGGGCACATCTCCGGTTAAACAGTCTATTGCCCCTTCGTAGTCAAAACGCGAGACTTGCCAGTTACTACTGGTGTGCAAACGACAACCATTAAGACGCTGTTGTTGCTTCACTTTAAAATAAGGCAATTGCTGGGTTTCGTTCGCATATAAAAGCTGCTCAAGTAAACCGGTGATTAACGCGGTTTTTCCCGCTCCACTTAACCCCGTTACAGCCAGGCGTATATGACGATCAAACCCGCGATGAATAACGTCGCGGGTTTGGTGTTGTAGCTTTTGAAAACGGCTCACAGACGATTAAATTCTCGTTGAAGATTATAGTGATTTGAGGTTACGTACTTTTCCATTGATTGCAACTGTTGCTCCAGTTCATCAAACTCTCGCTTTATGTCGCGAAAAGCTTCACGCGGCGGTTCTCCGCCCTGCCAGACCTTAGTCTTTACATCAACATTATGACGCTCAGTATTCGGTAGCTTTTTATCCAGAATTAACCAACCGGCGATATAAAGTACAAAGAAAGAGCCGTTAGTAAAAATCACTCCAGTAACAAAGGCCACTCGTATTAGCCAGGGTTCCAGATTCAGGTAATCTGCAATACCAGCACAAACACCTGCAATTTTTCCTCGCTCTGAGTCACGACGCAGTTCTCGTTTGGGTCTTCTCTCGCTCATTGTCTGTCCCTCCAGCCCGGAGCGTCAGCATCCAGAATACGTTCCAGTGTCTGTACACGCTCACGGATGCGTTTTGCCTGATTCGCCAGTAACGCTAAAGATTCCCTTTCTTCCTCGTTCAATCCCTGATTCATTTGTCGTTTACTGCGGTAATGAAGGATGATCCAGATAGGCGCGACTATAATGACAAACAAAATAATCGGCGCCATCAACATCCCTAGTATTGCTTCAATATCCATTTTTTTAAGCCTGTTTTAAGAGTCTTGTTTGGTTTTTGAGCTCATACGAGCACGCAATGCTTCCAGCTCGTCATTCACTTTACTCTCGTTTTCCAGCTCTGCAAATTCGTCACGTAATGTCCGTTTACCCATATCATAAGATTCAACCTGGGCTTCCAAATCATCGATTTTGGCTTCGTAGCGGTCAAACCGCTGCATCGCGTCATCTACTTTGCCACTATCGACCTGTTGCTTAACCTGCAAGCGACTGCTGGCCGCCTTCTGACGCATCAGAATAGCTTTTTGGCGAGACTTCGCATCGGCCAGTTTTTCCTGAAGTTGACCAATTTCGTCGTTTAGCTTGTCCAGGTTTTCATTAACGCGATCCATTTCCTGCTGCAACGAGTCAACGCCCTGCTGCGCTTTTTGCTTTTCAATTAATGCCTGGCGCGCTAAATCGTCACGCTCTTTGGTTAACGCCAGCTCAGCTTTTTTCTCCCAGTCCTGAACTTCGTTTTCCATCCGTTGCTGCTGGCGCTGAATGTCCTTTTTTTCAGCCAGCAGGCGCGCTGACGTAGAGCGTACTTCAACTAACGTATCTTCCATTTCCTGAATAATCAGGCGTACCATTTTTTGCGGATCTTCGGCTTTATCCAATAAAGAATTGATATTGGAGTTCACGATATCGCTAAAACGTGAAAAAATACCCATAATAATGACCTCATACTGGTTTAATAAACAACTCGATGATTTATTATTCAAGTATCAGGCCAACTTTTATTTATGCCATAACAACTTGTTTTATAAATACTTTTTATAGTTTATGTGAATTACACCCTTGCGGGAGTTCGTAAAATAAACTAATAATTAGCAAAAATAACTATAATATAAGGCATTCGACATGCGCCCTGAGCGAAAACCCGACAACCTCATCGGACAATCCAACAGCTTTTCCGATGTGCTGGAACAAGTGTCGCAGATTGCTCCCCTCGATAAGCCCGTATTAATTATTGGTGAACGTGGTACAGGTAAAGAGCTTATTGCGGCGCGTTGTCATTATCTTTCCAGACGCTGGCAACAGCAATACGTTACCCTCAACTGTGCCGCACTTAATGAAAACTTACTCGACAGTGAACTCTTTGGACATGAAGCCGGCGCTTTTACCGGCGCGGCAAAAAAGCACGAAGGTCGTTTTGAACGCGCTGACAGTGGTTCGTTATTTCTTGATGAATTAGCCAATACGTCCTTGCGGGTTCAGGAAAAGCTGCTGCGGGTTATTGAGTACGGAGAATTTGAACGAGTGGGTGGCCGCCATTCGGTTAAAGTCGATACTCGCCTCATTGCCGCTACCAATGAAGACCTCCCGTCATTGGCTGCCAAGGGCAAGTTTCGTTCCGATCTGCTGGATCGCCTGGCATTTGATGTTATTACCCTGCCACCGCTACGTGAACGCCGCGACGATATCATGTTACTTGCTGAGCACTTTGCTATTTCTATGGCACGCGAAATGGAACTGGAGTTATTCAGTGGTTTTTCCGAGAAAGCCCGTAAAACCTTGCTTGAATATCATTGGCCCGGTAACGTACGCGAGCTTAAAAACACAGTAGAGCGAAGCTTATATCGGCTGGGAAATGGTCATGTCCCTATTCATGACATTATTATTGACCCATTTAACAGTCCGTTCCGGCCAAAAACTCCGGTTACGGAAAAAACAGTTGCGCAAGAGCCATTGGCCAATGAACAAAGCAATACTGAAAGTAATGAAATAATTGATATGCCGAAACTCAACGCCGATCAACCAATAGACTTTAAGCAAAAGTCGCAAGAGTATGAAATTGATGTCTTGTCGCAAGCCTTGCGTTTATGTCAGTTTAACCAAAAGAAAACAGCTAATTTTCTTGGACTGACTTATCATCAGTTACGAGGCTACTTAAAAAAGTATCAGTTATTGGAAGGGGCTTCTGCAGCTAATGATTAAAGCGTACGCCAATGTGCTTGTTATTGCAGCAGTGTTTCTCTCAGGCTGTCAGTCTGAGGAGCCAGAGCCTGCTCCCCTGGCCAACGGTATTATTTACTGTTCAGAAGGCAACCCCGCTTCTTTTAATCCACAGCTTGTTACTTCGGGCACTACCGTTGATGCAACTGCAGCTCAACTCTACGACCGGTTAATTGATTACGATGCTGAGCAACAAAAATTTGTACCTGCACTTGCGAAGCGCTGGGAAACTCTGGATAACGGCACTCGTTATCGGTTTCATTTGCGCGAAGGCGTAAAGTTTCATACCACCAACTACTTTCAGCCCAGCCGCGAACTAACCGCTGAAGACGTTCAATTCAGCTTTAACCGGTGGCTGGATGAGACCAGTCTTTATCATCAGGTCGGAGGGAGCTATCCCTTTTTCAGAGCCACAGGGCTGGATCAACTAATAAATAAAGTTGTCAAAATTGACAAAATGACGGTCGATATTGTGCTGAATAATGCCGACAGTTCCTTTTTAGCGAACCTTGCAACAGACTTCGCCATTATTTTATCCGCTGAGTACGCCCAACAACTTTTGATTGACGACCGGCCCGGGCAAATTGATGCTTTACCCATAGGAACCGGCCCCTATCGTTTCGAGAGTTATCGCAAAGACGTGTTAATACGTTACTCCCGACATCCTGGGTATTGGCGGGAAGGCCCGGGAATTGAACATCTGGTGTATTCTATTACTCCGAACGCGAACAAGCGTATGCTTAAATTGGTCACCGGCGAATGTGACATTATTCCTTATCCGCTAGTGAGTGAGTTGCAGGCGCTCAACAGGGAACAGTTAATCGTCACCGATGAAGTAAGTCCAAACGTCTCTTTCTGGGCATTTAATACTGAGAAAGCACCTTTTGATGACCCCAGGGTTCGTCAGGCTCTGAGCCACGCCATTAACCGCGAAGCAATTATTCAGACCATATATTACGGTAATGCTGAGCTCGCACAATCAATACTACCGCCAACATCCTGGGCTTATGATGACCGTGGCATTCAGTATCAGTATGACCCGGAAAAAGCCAAACGTTTATTGGAAGAAGCCGGTCATTCAAATTTGAATATTAACATCTGGGCTATGCCGGTACAGCGCGTCTACAACCCTAACGCCCGCAGAATGGCGGAACTGATGCAGTCAGACTTAGCTCAAATTGGCGTTTCTGCTAGCATTGTTTCTTATGAGTGGAACACCTTTCGCCGACGCCTTTCTCGTGGTGAACACGATACCGTGCTCATTGGTTGGTATGCCGACAATGCTGACCCTGACAACTTTTTCAGACCACTGTTGAGCTGTGCTGCCGTAGCTACCGGTGGCAACCGGGCTAACTGGTGCCACCCGGGTTTTGACCAGTTGCTTTACAGCGCCATAGCAACCACGGTTCCGGAAGAGCGTAAAGCTCTGTATCAGTCAGCTCAGCACTTACTGAATCAGCAGCAACCTTTATTACCTATTGCCCACTCAAAACGCTTTCAGGCACAGCAGAAAAACATCAGCGGCGTAGAACTTCCCCCTTATGGCGGTATTAACTTTCGCCTGGCCACCAAAGATACCGCGGAGGAAGAGTCACAATGACCCGCTATCTTATAGGCCGTTTAAGCGTTTTTATTATTGCTGTGTTTTTACTAACGGTGTTTAGTTTTAGCCTCAATTACTTGTTTCCGGGCGACCCAATAACCAATATGAGCGGCATCCGGTCGTTCCAGAGCAGTTATCCACTCATGGTTGAACTGCGTGGCGGTGACCAGAACCTGGCCATTCAATACATGCGTTACCTGCAACACTTGTTTGCCGGCGACTGGGGGCTATCGCTGAGTAATGGTACACCGGTATTTGCCGATGGTATTCAACACTTTATGGCCTCAATGGAGCTCATTCTTCTGGCCTTACTGGTTGCCATTATTTTTGGTTTACCATTAGGTGTATTTGCTGCCTCCCGCTTTCGTCAGCGCTCCGATCAGACGGTAATAAGTCTGGCTATGGTTGGTTACTCTATCCCGGTTTTCTGGTTAGCTCAGTTACTGATACTACTGTTTGCCATAAAACTCGGTTGGTTCCCTATTACCGGCCAGATAAACCCTTTATATGGTGTCGAACCACAAACCGGTTCAATTCTCATCGATGTATTTTTAAGTGACTCGGAATATAAAGCCGCGGCGCTTCAGGACGCTTTAAATCATATTGTTCTGCCGGTGATCATACTGGCTATCATGCCAATGATGCTGTTACTGCGCTTAATGCGAAATGCAACCCAGGAAATGCTGCAAAAACCTTTCGTAAAAGCGGCTCGTGCCCGCGGGTTAAGTGAATTTAGAGTACTGGTAAAACACGCTATTCCTAATGCCGTGCAATCGGTACTGCAACAGACCACCCTAATTTTCAGTTTACTGTTAACCAACAGCATTGTGGTTGAATCCATTTTTAACTGGCCGGGAATGGGCAATTGGCTTATCCGCAGTATTTTTGAACGTGACTACCCTATTATTCAGGCCGCTGTATTAATGTTCGCTTTCGTTATTTTGTTCTTTAACTTACTGGTCGAGCTATATCATGGCTGGCGATTCCCAATAGTGAGGCACGAACAATATGCCACACGTTAATCTTTACCATCACGATGAAACCCCGTCGCCACTCAAGCTAGTCTGGAAGAGCTTCCGCTCAAGGTTTCTCTCCATGGCCGCCTTGTATGTTCTGCTGGCAATGATATTGGTTGTGTTGCTGTCCCCCTTGCTCGCACCCTTTAATACGTCAGCCCAGTTCTCTGATGCCATTGCACTTCCCCCTTCATGGGTCGAAAGCGGCAATATGAATTATTTGTTTGGCACCGACGATTTAGGTCGGGACATGCTATCGCGGCTATTAATTGGTGGACTATACAGTCTGGGACTCCCCATACTTATGGTTGCTGTATCCTCACTAATTGGCATGAGCATAGGGGCTCTTGCCGGTATCGACCGAACTATAAAATACCAAAGCTTATCGCGACTTTTTGATACTTTGCTGTCCATTCCTTCCTTCTTGATGGCGCTTATCATCATTGCGATTCTCGGTACCGGTTTTAATAACGTAGCCTTTGCTATAACGCTTTCGTTAATTCCACAGTTTATCTTCGTTACCCGTAATGCGGTGCACGAAGAATGGCATAAGGACTATGTTACCGCCTCGAGACTCAATGGTTGCTCCAAAGCCTACTTGCTTTACCGGGTGATATTACCTAACGTGACCCCCACATTGGTCATGCAGCTTACGGTATCGCTTTCCGTTGCTATTATGGATATTGCGGCTCTTAGCTTTCTTGGGCTGGGTATTCAGGCACCAACTCCCGAATGGGGCAGCATGCTGGCACGCAGTCTGGACGAGGTTTATTTATCGCCCTGGTCCATGGTGCTGCCGGGCGTAACCTTGTTTATTACCATTATGGCCATTAACATTGTCGGAGACAGCCTGCGCCGTGCATTAAAAGAAAGGGTTAACAGCTAATGCAGTTACTCGATATACGCAATCTGACAGTAGAGATGCAAACAGCGCACGGCATCGTTCGAGTATTGGATAAAGTCAATCTGCAGCTTACCGAGGGAGAAATTCACAGTATTGTGGGCGAATCCGGGTCGGGGAAAAGCTTGCTGGCAAAAGCCATTATGGGTTTTATCAACCCTAACTGGCAAGTTACCGCCGACAGACTTTGGTGGAACGGACAGGATTTACTGGCAATGACGCCAAAGCAGCGCCGGCAAATTACCGGCCGCGATATGGCTATGATTTTTCAGGACCCTAATGCCTACCTCGATCCTAACAGCACAGTAGAGCAACAAATTGTGGAAGCTATTCCACAAGGGGATGTTCGGGGTACATTCATGCGTCGCCGGGTTGATCGTAAAACCCGGGTCAAAAGACTGCTTCACCGAGTGGGCATTCGCGACCACGAATCTATAATGGAAAGCTACCCTTTTGAATTGTCTCAGGGCATAGCGCAAAAAGTGAGTATTGCTATAGCCATTGCTCACCGTCCCAGACTCCTTATTGCCGACGAACCCACCACCGCGATGGAACCTTCAACCCGTTTACAGATCCATCGTTTGCTGGCACGACTGGCGGTTAGCCAAAAAATGTCCGTGGTGCTAATTTCTCAGGATGTCGGCTCCATTTTGCCTGAGACCAAACGCTTAACCTTGCTTTATTGTGGGCAGCTAATGGAGACCGGTCCTGCTCAGGACATTTTGTCGGAACCGGCGCACCCTTATACCGACTCGATGCTTCGCATGTCATTGCAAACGCAGCAGGAGTTGCCTCACAAAGCGCGTTTACCGACCCTACCCGGTTCTATACCAACCTTGCGGCATATGCCAATTGGGTGTCGTCTGGGTCCCCGGTGCCCTTACGCTCAAAAGACCTGCGTTAAAGCCCCACGGGCCACTCACGACCGGCAACGTGTGTATCATTGCCATTTCCCGCTACTGGATAGCAGCTCATGAGTCACTTACTGGAAGTTCGAAATCTCGGCAAGACTTATCGCTCCCGAAAAGGCTGGCCATGGACTCCTAAGTCGATAGCGATAGAGCCTTTATCTTTCACCCTTGAAGCTGGCGAAATACTGGCAGTAATGGGCGAGACCGGATCGGGAAAATCGACCCTGGCACAAATTATTGGTGGTGTAGACACCGCAACCAGTGGCGAAATTCTGCTTAATGGCCAGAAGCTTCATAGCAATAACTACCCTCAGCTATGTAACAACATTCGTATGATATTTCAGGACAGTGAAAACTCTCTGAATGCGCATCTGAATATAGGTAAACAGCTGGAAGAGCCTCTGTTATTTAATACCCAGTTAACGGCTGCCGAACGTCAGGAGCGGGTCAATTTAACCTTGCAACGCGTTGGTATGCTACGTGAACACTGGGAATTCTACCCTCACATGCTGTCCAGCGGACAAAAACAAAGAGTCTGTATTGCGCGTGCCATTATTCTGGAACCGCAGATTGTTGTCGCCGACGAAGCCCTGGTTGCACTTGACCCATCAATTAGAGCTCAAATCATTAATCTTATGCTCGATCTTCAGAAAGATATGGGTATTTCTTACATTTTAGTGACACATTCGCCGCAAATCGTGAAACACATTGCGGATAAGATCTTAATTTTATATCGTGGTAAAATGATCGCGTTTGATAAAACAGACATAGTACTAGAGGACACGCAGCAAACTTACGTTCAACAATTGCTGCACGAACATTTAAAACAGAACATTCAATATAACAGCGACAGAAGCGCTAAGATCGCTGACTAAAAACTAAAAAACGGGAGTTTAATGTGGAAACAGGTACTCTGATATCACTAGCGCTGTACTTTATTGTCATGCTAGGTATTGGGCTTTACGCCTATAAAAAGTCTACCGACTCAGTTTCAGGCTATATGCTTGGAGGACGAGGCTTAGGCCCTGCAGTTACGGCATTATCAGCAGGTGCATCCGATATGAGTGGTTGGATGTTGATGGGCTTACCCGGTGCAATTTACGTCTCTGGCGTATCTCAGTTGTGGATTGCAGTGGGTCTGGTCATTGGTGCATTCTTAAACTATGTCATTGTGGCGCCCCGCCTCAGAACCTACACCGAAGTTGCTAACGACTCAATTACGATACCAGGCTATTTTTCTAATCGTTTTAACGATAAAGGTCGACGTCTGCGTATTTTTTCCTCAGTCGTTATTATCATCTTCTTCACCTTGTACACGTCTGCCAGCTTAGTTGCGGGAGGCAAGCTGTTCGACAGCTCCTTCGGCATGGACTACACCACTGGCCTTTGGGTAACAGCCGGCGTGGTCTGCGCCTATACCTTATTTGGAGGTTTCCTAGCGGTTAGCATGACCGACTTTGTGCAAGGCTGTATTATGTTTGTCGCTTTGGTGCTGGTGCCTATCGTGGCTTTTGTCGACCTCGGTGGATACAGCAGTGTAGTTGGACAGGTTAACGACATTGATACTAACTTCCTCGACTTTTTCTACAACGTAGACAAAGGCGAAGCGATTGGCTTTCTGGGTATCGTCTCACTGCTGGCCTGGGGTCTTGGCTACTTTGGCCAACCACACATTATCGTACGCTTTATGGCAATACGTTCAGTTAGCGATGTAAAAGCAGCTCGTCGTATTGGCGTGTCGTGGATGGTGGTATCCATCATCGGCGCTATGGCAACTGGTTTTGTTGGTATCGCCTATGTGGCAACTCAGCCAATGGGAATAGCTGATGCTGAGACCATCTTTATTGAGTTCTCTCAGGTACTGTTCCACCCACTTATTGGTGGTTTCCTGCTTGCCGCTATTCTTGCCGCAATTATGAGTACAATTTCTTCTCAGTTACTGGTTAGTTCCAGTTCATTAACTGAGGACTTTTATAAAGCCTTCCTGCGTAAAGACGCAAGTGAAAGAGAGCTTGTAATGGTCGGTCGATTGTCGGTTTTAGTTGTGACTCTGGTCGCTATTTACTTGGCATACGGTGAGACAGAAACGGTACTGGCTCTGGTATCTAAAGCCTGGGCAGGATTCGGGGCAGCCTTTGGCCCAGTCGTTATTCTCAGTCTGTTCTGGAAGCGTATGAACCGTAATGGTGCACTAGCGGGTATGCTTACCGGCGCAATTACCGTTCTACTTTGGATTTTCAGTCCAATACTGTTCGGTATCGACCTTAGTGAAGAAGTCGTCTATGAAATGGTACCCGGCTTTATTCTGTCGACTCTGGCGATTATTATCTTCAGTAAGCTGACAGATGAACCGTCTCAGGAGCTTCAGGACAAATTTGTTGAAATGGAAAGTGTCATCGACGGCTACTACCATGGTGACAAAAAAGGCTAAGCTATTTACGCCTTGTAACTGATAAAAAGACCAGCCCATCGTGGCTGGTCTTTTTTGTTTTAGAAGTCCGGCCTATAGTGGTAGAAAAACAAGAAGGTAACCACTATGGCTAAATTAAATATTATTGCATCCGCGGCGCTCGCATTTTCCTGCGCGGCAACAACCTTACCCAGTAATGCCAGTGACCGTATTACCGGGCATCACTTTGCTACCCGCTCAGAAGCGATGGCACCTACGGCAATGGCCGCAACAAGCCAGCCATTAGCTACGCAAGTTGCGTTAGATATTATGCAGGAAGGCGGCAATGCAATAGATGCCGCTATTGCAGCTAACGCGGTATTAGGTCTGGTTGAGCCAACCGGAAACGGTATTGGTGGTGACCTCTACGCTATTGTCTGGGATGCTGAGGCTAAGAAACTTCATGGCCTCAATGCCTCTGGCCGTTCCCCCCAGAGCTTAACGCTCGACTATTTTAAAGAAAACGGGTACGAATCAATTCCGGCTCGCGGTGTACTTCCCTTATCCGTACCTGGGGCGGTAGATGGCTGGTTTGAGCTACACGACCGTTTTGGTGAGGCGAGCATGGAGAAAATTCTGCAACCCGCCATTCATTATGCAGAGTCTGGCTTTCCGGTGACTGAAGTTATCGCGTATTACATGAAACGCAATGCCGAGGTACTGAAAGATATTCCCGGTTTTGCCGATGTCTTTATGCGTGACGGTAGTGTTCCGGAAAAAGGCGAACGTTTTAAAAACCCCGACCTTGCCAATACATACAAAATATTGGCAAATGAGGGTCGCGACAGCTTTTACAAAGGGAAGATAGCCCGTACTATCAGCGACTTTGTCGAAAAGCACGACGGTTTTCTCTCATATGATGATTTAGCGCAACATAGCTCTACCTGGGTTGATCCCGTATCCACTAACTATCGCGGCTACGACTTATGGGAATTACCACCCAATACACAGGGCATAGCAGCACTGCAGATTCTGAATATACTTGAGCAATTTGATATCAAAACCATGGGTCACGATAGCCCCGAGTACATTCATCATTTTGTAGAGGCCAAAAAGCTGGCGTTTGAAGACCGTGCTAAATACTATTCGGATCCGGCGTTCAATGACGTACCGGTTCAGGGTCTTATCGACAAAGAGTACGGCAAAAAACGCTCGCAGCTAATTAACTCTGAACGCGCCGGACGCTCCTTTGAGCCGGGTAACCCGCCAACAGAGGGCGACACTATTTATCTGACCACTGCCGATAAAGATGGCAATATGGTGTCACTCATTCAAAGTAACTATCGCGGTATGGGTTCAGGCGTTACTCCAACCGGTTTAGGTTTCGTTCTGCAAAACCGGGGCGAGCTCTTTGCGTTAGACCCAAACCACCGTAACGTATTTGAACCAGGTAAACGCCCTTTCCACACCATTATCCCTGCTTTCGTCACTAAGGACGGTAAGCCGCTTATGAGCTACGGAGTTATGGGAGGAGCTACGCAGCCACAAATGCACGCACAAATTCTTATCAACCTCATTGATTTTGATATGAACTTGCAAGAAGCCGGTGACGCGCCGCGTATTCTGCATACAGGCTCAAGTCAGCCAACAGGATCGATAATGGAAGATGGTGGCGTTGTTAGTCTGGAAAATGGTTTCTCAAAAAACACTCGCCGTGAATTAATAAAAATGGGGCACACACTACAGGAAGCCGTGGGACCCTACGGTGGCTATCAGGCTATCTGGAAAGACCATGAACAAGATGTCTATATTGGTGCTTCTGAAAGCCGTAAGGATGGGCACGCCGCTGGTTATTAAGAATAATAGCCGTCTCGTCTCAGCGCAGGCGAGACGGCTTTATCTTTTCAACTCAGAGAAAATCTGACTAACCTCTGCGCTCACGATAAAGTTCAATTTCTTCCATAATCAAGTCACGCATTCTGGTGGTTGTATCGTAACCCAGATCAATGGCTTCCTGACCCCGATAAAACTCCATAATACCGATATGGCCAAGCTTAGGCTGCACTAAAATATCCGGCGGATCACCCGCCATACGGGCCTTAGTAATACGCTCCTGCATAATGTCTATGGAGCTTGCCATAACACTGAACATCCCCGGCGCTTTTTCACCATTATTTCTAAAGCGTTCTTTAAAACTGTCCAGATACTCTTTACTGCCTGACCAAAGGCTGTCAAAAAAGCCGTTATCATCCTCTCCGTGCTCTTCCATATCAGCTTTTTCTTTTTCAACCTGCTCGGTTTCCGTCTGAGGTGGGATGCTTCGCCCTCTGCGTTTCAACGCTTTTGAATTTAATTGCGAATTAAGATGCACAGCAATAACAAAATCTGCCCCCAAAGCTCGGCACAACGACACCGGCACTGGGTTCACCAAGCCTCCGTCTATTAGCCAGCGTCCGTCAAGAGACTTCGGTGACAACACGCCCGGCATGGCACAAGATGCTCTGGAAACATCATAAAGGTCGCCCTTACGTAACCAAATTTCGCGACCGCTGTATAAATCGGTCGCAACGGCACCATAAGTAACAGGCAAACCTTCTATATTGCGTTGACCAAATTCTTCCCGCGCGCGGTTAAAGACTTTTTCTCCACCAATAATGCCGCCATGGTTAAAACCAAAATCCAGCAAATTAAACACTTCCCAACGGTTCATGCCCTGAACCCATTGTTCTATCTCCGCCAACCGCCCGGACGCATAACCAGCCCCCACTAACGAGCCAATTGATGTACCGGCCACCATATTTATACGTACGCCCATCTCTTCCAATGCCTTAATGACACCAATGTGCGCCCATCCTCTTGCCGCTCCAGAGCCCAGAGCTAAAGCGACTTTCACTTCAGACATGTGCTGTTTCCTACTTTTCTTAATAATGTATCTATCGTACTATGATTACTCATTCGTCAACAACATCACTGAGCAGTTAGATGATTTGGACAGAACGTCAGTCAGGTACATCAGAACAGCGCCCTAACGATACCCGCACAAACTTTCAACGGGACAAAGCCCGAATTCTTCACAGTGCGGCATTCAGACGGCTGCAGGCAAAAACTCAGGTTATGTATGTTGGTATGCACGACTTCCCCCGTACACGATTGACCCATTCGCTGGAAGCCAGTCAAATTGGTGCCAGCCTGGTAGTTCATTTAAGTAACCGGCATCCGGCACTGGCTGAGCAACTGGAGCTGTCAGAGCCTTTGCTAGAGTCTTTATGTCTGGCTCACGACATAGGCCATCCGCCATTTGGCCACGGTGGCGAAATTGCTCTTAATTATATGATGCGCAATAACGGCGGGTTTGAAGGTAACGGCCAAACATTTCGTATTGTCACCCAGCTTGAAGCTTACACGCCTGAGCATGGCATGAGCTTAACCAGAAGAACTCTGTTGGGGCTGTTAAAGTACCCGGTATTAGCGAGCGCAATCCGAAGGCAAGAACTTCCCCCTGAGGTAACAAACTTTCGTCATTTGCCCACCCGCGAATGGCTACCACCAAAAGCCTTGTATGACGACGACTCAGAGCAGCTAGACTGGGTACTTCAGCCGCTAAGCACTAACGATAAGAAAAATTTTCAGGCATTAGTGCACGAAGCGACACAAAGTACCCACGGAAAAAGCGCCCTTAAAAGTATTGATGCGTCCATTATGGAAGCTGCAGACGATATCGCATACGGCGTTCACGATCTTGAGGACGCCATTGTTGTCGGCCTGATCCAGCGGCATCACTGGGAAGAACACATGTTCTCCGATTTACAGCAGCTTGAAGCAGAGCTTTCCGGCTTTAACGCCCGAAAGTTAACCGAAGATCTTTTTTCTGGCAGCCATCACCTCCGCAAGCAGGCAATAGGAGGGTTAGTTAACCGGCTGCTTACCTCAGCAAGACTGAACTCTACTGAATACAATTTTGACTGCCCTTTGCTGCAATATGAAGTTCAGTTAGGAGCTGCCGAAAAAATTCTACTGAACTCGTTAAAGCAATTTATTTTTAAATGGGTGATTCGAAAGCCTGAAATGCAGGCACAGGAGTTTAAAGGCCAACAGATTGTTATGGAACTATTTGAGGTTTTAGCCGTAGAGCCGGAACGTTTATTGCCTGAAAATACCCGTTTGCGTTATCTGCAACAGCAACAAAAAGGTGGGAATGCTCTGCGCGTAATTTCTGATTACCTTTCCGGCATGACTGACGGGTATGCCGCTAAACTTTATCAGGAGCTGTTCTCAGTCAGCTCACCCAAAAGTGCGTTTCAGTAATTTTTACTTATAAAAAAACCGGAGCAATAAGCTCCGGCTTGTTATTCCGAAAAACAAATCAGTTATGACAAACTGATATCATCTTTCTCATTACCTTTCTTTTCTGTTTTCTTGTCTGCTTTAGCTTCGCTCTTCGCATCTTCTTTCGCAGCAGCGCGCTCAGCTTCACGAATTTCTTTTGTTCTCTTTTCTGGTTTTGACAACAACAGTTCGCGAATACGACCTTCTAATTCATCGGCAATTTTAGGGTTGTCCTGCAAAAACTTCATTGAGTTAGCTTTACCCTGACCAATTTTGTCGCCGTTATAACTGTACCAGGCACCGGCTTTATCAACCATTTTGTGCTTAACACCCAGGTCAATAAGCTCACCTTCTTTAGAAATACCTTTGCCGTATAAAATTTGGAAGTGCGCTTCTTTAAACGGAGGAGCCACCTTGTTTTTAACCACTTTCACGCGGGTTTCGTTACCCACAACTTCGTCACCTTCTTTCAATGCACCGGTACGGCGAATATCCAGACGAACAGAAGAGTAAAACTTCAGGGCGTTACCACCCGTGGTGGTTTCAGGGTTACCAAACATCACACCAATTTTCATCCGAATTTGGTTGATGAAAATACACATGGTGTTGGATTTTTTAATGTTCGACGTTAATTTACGCAGGGCTTGTGACATTAAACGAGCCTGCAAGCCAACATGGCTATCGCCCATTTCGCCTTCAATTTCCGCTTTTGGTGTCAGCGCTGCTACCGAGTCAACAATCACAATATCGACTGCGCCGGAACGAACCAGCATGTCACAAATTTCTAAAGCCTGCTCACCGGTATCTGGTTGCGATATTAATAAGTCATCAACGTTAACACCTAAAGCTTCGGCATAAATAGGGTCTAACGCGTGCTCAGCATCTACGAAGGCACAGGTCTTACCCATTTTTTGCGCTTCGGCGATGACTTCCAGAGTCATGGTCGTTTTACCACTGGACTCAGGACCGTAAATTTCTACAACCCGCCCAAAAGGCAAGCCACCAATACCAAGAGCAATATCCAGCCCTAACGAACCGGTTGAAACAGAATCGATATCCAGAGTCTGGTTATCACCCAGACGCATGATAGAACCTTTACCAAATTGACGTTCGATTTGTCCGAGCGCTGCATCTAACGCCTTTTGACGATCATTGCTCATTATAAGCTCCGTTATTAATCACTGGTTTTATAAACAGTATACTGTACACATTTACAGTATCAAGCGTTGTTCTTATTTTTTCATTAAAACAAAAGTAAGTTATTGTAATTCAATTAGATTTATAAGTTTATCCAGAACTGTATCTAAGGTTTGTAAGCGCACCTGAGTGCGGTCACCTGCAAATTGTTCAGACCAGCACCAACAGCTTTCACTATTTGCTATTGCCATCCACACCAAACCCACTGGTTTATCCGCTGTGCCGCCTGCGGGGCCTGCCACACCACTCACAGCAATAGCCCAATCGGCATCACATGCCGCTATGGCTCCAACGGCCATTTGCCGAACACAGGCTTCAGAAACTGCACCATGCTTTTCCAGTACGTCAGACTCAACCAGCAGCAACTTTTGCTTAAGGGCATTAGTATAGGTGATTAATCCACCATTAAACCAAGCAGAACTTCCCGCAACTTCGGTAATAGCGTATCCTATCCCTCCTCCGGTACAAGATTCTGCGGTGCATAATGTCTGCTGCTTCTGCTGTAGACTCGAACCCACTTGTTCCGCGAGTTTAAAGGTTTGCGGCGCGATTGCCGTGGTTGCTAACATAACACTGGCTCCAGATAAGAATAATCAATTATGCCTGAATTCTCTGATAAACAGATCCAATCACATACCCCAATGATGCAGCAATACCTACGGATAAAAGCGGAGCATGCTGACATGCTTTTATTCTATCGCATGGGGGACTTTTACGAACTGTTTTTTGAAGACGCGAAACGCTCAGCCCAACTGTTAGATATCTCCCTCACAGCGCGGGGTCAGAGTAATGGTGAACCTATTCCAATGGCAGGTGTTCCCTATCACGCAGTAGAAAACTATCTGGCGCGCCTGGTCAATATGGGCGAATCCGTTGCCATCTGCGAACAAATTGGCGATCCGGCAACCAGCAAAGGTCCGGTTGAAAGAAAAGTCGTGCGTATTGTCACGCCGGGAACCGTCACTGACGAGTCGCTGTTAGCGGAAAAAAGACAAAATCTGTTAGTTGCGATTTGTCCGCTGAATCCAAAACAGCCGGAAGCGGAATACGCAATATCCAGTCTGGAGCTAAGTAGCGGCCGTTTCTGGCTAACCAAAGCTCATTCCAGTGAACAACTGGCTGCAGAAATGCAGCGTTTAGAGCCAGCCGAACTGCTATATCCCGAGTCTATTTCCTTGGCCGGACTACCTTTAGCAAAAGCGAAATGCAAACGCCGACCGGCCTGGGAGTTTGAACAACAAACCGCTTTTATGCTGCTTATTCGCCAGTTTGGCACTCAGCATTTAGAAGGCTTCGGTATCAAAAATAATGAGCCTACCCTGGCAGCCGCCGGTGCTATTCTGCATTATGTAAAAGAAACTCAACGCGCCGCCCTGCCTCACATTCAGGCGCTAATAACTGAACATCCGCAAGACGCTATTATTCTCGACGCAGCAACACGCAGAAACCTTGAGCTGCAGCAAAGCATGGGCGAAGGCGATACACACCTTTCAGCTGTACTGGACAAAACCGTTTCAGCTATGGGAAGCCGCCAGTTCCAGCGTTGGCTGCAGCGCCCTATTCGGAACCATCAGGAACTTAACCAGCGTTATGATGCTGTCGACGCATTAAAAGAAAATCTGAATTTTGAAAATATACAGCTAACATTAAAACAGTTAGCCGATATTGAACGTATTGTTGCCCGTGTAGGCTTACGAAGCGCGCGTCCGAAAGACTTTGCTCGTTTGCGCGACAGCCTGGCTAAAATACCGGAAATCAGAGAGCTTTTATCTCACCGTTCGCTGAGTTATCTGCACGACATTATTGCTCCCTTTCCAGAAGTGGTCGACTTGTTGACTAAAGCCGTTATTGAGCAGCCACCTTTATTGATTCGCGACGGCGGTGTTATTGCCGAAGGATATGATAGAGAGCTTGATGAATTGCGCGATCTTGCAACGGGTGCTACCGACTACCTGAAACAACTGGAGCAGCGTGAACGTGAGAGAAGTGGTATCGCCACATTAAAAGTTGGCTATAACAGAGTTCACGGCTACTTTATTGAGGTCAGCCGGCAGTCGTCAGAAGCGGTACCCGATGACTATCAGCGTCGCCAGACACTAAAAAATACAGAGCGCTATATTATTCCAGAGTTAAAGGAGCACGAAGACAAAGTTCTGAATGCTCAGGCGCGTTCTCTGGCCAGAGAAAAATGGCTTTACGACCAACTCTTTGAGCACTTACTGCCGCAGGTGACTGCATTGCAAAAAAGTACTTCGGGTCTGGCTCAACTCGATACCTTGTGCTGTTTTGCACGGCTGGCTGACAATTATCGTTATTGCCGCCCGCAACTGCAAAAGGAAACCAGCTTAATTGAACTAGAAGCTGCCCGTCATCCGGTTATTGAACAACTGAGCGATGAGCCTTTTATTGCTAATCCCATGTCGCTGACGCCGCAGCAGCGTATGCTGATGATAACCGGCCCTAACATGGGTGGTAAATCGACTTACATGCGACAAGCTGCGTTAATCGTTATTTTGGCGCACATGGGCTGCTACGTACCGGCTGACAAGGCAATTATTGGCGACATTGACCGTATCTTTACCCGTATTGGTGCCTCTGACGATTTAGCCTCAGGCCGTTCGACTTTTATGGTAGAAATGACAGAAACCGCGAACATTCTGCATAACGCCACGGCAAAAAGCCTGGTGCTTATGGATGAAATTGGTCGTGGCACTTCAACTTATGACGGCTTGTCACTGGCTTGGTCTTGTGCCGATTACCTGTCCCGACAACTCCAGTGCCTGACCTTATTCGCCACTCATTACTTTGAGTTAACGGAATTGGCAGAAGAGTTACCAGCCACGGTAAACGTGCACGTCGATGCGAAAGAGCATGGCGATACCATTGCTTTTTTACATAAAGTCAGCCCTGGAGCAGCCAGCCAGAGCTTTGGCTTGCAAGTGGCTAAACTGGCCGGGGTTCCGGAGCATGTCATTCATAAAGCAAAACAAAAGTTGTCCGAACTGGAGCATACTCACCATGGTGGTTTAAACGAACCCGAACAAGCCACTATGGAGCTCACTCCTCCACCTGAAGCTATCCCGTCTCATACAGAAAAACGCAACCCACTGCTTGATGAGCTGGAACAACTGGACATTAATGATCTGACTCCGAAGCAGGCGCTGGATATTCTTTACCAATGGCAACAGAAACAAAAAGGCTCAACACAAAGTTGAGCCTTTTAAAGCTTTAAATACTTTTAGTAACTGCTATTTTTACTGAGCAGTAAATAGTGAGTCTAACGTTAGGCCTTGCTGTTTTAACGAATCGCGTAATTTACGCAGAGCTTCCACTTGTATCTGCCGGACTCGCTCACGCGTAAGGCCTATTTCACGACCAACATCCTCCAGAGTCGAAGGCTCATAGCCCATCAGTCCAAAGCGGCGAGCCAGTACCTCACGTTGTTTCTGATTTAGCGACTGCAACCATTCGGTGATATTCCCTTTCAGGTTTTCATCCTGCAAGACACCTTCCGGTCCGGTATCAGCATCATCGGTGAGGATATCCAACAAGGCTTTGTCGTTATCACCGCCTATAGGCGTATCTACCGAACCAATGCGTTCATTCAGACGCAACATTTTAGTGATATCACCCACGGGCTTATTGAGGCTTTTAGCAATGTCTTCGGCGGTTGGCTCGTGATCCAGTTTATGCGCAAGTTCACGGGCAGCACGAAGATACACGTTAAGCTCTTTAACGACGTGAATCGGCAGTCTAATGGTGCGCGTCTGGTTCATAATTGCGCGCTCAATAGTTTGTCGTATCCACCAGGTAGCGTAAGTTGAGAAGCGGAACCCGCGTTCAGGGTCGAATTTTTCAACCGCCCGGATAAGGCCGAGGTTACCTTCTTCAACTAAATCTAATAAAGGCAGTCCCCGATTAGAATAGCGACGGGCAATTTTAACAACCAACCTCAGATTACTCTCAATCATACGACGGCGGGCTGCCTTGTCGCCTTTTAACGCACGACGGGAATAAAAGACTTCCTCTTCAGCAGTCAGTAACGGAGAGAAACCAATTTCTCCCAGGTATAGCTGCGTCGCGTCCATCTTCTTTTGATACTGAGTTGAAGACGATGATAACGCTTCTTCCAGCTCATCTGCTGCACTGTCCGTGCTATCTACAATAGATTCTTCTTCATTAGCTTCGACGTTTTCAACTGCTTCTTCCTTTATGCGGCTCATAACAAGCTCCTGTTATACTGAACACCGTGTTACAACACACGTCGACTTCCTTATCTTGTTATTATTATTCCCACATGACTAGCGAGATTTGGGTAAGTAATGCCTCGGATTGACCGACTTACCACGGAAACGAACTTCAAAATGCAATTTCACCCGAGAACTACCGGAGTCTCCCATACGTCCGATAGTCTCACCTACGTCCACCCATTCCTTTTCCTTCACCAGAATGTCTTCGTTGTGAGCGTAGGCAGTAATAAAATCATCGTTATGTTTCAAAATGATTAAATTACCAAACCCGTGCAATGCGCTTCCAACATAAACCACTTTTCCTGCCGCCGCAGCGTTAACTGAGTCCCCCCTGCTACCGGCAAAATCTATTCCTTTATTGCCTTGTTCACGCAACGAGAAATCGGCTATTATTTTCCCCGATGAAGGCCAACGCCAAATAATATTATTATTGCTCGGTAGCGCCACTTCAGGCCGTTCAATTCGCTGTCTCGGCTGGCTATTGCTACCCTTATCGGTTTGTTTTGCAACCGTTTTTCTTGTGCTTGTTTTTTGACCATACCCTTTCTGTTTCTTATTAGCAACGGGCGTTTTTATATTATTTTGTGCGTTATCAGAGGCTTTTTTATTCTGTTTAGCACTAGCTGTTCGCTGTGCCTTTCTGGCTGTGGTGGTACCTCGTTGTGGCACGCTTTCCAGACTCAACTTTTGTCCCGGATAAATAGTGTAAGGTTTTTGTAAATTATTGATTTGGGCAATATCCTGGACATCCAGGTTAGCCCGGAAGGCTATTGAGTAGAGTGTTTCTCCGGGCTGAACTTCATACTCTTTGTCGTTAATTGAGTTGGCTTCAAAATCGAGGTAAGTTTTTCCAGTATAAAGCTCTTCGACTGGAGCAGGTGCCGACCGGCCACTGCAGGCCTGCAGTAGAATTATGGCAAACACCAATAATACAGATTGTTTAATTGCCCCGGACGATGCCAACATCATTTATACCAACTGCGCTATTACGTATCCAATAATAACCAGTATTACCAGTGTCCAGCCGATGCGGTCAACATATTCACGAAGTTTTACGCCCATTTCAGGGCCACCAGTACGCAACAACCAGGCCACCAGATAAAAGCGCATACCGCGACTGATAGCCGATGCAATAACAAAGGGAAAAAAAGCTATCTGCATAACCCCGGCAGTTACAGTAAACAGTTTATAAGGAATGGGGGAAAAGCCTGCAATAAACACTATCCAAACGCCCCAGTCTGAGAACCAGCCCTGAACGGTGAGAAGTTTCGATTCATACCCCAGTGCCTCAACTGCCGGCAGCACTAAAGACTCATACGCCCAATAACCCAGAAAATACCCTAAAATTCCGCCTGCGACTGAGGTAACTGTGGTCAGAAACGCTAATCGCCACGCCCTTTTAGGTTGAGTCATTGCCATTGGCGCCAGCATGACATCCGGTGGAATAGGAAATATCACCGATTCTGCAAAACTCAACAGACCAAGAATAATGTCTGCTCTGGGGTGCTGAGTCCAGGATAATACTTTATCGTACAGTGCGGAGAACAACTTCAAACGACATCTCCCTTAACTAAAGGCACGAAACGCACATCACCAATACGTTGTTGCTCCAGCGAGTCACCAAAGCGACGCATAACTACCAGGCTCTGCGACTGGTTCTGCTCGCCGACCGGAATAATCATCACGCCGCCGTCGGCAAGCTGATCGACTAAATCCTGAGGTATGTCGCTGGCAGCTGCGGTAACAATAATACCGTCGAACGGCCCTTTGCTGCGCCAGCCTTTCCAGCCATCACCATGACGCATGGCAACATTATGTAAGTCCAACTGCCGCATACGTCGCTTGGCCTGATACTGCAACGTAGCAATACGCTCAACACTGAAAACCTTATCAACCAGTTGAGCCAGAACCGCCGTCTGATAACCCGACCCCGTGCCTATCTCCAGCACATTTTTACAATGATGCTGCATTAATAACTGCGTCATTGTTGCCACCATTAACGGCTGCGAAATGGTCTGCCCATTACCAATGGGTAACGCCGTATTTTCATAGGCTTTATGAGCTAATGACTCGGGCATAAACAGATGTCTTGGGGTTTCAGATATCACCCGTAAAACCTCTTTGTTGGTAATACCGAGATCCTCTAATTGTTGAATCAGTCGCTTAACCCGCGACTGCCCATTACTAATCATCATTTTTGTTGTTCTAACCAGTCTGTCAGTGTATCGGTGTGGCGTTGAGCCGTCATATCCAGGCTTAACGGTGTAATTGAGATATAACCTTCATGAATCGCGGTAAAGTCGGTATTAGGCTCATCACTTGCATGATGCCCAATGGGTCCATACCAAAAGATTTCGCTGCCAAAAGGGTCACGGTCGTGAACCATAGTCTCTGCGCGATGCCGACGTCCCAATTTAGTCACCCGGGTACCTTTTAACTTATCGTAGGTCGTGTAAGGCACATTGATATTCAGTACCGTATCAAGCCGCAGCGGATCGTTTTCCATATTTGCGACAATTTCTGCCACGACCCGCCCGGCGGTATCATAGTAGTCGTGTCCACGACCACCCATCGATACTGCAATGGCAGGCAGTCCCATAAAGCGCCCTTCCATCGCTGCCGCCACCGTGCCTGAGTACAACACATCGTCACCCATATTAGGGCTGTCATTAATACCCGACACGACTAAATCTACGTCTTCAGCCATCGGCGAGTTAGTGCCTAAATGAACACAGTCTGTGGGCGTACCATTAACAGAATAGAAACCATTATCCAGCCGACGCACCCGCAAAGGATTATGTAAGGTTAACGAATTACTGGCACCACTGCAGTTACGGTCCGGAGCTATCACTCGTACATCTGCCACTTCTTTTAAAGCCTGGTACAACGCGAGAATACCCGGCGCATGCACGCCGTCATCATTACTTAATAAAATTTTCATCATCTGGATTCACCACTTAAGTCGACAATTTCATTCAATACGGTTGTTGCATAAGCACCGGACGGAAGCGTAAAGCGAAGCTCTGCGTCCTTGCCCTGCCAACTAATTTCGGGGTTTTCTACGCGCAACAAAATAGTCCGGCGAGCCGCCTCTACGCGCAGCTTTCTGAGCGCCTGTAACCAACTATCGAACGGTTGTAATAAACTTTGTTCAAAGGCGTCGGCTTCCCCTTTCACTAAGGGTTTATTTGTGCTTCCTGCTAGAGGTGCCGTTAAGTAAATATTGTTATTTGCCAGCCGCTGTTTAAGTTCGTCGTCCCATTGCTCTACGGTAAAAACCGACTGCGAGCCTTCCAGCATGACACAATCACCAGTCAAAGTTCCTTCTATACCAAACTGACGTATTCGCTCAGCTACTATCTCGTTGAATAAATAGCTGCGCAGTGCAGACAAATAAAGGCTTCGCTTGCTGCGGCTGATACGCGGAGGGCGGCTCGCCATAAGCCAGCGCTCAGCTTGTGCAACGTTATCTCCGCTGCGGCCAAAGCGCTGTTCGCCAAAATAATTTATTACGCCCTGCTCACTCACACCTTGCCAGAGGTTTTCAAGTGCCTCGCGGGAGCTGACATTAGCTAACCTGATAACGAAGCGGTTCGCACGGTGAAACCCCGTCTTTAATTTCTTGGTTCTGCGTATTACTCGCTCAACTGACATTTCTTCATCGTTTAACTCATTCCAGTTAAGCGTTTCTTTGCCGGGTAGTTGAATGGAAAACCATTGCCAGGTCACTGCCTGGCGATCTTTTAATCCGGAATAACTGACATTTCTTTCTGATACTCCGGCAAACCGGGCTATTTTTTCTGCACAAAAATTTGTATTAGCCCCGGTTTTTCTAACCCAAAGCCACTGGTGCTCACCTTCACCGTCATCAATAACATCCAACTGCTCAATAACCTGAAAATCTTCCGGCGTTTGTTTAAATTCGGCCTGCGGTCTGTCGCCTTTATGTAAACGCGGTAAATCAGCCAAAGACACTTGTGAGGGTGCCAACATTAAAATGACTCCATCAGAACCACAGCATGACAGGCAATACCCTCTTCACGCCCCACAAAGCCTAATTTTTCTGTCGTTGTCGCTTTGACATTCACATTGTCGATGCAGGTTTTTAAACACTGGGCAATGCTGGCCCGCATATCGTCAATATGTGGTGCCATTTTCGGAGCCTGAGCTACAATGGTTACGTCAATGTTACCCGTCTTAAACTCTTTTTCCTGACATAGACTTACGGCATGACTCAGCAATTCGGCACTATCCGCCCCGGCATAGCGTTCATCGGTATCAGGAAAGTGCTGGCCAATATCACCTAACGCTAAAGCGCCTAATACCGCGTCGGTGACAGCATGCAGAACAACATCTCCGTCGGAATGAGCGACAAGTCCCTGATGATGCTCAATTTCAACACCACCTAAAATCAAAGGCTTATCAGAGCCCCAACGATGAACGTCATAACCATGACCAACACGGATTTTCATGAACGATGCCCTCTTTAATTTTTATGATCATTATTGTCCGCTAATAACCAGTCGCGAACACATTCAAAATCTTCCGGGTGAGTCACTTTTAAGTTGCGGATAGAGCCAGGAATAAGCGCCGGCTGGAAACCACACCACTGCATAGCAGAAGCTTCATCAGTTAACTGAGGGTTTAATGCCCCCATATGCTCTATGGCTTGTTGTAAACGCTCTGCATTAAAAACTTGTGGTGTCTGTGCCTGCCACAACGCTTCCCGATCAACACTGGATTCTATATGGGTAACGCCGGTTTCATCATTAACAGAGATAACAGCGCGTTTTAAGGAGTCTCTTACCGGAATGGCAAGAATTGCGCCTTGAGGATCCTTTAAGCCGGTATTAATGACCGCTGTTAGTGCCGTTTTAGGTAAGCATGGGCGTGCCGCGTCATGTACCAGCACATGGGTAGCCCCTTGCGAAACAGCAACTTTAACTCCAGCCAATACGGATTCAGCGCGGCTGTTGCCGCCTGTCACAAAATGAACCTTTGTTGGCAGGCTCTTTTTAAGTTCAATAAGGTATTCAGCATTAGAGTCAGAAACCGCAACGAAAACCTGTTCAACCCGCGCATCCTTTAATACGGCTTCGATGCTGTACTCCAGCAAAGTCCGGTTAGCGACCATCAGAAACTGCTTAGGGATGTTAGCCTGCATCCGGCTTCCGCTGCCAGCTGCAGGGATCACAGCCATTAACGAATCAATCTGGCTTTGTGCGTGGCTTTCAGACTCACTCTTCATCTCGCTCACCCGCTCAGGCTATGGATTACGATCAGGTACAAGACGGAAGAAAACTTCATCCTTTTTTACCATCCCTAGTTCGTTACGGGCACGCTCCTCCAGCGCATCCTCCCCTTCGCGCAAATCTTCAATATCTGCGTAAATGAGTTGATTACGTCTTTCCAGATTTTCATTCGTATTTTTCTGATTGCTGACTTCTTGCTGCAACCGCCAATAATCCGGTAGGCTATTTTTGCCAAACCACAGACGGTATTGTAACGCAAGGAACAAGGCCAACAACACGACCAGAGTCACCCTCATGCTCAGCTCCGTTGTTTTTCCTGTTATCATTATGAAGACTATTGACGTGACTGAAAAGCCGTTTTCAGCATTATAAGACAAAAGAGGTTCATTTGGAGTATTTCGCTGCCGCAATAGTATTTTTCTTCGCAGCTTTGGTTCAGGGGGTAAGCGGTTTTGGCTCCGGTTTGTTAGCCGTCCCAATTCTGGCGCTGTGGTTCCCTATTAGCGTACTTACGCCTGCACTGTCTGTCATTAATATCGTGATTGGCGGCTGGATCTACTGGAAAAACAGAGAGGCGGCTCGCCCATCTCAGTGGAAATGGTTAATTTTTTCAGGCGTCATTGCTTCTCTGGTATCGGGATCTTTGCTGTTAAGCGTAAACGAACAGTTTATTAAACTGATTCTTGGTTTTGTCATACTGGCTGTTGCGCTCGCTTTGGCTAGCGGTAAACAACTCCCTACTGCTGAACATGCGCCCGGACATATTGCGGTAGGTACAGGCTCTGGCTTGCTCAACGGGTTAATGACATTAGGCGGGCCTCCTATTGTTTTATTTCTGGCCAATGCCCGTATCCCAAAACAACAGTTTCGCGCTACACTCAGTCTGTTTTTCTGCTGCATTGCCATGGCAAACGTCGCTAACTTCTCACGCCAGTCTATTTACGCAGAGCCCCATCTCTATCTGGTACTCGCTTTACTACCTTGTGCGCTTATAGGCGCCAGCGTGGGACAAAGACTTCAACAGCATGTATCAGAACAACGTTTTAGACAATTTACTCTGGCACTAATGATACTTTCGGGACTCAGTGTCGTATTGCAAAGTATTAAATAGTTTTAGTACTCCCGCCAACGGCTCTGGTAAAATTAAATTTATGCTTGAAACCCTGTACGCATTTTTCGATTTGGGTCAATTTTCCCAGTCCCCTATAAATGGCTCCCATAACCCGGGGTTAGTCATACTCTCCTATTGTGTCGCGCTGCTAGCTTCTTATACCGCGATACTCACACTGGAACGTGTACAAATATATCAGGCTAAGGTTGCTCGCTACAGTTGGTTAATTGTCAGCGCAGTTATCTCTGGCGTTGGTGTCTGGAGTATGCATTTTATTGGCATGCTGGCTTTTGAGCTTCACCTGCCCATGAGTCATAGCGTGTTGTTAACGCTTATTTCAGTTGTTCCTGCCATTGTCGGCAGCTTTATAGCAATGAAAATTCAAATGTCTTTGTCATCGGTGCGTGCAACACTCATCGCCGGAACTGTTTTGGGCGCCGGTATTGGCCTGATGCACTATACCGGAATGGCTGCAATGGAAATGTCAGCTCACCTTCGTTATGACCCTCTCTGGTTTGTACTTTCGGTATTTGTCGCCGTATCGTTGGGCATCATAGCTTTATTGGCATATCGCCATTATAAAAAATCGGAAAGAACCAGCTGGTTCAGGCGCAGAAGCGCACAAATTGTTGTTGCCGCCATTATTGCTCTGGCTATTTCTGGTATGCACTATACCGCCATGATAGCAGCCAATTTTTACCCTACCCGGGCACCCGATGCGGTATTCAGCGGCCATGGCAACTGGCTGGCTTACGTTGTCGGAATTGGCTCGTGCTTAACCGCTATAATGGCCATTATAGCCTCTCAGATAGACAGACGCTTGCAACAACAGCAAAAGTTAGCCCAAATGTCTGCAGAGCAACTTTATGAAGTTATTAGTGCCATAGATGACGGCTTGCTGCTATTCGACGAACACAACCGTGTTTTGTTAGCGAATCAGGCATTTACGCGACTTACCGGAGATGACCTGGAACGAATAAAAGGCAGTAAACTCAATATTGAAGACTATATTGAGCGCTCAGATAAGTTACTGGAGAATATTAAGAACTCACTAGCCCGCAGAGTTGCCTGGCAAGGTAAAGTTAATGTAAGAAAACGTTCTGGTACGACTTTCCCTGTTCGCTTAAGTATTTCAAAAGTACGCTATAACCAACAGAAAGAACGACATTTTGTAGCAACGGTCACAGACATTAGTGCAGAAGTTGAATCCAGTGAACGTATTCGTTATCTGGCTTACAACGATGCGTTAACCGGGTTAGCGAACCGCCGCTCTTTGTTGGATCATTTGCAAGATCAGCTCGCAACTTATAAAGAAGCAGGCCAAAACGGCGCGTTAATTCTCTGTGATATCGATAAATTTAAAATACTGAATAACACCCTGGGTTCGGATATGGGTGATTTACTGTTAAAACGCGTGGCAGAAAGGCTGCAAAGTTCGACGAAAGCCAACTCATTCCTGGCGCGTTTGAGCGCGAACGAATTCGCGGTCGTGCTAACCGGACTTGAGCGTGGTAATTCAGTCAATATAAAACAGCAATTGCTGACCCGAATTTATCAATTGCTGGATCAACTGCAACAGCCCTATCAGCTCAACAGCTACACGCACCTTTGCTCCTTTAGCGCAGGCGCTTCCTTGTTTGACGACAGCGAATCAAATGCTGAAACCTTAATGACCCAGTCAGGCCTGGCATTATCTCACTCAAAACGCAAAGGTACGGGAGAAGTCTCACTGTTTCGTCAGGAGTTTGCTGATGCAGTAAGTAAGCGAGTCAAACTGGAAGAGCAACTGCGTAATGCAATAAAACAGAACGAATTCGAACTTTATCTGCAACCTCAGGTAAATATTGAGTCAAAGCCCACCGGAGCTGAGGCGCTCATCCGCTGGAAACAAAGTGATGGCCGCTTTGTTTCTCCTGCTGACTTCATTCCTTTAGCCGAGGAAACCGGCTTAATTGTTCCTTTAGGGTACTGGATTACTGAGCGTGCCTGCCAAATTCTCCAGCAATGGCAACAGAGCCCTGAAAAAGCAAAGATGCAACTGTCGATTAACGTCAGTGCCAAACAGTTTCAGCAGCCCGAGTTTGTTGAGCAGGTTCAACTTCTGGTAGAGAAGTACGAGATACGGCCTCATCGGTTAAAGCTAGAGCTCACTGAGAGTTTGCTGATGGATGACATTTCCAGCGTAACCAATAAAATAAAGCAATTAAAGCGCCTTGGGATTGAGTTCGCACTGGATGACTTCGGTACGGGTTACTCGTCGCTTTCTTATCTTATGCAAATTCCGTTCGACACCCTGAAAATTGACGTATCTTTCGTACGTAACATGCTGGATAGTATGGAAAAGGCTCAAATTGTTTACACTATTATTCAGCTAGGAGAAAGCCTTAAACTGAATATTGTTGCTGAGGGAGTAGAAACCGAAGAACAGTTTAATTATTTGGCGCGACTAAATTGCGATACCTTTCAAGGTTACCTGTTCAGCAAACCCGTACCTGAGTCTGAATTTCTGGCAGATAAGACAGCCCCATAGCTTAACGTAACTGGCTGTCTTTACTTCCACGCCGGTTAAAACCCGCTTTGTTTGAGTCCTGCTTGTCGAGTTCCGCCTGACATTCCACACACAGACGAACACCAGGAATCGCTTTGCGCCTGGCCTCCGGAATAGGCTCGCCACATTCTTCGCAAAACTCCAGACTTTCCCCGCCGGTAAGTTTGCTGCGTACACGTTTTACTTCATCTTCGGTACTGGCATCAATTTGTTCCTGTACGGCACCATCGTGCGACCAGCCACCCGCCATATACAACTCCTTAGAAAAATGGAGAACACAAACAGACGCTGAGTCTGATACATTAACTATAACGTAAAAATACATTGCTATTCAGGTTTTACCTATAAGAAACGCCTATGAAACTTATTTATACCCATGAAAACAAACTATTAGTGGAAAACGCCCGTAACCTATTACAAATGGAAGGCATTGAAACAGTTATGAAAAATGAGTTTTCCAGTGGCGCCGCTGGTGATTTAGCGCCATTGGATACCTGGCCTGAATTATGGCTTGTTGATGATACTCAACTCGCTGTCGCAAAAACACTG
Organism: Idiomarina sp. 017G; assembly: GCF_004362265.1. NCBI lineage: Bacteria > Pseudomonadati > Pseudomonadota > Gammaproteobacteria > Alteromonadales > Idiomarinaceae > Idiomarina > Idiomarina sp. 017G. The sequence continues at coordinate 446,568 of NZ_SNWT01000001.1, read as the reverse complement.
ATTGAAAATATGGAAGAACAAGCGAACGGCCCGGACTGGCGTTGCAATAATTGTCAGGAAATTAACGGAGCCGCTTTTGAAGTATGCTGGAGTTGCGGTAGCCCAGCTTAACCAAATCATACGGAACAAAAGGAGACATAAAATGAACGGAAGTGAAACTTATACAATGGCTTATTGGGGCGTACTCATTGCTCTGGTCATTTTGCTGGTTCAATGGGTTATTGCCAGCGGTCAAAAAGCGAAACAACCCGGTGCCGTTCCGGGTAAAATCGACGACTCACTGAGTCATTCATCTTTTGTGTTTCGTGCTCACCGCACGCTAATGAACTCGTTAGAAAACTATCCGCTGATGCTGGGCACAGTATTTCTGGCCTTCTTCATAGGTGTCAGCGCTTTCTGGACAGGGATATTTATCTGGATTTTCGCTATTGCTCGCTTAATTCACATGGTTCTTTACTACGCCATAGCAACGGAGAAAAACCCCAGCCCCCGCAGCTATTTCTTTATGATTGGGCTAGCAGCTAACGTTGCTTTGCTTATTTTGTGCGGTGTCACTCTGGTTTAAAAGCCGTTAAATTTTTTCTGGGCTGATCACACATCAGCCCATTCTCTTAACAGGTTATGAAACACCTTGGTCAGGCGATCAAAGTTTTCAGACTTACCGTTTGCATCAAATTCAGCTTTCAACGATTGTTCTATATCAAAGAGTAGCTCCCTGTAATTCGGCTGTTTAACCAAGCTTTGCACCCAGCCTATCATTGCCAGCCGGGAACCTTTAGTCACCGGATTAACCCGATGCAGGTAATGGCTCGGATACATAAGAATATCCCCCTGCCCAAGCCGCCAGCTCCGCTCACCACTGGCATCCTCAATAACCAGCTCTCCGCCTTCAAAATCCGATAAGGGTGACAAACCCAGCGTAAAAGAAATATCGGTTCTTACCCCGTTCATCAAGGAATCATCCATGTGAGTACCATAGTACTCTCCCTGCTGATATCGGTTTATAGTCACCCGCGCCACCTGCTTTGGCCGCATAACCGATTGCACCAGAGCGTTTTGCTGAAGCCTGTCCAGCAGCACTTGTGTAGCTGCCTCAGACTTTTTACCCGACAGTTGCTGGTTATTTTTTACATCTTTCGCTGCCCAGCCTGCGGTTTTCTTACCATCACTAAACTGCCCGGCATCAAGGCCTGCAACAATACTCTTTACCGTATCTGTATCTACGGCATTGCTAATTTGTAATATCATTATTCCACACTTCTAACTTGCGAATAGTTATCATTTCTGCAAATATACATGAGTTAACTCTCGCAAAAAAGCATACTAAGGTCTTTATATGTTTGAAAAGAAAAAAGTTTGGCTTGGCGTTGGCAGTGTTCTGGCCACCACCGTAGCAGCATCACAGGTAACAGCAGCGCCACTGACGCAACCGGGCGCGGCACCTTCCATGTTCATGGCTGCCCCTATGGCAGAAGGCGAAATGGCCGCTCCTGAAATTGATTTAAACACCAATGACACGGCGTTTCTGGCTCAGCTCGGTTTTATTCGCGGCCATTTATGGGTGGGAATGAAACTGTACGAGCAAGGCCACATTGAAATGGCTAAAACTCACATGAAACACCCAGGTGACGAGCTCTATAGTGGTCTTACTGAAGCATTTGAAGCACGCGGCTTGCCTGGGTTTGCCGAACCGTTAAATACTCTGGCGGAAAGTGTCATCAATGATAAAGATGAAGACACGGTTATGAACAACTACAAGGCTCTGCTGGACTCTATCAGCGCTAACGAGCCTATTGCTGACATGTCAGCTAAAGACGTCATACTGAGTGTTTCATCAATGCTAATGGTAGCCGCCGACGAGTACGCTATAGGCATTCAAAATGGCGAAGTCACTAATGTTCACGAATATCAAGACGCCATGGGCTTTAAAGAAATTGCGCTTGAACGCTTAAACCGTATTAATGATAAAGAAGCAGAAAAAGCTGAAGAAGCCATTAGCGAAACCCGCAAGGTCATCAGTAACCTTGAAAACCTCTGGCCTACTACTACCCCAGAAGGTGAATTTGAGGGAGATCCGAGTAAAATTTACGGTGCTGCCTCTCGTATTGAACTGGAAGCACGCAGCATTTAATACCTACCAACCTGCATTCGGCTTACTTCTTTTACACATAAAGGAGTAGGCCTGAGTTACCCCTTCATTTCACTCGCAAAAGCTCATTAAAGCAGTATTCTAAAGGCATCTTAAGTCAATTACGAAGGTGTCGTTATGAGCATTCAGTCTCTTTGCAAAATTTCAGTCATTGCCGTGTCATTAGCTGGTTTGTTTATAAGCCAGTCAGCCAACGCAGGCGAAGGCGAAAACGTTTACAAAAAATATTGTCAGGCATGTCATCAACCAAATGGCAAAGGCATGCAGGGCGTATTTCCTCCGCTGGCAGGAAATACAAATATCAAAGATAACCCCGACTACATAGCTAAGACAATTATCAATGGTAAGTCCGGCGCGCTAACCGTTAACGGAACAAATTACAACGGAGCTATGCCGCCCATGGGTTATCTGAAAGACGCCGATATCGCAACCTTAGCTAACTACATCAATACCGATCTTGCAGGCGGCAGTGAGACTATCACAGCCGAAGCCGTTGCCAGTTTGCGTTAAACCTCTTTGTTATCAGTTAAAGGAAAAATCATTATGAAAACTCTAAGCTTATCAATTATCAGTGCCTCTCTTCTGGCTGCTATGGCGTCAGCGTCAGCTCCGGTTCATGCGGAAGAGCTCAGCCTTAAGCACGACAGCGAATATGTCATTGATGGTAAAATCTTTGGATTACCAGAAGCTAAAGTCTACCGCGAAGACTACAACGGCCCGGCGGTTGTTGGCGATTATCTAACTCAGGTTCCAAACATAGCCAAGCTCGACTATGAAGGTAACAAAACTCACGATGTACGCATGGATGTGTTCTCTCAGAAAATAGAAGTAGCACCGGGAGTAACCTATTCGGCCTGGACATTCGGTGGCTCAGTACCCGGCCCGGTATTGCACGTACGTGAAGGTGACCGTGTCATTTTCAAAATGAAAAACCGCTCTGACGAAGAAGTGACTATTACTAAGCCAGTTAAAAATGGTGCTCCGTTCATTCAGCAACTGCAGGCCAACGGTTATCAGAATAACCAGCCAGTCGTTAACCCAATGCCCCACTCTATGGACTTTCATAGTGGCACAGTAGCAGCGGAAGACAAATGGCGTACCATTTCTCCGGGTGAAACTATTGAGTTCGAATGGATAGCCAACTACGCGGGTACTTATATGTATCACTGTGGTACTTCCAGCGTACTCATGCACACAGCTATGGGCCAATACGGCGCCGTTGTGGTATCTCCTAAAGATGGCTACCCAACTGACAAAGACGTTGATAAAGAATTCGTTCTGGTTCAGTCAGAGCACTATTTGGAAGAAGCCTCAGAAGGTAACTACATCTATAACCACGGTGCAGCTTTAGACCGCCAGCCAAGTCATGTGACCTTTAACGGACATGTTGCAGCACTTAGCGACAACCCTTTACGTGCGAACGAAGGTGATCGTGTGCGCTTACATGTGTTAAACGCAGGTCCATCAGGCACTTCCAGCTTCCACGTAATTGGTGCGATTTTCGACCGCGTCTGGTACGAAGGTGACCCGCGTAACGAATGGTATGGCATGCAAACCGTGCTGCTGGGTGCCAGTAACAGCGCAACCATTGAATTTATTGTTCCGGAAGAAGGCATCTATAAGTTGGTCGATCACGAATTTGCTGATGCAGAACGCGGTGCAGCTGGTGCGTTAGTCGCTGGCCCTCGTAAAGAGAAATAAGGGGAAACTTATGGTTAAGTGGCTTGGAGTTGCAGGTGTTTTATTGTCACCCTTAGTGCTCGCCGATCCAGTTCTGATCAATGGTGGTACTTTCGAACCTCCGGTCTTACTGGACAAAGAGCGCCTCAGTATAGAAATGGAAAGTTTCATGCTGGACGCAACCCCTGTCACTAACCAAGAGTTTCTGGAATTTGTCATTGAACAACCTCAGTGGCAGCGAGACAACATCGCTGCCCTATTCCATGATGGAAATTACCTGAAGCATTGGGATGATAATACTGAATTTGCTAAAGGCAAAGACAACGAACCAGTCACTTATGTGTCCTGGTTTGCCGCACGCGAATACTGCTCCGCACAAGGTGGCCGTTTGCCTGGTCTTAACGAGTGGGAGTATGCGTCGGTCAAATATCGCCAACAGCAGAACATCAGCGACGATGATTATGCCCGTAACCTGTTTGCCTGGTACAGCCAGCCACACAGTGCGAAACAACAAACCGTCGACCCAAATGCTGACCAATTGATGCACATGCACGACCGTGTCAATGAATGGGTAGACGACTATCAATTATTATTAACCAACGGCGATGACGTCGATTTGCTCTCCGGCTCATGTGGCGACGGAGCGCGCTTTATGTCGAGTTTTAGTAACGCCAATTACGCCACATTTTTCCGTTATCAGTCACGCAGTGATTACGCCCCGCAAAGTGCGACCAGCACTATGGGTTTTCGTTGCGCATACGACCTGGAGAACGACCATGAATAAATTGCTAAAATTGACAGCCCTGGCCTCTTTGATCTTTGTTGTCCAGTCTTTTGCGCAGGATCACTCGCATCACAATATGCACAAGAATCAGACAGCTAACGACCACAGCAATCATACGGCAATGAACGCAGCAGAGGTCTCTCACTCCGAGTCGGTATACCAGATAGATGCTACCTGGAACACGCATAAGAATAGCCAACTCAAGCTTTCAGAACTTGAAGGTCATCCCGTTATTCTTTCCATGATTTATGGCAGTTGCACCACCGCCTGCCCAGTGTTGGTTCATGACGTAAAACGCTTATACAGCAAGCTGGACGAAGACACTAAACAGCAAGTTAAGCTCGTTATGGTGAGTTTTGACACCGATCGCGATACACCCGAGGCACTCGCTGACTATGTTAAGCAGTATCAACTTAACAACGACAACTGGCTGTTTCTGAACGGTTCGGAGCAGGATATCAGAACCTTAGCTACAGTACTTGGCGTGAGGTATCGACAGCGTCCGGACGGTGATTTTGATCACAGCAATTTGATCACTATTCTCGATAAACAAGGGCTTATTGTTGAACGCATAGAAGGCCTAAGCCAGCCAATGGAGAAGCCAGCTAACGTTGTCGCTAAACTGGTTAACGATTAACAGCGGTTGCATTCGCTCTAAGATTTTGTTCCACTAAAAAGGAATCTTGTCGGAGTGCCGGTAGCTTTCTTAATGAAGTTACCGGCTGAGACCGCAATTGCGGGATCCGTTGAACCTGATCAGGCTAATACCTGCGAAGGGAACAAGAGAGCATCAGCATGACACGACCGTTGTTTCTGCGCTGATGTTCCTTTCAACACTCCTGACAAGCATCTCTAACATCAACAAAATGAGAGAATGCTATGTCAACTGCACCATCGAATAACCGTTTAAACCGCCAACAGGCTGAATCTTTTTTATCATCGCTATCCGGGCATTATTACCCTAATTCCAGCCGTGAATTTCTGTCCGGTAACAACGATATCCAGGTACCCTTTCGTCGCATTCACCTTAGCGAAACCCTGCACCAGCCCACACCGGGCGTGAAGTTACCACCGAACGAGCCGGTGGACGTGTATGATACGTCCAGCGTCTACGGTGACCCGGAAGCTGCAATTGACGTAAAAGTGGGTTTGAAAAAGGTTCGTGAGAACTGGATTCAGCAACGCCACAGCAAGAACCAAGAAGACAATCACGGTATTACTCAACTGGCCTACGCCCGGCGCGGCATCGTTACGCCCGAGATGGAGTTCATTGCACTGCGCGAGAATATGGGGCGGGAGCACCTTGAAAACCCCATAACGTCGGAATTTGTGCGCGACGAAGTCGCCAGTGGACGCGCGATTATTCCCGTTAATACCCACCACCCCGAATCAGAACCAATGATTATTGGCCGCAACTTTTTGGTTAAAGTGAATGCCAACATTGGAAACTCATCGGTCAGTTCGTCTATTGAAGAAGAAGTCGAAAAGCTGGTTTGGGCAACTCGCTGGGGCGCTGATACCGTGATGGACTTATCTACCGGCCGTAATATTCACCAAACCCGGGAATGGATCTTACGCAACAGTCCAGTGCCTATTGGTACTGTGCCTATTTATCAGGCTTTAGAACGGGTCAATGGCGTTGCTGAGGATCTGAGCTGGCCAGTATTTAAAGACGTACTGCTGGAACAGGCTGAGCAAGGTGTGGACTATTTTACGATTCACGCCGGCGTACTGCACGACTTCATTAAACTGACTGCAAAGCGAGTTACCGGCATAGTCTCCCGTGGCGGTTCGATAATGGCGAAATGGTGCATGGCGCACCAGCAAGAAAGTTTTCTTTATCAGCACTTCCGCGATATCTGCAAAATTTGTGCGAAATATGATGTGTCGCTGTCTTTAGGTGACGGCCTGCGCCCCGGTTCCATTGCCGACGCCAACGATGAAGCTCAGTTCGCAGAACTTCGGGTACTAGGCGAGCTGACTCAAATTGCCTGGGAGTACGATGTACAGGTGATGATAGAAGGCCCCGGCCATGTGCCCATGCATAAAATTCAGGAAAACATGGATGAGCAGTTAAAGCACTGTCACGGCGCGCCGTTCTACACCTTAGGGCCGCTAACCACCGATATAGCCCCCGGTTACGACCACATTACCTCAGGTATTGGTGCTGCCATGATTGGAGCATTTGGCTGCGCCATGCTCTGCTATGTTACCCCGAAGGAACACTTAGGCTTGCCTAACAAGGAAGATGTAAAACAGGGGATGATCGCTTACAAAATAGCGGCTCATGCGGCCGATTTAGCCAAAGGACACCCAGGTGCACAGGCGAGGGATGACGCTATGTCAAAAGCCCGCTTCGAATTCCGCTGGGACGATCAATTTAACCTGGCGTTGGACCCGGTTACCGCTCGCAGCTATCACGATGAAACACTGCCTCAGGATTCGAACAAAACCGCGCAGTTTTGCTCCATGTGCGGTCCTAAGTTCTGCTCCATGAAAATTTCTCACGAGGTACGTCAGTACAACCCGGACACTCGCATTGATGTAAAAGTGAAAGACGCGGCGACCGAAGGAGCAGAATGATGTCGGTACCTGTCGTATGGACCATCGCAGGTTCTGACAGCGGCGGTGGCGCAGGCATTCAGGCGGACTTGCACACGTTCCGTAGTCTGAACGTGCATGGCTGCAGTGTCATAAGCACAATTACCGCCCAAAACTCTGTTGCAACCACCGGGTTATTCCCGTTAGCTGCTGACGCCGTTCGTCAGCAGTTGGAATGCCTGCAACAGGACATGCCGCCTGCTGCGATAAAAATTGGGTTGCTTAGTAATGTGCAACAGCTTCAGTGTGTGGCTGACTTTTTAAAGCAATGGTCTGATCCCCTTCCCCAGCCTTTCGTGGTCTGGGATCCGGTGGTTGTCAGCACTCAGCAGGATCGCCTGTCGGAGCTCAAGCCTCAACATTGCGCGGAGTTATTCCCGCTGGTTGATATTATGACACCGAATTTGGATGAACTCAGTTGGTTGAGCGGATTAGAGGTTACTGATGAGGACTCAATGTATCGCGCTGCAGAACAACTCTTTCAGGCCGGACTGTCCCGAATTCTGGTAACAGGCACCGATTTTGGTCGCGCCGATGAAATCTCTGACTATTACCTTAGCTCCGATGGACATACCCAGTACATTCAGCAGAAGTTGAGAACAAAACACAGCCACGGAACAGGCTGCACCTTGTCTTCAGCCATTGCCGCGGCGTTAGCACATGACTATCCACTTGAGGATGCCATAACAGTCGCTAATGCCTACGTGCATCAGGGCCTGATTGAGGCGAAAGGTATAGGCAGAGGACCAGGCCCTGTTGCTCATACACACTGGCCACAGCAAATTGACCATTTTCCAAAGATTAATACGCCGGAGTTGCCCTGTGTTGACCTCCAGTTTCCCAGTCTAGACCAGGAACCCGGATTGTATCCGGTAGTGGATTCTTACGAGTGGATAGAAAAGCTCTTAAAACTGGGCATTAAGACACTGCAACTGCGTATTAAAGATCCTGATGCTCCTCAGTTGGAAACCGCTATTAAAAAAAGCATTCAGCTGGCAGAGAAATATTCAGCGCAGTTGTTTATTAATGACCACTGGCAACTGGCTATTAAGCACAACGCTTATGGCGTGCATTTAGGTCAGGAAGACTTAACCGAGGCTAACCTTCACGCTATTCAGCAAGCAGGGTTGAGGTTGGGCATTTCCACTCACAGCTACACCGAGTTATTAATTGCTCAAGCGTACAAGCCATCTTACATCGCGTTAGGTCATATTTTCCCAACTCAAACCAAGACTATGCCATCCAAACCGCAAGGGCTGCAGCGACTACGCCGCTATGCCGCGTTATTAGCGCCAACGAACATACCGACAGTCGCTATTGGGGGCATTTCTTTAGAGCGCGTAGCTCCCGTAACAGCTACTGGCGTAAACGGAATAGCGGTTGTTAGCGCGATTACTGCTGCCAGAAACGTAGAGCAGGCTGTTCATCAGCTACTAACGGAGATGGAAGCTGAACTCGAGGTTAAAGAAAAGAACGAGGTTGCTCATGCTGAGTAACGAACAACTTCTGCGTTACAGCAGCAACATACTGATGAAAGAAATTGGCGAAACCGGACAACAGCGTTTGCTCAAAAGTCATGTGCTGATTATTGGCTTGGGTGGTCTCGGTTGTCCTGCCAGCCAATATCTGGCGTCATCGGGCGTTGGGCAAATCACACTGGTCGATCACGACACAATAAGTCTCAGCAACTTACAGCGCCAAACACTCTATTCCAGCGACGATATTGGTTTGTCCAAGGCGTGGCAAGCTGGTCATTCTTTGTCGCGGTTAAACCCGGACATTCGTATCACCGCTATTGAAGAAAAGGCCTATGAAGGCAATCTGGACGCGCTCGCCGAACAAGCCGATTTAGTCCTCGACTGCACCGACAATCGCGAGACCCGGTACCTGATCAACCAAAGCTGCTACCGCCTGAACACCCCGCTCATTTCTGCTGCGGCGCGCGGCTTTAACGGGCAACTCATCGCGTTAAATCCGGGGCAATCGCACGGCTGTTATCAGTGCCTTTATCCCGACGCTGTTACCGAGCCTCTGAACTGCAGTAACGCGGGTATAGCCGCTCCTGTTGTGGGCATTATGGGATCCAGTCAGGCGCTACTGGCAATTAATTATTTTACCGGACATAAGCTTGCCTGGGGTTACCTGCAAACCTTCAATGGCTTATCGCAAAACTGGCAACAACTCTATTTACCGCGGGCCGCTTCATGCCCTGTATGCGGAGGTCAAAATGCGCATTCAAATTAATGACAAAGATTTTGAGATCTCTGAGAAAAGCAATTTATCGCAGCTACTGTCTGCTCAGAATGTCGATACCTCGGCCGTTGCCGTCGCTTTAAACGGACAGATTATACACCGGGAACAATGGCAACAAACCGAGCTTAAAAAAAACGATACCATTACACTTGTTCAGGCTGTGGCCGGAGGTTAAACCATGCTGAAAATAGCCGATCGCGATTTTCATTCCCGCTTACTCATAGGCTCAGGCAAATACAGTAGCGCGGACGTTATGCAGAAGTCCCTTGCGGCTTCCGGTAGCGAGTTAGTAACGCTGGCATTAAAGCGCGTTGAACTTGAGCGCCCCACTGACGACATTGTCACGCCTATACAAAACTTAGGTTTACAGCTTTTGCCAAATACCTCTGGTGCCAAAACTGCACAAGACGCTATTTTTGCTGCACGCCTTGCCCGTGAAGCTTTAGGTACCCATTGGCTTAAACTGGAAATACACCCCGACCCCAACTATTTGCTGCCGGACCCGATAGAAACCCTAAAAGCCGCTGAAACTTTGGTAAAAGAAGGCTTTACCGTACTGCCCTACTGCGGTGCTGATCCCGTATTGTGTAAACGCTTGGAGGAAGTTGGCTGTGCGGCAGTTATGCCGTTAGGCGCCCCCATAGGCTCAAACCAGGGCCTGCTTACTCGAGACTTCCTACGGATTATTATCGAGCAGGCTTCGGTGCCGGTCATTATCGATGCGGGCATTGGTGCACCCAGCCACGCCGTTGAAGCCATGCAAATGGGTGCAGACGCTATACTGGTCAATACCGCGATAGCCACCGCGAATAACCCTGTCGCTATGTCAAAAGCCTTTCGCGACGCGGTTATTGTTGGGCGTCAGGCCTTTGAAGCAGGTTTAAGTCAGAATGCTTCCTTAAAAGCTTCCGCATCCAGCCCATTAACGGAGTTTCTGGAGTCGCTATGAGCTTTTATACTACCTGGGAGCAGACCAGCTGGGACAATACCCGCCTGCAGCTTTACAGTAAAAACACGGCTGATGTTGAAACCGCATTAAGCAAGCAGTTCCTGGATACCAGTGATTTCATGGCCTTACTGTCGCCGGCGGCGGAATCCTATCTGCCCCTTATGGCAGAGCGCTCACAACAACTGACCCGGCAGCGCTTTGGTAATACCCTGCACCTGTTTATTCCGCTGTATTTGTCGAATCTGTGTGCTAACGATTGCAGCTACTGCGGCTTTTCCATGAGTAACCGCTTAAAGCGCAAAACCCTGTCGCCAGCTGAAATCGAGCAGGAATGTCAGGCCATAAAAGCCAAAGGTTTTGACACCCTGCTGATAGTGACTGGCGAGCATGAAACCAAGGTAGGTATTGATTATTTTCGTCAGGCGCTACCTATTATCAAACGCTATTTCAGCTATGTGATGTTTGAAGTGCAGCCATTGGCTACCCATGAATACGCTGAATTACGCACGCTGGGTCTGGATGCGGTTATGGTCTATCAGGAAACTTATCAGGCCGCCACGTATGCTAAACATCATTTAAAAGGCAAAAAACGCGATTTCCGCTGGCGGCTTGAAACGCCCGACCGCCTGGGAGAATGCGGTATCGATAAAATTGGCCTCGGCTCGCTGATCGGACTGGAAGACTGGCGTATGGACAGCACCTTTACCGCCATGCACCTGGATTATCTACGGCGACGCTACTGGCGCAGTCGTTATTCGCTGTCGTTTCCCCGGCTACGGCCCTGTGCCGGTGGTGTCGATAACGCAAGGACAATTTCTGATAAACAACTGGTTCAGTTAATTTGCGCCTATCGGTTGCGGTTCCCCGATGTAGAACTCAGCCTTTCCACGCGCGAACAGCAGGCGCTTCGTGATGGATTGTTCCGGTTAGGTGTGACCTCGGTCAGTGCCGAATCGAAAACTCAGCCCGGCGGTTACGCCAACGAGCAACAAGAGCTGGAACAGTTTTCCATAGATGACGACAGGCCAGTAAGTGAAGTGGCGCAGGCAATAAAAGCGAAAGGATTACAACCGGTATGGCAGGACTGGCTTAACGAGCTATCCGCAATGCCACCTGAAACTTTTTCCAGTCCAGAGTAGCCACCAGTAACAACTCACGCAGCGTTAAGGTGCGTGGGTTAACGCGCCCTTTATGATTCCACTGATGTCCACAGCTGGCTGCGGTCATAACACGCTTATTAGGCTTGAGTAAGGTATCCTGACTATGTTCACCCTGCCCGGTAAAATCAAACCAGCCACGGTAATTCAGATGCAGACGCTTTTTATCAGGATCCACACGGTCGATGCTGTCGAGCATTATGGTCGTAAATTCAGGAGTTTGATAACGAACAGGAACCACCAGACCCAAAGCTGCATGTTTAGCAAACCATTGGCTCTGCCCTTCGGCAGATATACCGGCTGAAGGAGCTTTAGTTGGCTGAGGAGCCTGCCAGCTGGCGTTCTGAACATCCAACTTTAACGGCGAATACTGCACTGCATTGAGGCAACCATGAGCGGCGTGACGAATATAGTGCGGGAGACTGGCTAAACGACGTTGCAGAGCCGCAACAGGCATATCATTAACCTGTGCCAGTTGCGGTAATTCACGTTCATACAGCGCTGAGCACAGCTCGGCAAAATCGCCCTGCTGAGCCAGCGGCTGAAATATGTCCGCCTGTTGATTAGCCAGCGTTGACTTCCTGTCGTCCGCGGTAAGGCGCTTGGCCATTCAAATCGCCCTCTATACGCAATAATTGGTTGTACTTAGCAACCCGGTCAGAGCGACACAGCGAGCCGGTTTTAATTTGACCCGCTGCGGTGCCTACTGCCAAATCGGCAATAGTGGCGTCTTCGGTTTCACCCGAACGGTGAGAAATAACCGCCGAGTAACCTGCTTCACGCGCCATCGCAATGGCTGCTAAGGTTTCTGTCAGGCTACCAATCTGATTAAATTTAATCAAAATTGAATTGGCAATCGACTTGTCGATACCTTCTTTGAGAATACGCGTATTGGTTACAAACAGGTCATCACCGACCAGCTGAACTTTGCTGCCCAGTTTTTCGGTTAAGATTTTCCAGCCGTCCCAGTCGCTTTCATCCAGGCCATCCTCAATAGAAATAATAGGATAACGGTCACACAGCTCTGCCAGATAATCAGCAAACTCTTCGGCGGTAAAGGACTTACCTTCGCCAGACAATTCGTATTTACCGTCACGGTAGAATTCAGATGCAGCGCAATCCAAAGCCAGGGTAATGTCGCTGCCCATTTTATAGCCCGCGTTTTCAACCGCTTCGACAATCACCTGCAAGGCTTCTTCATTAGATGCCAAGTTAGGCGCAAACCCGCCCTCGTCACCAACCGCTGTGCTTAAACCGCGCTTCTGCAGAACCTTTTTCAGAGCATGGAACACTTCAGCGCCCATACGCAGGCCTTCTTTGAAGCTTTCAGCGCCAACCGGCTGGATCATGAACTCCTGAATATCCACGTTATTATCTGCATGTTCACCACCGTTTAAGATGTTCATCATTGGCAGTGGCATGCTGTATTTACCGCTGGTGTTATTCAGGTTGGCAATATGTTCGTAAAGCTCAATGCCTTTACTCAAAGCCGCTGCTTTCGCCACCGCCAGAGACACAGCTAAAATAGCGTTAGCACCTAGCTTTTCTTTATTATCGGTACCGTCCAGCTTCAACATAATGTTGTCGACAGCTTCCTGGTTAATCGCATCAATACCGCTTAAGGCTTCAGCAATAGCACCGTTAATATTGGCGACTGCCGTTTCAACACCCTTACCTAAGTAACGAGAAGTGTCGCCGTCACGTAACTCCAGAGCTTCACGTGAACCGGTTGATGCACCACTTGGTGCTGCCGCACGGCCCATGTGGCCAGATTCTAAATAAACGTCGGCTTCAACCGTCGGGTTACCACGGGAGTCCATAATTTCACGACCAACAACTTTAACAATCTTACTCATGCTTAAATCCTGTTTAATGCTTAATCATTAGCCGGGTTATTAACCCAAACGCTCTTTATGAAATTCGCCAGCAGCTTCTATAAAGCCTTTAAATAACGGGTGCCCGTCACGCGGCGTTGAAGTGAATTCCGGGTGGAACTGTACTGCCACAAACCAGCGGTGTTTCGGGTTTTCCAGAATTTCAACCAACTGCTTATCGTGCGAGTAACCGGTAATTTTTAAGCCAGCTTTCTCCAGTGCTTCAACATAATGGTTGTTCACTTCGTAACGATGACGGTGGCGTTCTTCAATAGTCTCTTTACCGTACATTTTAAGTGCTTTAGAGCCCTTTTCTAAATGACATTCTTGTGAGCCCAGGCGCATAGTGCCCCCCAAATCAGAATGCTTATCGCGCAATTCTTTCTGGCCACTGGCATCCATCCATTCAGTGATAAGTCCCACCACAGGATCGCTGCAACTCTCATCAAATTCCGTACTGTTAGCGCCAGCTAAACCAGCCACATTACGAGCGAATTCAATCATTGCGACTTGCATACCTAAACAAATGCCCAAATATGGAACATTGTTTTCACGAGCGTATTTCGCCGCAATTAGTTTTCCTTCAATACCACGACCACCAAAGCCACCGGGAACCAAAATAGCATCCACGTCTTCAAGCTTAGAGGTACCTTTGGTTTCTAAATCTTGTGAGTCTATGTAACGAATGTTCACTGTTAAACGATTCTTAAGGCCAGCGTGCGCTAAGGCTTCGTTAACTGACTTGTAAGCGTCAGGCAGTTCAACGTATTTACCGACAAAACCAACCGTGACTTCACCGTTCGGGTTCGACTCCTGATAGAGTACCTCTTCCCACTCATGCAAGTCGGCTTCAGGACAGTCCAGACGGAAACGTTTGGTCACTATATCGTCCAGACTCTGAGCTTTTAGCATAGAAGGTATTTTGTAAATACTGTCAACGTCGCGCAGGCCAATAACCGCGCGCTCTTCTACGTTGGTAAACAAAGCGATTTTCGAGCGCTCAGTTGCCGGTAAAGAACGATCTGAACGGCATATCAATATATCGGGTTGAATACCAATAGAACGCAGTTCTTTCACTGAGTGCTGTGTTGGCTTGGTTTTCACTTCACCCGCAGCGCCTAAGAATGGCACCAGGGTCAGATGCATAAATAAGGTGTGGTCACGACCAATTTCCGTGCCCAACTGACGAATGGCTTCAAGGAAAGGTTGTGACTCAATGTCACCCACCGTGCCACCAATTTCAATAATGGCAATATCGAAGCCTTTACTGCCTTCAATAACACGACGCTTAATTTCGTTGGTAATGTGAGGAATGACCTGAATGGTCGCTCCTAAAAACTCACCTTTACGCTCACGGCGGATAATGTCTTCATAGACACGGCCGGTGGTAAAGTTGTTGCTGCTGGTCATACGGGTGCGAATAAAACGCTCGTAGTGACCAAGGTCAAGATCGGTTTCAGCTCCGTCTACGGTGACAAAAACTTCACCGTGCTGAATTGGACTCATGGTACCCGGATCTACGTTAATGTAGGGATCCAGCTTCATGATAGTAACGTTAAGGCCCCGTGCTTCTAGAATTGCCGCCAGGGAGGCTGCAGCAATGCCTTTACCCAGCGAGGATACAACTCCGCCGGTTACGAAAATATAGTTTGTCGCCATGTGATACCTAGTTGGTCAGGTCAAATTTGGGATTGCATTCAGACGGGAAAGTAGTATACCGAAAGACGCCCCTAACAACAAATAAAAGCTGTCGTTAGCTAAGCCTGAACATCTGGCGTCGACATCAAAATCTATGCAACTCTAGATTAGAGTCAGGAATATTGCTGAGCGCTCTCATCTATCTCGGGCAGTTCTTCCCAACGGGATAATTTTTTTCGCTTTGCGCTAAAGCTATAGTAACAAGCCATAATAAGACCAAATGTTAAGCCAGCCAGTAGCGGCGCACCAATACCCGCTAATACTGAGAGCCCGGTAGAGTTCCAGACAAGTAGCCACATAATTAAGCCCCAGCCGACAGCAAAAAAAGAACCTAAACTCAGAGCATTACGCATAAAACTATTATAATGCGGTGGTCTTGTTTTTTTACCTAACCACCACATAAACAATAAGAACGGCGGCTCATAGTTAGGCCGCCAGATTTTGGAGTTTTCAAGTTCAGCCAGTGCGGCCTGCTTTTTTGCTTCAAAAGGCATTAAATAAACCTAACAATCAAAACCGTTTTAAATAATGAAAAAGAACATATGTCCAAATAACAGCTGCGGGTATCAGACTAAAAGCAAGTTGAGAGTACATTTCAGAATTGCCGGTAAACTCAATCAGACTTATTGCCAACCCTAGCCCCACACCGAAAAGTAAACTTAGAACGGAAAATAAAATGGTAAAGGTTTTGCGGTCGAATTTAGTTTTGCTAGCAGCTAATGCCTTCGCGCCGGAGTTCATGTTGTTTCCTTAATAATCGGAACTTATTGTTTTAATCATGTTAATAAAACCAAACTAACTTGTTAAGAGTAAATCAATAAAAAAGCGCGCTCAAAATGAACGCGCTTATTCGGAGGCATTAATAAAATTACGTTTTCGCCTGTTTAAATCGATTTACCAAATAAAACAACGCGGGTAGAACAACCAGCGTCAGAAGCGTTGACGAAATAATACCGCCAATAACAACGGTGGCCAGAGGCCGTTGAACCTCTGCTCCTGTACCCGTATTAAACGCCATAGGAACAAAGCCTAAGCTCGCGACAAGAGCGGTCATTAATACCGGTCGCAGACGTTGTTGCGCTCCCTCAAATACAGCGTCTTTCAGCTGTAAGCCATCGCGGAGTAACTGCCGGATAAAAGACAGCATAACAACCCCGTTTAACACCGCGACGCCGGACAAGGCAATAAAACCCACCGCCGCAGAAATAGACAGAGGCATCCCTCGCAATGACAAAGCGAAAATTCCGCCAGTTAATGCCAGCGGCACTCCGGTAAAGATGATCAATGCGCTGCTTAAAGAACCAAAAGCACTATACAGCAGACCTAAAATAAGCAGCAGCGTCAACGGAACCACCAGACTCAGTCGCTGTGAAGCTGACTGCAACTGCTCAAAAGTGCCGCCATAATCAATCCAGTAACCCGTCGGAATATCCAGGTTTGTGTTTAAACTTTCCTGAACCGCATTAACGAATGAGCCCAAGTCGCGATCAGTAACGTTAGCACTGACAATGACATTCCGTTTACCACTTTCCCGGTTAATTTGGTTAGGACCATTAGCCAGGGTTAGTTTAGCTACTTCACCTAAGGGCACGTACTGTAGCTCTGGGTTATTTGCCGCAGGCACATCTACCGGCAGTTGTTTCAATTTTTCAATGTTCTGCCGCCAGTCATTGTCCAGCCGAACCAATAACTTGAAACGTTTGTCACCTTCATAAATAACCCCAGCCTGAATGCCGCCTACGGCACTCTGCAGTGTACTTTGTACATCAGCAACCGTAAGCCCCAGCAACGCCAAATGGTCTCGCTTAGGTTCAACAGACAAGATAGGTAAGCCGGTCATTTGCTCAACGCGCACGCCGGAAGCCCCCGGAGCCTCTCTGATAATAGCCGCGGCTGAGTCACCCAGTTGTTTGAGCTGCTCAAGGTCGTCGCCGTATATACGTACGCCAAGATCAGCCCGCACTCCAGCAATCAGCTCGTTAAACCGCATTTCTATCGGCTGGGTAAATTCGTACTTGTTACCGGGTAACTCTTGTACCTCCTCACGAATTTCACTGACCAGTTGCTCTTTAGTTTTATCCGGGTTGGGCCAGTCTTTGCGCTCCTTCAGCATAATAAAGGTATCAGCCACGCTCGGTGGCATCGGATCCGTTGCTACATCTGGTGTACCAATTTTAGAGAAGACGCGCTTTACTTCGGCAAATTCCGCCACCACGGCTTCTACGTCTTTTTGCATATCAACCGACTGCTGTAAGCCTGTGCCCGGAATTCGCAAGGCATGCATCGCAATGTCGCCTTCGTCCAGTTGCGGCAAAAACTCCGTACCCATACGACTGGCCTGAAACAAAGAAACAGCGAACAAGCCGAAACCGATAGCAATAACGAACACCGGAAGTTTTAGAGCCCCCCTTAATACCGGTTGATAAGCTTTACGAGCGCCGCGCATCACTTTGTTCTCGCCGTGCTTAATATTGCCACGGACAAAGATAGCGACAGCGGCAGGGACAAAAGTGACCGAAAAAATCAAGGCACCCAGCAGCGCCGCAACGACAGTAAAGGCCATAGGATGGAACATTTTTCCTTCCACGCCGCTTAACGCGAATATGGGCAGGTATACCAGCATAATAATGAGGACACCGAATACCGCCGGATTGAATACCTCACGCGTACTTTTCATAACCTCAACTAAGCGTTCCTGAGTTCTTAACACTCTTCCTAACCGCTGTTGCGCATTACCCAGTCGTCGCAAAGCATTTTCCACTACAATAACGGCCCCATCGACAATAATGCCAAAGTCTATCGCACCCAGGCTCATCAGGTTGCCGGACACTTTATTCGTGACCATTCCGGTAATAGCAAACAGCATACTAAGCGGGATAACGCATGCGGTGATCAAGGCAGCACGTATATTGCCGAGCAAGATAAACAGAACCACAATAACCAGAACCGCACCTTCAAAAAGGTTCTTCTCAACCGTGGCAATGGTTTTATCCACTAAGGTAGTACGATTATAAATAGGCTCAGCAACCACGCCTTCTGGTAAGCTTTGTTGCACTTGTTCCAGCTTTTCAGACACCGCTTGTGACACTATGCGGCTGTTCTCACCAATAAGCATCATGGCGGTGCCCAGAACCACTTCTTCCTGATTAGATGTAGCTGCACCGGTGCGCAGCTGTTCACCCAGTTTGACTTCAGCGACATGGCGCACCCGAACCGGCGCATCGTCCCGCTTTGATACCACCACATTGCCAATGTCTTCCAGAGATTGTAACTGACCCGGCGAGCGCACCAGCCACTGTTCCCCGTTCTTTTCTATATATCCGGCGCCGGCGTTTCGGTTGTTCAAGTCCAGAGCTTTTAGTAAGTCCTTCATGGTCACTTTGTAAGCCAGCATACGCCCCGGTTGAGGTGCAACCTGGTATTGCTTTTCATAGCCGCCAACACTGTTTATTTCGGTAACCCCCGGTACTTTTACCAACTGCGGTTTAATGATCCAGTCCTGTATAGTGCGCAGACTTTCCGCAGTATAAGCCTTACCCTCTGCGTCGGTTGCCCCTGGTTTTGCTCTGACAACGTAGTTAAAGATCTCTCCCAAACCGGAGGCTATGGGTCCCATTGCGGGTTCAACGCCTTGCGGCAGTTCCCCTCTAACCTGCTGTAGTCGCTCACTAATTTGCTGTCGAGCCCAGTAAATGTCGGTGCCTTCTTCAAATACCACGGTTACCTGAGACAAACCATAACGAGAAATTGAGCGGGTATAATCCAGCTTCGGAATGCCCGCCATAGCCGTTTCTACCGGGTAAGTGATACGTTGTTCTGTTTCCAGCGGTGAATAACCCGGCGCCTCGGTATTCACCTGTACCTGCACATTGGTAATGTCCGGCACCGCATCAATTGGCAGCTTCATGGTGCTATACACACCAACAGCCGCAATCAAAAAGGTCGCAGCCACCACTAACCAGCGGCGTTCAACCGCAAAGCGAATGAGTGCATCAATCATGATAGTCCCCCTAGTGGCTGTGCCCTGCACCTTGTTTGAGAATGTCAGCTTTAATCAAATAACTGTTGCCAATGACATACTCTGCGCCTGACTGAAGCCCCGAAAGAACCTCGACGTAGTCACCCGATTTGCGCCCTGTTTTAATCTCACTGGCTTCAAACCGGTTGCCGTTGCGGATAAAAACTACGGTTTCTCCGTTCAAGGTCTGAATGGCATCGGACTCAACCGCGATATCGGCAGTAAAGGTGTCAGTTGTGACATCCGCTTTAACATGCATTCCCGGGCGCCAATGTCCTGACTTATTGGGCAACACGACGCGTGCCCGGGCTATGTGACCGCCGGTCATCTGAGGTGCAATGTAAGATACTGTACCGCTTACCGTTTTATGGTGGTGTAAGTCATATACCTCAGCGCTCTGACCTTCTTGCATTGCCTCCACGTTTTCGGGAAATGCTGACAACTCTACCCAAACTGAAGCGGTATTAATTACCTGAAATAAAGGTTGTTGATCAACCAGTTCACCAATATTAGTAAATCGTTCAGAAACCTCGCCACTAATGGGGCTGACCACATTGAACTTGGTACCTGTACTGACGTTTTCGACTACGGCAAGTACCTCGCCCTTTTTAACTGAGTCGCCGATATTGGCATTAAGCGAACTCACAATGCCTTTATAGCGGGCGCTAATATGCGCAATATTGTTATTCTCCGGGGCAATTACGCCGAAAACAGTTTGAGTCACAGCCATGCGTTGGGAGCTAACTTGTCCCATAGTCAGGTCGGCGTTTTCAATAGCTTTATCGCTCAGTTCGGTATGCGACTTTTCATGGTGGTCATCTTCCGACGCCCAGATTTTTTGGGGGTAACTACAGACAGCCAACAAAGCAGCTGCTAAAAAGTAAGTTGATAGTTTCACTGCTGTTCTCCTAAAAATGCTTGTCCGGTCATACGTTCCAGCTGAATGACATCGCTGTATATGGCGTGCTCCCGCGAAACTCTTTGGTACTCGAGCTGAGCTAGCTCATTCTGCGCATCCAGCACCTGCAATAACGAATGCGTACCGCGCACATAGCCCTGGTTCGTTTGTTCGACCAGTTGCTGTGCCAATGGCAATAGCGTGTCTTTCACTTTTTGTCGGTAGTTTTGGTGGGTTTGCAGGCTGTTTATTAGCGCCAGTGCCAGCGAGCGCAACTGAGTTCGCACTAGTTTTTGCTGCTGCAGGTTCGATTGATGCAAAACCCGACGCTGCTTAATACGCCCGATATTAGGATCTTGCAGTTGCAATGGCATCGAAGCTTCAACAACAAAACCGGTATCATCCGACTGATTGTTGTAACGTACGCCAAATCCGAGACTTAAGTCAGAGGTAGAGTCTGCTTCCAACGCCTTTGCCTGAGCCCGCAATAAGCGTTCGGAATCTAACAGGCGTAAATATTCAGGCGCTTTATTTACTGCATTTAGAACGTCCGATTGCTTCGGCAACTTTAAGGGGAAATAAAAAGTCCCCGAAACTTGGTTAAAGTTTGGCTGCTCAGCCCACATTGCGCTGAGCTTTGCCTGCGCTTTAGCCAACTGGCCTTTCAGTTCCTCTATATCAGCCCGTTGGCTCTCGCGCTGAAGTTGGATACGGGTTACCTCAGAGTTTGGAACCGCGCCGGCATTTGCCCGCTCCTGCGCAGTTTCTAAGAGACTCTCCATACGATGAAGCTGCTGCTTGCTAAGACGAATAAACTCCTGCAGCTTGAGTACTTGGTAAAAGCGTTGTGTGGTTTGTGCCAGTACCTCAATGCGCTGGTATTCAAACTCGGCCTGTTGCACTTTTTCTTCGGCTGTAGCCGCATTCATACGCTGCTGGCGTTTCTCACCTAACTCAATGACCTGAGAGAAGGACAGCGTCATCTGCGCACTATCCAGACCGGAGCTTTCACCAGAGCCAGCAAAGTTTTCAACTTCCAGTCCAACTCTCGGATTAGGTGAAAACTCAGCCTGCAGAGTCAGTGCCTCGGCGGCCTGCTGTTGGTAATCGTACTTTTGTAAATCGGGGTTACTCTTCAGCGTGCGGTTTAATGCATCACTTAAAGTTAAATCTGACGCGGCAGCACTAACCGGAAACACCAATATGGCACCCAGAAAGACCACCACGAAGCTCAAACGCTTCATGTTTTTTCTCCAATTGTTCGCTATTTAAAAATGACGGTAGAAATGGAGATTAAGCGTTTGGTGGGGGAACCGGCGGTTGATGGGCTAAACCCTTATCAAAAATCACAGCGGTAGGTTGAGCTTCGGTAATAACGGGACAAGCAGAGACACTAATGCCATAACCAGTAATGCAACTAACGTGCGCATGAAACTGGTGGTCGTGCCCCTGCTCAAGATCTAAAGATGAAGAATTCGGGCTATGTTCCAAACCATGGTTTACATCAAAAACAACATCCACACTGCTGTGGCTTGCGTCTTCCATATGGCCAACCACAGACGCACAGGTAAAAAAGCTGTATATCAGGATGACTGTAATGAGTAACCATGAGATTTTCATGCCCGCTACTTTATCGAACTTAAGCCGCGAACGCTAGCGCAGAGCAATAAAGCTATAAGCCTATAAACTACTTTGCGTTCTGCGTGCCAGTAGAATTCAAGTCAATATCTACGTCATAGTCGATAAATTTAGCCTCCCCCATATACCAAACTTCAAAGGTTTCGGGCTCGCCATAAAAATAGTAAACATCTACCGGTGGCTTGTTCCGACCATGAGCATACACAAAAGACTGCCTCGTTATTTCCTTGAGGTATCCCTTGCTATCCTTAACAAAAACCTCATTCCGGCGACGTTCTTGTTCGTACGCTTTTCTTTTTATCGTTTCGCGCGGCTCAAACTCCGCGTAGTCAATAATGAGTCGGTTACCTTTTAGACTTACGCCTTGCGGCAGTTCGTCTTTAGCATAGCTTTCTTTCGTTAGATTAGGCGCGATAAGCACTGGAAGCGCGGCTTTAAAACGTTCAGGTTTGGTTGTGAACCTTTTTGGATAATAATCAATACTGTGCGCTTTAAAGTCATAAGCAAATTCAATGCTCTCTAAGTCCGTGCTTTCGAGGTTTCCACTTTTCTTTAACTCAACTTCAGCGGCATCCTGCACTGGCTCATTATTTTCATCAAAGAACTTATGACCGGCCATTGCAGATGCCGCCACCCGGTTACCACTTTCAATAAATACATCACTTTGTACATTGGGGTAAAACCACCTTATAACTCCGGGGGTTTCAACATCCTGTCTTTTCGGGTCGTCGAACTCATATCCCCGGAAATGCAGTAATGTCATTAAATCTGAAATTTCTTGTGCATTTAATTCGGTACGGGATGCTGTAACAGGCAGACGATCATTGTAAACAGGAGCCGTTAGCTCAATCTCAGGTATATCGCCCAGGCTGATCTCATAAGTCCGGGAATATGGCAGGTCAAGCACTGGAAGCTCTAACTCACGTTCCACTTTTTGGCTTTCTTCACCGTACACTAATAGCGTTAACAATCCTTTGTCTACTTGTCCGTTAAAGGCCCTGCCTAAGTATATTTTACCAGCGCGCGCCTCTTTACTGTCTTTTTGCCAGGCCTCAAAATCCTTTTTTACAGCTTCTAAATCGATATTTCCCTGTTTAGCCTTTTCTATCACCTCTTCCAGCAGGTCGTTTTCCTGATAAACCTCAGACATAGGCCGACGTCGAGTTGACCGCCAGGCAAGATAATCCCCATTGGCTGTAACGGCCTCAGCAAGAACATCTTCATTCCCAAACAATTTAGCGGGGGCAGTGCCGTCTTCAGTACTAATTTCAACTACGTAATAGTCTTCCCCAAACTCCAGCACGTTAATTAAAAAGCCGTCCCGCTCCAGAGTTTCTCCAACATCTTCAGCGCTGAGTTCAAATGTAATTATCTGTTCTGGCAATTCTGCATAAAACTCTCCCTTTACAGCAACTGGTCTGGGGGACTTCTCATCGCGTGCCTCGGTGAAACAGAATTCTTCACGTGTATCGACAATATCGCCCAATGCCTGCTTATTATTTGCCATATCAGGAAAGCTCGCATATTCAGGGAAGCCCAAGGTATCACCGTTGTCGAAAATCATATTGGTGTATGTCAGACTGTAACGAAACGGAAACTCAAAGCCAGGCTTCAGAGTAAAACCCTGTTCGTTTGAATATTGCATGCAAGAGAGGTGTTTCCAACTGTTTACCGCTACCATACTTTGCAAGTACGCTTCGATCATTGCGTCCCTGTCACTGTATTGGTTGAAATGGAAAAACTCCGGCTGAGTGTATTCAACTTTTTCTATCCCGGCATAAAAGACAAAAACGTCCATCATCCATTGGAAGTTAGACATTTCCTGACCGTACAGTGCACGTCCGAGCTCTTCGTCCTCAAGCCCTTTTAATATTTCAAAACGGGCGTCGTGAAGTTCATCGCGTTGCTGAATTTGCTCGTACACAGTTCGACCCTCCTGCTTAGCTTCCTTGCTTTCTGCACAACCCGCGCTCAGCATTGCGCTGACAAAAGCAACACCCAAAACTTTGTATATATTCACTGTTTCCCTACCTATTTTTTTGGTACATCTTTGTGTGCTACTCGTTTATTTGAAACCACCAGAACAAGTACGGATATTCTTCTAAAGCTTCCGGCGGCGGTTGCTGTAAAAAGCCATGACCCGGATCAAGATCAAGCGCTCCGGTTTCCTGAACAATACCTCTAATTGCCTTAATGGATGCATCCGACTTAGCCTCTTCCAGCTGCGCTTCCTCGTGAAAAGACCATAAATATAAGCCTAATGCGGAATACCACAGGCTGACTAATTCAGGGTTACTCTGCTCTTTTGCCTCAACAATGACTTCTTTTGCCGTATCCTGAATAGCCATTTCCACCGGCGGCAATGCATCGTCGCCCGTAAGCAAGCCTGCTTCGACGAATTTCTGCCAGAGCGGTGAGCCAGCATCGCAATATAGGTAAGGTGGTTCAATGTAGCCGACGGTGGGGTTTGTCTCGCCGTTCCACTTTTCTTCAGGGTGAAGTCCAACAAAAGTAAACTCGCGTACGCTATCGAAAAAGGCTTTATGCGCGGCGTAGTCAGGGTGTTGAGTGAGTTTAAATTGGTAAACAAAGTTGTGTTTCAACAAAGTGTCAATAACACGAAGATGAGTAAAACCAGTATCCCAACATTCCTGAAATTGATAGAGGTTCCAGAATAGCGAGCGCAGTTCCTGGCTCGTCTTTGTTTTCGACTGAGCCAGACAGTTAACCGACGACTCAACCAGGTCTTCAAACTCGTGCATCGACATAAGACATTCCCTTATTAGTAATAGCGCGGCTCTTCACAATACAGCTAACGGAAGAAAACTTACTATGCACCTTCCATTGGCACCGTGTTGTCATTTTGTAAACTGAGTTTACCCAACTTAATACCCAGCTCCAATACAGTTGTGGACACCTTTACAGAAACTTAACCCTAAGTTTCTGCATAACGGCCTGGAGGAACTAACGTATGCGACGAGCGCCCTCGTCCATTCCGGTCACTCTAAACTTCTTTCCAAGTGGTGCCCTGACAACGGGGCTTGATATCAATTCATCACCACAATAAATTCGCATGGGTAAACCAATATGCTCTTTACTCGCGGCTTTCCATTTACTCAGCGCATGGTCGGCCACTTCTATTGTCCATTGAACCGTATTATTGTCGGTAGTTGTATTTAACGAACTAAGGTCAGAACGCTCTAACAGTAAGGTATCCGGGGCTCCCTCACTCTTTGCTGGTAAATATAAGTTAAAATCACAGTACTTTTCTTTGTCCTCTGCGATCGCAGTATCGTCCGCATACGTGAAAGCACTTACCAATAAAGCAAGAACCAGAATGTATTTAAAATTGGTCAAGTTTTGTCCCTGTAACTGAGTCGGTAAAAGGGTTTCCGGCTTTCTAGTTAAGCTTCGCAGATAATGATATTTATTATTTTATCAA
Organism: Idiomarina sp. 017G; assembly: GCF_004362265.1. NCBI lineage: Bacteria > Pseudomonadati > Pseudomonadota > Gammaproteobacteria > Alteromonadales > Idiomarinaceae > Idiomarina > Idiomarina sp. 017G. Next base: position 421,427 of record NZ_SNWT01000001.1, on the reverse strand, counting down.
CGACTTCACCTGTATTACTAACGCCCTGCTCTACATAATACTCCGCATTTAGTAATCTAAACCCCGATTCTTGCAACAAGTTACAGGCAAGTTCTTTATCGTATAGCTCAAAACCATAAGGCACAAAAGGTAAGTCTTTCATAAACGAACTATCGCCAAAAGCGAGGCAAAATAGCCCTTGAGGTTTAAGAACACGTCGAATTTCCGCTAAATGTTCAAGCGGTTTGTCCCAAAAGTAGAGAGTATGAACGGTCAGAATCTTATCGAATACATTACTATCAAAATTGAGTTGAGAGGAATTGCCCTGCTGAAATGTCGCTTGCCCCGAAGTCACTATATCTTCGTTCATGCGTTTCGCTTCGGCAATCATATCTGCTGACCAGTCAACGCCGGTATAGGAGAGGTTATCAGCCCGTTTGATTATGTCAGCAGCAAAAACTCCATTGCCGGGACCAATTTCAAGCAGTGATTCTGAATGTTGTAGGTTTAAAAGGTTTATGCATTTTACGTTCAACTGACCGTTTGCACTGTTCATGTTTAAAGCGACTTCAGCGGCATGCTCTCCACTAGGGTGACGTAGCTGTGAAGCCAGAGTATGTGGATCCATTTTCGGTTACCCATTAACAAATAACATTTTAATTTTTCAAACCAGCAGAAGGCTCTGCTAATTCAGATATACGTTGCCACCTAAAGTACTTTTCATCCGCTAATGCCAACATGGGCATGTCTTCTTCGGTATTACCATAGGCAAATATGGTTTCAAAAGCTGACAAATCGAGGGTACGTTTAATCCCTTTCACCTTATTGCCCAGGCTGCAGTCGCCGAAAACATAACGGCCTGTTAATTTATTGTCTTTAAGCTCCAGTTCACTGCATATGAACTTAATACCCTGAGCCTTACACCAAAACGATAAATATGAATTTAACGATGCTGACACCACATAAATTTCGTCGCCGCGCTCTTTATGCCATTCAATTTTTGCAAGTGCTTCCTCTCTTATAACGCTAGGGAGGTAATGCGTAGCAAATTCTTTCGCTGACTTTAAAATTTCAGACTCACGACGATTCCAGAATACAATTCTGGATAACGCAGGCCTCGTTCGTGAGGCTTTTAAAAGCCCCAGTTTATACAGAATAATAATTGGTGCGGCTAAAATCAGAGCTGCTATAACGCGGTGCTTAGGGGTTGCGTAAAGCAGGAACTTTGTGTAGGTGTCTTGGTTAGTTATTGTGCCGTCAAAGTCAAAGAGAGCTAAGTTCATTGAGTTAGGCTATCCCGAATCCACTTTCATCAATCAATTTTTTGCAGGTTTGGCTCTAAAGCGTTGTAACGATAATCTAAATACCGTTGAAGCAACCACCGCGCAGTTATTATTCGAAGGCTTCATCTAGACTCAGCTCTTTGCTGCTTAGAGTCTTTTCAGACAACTTGACCAACTTAAGTAAAGCCATGATTTCCTGCTGAAACTCGTAATCAGAATATGACTGCACCATATAGGCGGGCTTACCTTTTTTAGTTACCAGTAAGTCTTCTTCTAGCTCAAGCGAGTTAGCATGCTCTTTTAAATAGGTAACCGTTTCCGTTTTCATAACCAACCTTAAAAAGGCTTTTTAAAGACTGTTTCAACTGTAGCAGGTTACGAATTAACCTCAAACCCAAACATTGTTCTTCGCCTTAAGCTGACCACCGGCTTCACCTGTATTGATAACGCCACTTGGTTCAATCAGGAGCACCTGGCATTCGCTCTCGGCAAAGGGTTTATGCTCTACTCCTTTAGGCACCACATACATTTCGCCTTCCGCTAACTGCACAACGTTATCCCTGAACTCAATACCCATTTTTCCCTTGAGTACCAGAAAAACTTCATCAGTATCTTTATGATCGTGCCAGACAAACTCCCCTTTAATTTTAACGACCTTAATTTGATAGTCGTTCATTTCGGCAACCACCCGTGGCGACCAGTGTTCGGAAAACTTACTCAATTTTTCGGCAAAATTAACGACCTTTGATGGCATTGATGTTCCCCTTTTTTGGCTGTTCCATACCTACTCTGTTTCAATTGCGGCAAGAACACTATCAATCACGCGGTCTGGATCGGCTTGTGGGTTAGCCGCTACTGAACGAAACCAGCTTTCATAACCTACTTGGGTCAATGAAACAAACGCCTCGTTCATTCGTTTGCGCACTTCAGTCGGAGAAGCATTCCGAGGCCGCCAAAGCACAACGCCAGTAACCGGTTTTGCGAAAAGCTCTAAGGCTGGTTCAGTTTCTATACGAGACGCGAGCCGCTGCGCTAATTGCATGCAATGCTCAATTTTCTCCGCAATACCCTCTTTACCCCAGGCCATAAGCGTTGCAGCCAGAGGAAGCGCAGTAGAGCCATGAGAGCCCAACAACCCGACATTCGGCACCGCAAGGTACCCTCCGCCGAAGCTCATTGCCTCATGAGCCTCCTTAGACTGCCTAAACATTACAACACCACTCTCTTTAGGTTGAAACAGCCATTTGTGAGCTGACACAGAAACAGAGTCTGCACTCTCAATACCATCCAACAAATTGGAATGTTTAGTTAAACGAAGGGCCCCCGCCCAGGCTGCATCAACATGACGCCATGCAGCATCTGGAAAAGCATTCAAAGGATCTATAGCACCCGCCGCAACAGTCCCGGCGGTTAGTACAACAGCAGTTTTCTCCATATCGATATTCTCTATCGCTTCCGGGCGCAGCTGATGCTGACTGTCCGCGGGTACCTCGTGGAAGTTTAAGTTAAGAAGAGAGGCGGCCTTACGAATACTTAAGTGTGCCATTTCACTCGCAACCACATTATGTACGCCCTTAAGCTCACGTGCCGCCCAAAGTGCTGTAATATTCGCCACTGTCGATCCCGGAACCAGATGCCCACCGTCCATACCAAAAAATTTACTAAGCCAGTGAACGACGGTTTCCTCAAGCTGCCGAGCCCCTTTTCCGGTATCTGTATGTAAAAGGTTCTGGTTACACGACGCAGCCCAGAGCGCACCAACCCAGGACACCCAGGGAGTCGGCGGATCCATATGCGCAAAATAGCCGGGATGATTAAGCCGGGCTGCCGAAGGAAAAAAGCCCTTCGCCAAATGCTCTAAAGCAGCCGAGCCTCCAAGTCCCTCGACCGGAAGCTCTGTCGGCAGATTAAAAGCGGGCTTTTCTGGCGTCACGCCGCGGTCGCCAGCGAGATGCTTTGAAAGTATAGCGAGCGCTTTTTCAAGCTCTTCTGACTGAAATAGAAAATCATCATCTTTCGACATGGAAACCTCCAATTTCGGGCTATGTTTCAACACAAAGTATCAGTTGCCAGTATCCAACATCCAGCTTGTCCGTTAAGATCTTTCCTCTAACAACTCCCGTAACGCCGCAGGAAGCAACTCACGCGACCTTTTGGTAATAGCTTTCTCATGCTTTTGCCAGAGAATGCCTAAGTAAATAATCCCCAGACCAATAGCAGTTAAAGCGGCCGGAAATAGCCAGCTATCCTGGAAAACATCCTGAGCTAAATAACCAAGATAGAAGCAACTTCCAAGGGCTCCAAGCACCACAAATATCCGGCGAACCAGTAATACACCAACACCTATCATCAGAAGGTTTACGCAGAAATAAACAAATTTTGACAGCTCACTGTCTGATTCCATAAAAGATAGGCCGCCCCAAAAAGCCAAAGCACCGAAGATATAAATCCAGAAAGCATAGTCGACGGTATCACGCGCACGAATGTCCACCCAGAATGCAAGACCTATCATTAATAGCCCAGTGTACAAGGATACGAGTTTTCTTAACTCCCAACTGATGTCACCGCCAGCAATCATGACGGCAATATCCATAGTCATATACCAAAGAGTCACAGCTATAGGCATAACTAAAAAAGGATATTTGTACTTCCACGCCATAATGACACCGACAGCCAGGGTGCCCAGCTCCATGTATATCCAGTGCCACTTTATATATCGGTGATACTCACGATAGACAGTTTCGTCGGGCCACACTCCCAACCATTGCTGAAGGCCATAAATAGCCAACGGCGTTAAGCAGACCACAAAGGCGGCACAGATTCCTGCGGGAATAGATAAGCTTTTAGCGGAGAAAACATGAGTAAGCTTTAAGCCAATAGCGGCATAAAGAACGGATATCAGAACAATGCCGACACCACCGAAGGATTCCCACCCCAGGTTCATGAACAGCGTCATTGCGCCAATAGCAATCAGCCCGCCCAGATAATACAGCACATGATTGAACGTAAACTGAGGCTTGTCCTGATGTTGCTCTTTAAAAAACTCAAAAAGAGCGTCGGCTTGCGAAGTAGATATAATGTTTTTATCTGCCGCCTCGCTTAAGTTCTTCCTTGTAATGTTCATACTGTTCCTTCAAATTCAGCGGTGACTTGGTATTCCATCTGCTAGAATATCGCTCACATCTGTATGCATTTCAACATATGGAATCATTGCTATGATTTTATTCGCTATTCTAATTGCACTTCTTGGCCTCGCCTTAACAGTAGGCGGTATTTACCTGCTTACATTGGGTGGCAGCTTCTATTACGCTCTAGCAGGCGTGATTTTACTATTTAATGCCTGGCTTGGTTACAAACGGCATCCGTTAACCCGCACTTTGTTCGCTGTATTCCTGATCCTCACCATGCTGTGGTCATTATGGGAATCTGGGTATGACTGGTGGGCATTAGCACCCCGCATAGGTTTATTTTTGGTGCTTGCCATACCTTTGCTACTTTCCAAAGTGGCAGACAATGGCAGGCGCAAAGTATTGCTCCCCGTTTGGGCCGTTCTCGCGTTAATGACACTGGGCAGCCTTTTCGCGAACCCGCATGACTTATCCGGCAAATTGGATACTCAAGTAGACAGCGAGTCACCTAAACTGGGCAACTCTCCGGAAGGCAGTTGGTACGCTTATGGCCGGACGAATATGGGTCAGCGTTATTCGCCACTGGATAAAATCACCACCGAAAATGTGGGGCAGTTGGAAGAAGCCTGGCGTTACCGCACCGGCGACATGAAAGGGCCTAAAGACGTCGGTGAAACCACCTATGAAGCAACGCCATTGAAAATTGGCGATACACTCTATTTGTGTACACCGCACAATTGGTTAGTGGCACTGGATGCCGACAACGGCTCTAAACGCTGGGTATTTGACGCCAAAGTACCACCGGAAAGCCAGCGCCAGCATCAGACCTGTCGCGGCGTGTCCTATTTGCCACCCAGCTCCGGTGAAGCACCGTCTGCTGAAAAGCTGGATATAGCAGCCGAAACTCTGGCACCAGTTCAGTGTGACGCCGAACTCTTTTTGCCAACTTCTGATGCCCGCTTAATTGCGATTGACCCAACCAGCGGCGCACGTTGTGCAAACTTTGCCGATAACGGTGAACTGGATTTAACCCACAATATGCCCTTCAAACAAGCCGGTTATTATTACTCTACGTCGCCGCCAGTTGTAGCCAATGGCGTAGTGGTGGTTGCAGGCTCCGTAAACGACAACTACGATAAAAACTCACCTTCCGGCGTTATTCGTGCCTATGACGTAAAAACTGGCGAGCTGGTATGGAACTGGGATTCCGGTAACCCGGATGAAACCGCTCCTATTGCCGAAGATGAAGTTTACACTACCAGTTCCCCTAACAGCTGGTCGGTAGCCAGTGCCGATGAAGAGCTGGGTCTTATTTACTTTCCTATGGGGAACCGCACACCCGATCAGCTGGGTTGGTACCGCTCTGAAAATGAAGAGAAATATTCCAGCTCTGTGGTTGCGCTAAGCCTTGAAACCGGACAGGTAGAGTGGGTACAACAATTTGTTCATCATGACCTGTGGGACATGGATACCCCTGCCCAGCCGGTATTGCTCGACTTAGACACCGTAAGCGGAAGACAACCAGCTCTTGTGGTACCCACTAAGCAAGGCGATGTGTATGTGCTGAACCGCGAAACCGGCGAACCTATCTTCCCTATTACCGAAAAATCAGCACCTCAGGGAACGGTGGCTCCAGATAATGCCTCGCCAACACAGCCAATTTCAGCGCTAACCTTCCGTCCACCCACCATGACTGAAAAAGACATGTGGGGAGCGACGCCGCTGGATCAGATGATGTGCCGTATTCAGTTTAAGTCTCTACGCTATGAAGGCCAGTACACACCGCCATCAGAACAAGGTACATTGGTGTATCCGGGTAACTTCGGGGTCTTCAACTGGGGCAGCATTGCAGTAGACCCAAAACGTCAGGTTATGTTCGGTATGCCTTTATACCTGGCCTTCACACAAACGCTGGTTAAAAAAGACGGCTCCGACATGGGTCCGGCCAACCAGGGAGAACAAGGTCTGAACTCAAACGAAGGCGCGCCTTATGCGGTGGATATGAAACCTTTGCTTTCTCCTGCCGGCGTCCCCTGTCAGCAGCCACCATGGGGCTACGTGGCCGGTGTTGACCTGAAAACGGGCGAAACCGTGTATAAGCATAAAAACGGTACTGTTCGTGACCTGACACCGCTCCCGCTGCCAATTAAAATGGGCGTCCCCGGTATTGGTGGCCCTATCATCACCGAAGGTGGTGTGGTCTTTATGGCAGCCGCTGTCGATAACTACCTGCGCGCTTATGACTTATCCACCGGTGAAGAACTTTGGCGTGCTCGTTTGCCAGCTGGCGGACAAGCCACACCAATGACCTATCTGAACAGTCAGGGTGAACAAATGGTGGTTCAGGTAGCCGGTGGTCACGGCTCTATTGGCACCACTATTGGCGATTATGTGATTGCCTATAAACTCAAACGCTAAACAATATAGGCGCGAGTTGTAAGCTAAAGGCTATTTCCAAGGACGAACTCAAGTATTCGCAAACGTTGCCGATACTAAGGCAAACCTACGGAAATAGCCTTTAACCTTCTGGAGAGAGTGCCATGCCCATCTCTTTATACACGAAGACCGCCTCTTCCAGTGTGCCTTCGGTTAGTACTAAGCCGCTCAACACCACAACGAATAGCCAACCTGCGAGCGACAAAACCAGTAGCAGCGCCAGTTTTTATGTTGACCTGTCACCTTTGGTTAAAGAACTTACCTCTGCCTCTGAAAAAGGGGAAAGTTCCCTGCTTTCTAAGAAGGAAAAAATTGACGAAAGTAGCCTTCCCACAGGGCTAAAAGACTTACTAAAACGGATAGCGGAGTACAGAGAAAAGCTTAAGGAGAAACAGCAGGAACTGCGGGACGTTATGAACGATAGTGCCCTGAGCGATGAAGAACGCAAGGCTCGAATAGACGCTCTGCAAAAGGAAATCAGTAGCTATAATACCGCACTTAGCCAGGCCATGCTCCAACTCGGCGAAACGGTTGATCAAATGGACTTAGATGACAAAGCAGTTGCGGAAGTGATGTCCTTGGTTATGTCGTAATGAAAATCCTCACTTTTTGATCTGCATTTGCGAAACTTAACCGCCGCGTATGTACTCTAATTGAAGTGCAATCTTCAAATAGGAGTACGTTATGTCTATACAAAATAAAGTAGCTTTAGTGACTGGAGCTGGTCAGGGAATTGGGCGCGCTATAGCTTTGCGATTGGCAAAAGATGGTGCCGACATTGCCATTGTGGACCTAAACGAAGACAAGATGAATGAAGTCTCCCGAGAAGTAGAAGCATTAAACCGGAAAGCAACAACATTCAAAGCTGATGTAAGTGACCGGGAGCAGGTTTACGCTGCCATTGATCACGCTGAAAAAACGCTTGGTGGTTTCGACATCATGGTGAACAACGCCGGTATTGCACAAGTTCAGGCGATTGCGGATGTCACTCAAGAAGAATTAGATAAAATTCAGAAAATTAATGTTGATGGTACCCTTTGGGGCATTCAGGCAGCAGCGAAGAAGTTTATTGAGCGCAAACAAAAAGGCAAAATTATCAATGCCTCCTCTATCGCGGGTCATAACGGTTTTGCATTATTGGGTGTTTACTCATCAACTAAGTTTGCCGTGCGCGCGTTAACTCAAGCCGCAGCCCTGGAATATGCAAGCCAGGGTATTACGGTAAATGCCTACTGCCCCGGAGTCGTTGGCACCGATATGTGGGTTGAAATTGACAAACGCTTTGCTGAACTTACTGATGCGCCCGTAGGCGAGACATATAAAAAGTATGTTGATGGCATTGCTCTTGGCCGCGCGCAAACACCAGAGGATGTAGCAAGTTTTGTATCTTATCTGGCTGGCCCCGATTCTGACTACATGACGGGTCAGGCTCCGTTAATTGATGGCGGTATCGTTTTTCGTTAAGAGAGTCATCGTATTCCACATACCGATGAATCGCTAAATTTCCGGTATTTGCTGGTGCTTATTTGCAATGCACCAGCTTACTGCCGGGATTAAACAGCTTCCAGGAGAACCAATATTCATCGGAAATAGCTACAGGAACCAGGTTCGATTCTATTTCGCCTTTTATAAACTTACCGCGAACATCCCACACCGTTCCGCTTTTAGTGTCGCAAAGCGTGCTGTTAGCACCGGGTTCAATGCTCACCGGCTTTTCCTCGACTGAGCTTTTAAAACCAAGAACTGAGCCGTTCACAGCGACAAGCACAACACCTAACTCTTCGTTGTTAACCACGCCCTGCTTTAGTAACTCGCCTTTAAGGTACACAACCTGCGGGTTAGCGATTTTATCGGTAATGCCCACCACATGCGTTCGGGGCGAAAAGGTATTATCCCGGTTTTTTTGATGACAGTCCTGGGGTCAAACCATTCGCTATAACCTTTTTCCAAAGGCCCTTAACGGGAAGCTCAAACGCTTTAAAGTCCTGCTTTGTTACTCTCACGACCTTAGGACAGGGGTTCAGCTTTTTCACCTCACTCCAGGTTAAAACCTGAAACGGGATCATTGTTAGTGTATACGGGTGTAACTTGCCAATAACCGATTCACAACTGGCTTGCTGAAAAAAGGTTTTAGTTTTCTTGTCAGCCACAATCATATTCGCGTTTTTAAACGAGCCGACAAACAAAGGGCCAATATCGGTGACATCGAAAGGAATAATACTGTGGCACATAGCGCAATAAGTTAATGCTACCAGTCTGTCATCGAAACGATCATTAATAATATGGTGATGTATTACATAGTCTAGCGGGTAAGCCTTAGTAACACCATCGCACTCAATAACAGCCAGCTCCATGTTGTCCTGAAGAGAAAGCTTCAGCGGCTCATCTGCCATGGCGGGGAAATCAACCGCTTTAAACGCATTCTCCTGATGCATTCGATGCGCTAATACAACGGCCAACGCCATTAGGATAAGAGGAGGAAACGTCCATAAAGGCAGCTCGTCAATTTGCCAGCTCATTAGCAAAGTACCGATAACACCAGCAACCAGCACAGCCCAGGTAAAAGGCTTTCGAATAAAGTAATGGTAATACGACCACTGAACAGGAAACGACTGGATAAGCGTCATATATACGGCAGCAGCGCTCACTGCCAGAGACAAAATTGCGAATGCATAAAAGATAAATACCATAACGGTCTCTCAGTTAAAGCAAAAAAGCGGCGCATGCGATTACCGAAGTAAACATCATCTCATTAAATAAAGCCATAGCGGCAATAGCTCACCTTAAATACAATTGATAATAGTTATCATTAACATTATAGTAACCTCTCTACACTTTACACAGGTGAGGATATAAAGGTGATAACTCAGCATTTAAAAAAATCCCCTCTTCACTTAGCGGTATTACTGGGCATAGGCGCAGCCTCAGCTGCTTTGCCGTCTTACGCTCAGGACGAAAGCAGCAAAAGCGAAGAAATGGAAAGAATTGAAATTAAAAACTCTTACACAACACGTGTTATGAATTATTCCACCGGGCTTAACCTCTCACTTAGAGAAACCCCGCAGTCAATGACCGTAATTACCCAACAGCAGATTGACGATTTAGCAATAACAGAAATTGCTCAGGCACTCCGATACACCACCGGCATTAACGTCAACCGAGCCGAAACAGATCGCATTTTTCCGACCGCACGCGGGTTCTCTATTGATAACGTGCAATTTGACGGTGCTAATGTGCGCGGTGCTTACGGTGGTGTTGAAGGCGACTTTCTCTCTGACATGGCCGTTTATGAGCGTGTAGAAGTGATTCGGGGCGCTGCAGGTCTACTACAGGGGGCGGGCAATCCATCAGCCGCTATCAATTTAATTCGTAAAAAACCAACGGAAGACCTCCGCTCTTCTATTAACATTAAAGCCGGTCGATGGGATTTAACCCGAGCGGAAGCCGATGTCTCGTCAAGTCTTGGTTTTGACGACAAGTTAAGGGGACGCTTTGTTGCGGCTTATCAGGATGCCGGTTCTTACATGGACAGTGTAGAGCGTGATAAAACGATTCTTTACGGTATTCTGGAAGCTGACATAACGCCCTATACCGAAGTCAATTTCGGTGTCGACTACCAGAAACATCATGTTGATGGAATAAGTTACGGTGAGCCCGTACCTTTATATTACAACGACGGTACACGTACTGATCTCCCCCGCTCCAGCAATACCGGAAGCGACTGGACGTATCGTGATCGCGACCGCAACATTACTTTTGCCTCACTGGAGCATCGTTTTGCCAACTTTTGGCAATTTGATTTCTACGCCAGCCATATTGACGGACACTACGACGACAAAAGAATGTATGTAACCGGATTTCTTGATCGGGACACTGGCCTCGGACTTGGAGCCAGCCCCAGCTCGACCAGAGGTGACTGGAACCAATATACTCTGGACTTTAGACTAAGCAAAGCGGATTTTACAGTGGTGCGCAATTTGACCTAGCGGAGCCTTTGTCACTAATTGTAGGGCTTCGCACCAGTTCATGGTCACATGAAGAGTACAATTACACTCCTGAGGCTATGAGTTCCCCTGTCACCGCGGTGGATGAATCTGACTCGGGTGTTATTACTCCGTACGTAGGCATTGTTTATGATATTAATGATCATTTCTCCACCTACGCCAGCCTGACCGATATCTACAACATTCAAACTCAAAAAGATCGGTATGGTAATTTGCTTGACCCTGTGCACGGCGAAAACTATGAAATAGGTCTGAAAGGCGAATTCTTTAACCAACGACTGAACTTCTCTACTGCAGTATTCCAGGTTAAGCAGCGAAATGTTGCGGTTCCGGATATTGAAGTGATTGTCGCTGGCCAACCAGAGCAACGCTATAAAGCAGAAGACGGTGTTGAAACCAAAGGTTATGAAGCTGAGCTTTCTGGCGAGCTAATGACCGGCCTTCAAATTTACGCCGGTTATACACATCGGGTAGCCCGCAACAATGACGGCGAAAAAGTCAGCCGACAAGCGCCTGAAGACATGGTAAGAATAACCAGTTCTTATAGCTTTGCAGAGAATTTGCCGGAGCTTACTCTCGGTGGTGGGCTTCGCTGGCAAAGTGAAGTATTCCCTTCAAGAAACCAAGGTGTGGGCCCCAATGGTGAAATCCCCCGCCAGGAAAGTTATACGGTTGCCGACCTGTTTGCCCGCTATCAGATCTCTGACAGCCTTACTGCGTCATTAAATATTAACAACCTTTTTGATAAGAATTACTTTGAAAGTGTCGGCGTGTACAACTACGGCTCTTATGGCGAACCACGTAATATCAGTGCCAGTGTGCGCTGGGACTTCTAAGGTATTGCCCTTTCATGATCTAAAAAATCGATATAGCCCTGCTACTACGTATGATAGCGGGGCTATATGCAGACTCTCTGGTGTGCTGATTTTATCTTTACGCCAAATTATTGATTCAGATCAAGCTATTCGGCGAAACAAAGGAACACAATAATAGAATATAAATTCACTGACAGAAAAGGCTAATGCCATGAGCAGTACTTTTTATATTCCAGCGGTCAATATTATTGGCGAGAACGCCCTTAAAGATGCGGCTACGCAAATGGACAACTATGGATTTAAACAAGCCTTGATAGTCACCGACCCCGGCATGACCAAACTGGGCGTTACTGCCGAAATCGAAGCCCTGCTCAAAGAGCATGGAATAGACAGCCTAATTTACGATGGCGTACAACCCAACCCGACAGTAACGAACGTGAAAGCCGGGTTAGATGTTCTGCAGAAACATCAATGCGATTGTGTTATTTCACTAGGTGGAGGTTCAGCTCACGACTGCGCCAAAGGTATAGCCCTGGTTGCCACTAATGGCGGGCATATTAGTGACTATGAAGGCGTTGATGTCTCGAAAAAGCCACAACTGCCACTCATTAGTATTAATACCACCGCAGGCACAGCGTCCGAAATGACCCGCTTTTGCATCATTACCGATCCGGAACGCCATATTAAAATGGCAATTGTCGACCAAAATGTGACACCAATTCTGTCGGTTAACGACCCAAGGTTAATGGTCGGTATGCCTGCCAGCTTGACTGCAGCAACAGGCATGGATGCGCTGACCCATGCCGTTGAAGCCTATGTATCTACCGACGCTACGCCGATTACCGATGCCTGTGCCATAAAAGCCATAGAGATTATCCGGGACAATCTGCACGAAGCGGTTCATAACGGAGCGAATATGGAAGCTCGTGAGCAAATGGCTTACGCACAGTTTCTGGCGGGTATGGCGTTTAACAATGCGTCCCTGGGTTATGTACATGCCATGGCGCACCAACTCGGCGGATTCTACGACTTGCCGCACGGCGTCTGCAACGCGGTTTTATTGCCTCATGTGCAACGCTACAACAGTCAGGTTGTCGCACCGCGCCTGAAAGACATTGGTAAAGCACTGGGCGCAGAAGTACAGGGATTAACAGAAAAAGAAGGGGCTGACGCTGCTATTGCCGCCATTGTAAAACTATCTCAAAGCGTCAATATTCCGGCTGGTTTGGAAGAATTAGGGGCAAAAGAAGAGGACTTTAATACATTGGCAGACAATGCCATGAAAGACGCTTGTGGCCTGACTAATCCAATTCAACCCAGTCACGAAGACATTGTTACTATTTTTAAAGCGGCTTTTTAACCGGAGTCTTTTAAGCTTGGCCGTCCGACATCGGACATAGCTAAAGTTTATTGTACTGTGCTAACAAAATCCTATACCTGCGGCTACATTAATGTAGCCGCGAATACGCTGATGTATCATATCCAGCAACGGTAGTCCCATTCATAGGCATAGTTTGTTCCTCTGTTTCCTTGTACGTAAACATGAGTTGTCGCAACTTGCAGCCTTCGCGAAGCATAGCTATAGCGGCCGGATGATCTGACGAAAGCGTATTCTGTAACTGCTGAAAATTGTGTAATGCCCGACTTAACAGAGAAACGCAGCAATTCACGCGATTTTGACGATTATATGTCTCAGACAGATTCTGCACCGCAATTGACAAGCAAATAATAACCTCGCCAGCCTGCTCATGCTGGTTTTTCAGGATATCACTCAAATGTCCTCGTAACAGAAGAATACTATTCATGTAGTAATGATTGGCATTTTGCCATTGTCCCTGCTCAAACTCATAATTCCCCATACGCTGTAACATTTTCCAATTCTGTATCAGTTCCATAATAACCTCCTGCGTTACTCATCAGCATGCCTTGCAATTTAATTAAATGATAATGATTACCGTTAACTTCAAATTAATCAGGAGTAAACTATGTGCTTTAAATTACCTGCGTTACCCTACAACTACGATGCACTTGAGCCTCATGTCGATGCCATGACAATGGAAATTCACCATCAGCGACATCACCAGACCTATGTCAACGGTCTGAACCAGGCACTGGCCGAAACCCGTTACGAAAAATGGGACTTATCTGAACTGTTACGACAAATTGAGAGTATACCTAGTAATATGCAGTCTGCTGTGCGTAATCATGGTGGTGGCCATGCTAACCACTCATTGTTCTGGGAGGTAATGTCGCCTGACGGTGGCGGCGAACCAACAGGCAATCTGGCTAAAGCCATAGAGACCGACATTGGCGGCTTTAAGGCCTTTCAGGAACAATTCACTCAGGCTGCGGTCAGTCGGTTTGGTAGCGGCTGGGCCTGGTTAGTGATTAATGCCAACGGACAACTTGAAATAACCAGTACAGCGAATCAAGATAGTCCATTAATGGATGGACTGACTCCCATACTCGGGCTGGATGTTTGGGAACACGCTTACTATTTAAAGTATCAGAACAAACGTGCAGACTATATTGCAGCATTTTATGAAGTGGTTCACTGGCCGGAAGTTGCCAGGCGTTTTGAGGAACATGAATGAAGGTAATGGAATTATTTCAACCGGGTTGGCGTCTTGGAAGCAAGCTAGTCGGTTGGTTCGTCCTGGTTTTGGGCGCTGGCTATGGTTTATATCAGCTCATTCTGTTAATGCAGAATCAGGACCATGTACGCTACGCGTTTTATGCCGGAATGGTAGCGGCTGGAGCCACGGCTGCGGGTACCCTTCCCGCTCTTTTCTCTCGTGGATTATCAACTCGTTTACATGCTGCAATATTGGGGTTTGGCGGCGGAGTTATGCTGGCAGCCAGCATTTTTTCTCTCATTGTACCGGCGTTAGATCTATTTGAAGTAGCGACACAAACCGCTTGGCATGCGCCGCTAAAAGTGTCTGCGGCTATACTTTTGGGCTCTTTTTTAATGATGGCTCTGGAGCGCAGTGTCCCACATGAGCACTTTATTAAAGGTACTGAAGGACGCCAGGCACTGATATTGAAGCGCAGTTGGTTGTTTGTTTTTGCAATTATTCTGCACAATATTCCTGAAGGGTTGGCAATAGGCGTAGCTTACGCCGGCGATGACACAGTCGGAGCGTCCACTCTGGCAACCGGTATTTCTGTGCAAGACATACCTGAGGGCTTTGTCGTAGCCATGGCTCTATTGGCCGCAGGTTATAGCCGTAAGATAGCAATTGGTGTCGGGATGTTATCCGGTTTGGTGGAGCCATTAATGGCTGTTATTGGCGCCATTGCATTAAGCAACTCAGCTGTGCTGCCCTGGGGGCTGGCTATGGCCGCGGGTGCTATGTTATTCGTCATCAGTCATGAAATGATTCCCGAGTCACACAAACAAGGCCACGAAATGTCTGCAACGAATGGTCTGATGCTGGGTTTCGTGCTGATGTTTGTGCTGGATACAGCCTTGGGTAGTTAGCGCTCAGCTTAACTACCTGAAGCGAATTCGCATTTTCTTTTAAATAAGTAACAGTTTCCGTTTTCATAGCATTTTTCACAAAGCTTATTTATCAAGTAACCACATGACAAAGGCGTACAAGTTGGTAAAAAGGTAAAAAGCACACAGACACAGTGTCACAAAATAAACTGAAAACAGCACCACTTTGGGTACTACTTCCCTGACTAGCCACAGGAAGCCTGATGCGGCTAGCCAACAAGGCAATGCCGCGGTCAATGCTAAAATCACAACTTGCATATACTCGTGGCGATACTCCGCAGCGGAGTTAGCGTAATACCCGAATGTGTATTTTCGTTAAATCGACTACTTTCGAACAAAGCGACACATACCTTTCCCGAGGTTTTCGCCGTCTCGCGCAATAAACTCGTAATGCTGATAAAAAGCCTCTTTTCATTTTGTGACTCTGGTCACCCATTCAGCAAGGAACTGTCTAACGACATTCCCTCTTACTGACAGGGTCATTATATTCAACTACTGGGACTCAGTATTTTCAGACAAGCTCTCTTTAACAAATAGCTCTACGAGTACTTTCTGAAAAGTGTACAAACAAGCACCTATAGAGAAAAACGCTATCAATATCGGTGAAACAGGAGCACCTTCAAAAAGATAGCCGTTTAGAATTTGGCTTGCAACTACTAGTAAAATAACGGCAATGGCTGGTTTTACGCTATGTTTATTTATCAATTTTGAGATATCTCTTTTTGTCATTCTGTTTTCTCCATAAATCCAACTAAGTAAACCATTTTGGACTTCCCAGCTTTCACTAGACAGTCTGTAAATCCTCAAAGTACGCCTTTTCAAAGTTAGCAGGCGATACCCCGCCTGTATGAGAATGACGCTTTTTCGGATTGTAAAACATCTCGATAAAATTAAATATCTCAGTCTTTGCCTCATTTCGGTTTGGGTAAATCTTCTTTCGGATAACCCGCTTTTTGAATGTAGCAAAAAAGCTCTCAGCAACGGCATTGTCGTGACAATTTCCACGTCGACTCATCGACGGTACTAAATTGTGCTCTTTCATGAACGCCAGATAATCAGAGCTGCCGTATTGGCTGCCCTGATCGCTGTGCACCAACACCTTCTCTTTCGGGCGTCGTTGATAAACCGCCATAAGCAGTGCTCTGATAACCAGGTGTTTATCCATATTTTTGTCCATTGACCAGCCGACAACGCGTCTGGAGAACAGGTCGATAACCGTTGCTACGTAAAGGAAGCCTTCGTAAGTGCGCACGTAGGTGATGTCACTTACCCACGAGGTATTCGGCGCTTCAGGGTTAAACTGCCGCTCTAAGACATTGTCTGCCACTCGGCCAGGCTTGCCGCCTTTTATATGCCGACGCTTATAACCGATTTGAGCTCTGAGCTTATTGAGGCGCATGATCTTAGCAACACGATGCACACTGCATTTTTCACCGGCTTCACGTAAGTCTTTGTGGATCCAGGGGCTGCCGTAAGTGCCGCCACTGGCAATGAAGAACGCTTTAATGCGTTTTAAAAGCCGTGCGTCTTCTATGGCGCGATCGCTCAAAGGCTTCTTTAGCCAGGCATAGAAGCCACTGCGGTTCAATTTCAACACCCGGCACATAGCCGAAACAGAGAACTGATTTTGATGATCTCGGATAAAGGCGTACTTTACTCGGACTCGCCTGCAAAGTACTTTGCGGCCTTTTTTAGTATATCCCGTTCCTCCTTAACGCGTTTTAGCTCAGCCTCAAGCTTCGCTATGCGCAGTTGTTCATCGGAGGATTGGTTAGTTTTATTGTCCTGACCATATTTAGCACGCCAGTCGTAAAGTGACTTGACGGAAATGCCCAGACGATCAGCGACGTCATAAACAGAGTGACCGCGCTCGGTGACCTGCTTGACGGCTTCAATTTTAAATTCTTCGGTATACCGTTTGCCTTTGCTCATAAACACCTCTCATTTTAGTTACATTGTAACCGTTAAAAGTGTCTAGCAAAGTCTGGGAAGTCCATTTCATTTTCTTGATGGACTCACGAACTGATAATTCTTAAACAAAATATAGCCAGCGAAAAGTATCATCAATAAAATAAAACTCGAAAACATCAAAGAAAAATCACGTTTCGCCAAGCTTATAAAGGTAAAAACTCCTAACGGAAAACAGCAAACCAGAATCTCAATAAAAGCTATTTTAAACCATGGCTTTTTAACCATACTGTTCATTAACCCTCCCCATTAACTCATAACTCTTGAACACATCCAGATCACCTACTCGGCCTCCCCACAATTAGGAATAGCATTAATATTGCGCTGAATATCGCCGTCTAATTTAGTGATATCCATGTCCTCAAGGAACAAGAAAAAATCTTCATCGTCTTGAGTCTTTAAATAAACATCCAACTCTGAATTACTCCATGAGAAGTTATCGCCACGGCAGGCAGAGACTAGTCTCACGTTCATACTGCCAGCTCCTCCGGCCTCATTCTTACTACGATACTCTTTTACAGCTTTCTGCCCTTCATACATTGTCTGTGCGTCTTGTTTTGATAACTGCATGATCGTTATTTTCTCGTTGTCCTCAATATCTTCTTTTAAGTTATCAGGAACGAGGTAGTCATCATTAATTATTACCGGAAAATTATGACTAAAACTGTATTCAGGATCGTCAGTTCGAAAATCAAAATCAATAACCACGTCGCCATCGCGCACGTCAACGCCTTCCGGGGCCTTTACCGCAACAACCAACTGCTTCGGATCAGTCTCTAAAGGATTTAGATCCATCAGTTTTATCATGGTGCTAAGTGGAATGTTACTGCATGCCGTTGCCAGAGTTAGAATGCTGGCTAGTAAAATTATTTTTATTTTATTCACAATGAATCCTAATTGTAAAAACCAAATGTAGAATTACATCTTATATTGTTGAAAAAATGTAACTCCTGCAAATAACTGACTATGGTTATGCAGTAAAGTTTCAATCTTGGTTTAGGAAATTAATTTTCAGTGAACACCGATAAGATAGGCAAGAACCGGAAAGTTGGTTGTTATTTTGGCGAAACGGTTATTTAGACCATGCCCCATCTGCCGCTAATCCAAGCAGACGACGAAATTTCGGGCACTCCATATGGCTTGGCGCGGAACAAGCGGCAGCATGTCGAAGGCCGTCGCGCATTCCTGTTAACTTTTGAATCGTTCTATCCAGTTCATCGGCCTTATTCGCTAATAACTCTCTATCTATATTGGGTTTTCCCTTTGAGCCGATCATGCGTGCAATTTCATCAAGTGAAAAACCTGCCGCCCGCCCAAGAGCGATCAATGCCAATTGATCGAGTATGTTCGCGTTAAAAACCCTACGCAACCCTTGCCGCCCGACAGAAGTGATCAGTCCTTTCTCCTCATAGAAGCGCAAAGTAGAAGCTGGAACTCCAGAAAGTTTGGCAACCTTAGCAATATCCATAAATTCCTCTTGACCTAAAGTTAACTTTAAGTTGTACGCTGTCATTGGTTCAAAATCAAGACGAACAAAGGAGATAATTATGAGCAATTTTCTAGTTATAGTATTAATCGGGTTTGGAGCAACTGCAGTGATGGATTTGTGGAGTATCGTGCGTAAATCGCTGCTTGGTATCCCTCTTCCAAACTATGGAATGGTTGGGCGCTGGATTACCCACATGACTCACGGTCAATTCAGACATAACGCCATTGCGAAGTCCCGTAAGGTAACCGGGGAGCATTTTATAGGATGGACGGCGCACTATATAATAGGCGCTATTTTTGCTGCGTTACTCATTACTATTTGGGGAGAGTCGTGGCTTCACAATCCGACAATTACCCCGGCACTACTAGTCGGTATAGCTACCGTTTTAGCCCCTTTTCTCATTATGCAGCCAGGTATGGGAGCAGGTATTGCAGCGTCCAAAACACAACACCCAGCCTCTGCCCGACTACAGAGCTTAATAACACATACAATTTTTGGTCTCGGCTTATATGTATCCGGCTGGGTAGTAAGACTTTTTTACTCAATATAGAAATACCCGAACCGCTGGTTCAGCCGCATTTCCGATCGCAGGCTTGCCCTTACGCCTTCTTAGCTTGCAGCCAGAGCGCTTCGAGTTCCTCGAGGTTGCAGTCAGTTGGGTGTTTACCCTGCTCGCTCAGGCTTCGCTCTATATGCTGAAAACGGCTTTTGAATTTGTCGTTAGCGCGTTGCAGCGCGGCTTCGGGGTTTACTTGTTTGTGGCGGGCCAGGTTAACTACGGCAAACAATAAGTCACCAATTTCTTCTTCAATATGGTCCTGGTCGGTGGCTTCTTTTACTTCCTGAATCTCTTCATCAACTTTGGCGTAAACCGGTTCGGCTTCGGTCCAGTCAAAACCTACTGACGCGGCACGCTTTTGCAGTTTGGCGGCTTTTAGAATACTGGGCAGTTGGCTGGGTATGTCGTCAAACACAGAGCCTTTGGCATTTTTCTTTGTACGTTCCTGCTGCTTTATCTGCTCCCACTGGGCTTTAATTTCGGCGTCAGACAGATTGCGCTGCGCATCGGTGCCGAACACATGCGGGTGGCGGTTTATCAACTTTTCAGCGGTATGTACAGCTATATCATCCAGCTCAAATTGCTGCTCTTCGCGCGCTAATTGAGCATAAAACACCACCTGAAACAGTAAATCGCCCAGCTCATCTTTTATCGACTGCCAGTTACCCGACTGAATGGCATCCACAACTTCGTAGGTTTCCTCTATGGTGTAAGGAATTAACGAGGTCATGTTCTGCTTTAAGTCCCAGGGGCAGCCGCTTTCTGGGTTGCGTAACTGAGTCATAACCTGTTGCAGTTGTTGCATGCCTTTCACTGAGGTACCTCTATTGTTTCAACTAAAGCTTTAAAGTAATGCGCTGAACTTGCTCAACACCATGAACCTGGCGCAGTCTGTCTGTAATGCGGCTGAGCGCGTCGCTGTCTTTTACGGTCAGAGTTAACACTACTGTCGCCGACTGTGACTGCGCATCGCTCTCGCTGTCCATTTGCGCCACCGCCGCCTTTTCATTCGACAGCACGCTGGTAATGTCATGTAACAAACCATTACGATCTAAAGCCGACACACGCAGGCTTGCCCGGTATTCCTGTTTGGAATGCCCCGACCAGGACACTTCAATACCGCGCTCGGGGTGCTGGTGCAATAAATGCTTCAGTTGATCGCAGTCGCTGTGGTGCACGGACACGCCCCGCCCCTGAGTAATAAACCCGGTAATAGGCTCACCCGGCAGCGGTTCACAGCAGTTAGCAAAGTGCATCATCAGGTTACCAATGCCTTCTACCGTTACGTCCGACTTCGGCGTTTTTGGTGACTGCTTGGCTTTACGACGCTTAGTTAAGCGCTCTACTTTGTCGGCTTCGGTTTCCTGCGGTTTCAGGAAGTTCACCACCTGGTGCAAGCGAACGTCGCCAGCGCCAATAGCGGCTAACAAATCGTCCAACGTCGGCACGTTAAAGCGCTCGACCGCTTTGTTGGCATCCTGCACATGCAGTTGATACTTCTGCAGTTCGTTTTCCAGTAACTCTTTACCGGCCTGCAGGTTCTTTTCCCGGTCTTCTTTTTTGAAGTAGGTGTGAACCTTGGCTCGTGCCCGTGACGAATGCAGGTAACCCAGTTGCGGATTTAACCAGTCGCGCCGTGGTTGGGCGTTTTTCTGAGTCAGAATTTCAACCCGGTCACCGTTTTGCAACTGGTAAGTAAAAGGCACAATGCGGCTGTCGATTTTAGCGCCAATGCACTTATGCCCTACTTGACTGTGAATGTAGTAAGCAAAATCGAGCGGGGTTGAGCCCATGGGCAAATCCACTACCTCGCCCTTCGGGGTAAACACGTACACACGGTCTTCAAACACCTGCGAGCGAATTTCATCTACCAGAGTTTCGCTGCCGGCCATGTCTTCGTGCCAGGCCAGTAGCTTACGCAGCCAGGCTATTTTGTCTTCAAAACCGTGGCGTTTACCGGCGGCTGCGCCCTCTTTGTACATCCAGTGCGCGGCCACGCCCAACTCGGCGTCGTCGTGCATGTCGTGCGAGCGTATCTGAATTTCAACGTTCTTGTGTTCAGGACCAATAACCACGGTATGTATGGACTGGTAGCCGTTCGGTTTAGGCGTTGCCACGTAGTCGTCAAACTCGGACGCAATATGGCGCCAACTGGAATGCACAACGCCTAGTGCGGCGTAACAGTCTTTCAGGTTATGCGTCAGAATACGTACGGCGCGAATGTCGAACAGCTGGTCAAACTGCAGATGCTTTTTCTGCATTTTGCGCCAAATAGAATAAATATGTTTGGGGCGACCATAGACATCGGCATCAATACCCTGCTGCTTCAGTGACTCCTGCAAACCTGACACAAAGTTATCTATGTAGAGTTCGCGGTCGGTACGGCGCTCATCTAAACGCTGAGCAATGGTTTTGTAGGTTTTAGGATGCAGGTAACGGAAAGAAATGTCCTCCAGTTCCCACTTCAGCTGCCCTATGCCTAACCGGTTAGCCAGCGGCGCGTATATTTCCGCGCACTCTTTAGCGGCCAGTACCCGGGTTTCTTCGTCGGCTTTCTTCACTTCGCGCAGGTAGCAAATGCGTTCGGCCAGTTTTATCAGCACCGCGCGCACATCTTCCACCATAGACAGTAACATGCGTCTCACATTGTCTATCTGGCTGCCGTCTGGCTGACCGTGTTGGAAGTGTTGTAAGTCACCTATACTTTGCATTTGCTGTACGTTACGCAGCAGCACAATCAAGGTTTTCGACTGTTTACCGGTGATTTTGTCTAAATCGAGCTTGCCTGCTTCCAGCAATGGCACGTATAACGCCGCCAGCAAGGATTCGGCATCCAGCTTTAGCGGTGCCAGTATTTCGACCATTTCCTGGCCTTTCAGCAAGGCTTCAGCTTCCTCAGGAAACTGCTGCTTCAGTTGCTGAAAAGTACTTTCTAACGGCTCAGGATCACTCACAGCGTTCAGCCAGTGCTGTTCACTGTCTTTGTATTTGGGGTCATCCACGTGGGTACTGCGTACATGGACCATGATTTACGACGCTCTCTCCAGACAAACCATAGTTTCAATGTGATGCGTTTGCGGAAACATGTCAACTGTACTCAGGCCAATTATGCGGTAATTACAGCCCTTGCTTTCGGTTAGCATGCCGGCAATATCCCGCGCCAAAGTATCCGGTGCGCAGGAAACATACAAAATGCGTTGTGGTCTGTGTTCGGGCTTCAGCTTATGCAGCAACTTCACCACACCTTCAGCTCCTGGTCTGGCAGGATCTAAACACCACAAATCAGCGGGTTTGCCTAAGTCTGAAGCAGTTATTTCGTTTAAGTCAGCGCTAAGTGAACTCAGGTTATCCATACCGTTGCTTTCGGCGTTAATGCGCGTCTGCTCGGCCATACGGTAAACACCTTCTACCGCCAGTACCGACTGTGCCCGGCGCGCCAACGGCAGACTGAAGTTACCAATACCGGCGAAAAAGTCATACACGCGCTGTGTTTTTTCTGGCTTCAGCCAGTCCATAGCCTGTTGCACCATGCGCTGGTTAATACCGCCGTTAACTTGTAGAAAGTCACCCGGCTGAAAATACAGCTTGTCGCCGTCGATGCTAGTATCAAAAGGCATTGCAGCACCGGCTAAAGGCTGCAGATCATTCTCGCTCTGTAACCAAATATTGGTTTTATTGACCGTTTGCCACTCCTGCAACGCCTGCATAGCATCACCCGGCAGCGCTTCCGTGATACGCAGCAAAATAACGGGCGTGTTGGTGTTTATTGCTTCAATATGGCCCAGCTTGCTGGCAACAGTCGATGTATTTAATAACGGGTATAGGGTATTTACGCAGTGCAGCAGAATTTCATCGGCTACCAGGCAATCTTCTATGGGCACAATATGGTGGCTTTGCGCTTCTCTGAAACCAATTAGCAGCTTTTGCTCTTTGCCCAGCCAGCGCGTTGCCAGCCTCACTCTGCGACGGTAACGCATCGGTTCGCTGACCAGCGGTTCCTGCCACGGCAGACTGCTGGTTTGGGGATTAAATACGCCAAACTTCTGAAACAGCTCTTCCACCACTTGCCGCTTATGAGCCAGCTGTTTTTGCTCGTCTATGTGCTGAAAGTCGCAACCTCCACAGCTAGCATAATACTGACAAGGCGCTTCGCGACGGTCGCTACTGGGCTCCAGAATACGCTCTAAATGACCACTGTGTTTGCCGGCAGTTTTGTATTCTATAACCTCGCCCGGCAAGGCGCCCATAATAAAACGAGTGGGCTGGCCTTTTATAACTGCACGTACAACCGCACGCGCCTGATGGTCAAGTGCTGACACCTGACCTTTTAGGGTTTTACTTACAGACTTATTGCGCTTCTGCGGCTTAAAAAATTGCGCCATGTTGGTTTTGCTTTACCTGATTTATTTCTAATCTGTTTCTAAAATAACCGTTGCTACCGCGTAGTGCTTTTCGTCACTAATGGATAAATGACTGCCAGTAATGCCCTGCTCTTTTATCCATTGTTCGGCGGTTTCGGTGAAATGCCACTCCGGTTTACCGTATTCGTTATGCACTACCTGCATATGCTGAAAAGACAATCCGGCAGAAATACCACGACCAAAAGCTTTGGAGCAGGCTTCTTTGGCAGCAAAACGTTTGGCCAGAAAAGCAGCTTCGTCAACCGAGGCTGTCATTTCTTCCTGTTCTTTTGGTGTTAACACGCGTTTCACTAAACTGTTGCCACGCGCTAACGACTGCTCTATACGGGTTACTTCAACAATGTCAGTACCTAAGCCCCAAATTGCCATTAGCGTGCCTTATCTAAAATATTGCGCATATCGCGCACAGCCTGATCCAAGCCAACCAATACCGCACGGGCAATAATCGAATGACCAATATTCAGTTCACAAACTTGTGGAATTTCCGCCACTTCTAATGTGTTGTGATAGTGCAGACCGTGACCTACATTCACCTGCAAACCAATAGAATGCGCGTATTCTGACGCTTCCATTAAGCGTGCCAGTTCAACAGTACGCTGCTCTTCAGTTTCGGCCTCAGCGTATTGCCCTGTGTGTAACTCCACAATGGGTGCACCGGCTTTTTTAGCGGCGTCTATTTGCTCATGGTCGGCGTCAATAAACAACGACACCTGAATACCGGCATCACTTAAGCGACGAGTGGCATCGGTGATGGTTTCTAACTGACCGGCAACATTCAGGCCACCTTCCGTAGTCAGTTCCTGGCGTTTTTCCGGTACCAGACAACTGTAAGTAGGCTGCGTCTTTATCGCTATATCGAGCATTTCCTCGGTAACAGCCATTTCCAGATTCATGGGAACGTTCAGTGTCTGCTTCAGCATGGCAACGTCGCGGTCAGTAATGTGGCGGCGGTCTTCACGCAAATGAATGGTAATGCCGTCGGCACCAGCTTGTTCGGCAATAGCTGCCGCAGCTACCGGGTCGGGATAACGAACTCCACGCGCGTTACGCAACGTGGCCACATGGTCAATGTTAACGCCCAGGCGTAAACCTTTCATTATTCAGCTCCTTTCGCTTTCGGCTAGTTCTTCGTAATTCACTGACGCTTAGTGCCTCGGAACAATTCACGACTGCGCAGCGGTTTATCACCTAAGTAAACCGCTAAGGCGTCACGCATAATATATTTTAGCAGTCTTAAGCGGTTTTCGTCGTCAACATCCCACGCGGCCAGTTTTTGAATATCCACCACCGAATACGCTCGTTGTTGATTGTCTCTGGCTTGGGTCACAAAGCCATGATCGGGAATAAAATAGCACCACTTCGAGTCGGACAGCACATTACCGGTGTCGGCGTCATAATGCCAGTCAAATGCCGCTCCTAAATGCTGCAATAACTGCCATTCAAACTGACGCAAAGCAGGCTCTACACGCTCGCTGTTGGTCATGTTTTGTAAGGCTGACAAATAGCTTTCAAAAAGCTCGGGGGCTTCAGCTTCTGCCGGCACCAGCCGTTGAATTAACTCATTGAGGTAAAAGCCACTGTAGAGTTTATCGCCCTGCAACAGCAGCTTTTGGGTTGTCTGCTGCGGCTCCAGCAAGGTTAAGGTTTTTAAGTCGCTGCGCCCCTGAAACTCGGCCAACAGTGGCATAAAAGGTTGTGCTAAACCGCGCCAGGGGCTTTTCGGGCGCTTAGCGCCTTTTGCCACCACCCGAACCCGTCCCTTATCTTCAGTGAACAGATCCAGAATGAGACTGGTTTCCTGATAGTCCCAACGATGCAACACCAGTGCCCGCTGCGCCACCGATTAATCTTCCCGGTAGCCCAGACTTTTCAAGGCTCGTTCGTCGTCCGACCAACCAGATTTTACCTTCACCCAAAGTTTCATCATGACTTTGTTGTCCAGCAGTTTTTCTAGATCGCGCCGGGCTTCGGTGCCTATGGTTTTCAGTTTGCTGCCACCCTGCCCGATAATCATCCGCTTCTGCGCTTCGCGTTCAACCAGTATTAAGGCATGAATATGAGTGGTGCCTTTTTCAGACTGACCAAACTGCTCAATTTCCACTGTCGTTTCATACGGCAGTTCGTCACCGGTAAAACGCATAAGCTTTTCACGCACAATTTCTGCCGCCATAAAGCGCACAGAACGGTCCGTTACGTAGTCTTCCGGATAATAGTGGTAGCCTGGCTGCAAATGCGAACGAACAATTTTTCTTAGCTCGTCAACATTGTCGCCGTGTGTTGCCGATATGGGCAGAATAGCATCAAACTTATGCTGTTCATTCAGCCACTGCAAGTGCGGTAATAAGCGCTCTTTGTCTTTCAATTGGTCAACTTTATTAACCAATAACACTACCGGCACTTTACTGCGCTGAATTTTCTCCAGCACCATTTTGTCGTCTTCTAACCACTTTAGGTTTTCAACCACAAAAAGCACTAGGTCCACATCTTTCAAGGCGGAGGATGCAGTCTGGTTCATCACGCGGTTTATCGCACGAGGTTCCTGTTTGTGCATACCAGGCGTGTCGACATAAATAGCCTGACAGCCATCGTCGGTATCTACGCCTAAAATACGATGACGGGTGGTCTGAGGTTTATTCGAGGTAATACTGATTTTCTGCCCCAGCAACCGATTAATCAGTGTGGATTTCCCCACATTCGGACGACCAACAATGGCGACAAAGCCGCTGTGTTTATTCTCGTCCAGTTCTATATCCAGCGTCATGCGCTCTCCTGCAAATGTTCTAATGCGGCCGTTGCTGCAGCCTGTTCGGCTTTACGGCGGCTGGTACCTGTGCCTTTAAAAGGACTTTCGATACCTTCTACAGAACAGTTTACGGTAAATTGTTGATTATGCGCCTGCCCCTGCGTAGCGACCACGTCGTACTCAGGTAAAGGCTTCTGACGGGACTGCAGTAACTCCTGCAGGCGTGTTTTTGGGTCTTTCTGGCTAGTGCCGGGCTCAATCAAGGTTAACTGGGGTTCAAACCAGTTAAGAATGACCTGCCGAATGGTATCCATGTCACTGTCCAGATAAATGGCACCAATAATGGCTTCTACTGCATCAGCAAGAATGGATTCACGGCGATAACCGCCGCTTTTTAACTCGCCCTGGCCTAGCGACAAAAAATCGCCTAGCCCCATTTTCTTACCCAGCTTCGCCAAAGAACGACCACAAACTATCGCGGCGCGCATGCGGCTTAAATCGCCTTCTGCGACTTTGGGAAATTTTTGATACAAAGCTTCAGCTATTACCAGACCTAAAATAGAATCGCCCAGAAACTCCAGGCGTTCATTGTGCGTTGATGAAGCACTACGGTGGGTCATTGCCTGACGCAAGAAATCCTGCTGTTCAAAGCTATAACCAACAATTTTTTCCAGTTCCGTTAAAGGTGGTTTGGGCAAACTCACTCAATACTCCCTAGCCTTTCAAATCGAACTCCCGTAGGAACCCACGACGGCAACCAACTATCGCTACTGCGATCCATTTCAAAACTCATCCAGATGAACACCGCTTTGCCAACCAGCAGTTCTTCGTCAACGAAGCCCCAATAGCGGCTATCACGAGAATTATCGCGGTTATCACCCATAGCAAAATACTGGCCTTCCGGCACCACCCACTCGTCTTTCTGTGTGCCCGGCTGATTAAAATAAAGCATAGTGCGCGGCGCAACACGTGGGTCGATAAGAATTTCGTGGTTTACATCACCTAAGTGCTCGTCATAAGTGCGTAAAGGTGACGAACCGGAGAAATATTCACCATCTGCTTTTAACGCAGTGGATACCACTTTCATTTCTTCACAATCTTTCTCGCCAACAGCGCAAGCGGGCTGAATATAAAGCGACTTGTCACGGTAAATAATACGGTCACCGGGCAAGCCAATAATGCGCTTTATATAATCTATATTTGGTTCTTCTGGGTACTTAAATACCGCAATATCACCGCGTTCCGGCAACGAGGTATCCACCAGCGTCTTTTGAAAAAGCGGATCTTTAATACCGTAGGAAAACTTTTCTACCAGAATGAAATCACCTTTCAGCAACGTCGGCATCATTGAGCCTGACGGTATCTGGAACGGCTCGTATAACAATGTACGAACCACCAGTACTAAAGCAATAACCGGAAAAATAGACTCGCTCAGCTCCATAAGTTTAGGCTGAGGCGCCAGAGTGTCAATTTGCTCGTCGGTTAAAGCCTTGGTTGTTTTTGTCTCAACCTCCGCAATAACCGCTTTACGCTTTGGCTTCAGTACTCGCGCATCGTAAAGCCATAACAACCCGGACAGAACCGTAATAACGGTTAAAATAATTGAAAAATAATTGGCCATTTCCTATTTGCCTACTTTTAAAACCGCAAGGAAGGCTTCCTGAGGTACTTCTACGTTACCCAGGTTCTTCATGCGCTTTTTACCCTCTTTTTGTTTTTGTAAAAGCTTCTTCTTACGACTAACGTCACCGCCATAACACTTAGCTGTTACGTTTTTACGCAGCTGCTTGACCGTCGAGCGCGCAATAACATGGTTGCCAATGGTCGCCTGAATGGCAATATCAAACATTTGTCGTGGAATTAACTCACGCATTTTATCAACTAACAGGCGGCCGCGCCCTTCAGCATGATCACGGTGGGTGATCATTGCCAGCGCATCTACCCGGTCGCCGTTAATCAGTATATCGACACGAACCATGTCCGCAGGTTCAAATTTCTTGAACTGATAATCCAGTGAAGCGTAACCACGACTGGTCGATTTCAACCGGTCGAAGAAATCCATAACCACTTCTGCCATAGGCAGTTCGTAAGTTACCGCAACTTGTTTACCGTGATAAGCCATAGCCGTTTGTACGCCACGCTTATCAACACATAAGGTAATAACATTACCCAGAAACTCTTGCGGAACCAAAATGTTAGCTTCCACAATAGGTTCATAAATGGTTTCAATATCGTTAACCGCTGGCAAGTTCACCGGGTTATCCACTTTGACTATACTGCCATCGGTCTTTTCAACTTCATAAACAACCGTTGGTGCAGTGGTAATCAGGTCTATGTCGTACTCACGCTCTAAGCGTTCCTGAATAATTTCCATGTGCAGCATGCCAAGGAAACCACAACGAAAACCAAAACCAAGTGCAGCAGAATTTTCCGGCTCATAAAAAAGTGACGCGTCATTTAACGACAACTTACCCAAAGCATCCCTAAACGACTCATAGTCCTCTGAGCTGATTGGGAACATACCTGCGTAAACCTGAGGCTTTACTTTTTTAAAGCCGGGTACCGGCTCTTTTGCCGGGTTACGTGTATTGGTCAGGGTGTCACCGACCGGTGCGCCCAGAATGTCTTTGATACCCGAAATAACATAGCCCACCTCGCCGGTGTGCAAAATGCCGGTCTCGTGAGGTTTCGGGTCAAAATAACCAACTTTATCAATTTGATACGACTGACCAGTGGACATTACTGTCATTTTCTCGCCGGCACGCAACGTTCCATTGCGCACGCGAACCAAAGAAACAACCCCCTGATAATTATCAAACCAGGAGTCAATAATCAGTGCCTGTAATGGCTCTTCTGGTTCGCCCTTAGGCGGCGGTATTTGCCGGACAATGCGCTCAAGCACGTCGCCAATACCTAAACCAGTTTTAGCCGAACACTGAACCGCATCCACAGCTTCAATGCCGACAATGTCCTCTATTTCCTGTGCAACGCCCATAGCATCGGCCTGCGGCAAGTCAATTTTGTTCAATACCGGAACAACTTCCAGGTCCATTTCAATAGCGGTATAACAGTTTGCCAAAGTCTGCGCTTCAACACCCTGAGCTGCATCAACAACCAGCAGTGCGCCTTCACAACCCGCCAACGAACGCGAGACTTCATAAGAGAAGTCAACATGCCCTGGCGTATCGATGAAGTTTAACTGATAGGTTTCACCATCTTTAGCCGTGTAATAAAGGGTTACGCTCTGCGCTTTAATCGTAATACCCCGCTCACGCTCCAAATCCATGGAATCGAGTACTTGCTCAGCCATTTCACGGTCAGTCAGTCCACCGCAATGCTGGATCAAGCGGTCGGACAAGGTGGATTTACCGTGGTCAATGTGAGCGATGATCGAGAAGTTACGAATATTACTTTGCTTGAACGCCCTATTCGGCATTGATGATACCTCTGTAAAACTGAATTCTGGAACTTAAAAAATTAGTCCCGATCATACTCATGTTAGCGGCAAGAACAAAGGACTTTATGACAGTTCAGGGGTTTCAGTGCTGAACTTCAGCCGCGACGGTTTCCAGTTTGACCATTGCATTGACTTGAATGTCACGTTTACGGAACCAGCGTTTTAGTCCCCAGAAGGTAAAAGCAAAGCCAGCAAAGGACAATAAAATAACAAAACCTTCGGGTAACGTGCCTGTGTTTTCCAGTAGCACAGCTAATAGCAACAGTGTCAGTATAGGTAAACCGTAGAGTAGTAGAGCAAAACGTGTTACTGCGGTTTCCGGTACTTCTAGTTGCACCTGGTCGCCGGGACTAAACGTTTGTTCGGTAACCACAGTAAACTGCGCATTTCGGTCGGCAAAAACTTTACTTAAAATGCCAGCGCCACAGTTAGATACCTGCGCGCAACCCGAACAGGCCGTTTTTAACTGGGTGGTAACGGTTACGCGGTTGCCATCAACCGCGGTTACTTCTGCTACTTCTTTCATTATTTA
Source organism: Idiomarina sp. 017G (assembly GCF_004362265.1). Lineage (NCBI taxonomy): Bacteria > Pseudomonadati > Pseudomonadota > Gammaproteobacteria > Alteromonadales > Idiomarinaceae > Idiomarina > Idiomarina sp. 017G. The sequence goes on along the minus strand of NZ_SNWT01000001.1, from coordinate 391,111 downwards.
ACTTCCGCCGCTATGCGTTGAGCCATGGTTAAAGGTACCTGACCCACCACTGTCACAAGAAAGTTATTATAACGCTTTGAGAACAAAGTGTGTGAAGAAGATAGCGCGAGATCGGTTTCCATACCTTCTGTTAGCTCAGCCACATAAACAGAATATTCGGCGAGGCCATCGGAAAACAAATAATGATCAACCGGCGTTGCGTCAACAACGAGAGTGTGGCTTTGCTGGCTTAATAATTTGAATCCTCGCGGTGCCCACCGCGGCCCAACACTGTAGTTTATCGCACTTTGCACACGGAGGTCTTTTAACAGCGGTGGCATTTCAATATTGCTTATTTCTTTGGTTATTTCGGGAGCGGTATCACGAACCGATAAACTGGTTAGTTGCATTTGCTCCACAACATCGCCGGACTGATTCATCATGATCATTTTAAGCGGCATACCGTTCTTGCGGTCAATCCATAGTGCATAGCTGTAACGTTGATTATCTCGGCTTAAAATACGAATATGCTGCGCATTGCGACCTAAAACCCGTGCACCACCACCCACCATAACTTGATAACTATGGCTAAGACCCTCAAAGGGTTGAGAAAATGCGGCCGGAAAGATAGCGGTAATAGTATCAGACTCTAGCGCGTAATTACTGGATGAGGTATTAAAGTGGGCAACCTTGTTATCCACTCTTAAGATGCGAAAGTCCGGACCGTTCATTTGAATTAACAGTTCGGTACTTCCTGTCTCCGGATCGTTGCCCTGTAGCCACTGATAAGGCTCAATTTGATCACCATGTACATGAACTAAAGAAGCCTCAAAATTCAGTTCAGTTAAAGCTTCTGCCATACGGTTGAACCAGTCAGCGCCACTTTCTGCTGGTTCGTTAGTCTGCTGTGCGCTTACCGAGAAGGTGCTGGCGAATAAAACAGCGCCACATAAAATAGACCGATACAACCGAGTTATCATAGCCTTAATTACCTTTGTTGAGCTCCTGCTCTGACTGCTCATCTTTTTCTGCTTGCTCTGTTTTCTGCTGCAACATCAATTGTTGTTGATGATCAATCAGGTATGACTGAACCTGACGGCGTCTTTGCTGATCGCTGATTTGCGACATTGGCTCAACACGATTCAAGCTCACCGGCTCACGGCCACCACCAATGGGGCTGGTCAGCAGAGTAGGTTCTGCGCTGCTACCATCGGGTGTCGCGGGTTGCTGATAAGTTTGCACTGTCATCACCGCAACCACGGCCACACTTGCTGCAACGGCAACTTTGGCGAAAGGCTGGAACCAACGTGAAGCCGCTTTATTCTGGCTCTTAGAGCGACCAAAACCTGGCTTAACGACATTGGACTCCTGGCTTACGCTAACACGAACACGCTCGCTAATATCAAGGCTGATATCCGAGTTTAAGTCACCTTTTATTGCCGCGCGAATAACACTGTAACGGTGCCACTCCTGCTGAGCCTGTTCATCTTGCAACAGTGCTTCAATTTCATCGGCATTGATGAGTTGTTCATCAAACAGCGCGGATGTTGATTCTGATTTATTCCGAGACATAGATGCCCCTCTGTTAGTTTACCGTTCCAGCAACGGTCGGAGTTGATTATCTATTGCTTCCCGAGCGCGAAAGATGCGAGAGCGGACAGTACCTATAGGACAATCCATTTCTAGCGCAATTTCCTCGTAACCGAGACCTTCAATTTCCCTTAAAGTAATTGCCCGACGTAAATCATCCGGCAATTCATCAATTGTTTTTAATACCACATCTCGAATCTCATCAGAGAGCATTTGCCTTTCCGGAGAGGCGCTGTCTCTTAGCGCACCGGCTCCTTCATAAAACTCTGCGTCTTCTGCATCAATGTCAGATGCGGGCGGTTTTCTACCTTGCGAAACTAAATAGTTTTTCGCCGTATTCACCGCAATTCGGTACAGCCAGGTATAAAAGGCACTGTCGCCACGGAAGTTCGGTAACGCCCGATACGCTTTTATAAACGCTTCCTGTGCAACATCAGCTACGTCGCCCTGTTGTTTGACATAACGCGATATCAAACTCATGACTTTATGCTGATACTTTTTTACCAGCAGATCAAAAGCTCGGTTATCACCTTGTTGTACTCTTTCGACCAGCTGTTGGTCACTCACCTGTTCGCTCATCCGAGCCTGTTCTCCCTTAACCCAGGAACTGCTGGAACTGGCGGCCCGTCCTGTTTCTTACTGACTGTGACAGAGCCGCATGTAAAAAGTTCGCAAAAATATCGTCAAATGCGTAAAATCGTTCAAAATTCACATTGAGTACTTTATGGAACCTGTTGCAAATTATCAATGCGATGTACTGATTATTGGTTCGGGAGCCGCGGGATTAACTACCGCTTTACAGTTGGCCGATAACTTAAACGTTACGGTACTAAGTAAAGGCCCGCTGACTGAAGGCTCAACCTTTTACGCGCAAGGCGGCATTGCCGCAGTATTCGACGAAAACGACAGTATTGAGAGTCACATCGAGGATACCTTAATTGCCGGCGCCGGCCTTTGCGATCCCGAAGCCGTTAAGTTTACCACAGAAAACGCGCGCGCAAGTCTGCAATGGCTGATTGATGCCGGCGTGGGTTTTGATCAAGTCGAGTCTAAAGACAGCAACCCAGCGTACCACCTGAACCGTGAAGGCGGTCACAGTCATCGACGAATTCTGCACGCAGCAGATGCCACCGGCAAAGCGGTACAGACAACATTGCAGAAAAAAGCAATGGAGCATCCAAATATTCAGGTGCTGGAACGATACAACGCGGTCGATTTGATCACGGGTTCTCGTATCGGTAAACCTGACGGTTGCTATGGAGCTTATGTCTGGAGCCGTCAGAAAGAACAAGTGGAAACCGTTGCGGCAGGCTGTGTGGTATTGGCTACGGGCGGTGCAAGTAAGGTATATCAGTATACCAGTAACCCGGATATTGCCAGCGGCGACGGTATTGCCATGGCCTGGCGCGCAGGCTGCAGTGTGGCCAATATGGAATTTAATCAGTTCCATCCAACCTGTTTATTTCACCCCAACGCGCAGAGTTTTCTATTAAGCGAAGCCTTGCGTGGCGAAGGCGCTTTGCTGAAACGGCCCGACGGAACTCGTTTTATGCCGGACTTTCATGAGTCTGCTGAATTGGCTCCGCGCGACGTGGTTGCCCGAGCTATCGACTTTGAAATGAAGCGTTTGGGTGCTGACTGCATGTATCTGGATATTTCTCATAAACCGAAAGACTTTATTCAGCATCACTTCCCTACCATTATGGAAAAATGCTTGTCGCTGGGTATTGATATCAGCAAACAGCCGATGCCGGTTGTTCCTGCGGCCCATTACACCTGTGGCGGTGTTAAAACCGATATGAACGCAGCGACCGATTTACCCAACTTGTATGCTGTTGGTGAGGTTGCCTGCACAGGTCTGCACGGAGCCAATCGCATGGCTAGTAACTCGCTGCTGGAATGTCTGGTTTTCGCCCGTGCGGCGGCTAAAGATATTTTATCTAAGCGCCCTCATCAGAAGGCCTTAAATCATATTCCTGGCTGGGATGAAAGTCAGGTAGGCAATTCCGACGAGGAAGTTATAATTCAACATAACTGGCATGAGCTACGTCTGTTTATGTGGGACTACGTGGGTATTGTACGTACCACCAAACGTCTGGAACGGGCTCTTCATCGAATTCAGTTGCTACAGCGCGAAATTCACGAGTATTACTCGAACTTCCGCGTGAGTAACAATTTACTGGAGTTACGTAACTTAGTGCAGGTATCAGAGCTTATTGTACGAAGCGCTATTAGTCGTAAAGAAAGTCGCGGCTTACATTATACTCTGGACTACCCTGACACATTGCCGGATCCTCAGCCTACGGTGCTGACACCGAAAAGTTAAGGCTCTGACAGCTGTTGTAACTGGCGCCGCAGTTTTATCTGCTGCGCCTTTGACAACTGAAACCACCAAACCCGGAGCCAGTGCCGCTTTTCCTGACCTTTTTCTGTTTTATAGGCAAGCGGCAGTAAAACCAACATACCGCCTACGACCAGTGCCTTGCTGAATAATTGACAACGTTCACCCAGCCACCACCAGTAACGTCCGCACGCTGACACAGACAACACGCGCATAGGTCGCTGTAAACGAAAATAACTGTCAGGGTTCACCGCGCGGGTCTATACCTTAACGCGTGACAACATAAACCGAATCATTTCAGCAAGTTCTTCGTCTTCACACTTCTGGTGACCCATAAACCAGGCAAAAAGATCCGGGTCATCGCAGGTAATTAAACGGCGAAATACCGCTTTTTGTTCTTCACTTAGTTCGTCGTAAGCCTGATCAACAAAAGGTTCAAATAATACATCCAGCTCCAGCATGCCCCGGCGGCACGCCCAACGTAAACGACGCTTGTCTTTTAGTGCTTCTTCTGACTGTTTTAACGGCAACATAAAATCTCCGCAGCAATTGCCCTTGTAATTCGATAATGTGCCCTAATATTACCACGTAAGCCATTTAATAAGGAGTCATTGTGGTTGAGTTAACGCAGCATTTTACTGACGCAAATCAGGATCACCTTTCCGTTCAACTGACGGACTATGGTATCCTCTCGGTTTCTGGCGAAGATGCTGACAGTTTTTTACAGGGTCAGCTGACATGTGATTTACGCAAACTCGACCAGGATAATTGCTTATATGGCGCACATTGCGATCAAACCGGAAAAGCGTTTAGCATCTTCTGGCTTTATCGCGAAGACGACGCCGTTTTTTTAATTATGCATCGCAGTGCAATTGAAGGCTCTTTGGCACAATTAAAGAAATTCGGTGTCTTTAGTAAAGTCACTATTGAAGATGTAAGCGACGACTGGAGCATAGCCGGTGTTTTCGGTAGCAAAGCAGCCAGCGTTGCAGCAGAATTTGATGGCCGGGTAATGCAGGTTGGGACCAGTCCCGACCAATATCTGTTACTCAGCCAACAGCCAATTTCTACGGATTATCCGCAACCTTACTGGGATGCGTTGGAAATTGAACGGGTTCGTCCACAACTTACGTCTGAGAACATCCAGGCGTTTGTCCCGCAAATGATGAATTTGCAGGTGTGGGATGGAATCAGTTTTGACAAAGGATGTTATATCGGCCAGGAGACTATTGCCCGGATGAAATATTTGGGCAAACAGAAACGGGCGCTCTTTCGCTTATCCGGTAAAGTAACGGCTCAAGTTACTGCTGGTACGCAATTAGAGAAAGCCATTGGCGAGAACTGGCGTCGTGCAGGTACGGTCATTATGGCAGTGAACCGCACCGACACCCAAGTGGACTTATTAGCTGTTTTACCCAGTGACATAGACACTGACACGGCTATACGAGTCCGGGATGACGACGCAAGTCTTCTGGAAATACACTCACTGCCTTATCAATTAGGTTAAATTTATGAGCGAAACCATTGCACCAAACAAAGTCGTGGCTATCAACTATGCCGTTAAAACGGAAGATGGCCAGACGCTGGACCAGTCTAAAGATGGCAGCCCACTGAACTTCATCCACGGTCGTGGCATGCTGATTCCTGGTCTGGAAAATGCACTGGAAGGCAAAAAAGTTGGCGATAGCTTCACTGCAGAAGTTAAACCAGAAGAAGCTTATGGCGAACGTCATGACGGCTTAATCCAGACTGTACCACGTAACCTGTTCGGCGAAAACGAAGTACAGCCTGGCATGCAGTTCCGTGCCAGCACGGATCAAGGCGAACAGTCTGTTGTTATCGTTGAAGTAAAAGACGACGAAGTGACTGTTGACGGTAACCACCCACTGGCCGGTGTTAACCTCAACTTTGACGTAGAAGTTATTGAAGTTCGTGAAGCGACTGAGCAAGAACTTGAGCACGGTCACGTTCACACTGACGGCGAAGATCACTAAGCGCTGTTTTTGATAAAAGAAACCCGGCTAATAAGCCGGGTTTTTTTGTTTCAGAGAGGTAATTAATCCGCTTTTGGGCGCATATGCGGGAACAATAATACGTCGCGAATAGACGCAGAATCCGTTAGCAACATTACCAGACGGTCAATACCAATGCCCTGACCGGCTGTTGGCGGCATACCGTGTTCCAGTGCGGTGACATAATCTTCGTCGTAGAACATGGCTTCATCATCGCCCGCTTCTTTCTGTTCAACTTGCTCGCGAAAACGTTCAGCCTGATCTTCAGCATCGTTAAGCTCCGAGAAACCATTCGCCAACTCACGACCACCGGCAAAGAATTCAAACCGGTCGGTCACAAACGGATTGTCGTCGTGACGACGAGCCAACGGTGAAACTTCAGCCGGGTACGCAGTAATAAAGGTAGGCTGAATTAAACGATGCTCAGCAACAGTCTCAAAAATTTCGATCTGAACTTTACCTAAGCCCCATGACGGCTTAACACTGACACCAACCTGCTCGGCAATTTCAGTTGCTGTATTCATGTCATTAAGCTGCTCAAGGCTCACTTCCGGCATGTACTTAACAATAGCTTCCAACACTGTCATGCGCTCAAACGGCTTACCGAAATCATAATCCACGCCCTGGCTGGTAAACTGAGCAGAGCCTAAGACCGACTCAGCCGCGCCGCGTAACATCTGCTCGGTTAAATCCATTAAGTCGTGATAATCCGCGTACGCCCAGTAGAACTCCAGCATAGTAAACTCTGGGTTATGGCGTGTGGAGAGACCTTCATTACGGAAATTACGGTTAATTTCGAACACCTTCTCAAAACCACCAACGACTAAACGTTTCAGGTAAAGTTCTGGTGCAATACGTAAAAACAGCTCCATATCCAGTGCGTTATGGTGCGTGCTGAAAGGACGAGCTGCGGCGCCGCCCGGAATCGCCTGCATCATAGGAGTTTCAACTTCCAGAAACTGACGGTCACTTAAAAAACGACGAATATAGTCAATGATTTTAGAGCGAGCCATGAAAGTACTGCGAGACTCTTCGTTGGTAATCAGGTCCAGATAACGCTGACGATAGCGCATTTCCTGATCTGACAAGCCATGGAATTTATCCGGCAAAGGACGCAGTGCTTTAGTCAGCAAACGTACTTCGTCAACTTGCACGCTTAACTCACCGGTTCCGGTAATAAACAAGGTGCCAGAGGCGCCGAGAATATCGCCTAAATCCCATTTTTTAAATTCCGTGTTGTAATAACCTTCAGGCAGATTGTCGCGGGCAACATACAGTTGAATTTTTCCGCTCATATCCTGAATGGTTGCGAAACTGGCTTTCCCCATAATACGGCGGGTCATCATACGGCCGGCAACTTTCACGCGAATGCCTTTTTCTGCCAGCTCTTCTTTACTCAGATTATCGTATTCAGCGTGTAAGTCAGCAGCTAACGAGTCCCGACGGAAATCGTTCGGGAATGCGATACCCTTATCGCGAAGCGCCGACAGTTTCGCCTTTCGCTGCGCGATCTGTTCGTTTACGTCTACTTCAGGTGCCTGCGATTTATCAGTCATTATCGATTTTCCTCTGTCGGGATACTTAAATTAAACTTACAGCCCGCTTTTCAAGCTGGCTTCAATAAACGGGTCAAGTGCGCCATCAAGCACAGCCTGGGTATTACGGTTTTCGATACCCGTACGTAAATCTTTGATACGCGCATCGTCCAGAACATAAGAGCGAATTTGACTGCCCCAGCCGATATCAGCTTTTGAGTCTTCTAATGCCTGTTTCTCTTCGTTCTGTTTCTGTAATTCAAATTCGTACAATTTCGCTTTCAGCTGTTTCATTGCTGAGTCGCGGTTCTTGTGCTGCGAACGGTCACTCTGACATTGCACCACAATGCCTGTTGGTTCGTGCGTTAAACGAACCGCAGAATCGGTACGGTTAACGTGCTGACCACCGGCACCCGATGCCCGATAGGTATCTACCCTCAGGTCAGACGGATCAATCTCAATATCAATGTCGTCGTCTACTTCCGGGTAAACAAAAACCGAAGCGAAAGATGTATGGCGGCGATTACCTGAGTCGAAGGGGGATTTACGTACCAAACGGTGCACACCGGTTTCAGTACGCAGCCAGCCGTAGGCGTATTCTCCGACCACACGTACCGTGGCCGATTTTATACCAGCGACATCGCCTTCTGACAGCTCAGTAATTTCCGCTTTAAAGTCATGCGCTTCTGCCCAGCGCAAATACATGCGTAGCAGCATATTAGCCCAGTCCTGAGCTTCGGTTCCGCCGGAGCCTGACTGAATATCCAGGTAGCAGTCTGCCGAGTCGTTGTCTTTTGAAAACATACGACGAAACTCTAAAGCTTCCAGCTGTTTCACTAAACCGGACAGCTCTTCATGAGCTTCGTTAAAAGTGTCTTCGTCCTCTGCTTCTACCGCAAGATCAACAAGACCCTCGACATCATCCAGCCCCTGCTGAAGTTTATCCAGGGTTTGTACCACTTGCTCTAATGCCGCACGCTCTTTACCTAAGGCTTGCGCCTTGGGTGGATCATCCCACACATTGGGCTGTTCCATCTCACGAGTAACTTCTTCCAGACGCTCTAACTTAGCATCGTAGTCAAAGATACCCCCTAAGCGAATTACTACGCTCACGCATTTCTTTGATGTTGTTGTAGGTTGCGTTAGTTTCAAACATGCGACTACCTAATTCTGTTAATTCTAAAAGGGGCGTAGTTTAACGTATTGCGCGGATTTGCTCCACCAACAACTGAACGTTTGTGCGTCCGCGGAAGTGATTAAGCTGTGGCTTGTATAAAAGTTCAACAACGGAGGCCTGCCGCGCCGGCCATTGTTGTGTATCGACGTTAAAGGCAATCGCATCTAATAATTCGCCTTGCGGATGACGCACCACCAATTTTAGATGTCGCTCTCCGACAATGCGCTGATCCACCAATTCAAACTGGCCGTCAAACATAGGCTCGGGAAACTGCTGACCCCAGGGACCTGCACTTTGCAGCATATTCACACTGTCCTGCGAAAGTTGCAGTGTTGTGAGTTCGCCATCAGACCAGAACACACGTTGCTTCTGTTCTTCTGACAACCACTCCGACGCAACTTGCTCCGCCAGTTCAGAAAAGCGCGCCAGATTTTCTTTTTTCATGGTTAAGCCGGCGGCCATGGCATGTCCCCCGAAACGTTCCATAATGCCCGGCTCAAGACTATGAACACGTTCCAGTAAGTCTCGCATATGCAGACCACTGACCGAACGTGCGGAGCCTTTTAGGAATTCATCGTCATCGTTGGCTAACGCAATAACCGGACGGTTCACCTGCTCTTTTACCCTGCCCGCGACAATACCGATAACACCCGCATGCCAGTCCGGCTGATACAAAGTGACTAAATCAGGCACCTGTCCCTGATCAAAGCGCAACTTTGCGACAGCGCTTTCAGCGTGCTCGCGCATTTCCGTTTCAATTGATTTACGTTGCTGGTTTAAATCGTTAAGTTGCTGCGCTAACTGCTGCGCCCGGGTTTCACCCGCTAACAAGCATTCTATTCCCAGCCCAATATCGTCTAAACGGCCTGCAGCATTGATTCTCGGACCCAGAGCAAAACCTAAGTCGCTGGCAGCCAGCTGACTGGCATCACGGTTCGCAACTTCCAGCAACGCCTTAATTCCTGGGCGGCTCATACCTTTACGAATACGGGCTATACCCTGTTGCACCAATACGCGGTTGTTATAATCCAGCGGCACAACATCAGCTACAGTGCCAAGAGCAACGAGATCCAGCCAGTCAGCCAGGTTAGGTAGTGGCTCAACACCTTGTTCACGTAACGCTGAGCGCAACGCAAGCAGAACATAAAACGCCACACCCACACCGGCTAAATTTTTGCTTGGAAACTCACAGCCGTGCTGATTCGGGTTCACTATCGCATTAGCCGGAGGCAGTTCTTCAGGTGGTAAATGGTGGTCAGTAACCAGCACTTGTATGCCCTTTTCACGAGCAAGTGCAATGGCGTCATGCGCTGCAATACCGTTATCGACAGTCACAATTAACTGCACATTCTCTACGGCCAGTTGTTCTACCATGGCAACAGACAGGCCATAGCCGTCAGTCATTCGATTTGGTACACGATAACCCACTTGCTGCAGACCAAAGGCCTGCAGGGCCGACACCATTAATGCCGAACTGGTTGCGCCGTCGGCATCAAAATCACCGCAAATACAAACCTTTTCTTGATTTTTTAACGCATTTAGCAGCAGTTCAACGGCTTTATCGATATCTCTTAACGAAGAGAAATGGAGTAAACCGGAGGCTTTCAAAGATAATTCGTCAGCACGACGGACACCCCGGCGGGCATAAATTTGCCGCAACAAAGGCGGTATTTGTTGCGGCAAAAAGTCATCGTCAACGACTTGATAACGACGTATTTCATAATCACTCATGAATTACTGTGACTCACCTTTTTTAATTTCAGCAATTAAACGTGATGCAGGTAGCGCTCCCGGCACTAAACGACCGTCGGGCAGAACAATAGCGGGAGTACCGCTTACCCCAAACGATTTACCGAGTTGGTAGTGCTCCGCAACCGGATTGGAACAGCTTAAGTCGCCACTGTAATTTTCGTCTTCTTTAAAGGCGGTAATGGCCGCTTTTTTGTCATCCGCACACCAAACCGTCTGTAGCTGCTGCCCGCCTTTGCTACTCATACCACCACGGGGAAAGGCCAGGTATTTTATGGTAATGCCCTGTGCGTGATAGCTGTCCATGTTTTCGTGCAAGCGCTGACAATAACCGCAGGTAGTGTCTGTAAAAATCGTTACCTGATATTTCTCGTCCTCAGCCGGGTACACGATCATATCGTTTTCAAAACCTTTCAGCATTTTCAGACGAACTTTAGCCATACCCGCTTCACTTAAGTTTTCCGGTTCACTGCCGGTTATATCAAACACATTGCCGCTAATCAGCCGTTCACCATCATCTGACACATAAAACATGCCCTGATTAGTCACCGCACGGACATAGCCGTCAATTTCACCGGGCTCTGTGGACAACACTTCAATACCAATTTTATTCAGGTGCTGGGTGTCGACTTCACTTTGTTCCGCACTAATAGCCGGCGCACTGAAACTTGCGCCGACCAGCCCGACTAATCCAACTACAGACATTAAATTGCGCATAAATACCTCTTAAATTAACTGTCCGAACCCTACCCTGTTACCAGCCAAAATGCAATTAGCCTCGCGGGTGATGCTGAGCATGTAAGGCCTGCAGACGTTCACGTGCAACCTGGGTATAAATTTGTGTGGTAGATAAATCACTGTGACCTAACAGTAGCTGTAAGACACGTAAGTCGGCGCCATGGTTCAGCAAATGCGTGGCAAAAGCATGGCGTAAAGTGTGCGGCGACAAATGTGCGTAAATGCCGGCTTCTTCGGCGTAATGCTTTAATCTGTACCAAAATGCCTGACGTGTTAATAACGAGCCACGTTGCGTAACAAATATCCAGGGGCTGCTTTTATCCGTTATTGCCGGACGTCCATGCTTTAAATAATTGTCCAGCCACTCCAGCGCTTCTTCTCCTAACGGCACCAAACGTTCTTTGTTGCCTTTGCCAACAACCCGAACTAAGCCTTGCTGGCGGCTCAACTGGTCATATTGCAGACGAATAAGTTCGGTTACCCGTAATCCGGTGGCATAGAGAACTTCCAGCATAGTTCGGTCACGCAGACCAATGGGAGTTTCTGTATCCGGTTGTTCCAATAGAGAAATCACATCCTCTTCGCTTAACGAGTGTGGAATGCTTTGCGGTAATTTAGGGCGTTTCAGGCGTGCTGTTGGGTCTACTGCCACCCACTGCTGTTTTACAGCAAACTGGAAGAATTTCTTCGTCGAACTTAAAAATCGCGAGGTGCTTCGTGGCGATAAGCCTTGCATACGCCGCCACAACAGGTAGTCCTGCAGCACCACTTCATCAGTGTCCATTAAGGATTTTTTAAGCGATAGCAAATATTCACAATAACGGCGTAAGTCACTGCGGTACGCGGCTTGAGTATTATTGCTGGAGCCATGATGCAGCCAGAGGTGCTCAGTAAAAGCATCAATACGGTCTTCGTCCTCTGGGCGGAGTTGCTTCATGGTTTTTTGGAAATTAGCGAAATGATAATGCTATTATGCCGCATAGCGAGAGCGGCTGAAACTGCTTGTGCAAAACTCTCCGAAAAGAATCAAGTTAAGCGCTAATGAGTAATGCCTAGTTTCTGCAGAACATCGTATAGGCCAGCGGGCCCTTTATATTTGTACTCGTTTTTTTCGTCCGTTTGCGGCTGCTTCTTCTTTTCCAGCCGCTGACGAACCCGCCAGTCCAGGTTATGAAGAAGCTCCAGGGGCAAACGATCAGGCGTTGCATCGGGAATAAGCGGCTGAGGATGAGTTGCGTCCTGTAGTTTAAAGTCTGACAACTGACTAACTGTTGCATAGACACCACTAGCCAGCACCATGCCTGGCTTTACATCTAAAGGCCGCGTTCTGCCGGCACCAATGGTTCTTTGCCAGTTAACTTGCGCAGGGCGCTCAGAAATAACCGGGTCGTCACCCAAGGCAGACACCCAATAAGCAAACTCGCCCGCGAAGCCGTGATTAACTGCTTCGCTCGCGTGTTGCTCAAAGAAATGAGCGGCCTGGTTTTCGACAGCACTATTCTGTACAGCTGAAACTTGACTCATTAAGACTCTGGATAATCGGTTACAGATACTTCTGTATCGGCCAAAGTCCTAAAAGTTTAAGTTTTCTCTTTACAGCTAAGCTAAGACTGTTATTATACGCGCCTCTTGAGTGGAGGGGTTCCCGAGTGGCCAAAGGGATCAGACTGTAAATCTGACGGCTCAGCCTTCGCAGGTTCGAATCCTGCCCCCTCCACCATTTCTTTACTGCACCGGCAGTTGGCTATCAGCCTGAATTACTCTTCCGAAAGCGTTATAACCACCTTACCCTGAGTTTTATTATCTGCAACATAATCCAGTGCTTGCTGAATATCGTCAGCGGCAAAAACCTCATCGATGATAGGTTTTATGGTGCTGCTTTTAAACTTATCGCCAAAATCACGCCACAAACCCTGTAAAATTTTTCCTTTGCGTTCCGGTGATAATGCTCGCAGAGTTGAGCCAATCAGCTTTTGGCGCTTCATCAGCATACGTCCGAAATCAACTTCGCCAGTCACGCCAGCCATTAAACCAATTAAAATAATACGGCCATCCTGTGCCAGATACTGCTGGTCTTTTGCTATAGACTCACCAGCGACAGGATTCAGAATGACGTCGACTTCGCCAAGAGCTTTAACTTCTTCAACAATGTTCTGTTTGTGCCGGTTTATCGCATTTTTCGCCCCCAGTTTCAGGCAAAACTCTGATTTCTCTCCACTACCCACTATGGCGGTAAGCTCATTACCACTTTCCCGGCACAACTGGATCAGTGACGAACCCACACCGCTGGCACCCGCATGAGCTAATACCCGCTCTCCGGGCTTTAAGTCAGCCAGCTGATACACATTGAGATAAGCAGTGGCAAAAGTTTCCAGCCAACCCGCAGCTTCTGCATTACTCCAGTTTTCAGGCACCTCCAGTATTTGTTCAGCAGAAACATTCACTTGTTCAGCAAAACCGCCGCCAGCCAATAACGCGCTGACACGTTGCCCGGTTTGCCAGCCATTGACTTCGCTACCTACTTTTTCTATAACCCCACAGACTTCTAGTCCAGGAATAGTTGAGGCACCTTTAGGTGGTGGGTATTTCCCTGCTATTTGCATTAAGTCGGCACGATTAAGCCCGGCGCTCAGTACCCGCAGCTGAACTTCATTAGCCTGTGGCTCGTCCAGCTCAGGATGGTTCTTCCAGTGTACTTTTTGTTCGGAAATAGCAATTGCTTTCATATCAGCCTCTGTTGCCGCTTAACATTATTGAAATTAGCCAGTATGCTGTCGGTATGAATAAGATCAGGATACTGTTTGACGCAAATGGACAAAACCTTAGAGCTCAATAATAAACGCGTATTATTAATAGATGACCAGAAGCCCTTTCAGGTCATGCTCAAAGGCTTGCTGTTAAACTTGGGGGCGCAGGACGTACAAGTCAAGACCACCGGCGAAGCAGGTATTGCCGCTTACATTAAAAACCCGCACGATATTCTGTTAGTAGACTATAACCTTGGGCGTGGTCGCAATGGTCGTCAGGTTTTAGAGGAACTGCAAGTTCGAGGGTTAATGAAAGAGCATACTCTGTTCTTTATTATTACCGGTGACAACACCCGACCTATGGTTCTCAGCGCACTTGAACTGCAACCCGATGATTACTTGATGAAACCGTTTTCACATCGAGTGTTGCGCTCCCGTCTTGTGCGAGCCTATAAGCGTCGCATGTGGTTAAAGGACGTATTCAAAGCGCTGACAAATCATGATTATGAAGCCTGTATTGGTGCTTGCCAGAAACATATTCAATCTAACAGCCGCTACAGTAATTACTGCCGCAAACTGCAAATTGAGTTGTACAACAAAACCGGTCAATTAGATAAAGCGGAAACGGCAATTAAAGAACTACTTGAGGAAAACTCTCACAGTTGGGTCTTTCTAAAACTGGCTGAAACGCGGTTATTACAAAACTCTCCCGAAGAAGCCCTGAATATTCTTAATCATTTAATTAAGCGCATGCCTAATGCTGTTGAAGCTTATGACCTGAAAACCGAATGTTACCTTCAACAACAGCAGCTGGAAGACGCTTTGGAAAGCGCCCGTGATGCCATCACCATGGCGCCATTTTCAATTGAAAGGCAAACCAAACTGGCCCATATTGCCCGCGACAACGGCGACTTTGACATTGCCAAGCAAGCCATGAACAACGTTTTGCAAATAGCTCGTAAATCGGTTTTTCGTAACGCACATCACTTATGCAACTATTTACGCAGCATTTTAGATGCGGCCGAAAATAGCGATACACCGCAGCAAATCAGTAAGTATCAGACGGAAGCAACAATGGAGCTGCAACGAGCCCGCTATGACGAGCATCTGTTGCATGCCGATATTTCGTTTGAGGATTTGGAATCCATTTTATTATCGCGTATTGATTCATTTAATGGTCGTTTACGCGAAGCTCAGCAACGCTTAAACGAGGTTGTTGGCGAAAAACTGGCGCACAACCAGCCTATCAATAAAGACTTACTACCTGACGTTATCGCCATTTTACTGGATGTCGGGGAGTATGAAAAAGCGAATGCGCTAGCAGCGAATCAGGATGAAAACCCGACTCTTGACAGTTATACCACTAAAATTTTACAGGCACGCTTAGCTGCAGCTCAAAAACAGCAGGATAACTTCTTTGAAGTTCATAAGGCGGGCTTAGATGCTTATCAGCAAGGCAACTATATTCGTGCACTGGAGCTGTTTCGTAAAGCCATGGAGGCCGCGCCAATGAATAGTGGTGCTGCACTTAACTTTATTCAGGCGGCCGTCCGTTATGTTGAAGAAATTCCAGGTGGAGAGCGAGTTCGGCTTAAGAAAGAATGCGATAATTGCTTTAAAGTCTTAGAGGGGCTCCAATTATCCAGTAGCCACAGTAACCGCTATGAGCGGTTACTGGAGCAAACTGAAGGGTTGGAACTGCGCTAGCTCAGCTTTTGGTTAGCGGCTAACTGACCTGATTGATAATCCTTAATAGCCTGCTCAATCTGATCCGACGAATTCATGACAAAAGGACCGTGTTGGGCAATGGGTTCTTCAATAGGTTTAGCGGCCAACAAGATAAAGCGCGCATGTTCAGTAGCGGAAAAATCTAAGGTTTCAGCAGGATCAAGCAAGATCAACTCGCCCTCTTTCGCCGCCTCCCCATTCACTGTCAGCTCACCCTGATAAACATAAGCCAAGCGTCGTTTTTGCCCTTGTGACGGCAAGCTGAAGCTTTCACTTCCTAAGTGAACATCCAGCATTAGAAAGTCTCTTCCCGGCGCGTTTACGGGGCCTTCCTGTTGCTGGTATCGCCCTGAAATAATCCTGATCAGAGCATCATTATTTTTCAACTCAGGAATACTGGCTGCCGGATAGTCGTGCCACTCAGGTTCACTCATTTTTTCATCGGCCGGCAAATTGACCCAGAGCTGAAAGCCCCACATAAGGCCTTCAACTTGCTTCGGCATTTCGGCGTGAATAATACCTTTCGCTGCTTTCATCCACTGCACACCACCAGCATCCACTTCACCGCTATTACCAACAGAGTCTTTATGCTCCATCGTACCCGCCAACATATAGGTCAGGGTACAAAAACCACGGTGTGGGTGCGGCGGAAAACCGGCAATATAGTCGTCCGGGTTATCGGAGCGAAACTCATCCAGCATTAAAAACGGGTCCTGATGCTTTAAACCCGGCTGGTTAATAATACGAGTGAGTTTAACTCCCGCGCCGTCCTGCGCTGGCATTCCCCGGTGTTTGGCTAAAATAACACTCATGACTGGCTACTCCCCTTGCTACTACGGTTATGTGCCTGATGAAAATCGATTTCCGGCCCCTTAGGCACTATTTGCGTCGGATTAATGGTTTTATGACTGGCATAGTAATGCGTCTTAATATGGTCCATCACGACGGTCTCCTCCACGCCCGGATGCTGGTATAGCTCCAATAGGTAATTCCACATGTTAGGATAATCGACAATGCGCTTCTTATTGGTTTTAAAATGCCCAAAATAAACCGCATCGAAACGCACCAGAGTAGTGAATAAGCGCCAGTCCGCCTCGGTTAACTCGTCACCGGCTAAATAGCGGTTCTGACTAAGAATGTTCTCTACTTTGTCTAAGGCAGCGAATAGCGATTCATACGCTTCTTCATACGCCTGTTGTGTAGTCGCGAAGCCACTGCGGTAAACACCGTTGTTAATGTCGTTATAAACCCATTCATTAACTTCTTCTATCTGCTTTTGCTTATCTGCAGGAAAGAAGTCCAGTGTATTCCCGGTCAGTTCATTAAACGCGGAATTAAAAATACGGATAATTTCGGCCGACTCATTGTTCACAATGGTCTGATTTTTCTTATCCCACAGTACTGGAACGGTTACTCTTCCGGTGTATTCCGGGTCGGCTTTTAAATACAGCTGATAAAGAAAGTCCGCGTCATACAGTGGTTCGTTAAGTGGCGCATCAGCAAACTCCCAGCCATTCTCCAGCATTAGCGGATGCACAACGGAAACGTCGATATGACTTTCCAGACCTTTTAATTTACGGAAGATAAGCGCCCGGTGAGCCCACGGACATGCGTAAGAAACGTAAAGGTGGTAACGCCCGGATTCAGGCTCAAACTCAGTACCCTGCGCTACGGTATTGCGAAATTGTGATTCGCTACGGACAAAGCGGCCACCATGTTTTTTGGTGTCATACCACTTGTCGTGCCATTGACCATCAACTAATAAACCCATAATAAACTCCTTAAGTTGGTATACCCTTATAATAGAGTCTATTTTTTGGAATTATTAGCGCATTATTTTCTATTTATTTTTCTAAAAAATAGAACTATAGAAAAGATTCAACCACATCAGCGGCTTTTTCGCTCGCCGACACCTTCAATTGCTGGTGAATATTCGTAAACTGCTCCAAAAGCGGCTGGTTGTCTTGCTCAATTAACCGCACTAGCGCTTGTTCGATTGCCTCTTCCGAAGCTTCTGATTGAGCCAGTTCCGGCACAATTTCTTTACCCGCTAAGAGGTTAGGTAAAGAGAAAAAAGGTGCGTGAAACAAACGTTTAATGATTTGATAAGACAACCAATGAAAACGATAAGCGACTACCATTGGCCGTTTAATCAGCAAGGCTTCAAGCGCAACAGTTCCCGACGTTAGCAGTAAATAATTGGCTGCCGCCATAACTTTTCGACTTTCACCAACAGGTAATACAATATCCAGTTCAGGACTGAACTGATCAACTAATTCCCGAAATTGTATGGCTCGAGCTTCGCTTATCATAGGAGCAACAAAGCGTAATTCCGGATATTTTTTTGCTAGCTTGTTCGCTACATTCAGAAATACCGGCGCCATACGGGCAATCTCACCCTTACGACTTCCAGGTAAAATGGCAAGATACGTAACATCAGGTTCAAGTTCCAGCTCGTTACGTGCTTCCGTCTGTTGCCACTGCATAGGAATATCATCTGCCAGAGGGTGACCAACAAAGGTTGCTGGTAGCTGGTGTCTATCGTAGAAGTCTTTCTCAAAAGGCAATAAACACAGTACGTGATCCACTGCCTTTTTTATGCCTTTGATACGACCTTCACGCCATGCCCAGACAGATGGACTGACATAATGAATAGTAGGGATACCGGCTTTTTTAAGGCGAGCTTCAACCGTCAGATTAAAGTCAGGAGCATCAATGCCTATCATCACATCCGGTTGCTCAGAAATAAGATAGTTGACCAGGTTCTTTCTGTGTTTTAACAGCTTAGGAAGTTGCTGAAAGACCTCAGCAATGCCCATAACGGCCAAATCATCCATGGCAAAGAACGAGTCCATTCCCCGTTCTGCCATTAAAGGCCCGCCGACTCCAATAAAAGTTGCATTGGGGTGACGTTTGGCAATGGCCTGCATTAGCCCGGCGCCTAACAGATCACCCGAGTGCTCACCGGCAACAATAGCTATTTTAGGCGGCTGATTGCAGCTCATTACGGACGAATAATGCCTCGTGAACTGTTTTCAACAAAAGCTTTAAAACCATCCAGCACCGGTTCATTTAATGCTGAAATACCTTCCAGGGCTTCGTCTACAGTCAGGCTGGAACGGTACAAAATTTTATAGGCACGACGGACATTTTGAATTTGTTCGGGCGTATAGCCGCGACGCTTTAAACCCTCGGAATTGATTGTTCTGGGCTTGGCGTTATGACCCTGCGCCATCACAAAGGGAGGGATATCCTGAACGATAATAGAGTTAACCGCGGCAAAAGAGTGAGAACCAATATGACAAAATTGATGCACACCACTCATGCCACCCAGAATAACCCAGTCACCTACGTGAACATGGCCAGCCAGAGTAACCTGATTAGCAAAGATATTGTCATTACCTATGACGCAATCATGCGCAACATGTACGTAGGCCATAAACAGGTTATTATCGCCAATTTTAGTTAACGAGTTATCCTGCACCGTGCCACGGTGAATGGTTACCGACTCACGGATGACGTTGTTGTCACCAATCTCA
Source organism: Idiomarina sp. 017G (assembly GCF_004362265.1). Taxonomy (NCBI): domain Bacteria; kingdom Pseudomonadati; phylum Pseudomonadota; class Gammaproteobacteria; order Alteromonadales; family Idiomarinaceae; genus Idiomarina; species Idiomarina sp. 017G. Next base: position 371,976 of record NZ_SNWT01000001.1, on the reverse strand, counting down.
AGCTGTGTCGGTTCACCGTCGTATTTCTTATCCTGACAGTCTTCACCAACCGACGCAAATTGATAAATGGTATTATTTTTACCAATGGTTGTCGGGCCTTTTAAAACAACATGAGAGCGGATATCGCAGTTGTCGCCGATAACAACATCGGGGCCAATAACCGTCCAGGGACCGACACTAACGTTAGTACCGAGTTTGGCGCTGGGATCGATAATTGCGGTTTCGTGAATCACTTAAACTTCTCTTCTTGCACAAATAATTTCGGCAGTACAGGCAACGTCACCGTCGACTTCCGCGCGGCCGGTAAATTTCCAGATACCACGACGTTCTTTTTCGAAGGTAACGAAGAAATCAACGGTATCACCGGGGATAACCTGACGTTTAAAACGAGCATTATCGATACCGGCAAAAAGGTACAAATCGTTTGCATTCTTTTTGCTTTCGGTAATTTTAAAGCCTAATAAACCACAAGCCTGAGCTATAGCTTCGAGCAATAACACTCCCGGGAAAATAGGCTTAGCCGGAAAATGCCCATTAAACATAGGCTCATTAAAAGTCACGTTTTTTATCGCGTGCAATGAGTCTTTAGAGTTTGTTTCTATAACTCTGTCTATTAATAAAAACGGATAACGATGAGGCAGTAAATCTAATACGCCCTGAATATCAAACCCTGATTCCGTAATTTTCAAACCTTTCACCTTACTCAATTATTATCGTCAGCTTGTTTTTCTAACTCTTTGACACGCTTGAAAAGATCATCCAGCTGACGGAATCTCGCTCCATTACGTCGCCATTCACGATGTCCACTGGCAGGAATACCTGACGCATAAACACCTGGCTCGGTGATTTCTTTTATCACCATAGCAAATCCCATAATTTGCACGTCGTCGCACACACTAATATGACCGTTAATAGCCGAAGCTCCGCCTATCATACAACGCTTACCAATGCGACAGCTACCGGCTAGTACAGTACAGCCCGCAATAGCCGTGTCTTCATCAATGAAAACGTTATGTGCTATTTGACATTGGTTATCAATAATACAACCCGACGAAATAATGGTGTCATCCAGCGCTCCACGATCGACCGTTGTACTGGCACCAATTTCAACGTTGTCTTTAATAACGACACGCCCCAACTGAGGGATTTTTAGCCATTTACCATTATCAGGTGCCCAGCCAAAACCGTCAGCACCAATAATAGAACCGGAATGAAACAGGCAGTCATCGCCAATAACACAACGATGGTAGATTTTAACGCCTGACCAAAGTGTGCACCCAGAGCCAATTTGCGTTTCAGAGCCAATATAGCAATGTGATCCAATACTGGTGTTATCACCAATTATAGCGCCATCATCAATGACCGTATATTCGCCAATGCTAACATTTTTGCCTATGCTGGCTGACTGCGCAATTTTCGCAGATTCAGCGACACCCTTCGCTGGTTTCGGCGTAGTGTCTAATAGCTGCGCTATTCGAGCAAAAGCCGCGTAAGGGTTGGACACCCGAATCGCGTTATCAATCGCATCGCTGTCGTCTCTTTCAGAGACAATAACAGCACCCGCAGAGGTTGTTTCTAACTGGCTTTTGTAACGGCTATTCGCCAGAAAAGCGATAGCGTCACCAGTAGCAGACTGCAAGGTCGCCACGCGCAAAATGGGGAGCTGCGAATTGCCTCGCACCTCCCCACCCACATGGTCAGCCAACTGCTGCAATGTGTACTCAGACATAAATTAGTTACCTGAAGTCATTTTCTCGACAACGGCGTTAGACAAGTCATTATCGGCTTTCATGTAAGTAACCGCGTTGCTTTCAAGAACCATGTCGTAGTCTTTAGCTTCTGCAACAGCAGTAATCGCGTCCTGAACTTTTCCAAGTAGCTTGTTACGTTCTTCATTTTGGCGACTACGAGTATCTTCTTGTAACGCTTTGCTCTTCAGCTGTGCTTCAGAGATCGTTTGCTCAAGATCACGCTCTAACTGAGTTTTCTCAGAAGCGGACATGATTGATGCATCGCGTTCCTGTTTTTGACGCAGTTCCTGAACTTTCTGTTCAAGGCGACGCATTTCTTCAAAGCGATCCTGAAACTCAGTTTGCAGTTGTTCTGAAATTTGCTCACGTTGTGGCAACTGCTGGAATACTTCCATCATATCGACCACACCTATTTTTTGTTGTGCCTGTGCGGCACCAGCAAAAAGTGCTGTGGAAACAGCAACCGCTGCAGCTGTAGATTTAATTAACTTTTTCAAGGTAAAACTCCTTCAAATTTTATCACTATATTTAATTATTATTATCAGAATGTGGTTCCGATATTAAATGAGAACACTTGGGTTTCATCACCCTCAACTTCTTTCAAAGCCCGACCTAACGAGAAAGTTAATGGGCCCATTGGAGATATCCATTGCACTGACACACCAGCCGATGCACGGAAGTCCCCCGGCGAACTATAGTCGGTTAACGGTTGTGGACTGGTATTCTCCAAGTCCTTGTATCTATCGTAGTCGAATTCAGTATCCCAAACCATACCAAAATCAACAAAGACACTAGTTCGTATGCTATTACGCATACCCTCATCAACAAATGGCGTCGGTACAATCAGCTCCACTCCGCCAGACACTTTAGCGTTACCGCCTAAAGAGTAATTGTTTTGCACAAACAACTGCTGGTTACCCGTTTCTGAACTGTAGTTCGGTGTCGGCAACCCGGTGAAATCCGGAATACCCTCAGAGTTGACCGACTCAGGTACAACATAGACAGCCCTCGGACCGACAGTATTAGGTTCAAAACCGCGTAAATCGCCCTGACCACCAATACGGAAGTATTCCCAGAACGGTAAGAGGTAATCATTTCCAGCATCGTCTTCACCGTAACCGTTACCATAACCTAAATTCAGTCTGGTGAGAAATGACCACTGCTGGTCACGACTTAACGGATAATAGTGCTTGTACTCATAGTTTAAACGAAAATACTTTACGTCACTAAATGGCGCCGAAATTTCGGCACTAGCACGCTGCGAGGATCCACTAGTCGGGAATGTTCCACGATTAAGCGTCACCCGAGACCAACCGGCATTTAATTCATAAATATCGAAACTGATTGGTCGCTCCGGATTCTGGTCATCCAGATAAGAGCGGTAAAACTGCTGGATTTGCTCGATACTTTGGTTCTGCGAATTAACACTCACTTCCTGATTTTTATAACCCACGCCAAAGTTTAAGCGGTTAATTTCATCTATTGGAAAGCTAAGTCCCGTGGATAACCCATAGGTTTTCTGATTATAGTTAACGAGGTTTTGTGCATTACCTGCGTCAAACTCGCTCATATAAATCTGACCTGAGAGTCCAACACCATTCATAGTGAAATAAGGGTCGGAATACGACACACTGACGTTTTTATTAAAACGACTGGTACTGATATTGAACCCGACTCGGGTACCCGTACCTAAAAAGTTGTTTTGCTGAACACCTGCGTTAAGTTGCAGACCTGAGTAGTCTCCGTAACCAATACCCGCATTAAAGGAACCTGAAGGTTGCTCTTTAACCTTATAAGTCACATCTACCTGATCATCCCGGCCTTCAACCCGTTCAGTGGACGTTTCTACGGTTTCGAAATAGCCCAGACGCTCAAGACGAACTTTACCTTGCTCAATGTTGCTGTCAGACAACCATGCGCCTTCAAGTTGACGCATTTCACGGCGTAACACCCGGTCTTTGGTCGCGCCATTGCCTTCAAAATTAATATGACGAACGTAGACGCGTTTTCCTGGGTTTATCGAAAAGGTAATTTTAACCGTTTTATCTTCATCATCGTGCTCAGGGATAGCTCTAACTTCTGGATACGCATAACCATAGCGACCATAAAAGCGGCTGATCATGTCTTCAATATAAGTAACCTGTGCCGCGTTATAGAGCGTGCCTTTCTCAATTTTAGCAATTTTTCCAACCAACTCGTCATGGCCTTTTAAATCACCAATGACATCGGTCTCGCTAATTTTATATTTATCACCTTCACTGACATTTATAGTGATATAAATGCCTTCGCGATCCGGCGTCATAGAGACCTGTACAGACTCTACCCGGAAGCGCAAATAGCCGCGGTCACGATAAAATGACTCTAAGGTTTCCAGGTCACCGCTTAATTGTTGTTTCTGGTAACGCTTTTCGCCTATAAAGTTCCACCATGGAAGGCTATCCCGAAGTTCAAAGGTATCCAGTAATAGCTCATCAGCGAAAGCTTTATTGCCCACAATATTAATTTGCGCAATTTCCGCCGCATCACCTTCTTCAAAGTTCATGCGTAACTCAACACGGTTACGTGGCAAGTCCACAACCTGAACTTCCACCGACGCATTATATTTACCCACACTGTGATAAAAGTCTTCCAGACCTTTTTCAATGCCAGAAATAGTGGTTCTGTCTAAAGGTTCACCAGTAACAATATTATTATCAACTAAGCTTTCCTGAAGCTGCTCGTCTTTAATATCGCTGTTACCTTCAAAGGTGATTTCGGCAATGGTTGGCCGTTCACTAACAGTGAAGATCAAAGTGTCTTCACTTCTGCGCGCATCGATATAGTCGAAATGAGTAGAAGAATAAAGTGAGCGAATAGCGCTGCGAATTTGCAACTCGCTAACTTCGTCACCGACTCTCACAGGTATGTAGGTTAACGCAGCACCTAAAGCGACACGTTGTAATCCTTTTACTTCAATATCTTCGACAACAAATTCATCTTGTGCGTAGGCTGGTGCTACTGCACCTGCAATCATGGCACTCACTAACAGCTTTTTAAACGTCATTATCACTAGCTACTTATTGTTAATTCGTGACTCAGAATGCGAAACGGGCGATGTCATTTGATATTGCTAACGCCATCAACGCGAATACCAGCACCCCACCAATCCTATAGCAAACGTCTTGCACTCTTTCGGATACCGGCTTACCGCGCACCCATTCAATGCTGTAAAACATCAAATGACCGCCGTCTAATACCGGTAAAGGTAATAAATTAATTATCCCTAAATTGACACTTAACAGCGCCAAAAAACTTAAAAAATAAACGAACCCATTGCTGGCACTAACTCCAGCACCTTCGGCAATACTTAAAGGCCCTGCCAGGTTCTTTACAGAAACATCTCCGGTCAGCAGTTTACCTATCATTTTCACGCTAACAACCATCAATTCCCAAGTTTTTTCTGCGCCTTTCGCTAAGCCGCTAAAAAAACCATATTGATGCGTGAAAACGTAATCATCTGGCAAAGGCTCTGTTACCGGAACTACGCCAAGGTAGCCTATGACACCATTTTGGCTTTCCCGTTCCCCTATTTGAACAGAAATTTGCTGCTCAACCTGATTCCTCTGAACCGTAAATAAAACGTCCTGTCCCGCCGATTCAGCGATTATTTTACGTATTTCAGTCCAACTTTCGACACTTTCATCACCAATTCGGGTGATTGTGTCACCTTCTTTTAATCCGCCGGCCTCGGCTGGGGAGCCACTTTCTACCTGGCTAAGTTCGGTATAAACAGCGGGTTGATAAACCTCAATTCCCAAACTGCCAAAGGTCGATTCCGTTTCCGGATCAAACTGCCAGCCACTTAAATTCAGTGTGCGTTTTACTTCGTCACCGTCCGGCGTTCTTAATGTGAGTACTGTTTCATCGTCGCCAATTGCCGACATAAGCCCCAGCTGAACCTGTTGCCAGTCATAGGCTTCAACATTATCAACTGAGAGAATTTCGCTACCTCTTTCAAGCTGAGCTTCGGCTGCAACAGAGTCGGCTTTTACATAGCCGATAACCGGTTTCACCGTGGGAACACCAATGCCAAACATCAACCATAAAACAGCGACCGCTAAAACAAAGTTCGCGATTGGACCGGCAGCAACTATCGCAAAACGTTTATATACTGATTGCGCGTTAAAGCTAACATCTCGCTCTTCCTCGCTGACATCATCAATACGTTCGTCCAGCATGCGAACGTAGCCACCAAGGGGAATAATCCCCAGTTGATAAACCGTGCCGTCTTTGCCTTCACGTTTCCATATAGCCCTGCCAAAACCTACCGAGAAAGTTAACACTTTTACACCGCAGCGGCGCGCAACCCAAAAGTGCCCAAACTCGTGAAAAGCAACTAAAATACCGAGAGTTACAACGAAGGAAAAGAAATACCAAATTGCGTCTATCACTGTGCGTACTCCTGCAACCATTTATTGGCTGCTAAACGCGCTTGTTTATCTATGGCTAACAGCGTCTCTAAGCTGTCGGCCTCATCAGCTTGTATTGACTGCAATACCGAATCACAAACTTTTGCAATATCAGTAAAACCAACCTGTTCTTGTAAAAATGCAGCAACGGCAACTTCGTTCGCCGCGTTTAAAGCCGTAGTGGCCCACTGCCCTTCCCAACATGCTTCTATCGCCAACTGTAAACACGGATAACGTTGCGCTTCGGGCTGCTTAAAGGTCAGTTCGGCTATTTGAGTAAAATCTAAGCCCGCAACACCGCTTTCTAAACGCTCTGGATAACCCAACGAATGGGCTATAGGCGTGCGCATGTCCGGTTCACCCATTTGAGCAAGTACGGAACCGTCGGTGTATTGCACCATAGAATGAATAACGCTCTGCGGGTGAATAACAACTTTCAGTTGGTCACGCGAACAATTGAATAACCAGCGGGCTTCAATGTATTCCAGCCCCTTGTTCAGCATGGTGGCAGAATCCACTGAAATTTTCCGACCCATGGACCAATTTGGGTGATTGCATGCCGCACCAGGGGTTTGTTGCGGCAACTCCTCAAGAGGTATATCGCGAAACGGACCGCCGGAGCCGGTTAACAGTAAATACTGAATGCCATGCTCCGCTAACGCCATAGTACCAACCTGTTGCTGCGCAGCCTGGGGTAAACACTGAAAAATAGCGTTGTGTTCGCTGTCGACCGGAATAATTCTAGCGCCGGAACGTTGAGCATGATCAATAAACAACTGACCGCTCATAACCAGAGCTTCTTTATTGGCTAACAGTACATCTTTACCTGCGTCAATCGCAGCTAGTGTCGGTGATAGTCCGGCCGCACCGACTATAGCCGCCATAACCACATCCACCTCACCGTCCGAACTGACCTCAGCTAAAGCCTGATCTCCATACATAACCTGAGTTGAAGTCTGTTGACCGAGAAGCGCTTTAAGCTCCGCAGCAGCATTTTGTGAGCCCATAACCGCGTATTGCGGATTATGCTTTACACAAAGCTCAGCCATAGCACTAATCTGGCTATGGGCTGTTAAGGCAAAAACCTGAAAGTCATCCGGATGCCGTGAGACAACGTTCAATGTGTTTTGACCAATAGAGCCGGTTGCTCCCAAAACTGTTATTCGACGCATAGGTTTAATGCAAAAACTCCAGATAAGCTAAGGTGAAAATAGGCACTGCAGCGGTAAGACTGTCAATACGGTCAAGAATTCCCCCGTGCCCGGGTAAAATTGAACCGCTGTCCTTAACCCCTGCACTACGCTTAAACATGCTTTCGTTTAAATCACCAAATACTGAAGCAACCACAGTAAACAATCCGGTTAAGTAATAACCGGTAAACTGATCGGCAGGCACTTTAGTCCAGTGCGCCACAACCATCATCACCACAAAAGCTAAGGTCACACCACCACAAAGGCCTTCCATTGTTTTACCCGGGCTTACCGCTGGCATCATCTTATTACGGCCATAACGCACGCCGGCAAAATACGCACCAACATCAGCAGCCCAAACCAGCAGTAAAATAAAGAGAACCACCCAGCCACCAAAGAAGCGCGACTCATCAATATCAATTGAGCGAACCGTGACTAATGCCGCCCAGGTAGGAATAAAAATTAACAAACCAAATACACCGACAATGGCTCGGGTTCGTGACCACATACGTCGGCTGGAGGGATAATTTACGATCATTGCCAACGCAACGACCCACCAGACACCGCCAGCCAAAATAGTGTAGTAGATGAGTTTAGAGAGCTCACCGCCCTCCCACAAATGCTCGTAGGGAGCCAGCCAGGACAACACGCCAATTATGGCGCCGACAAATAAGGTGTAAGCGATGCGCGCTGAAATGCGACGCACGCCCATTAGCGGAGACCATTCCCAGGCGCCCAGCATAAGGACCCCCTGAATGAAAAGAGCAAAGCCCCACAACGGCAGCATAAAAACACCGTACAGTGCCACCGGAACCAGCAATAGTGCTGTAATAATACGTTGTTTTAGCAAGTGTTATTCCTCTATCCGAGTTTCTATGCCTTGCATTAGCACGGTTAATTGTTCGCTCGTTAAACCAAAACGGCGTTCCCGTTGCGCAAAATCTGTAATTGCCTGAGCAAAGGCCGTATCGTCAAAATCAGGCCATAATACTGAGGTGAAATACAGTTCGGCATAAGCCAGCTGCCATAAAAGAAAGTTACTGATACGATGTTCACCGCCTGTACGAATAAGTAAATCCGGCAAAGGCTGGTCTGCCATCATCAATTCGCCTGCTATTGTCTGTTCAGTAATTTCCGCCGGTTCTATTTCACCCGCTTTCACTCTCTCAGCTAATCTACGACTGGCTTGTGTAATATCCCACTGACCGCCGTAGTTCGCCGCTATGTTTAGATTGAGTCCGCTGTTACTGCGCGTTTGCTCTTCTGCTTCACTCATGCGCTTTTGCAAACGCTTTGAAAAAGCCTCTTTGTCACCAACTATGCGCAAGCGAATATCGTTGTCATCTAATTTTTTAATTTCGCTTTTCAGTACTGACATAAACAATTCCATCAATACCGAGACTTCAGTTGCCGGACGCTTCCAGTTTTCACTACTGAATGCGAACAAAGTCAGTGACTCAATACCGTTACGGCGAGCAAAAGCAACAGCCTTGCGCACTGCTTCCGCGCCGGCTTTATGCCCGAAGGTTCTTATTTTACCGCGTTGTTTCGCCCAGCGCCCGTTACCATCCATTATAATGGCAACATGCTTGGGGACTAACTGCTCAATTGACGGTAATTCTTTCATTCAATCTGCCGTAAACATTAAAAAACGCCGTGCGAGTATACCTGACACGGCGTCATAGACCAACGTAGGGACGGTTTGATGGTTAAATTTCCATCAAATCCGCTTCTTTTGCTTTCAGAGCTTCATCAATTTGCTTCACGAATTTATCGGTCAGTTTTTGAATCTCTTCTTCAGCATTACGTTCTTCGTCTTCAGTAATTTCTTTCTCTTTCAGCAGATCTTTAATATCGCCATTAGCATCGCGACGAATATTACGTACCGCAATACGTCCATTCTCAGCTTCGGCACGAACAATTTTAACTAAGTCGCGACGACGCTCTTCTGTCAACGGAGGTAATGGAATACGAATAACTGCGCCTGCTGAGGCCGGATTCAGACCCAAATCAGAATTAATAATGGCTTTTTCAACTGCCGCTGAAGCTGACTTATCAAACACTGTCAGAGCCAGAGTTCTGGAGTCTTCCGTGGTGATATTAGCTAACTGCTTAAGAGGCGTGTCAGTACCGTAATAGTTCACCATGACACTGTCCAGTATGCTTGGATGAGCACGACCCGTACGCACTTTTGACATTTGACTGCGCAGCGACTCAACACTTTTTTCCATGCGATCTTTAGCGTCTTCTATAGTTTCTTTTATCACTGTCTTATACCCTTTTATTCAATAACTGCGTTTACTCTGCGTTCTTGCTAATCAGTGTACCTTCTTCTTCACCCATTATCACGGCTCGTAAGGCACCCGGCTTATTCATATTAAACACCCGGATAGGCAAAGCGTGATCACGCGCCAGAGTAAAAGCCGCTAAATCCATTACTTTTAACTGTTTTTCCAGTATATCATCGTAATTAATATGCTTATACAAAGTCGCATCCGGGTTACTCACCGGGTCATCAGAATATACTCCGTCAACCTTGGTTCCCTTAAGTACGACTTCAGCTTCAATTTCGATACCGCGCAAACAAGCGGCAGAATCTGTAGTAAAGAACGGATTACCGGTTCCCGCAGAAAATATCACTACACGTCCTGATTTTAGCAAACTGATGGCTTCTGCCCAGTTGTAACTGTCACAAACACCGGTCAATTCAATAGCTGACATTAAACGTGCGTTAACAAAGGCTCGGTGTAAAGCGTCGCGCATAGCCAGGCCATTCATTACTGTGGCCAACATGCCCATGTGGTCGCCCACAACCCGATTCATACCAGCTTTTGCTAAGCCTTCTCCACGGAATAAGTTACCGCCCCCAATGACTAAACCAACCTGAACCCCAAGTTCAACCAATTCTTTAATTTCCTGCGCCATACGATCAAGTACTTTGGCGTCAATACCAAATGGCTCATCTCCCATAAGGGCTTCACCACTGAGTTTTAACAATATGCGTCGATAACTGGGTTTCGGATGGGTGCTCATCATTGCCTCTACTCTTTCCTTTAGTTTAAAAAAAACCGCGTCCTGAACGCTCAAGACGCGGTTTATAATTTTCTATTTCATGGGGCTGGTCGAGACCACGCTATTAGCCTTTACTCGCTGCCGCCACTTGTGCCTGAACTTCAGAAGCGAAATCTTCTTCTTTACGTTCAATACCTTCACCCACTTCAAAGCGAACGAAAGTCACAACATCAGCACCAGCTTTCTTCAGTAACTCACCAACAGTCATTGATGGATCTTTAACGAAAGGCTGACCTGTCAGGCTGATTTCGCCGGTAAACTTACGCATACGGCCTTCAACCATTTTTTCAGCAATTTCTTTCGGCTTACCGCTTTGCATTGCGATATCAACCTGAATAGAACGCTCTTTTTCTACAACTTCAGCTGCAACGTCTTCAGGCTTAACGAATTGCGGGCTGCTTGCTGCAACATGCATGCACAGGTCACGAGCCAGATCTTCGTCACCGCCAGTTAAAGCAACAGCAACACCAATGCGGGCACCGTGAGTATAAGTCGCAACAACGTCGCCAGCTTCAAGAGTTTGAACACGACGAACGTTCATGTTCTCGCCAATTTTAGCCACTAAGTCTTCACGAGTTTTCTCAACAGTCTGACCATCAATGTCAGTTGTTTTTAATGCTTCAACGTCATTTTCTTTATTAGCAAATGCTGCGTTGATAACTTTATCACCGAATTCCAGGAAGCTGTCATCGCGAGCAACAAAGTCGGTTTCACAGTTCAGTTCAACCAAAGTTGCCTGATTACCTTCAGATTTAACTAAGATAACGCCTTCAGCCGCAACACGGCCTGCTTTTTTAGCTGCTTTTGCCTGACCGCTCTTACGCATCAGTTCAATTGCCGCTTCCATATCACCGTCGACTTCCTGCAATGCTTTCTTGCAGTCCATCATGCCAGCGCCTGTGCGCTCGCGCAGTTCTTTAACTAGAGCTGCTGTAATAGCCATGATTCTATTCCTCGATTATTCAGTTGCTTCGACGAAATCGTCTGAGTCTTTCGCTTCAACTTGCGCTGTACGTGCTTCTTTTACCGCTTCAGCAGCAGTGTTCAAGTATAATTGAACCGCACGGATTGCGTCATCGTTACCTGGAACAATGTAGTCCACACCGTCAGGGTTAGAGTTTGTATCCACAACAGAAACAACTGGAATGCCCAGGTTATTTGCTTCTTTAATAGAGATGTGTTCGTGATCAGCGTCGATAACAAACAGAACGTCAGGTAAGCCGCCCATGTTTTTGATACCGCCTAAGCCTTTTTCCAGCTTTTCCATTTCACGAGTATTAACCAAAGCTTCTTTCTTGGTCAGTTTCTCGAAAGTACCGTCCTGGCTCATTGTTTCAAGGTCTTTTAAACGCTTGATTGATTGACGAACTGTTTTCCAGTTAGTCAACATGCCACCTAACCAACGGTGGTTTACATAGTACTGACCACAGTTAATGGCTGCTTCTTTAACCGCTTCAGCTGCTGCGCGCTTAGTACCAACAAACAGGATTTTACCTTTGTTAGAAGCAACGTGCTGCATATAGCTCAACGCGTCGTTGAACATAGGCACAGTTTTTTCGAGGTTAATGATATGAATTTTGTTACGAGCACCAAAAATGTAAGGTTTCATTTTTGGGTTCCAGAAACGAGTTTGGTGACCGAAGTGGACACCCGCTTTCAGCATGTCACGCATTGACACGTTAGCCATAATATTTTCCTTTTTAGGGGGTTAAGCCTCCATACATCCCATAAGCCGACCTGTTCTTAGACAAGCACCCCGCCTTATGTGTCGATGTATGTGTGGATTATAATTTACATACAAGTGTACTTTGTTGGCATAAGGCCAAAAAAGCGTGCGTTTTATACCATAAAGCCGAGCCCTGCACAACAAAAAACCTTCGCTAACTTCTGCTTTGACCCACCTCAAAGATAGCGAATTTTATCAGTCACTGTTAAACTGTCGGCTTTTCCAGCAGTCATGGACAGGAAGAGAATGACCATCTCAATTAAGACACCCGAAGAAATCGAAAAAATGCGCGCCGCAGGCAAACTCGCCGCCAGTGTGCTTGAAATGATTGGTGAATACGTCAAACCAGGCGTAACCACGGAAGAACTGGATGATATCTGCCATAAATACATCACGGATCATAACGCCTATCCAGCACCATTAAACTATCACGGTTTCCCTAAATCGATATGTACGTCGGTTAACCATTGTGTCTGTCATGGTATTCCTGGCCCGAAAAAACTGAAAGACGGCGATATCATGAATATTGACGTTACCGTTAAACTGGATGGTTACCATGGCGACACTTCGAAAATGTTTGTTGTGGGTAAACCTTCAATAATGGCCGAGCGGTTAATTAAGGTAACTCAGGAGTCGCTTTATAAAGCCATAGAAATGGTTAAGCCAGGTATCAAGCTGGGTGACTTTGCTGAAGTTATTCAGAAACACGCCGAAGGCCATGGCTATTCTATTGTTAGAGAGTACTGCGGTCACGGTATTGGCTCTGTATTCCATGAAGACCCACAAATTCTGCATTACGGTGAGGCAGGTACTGGCGAAGAGCTAAAAGCCGGTATGTGTTTCACTATTGAACCTATGGTAAATGTGGGTAAGCGCCATACTAAACTGATGAAAGACGGCTGGACCGTACTGACTAAAGATCGCAGCTTAAGTGCACAGTGGGAACATACATTATTAGTTACCGATAACGGTGTTGAAGTACTGACACTGCGCAGTGATGAGCCTGACTTAGCGCGAGTTATCGAGCACAGCTAACGCATTTGCAGGGGGAGCCTATGGCTAACGTTCAAGAAGATAAAGACTTTCACGGGCGCTGGCCTGACCGAACCCTGCAACCTTGCCTAAAAGACTACAAAGCGCTTTTAGAAAGTTACCAAAACTGGTCTGCAGCACGTTTTGTTACCGCCGATATCGATGAGCTGGTTCATCACCGTGCGACCTTCTTTGACCAGCTAATTAGCCAGTTGTGGCAGCAATTTCAGCTTGAAGACGAGCCGGCAAGTATTTTAGCTGTGGGTGGCTATGGTCGTGAGACTCTGCACCCGGGTTCAGATATCGACCTGCTCATTTTAGTGGGCCCTGAAAATGCTGAAGCCGAAGCTAAGTTGTCTGAAAAACTCGGACAGTTTGTTACCTTTTTATGGGACCTGCACCTGGATATCGGCCATTCGGTACGTACTATCGAAGACTGCTTCGCTCAGTCAGAAAACGATATCACGATAGCCACAAACCTTATTGAAAGCCGATACCTCTCAGGAGCTGAATCGCTTTACAATGAATTTCATCAACAGTTGTTAAATGACTTCCCCTGGTCAAGCCGCGATTTCTATCAGGCCAAGCTGGATGAACAAAAGCAGCGCCACCAGCAATACCACAGTACATCTTATAACCTGGAACCGAATATTAAATCGAGCCCCGGAGGGCTACGTGATATTCAGACCGTAGGCTGGATTGCTAAACGTCATTTCCGTACTCACTCAGATGAAAACCTGGTTGAGTACGGTTATATGACAGCCGATGAATTCGTTGAACTGCGTGACTGCATGAACTGGCTATGGCGCATACGCTTTGCCCTTCATCTGGAAGCAGGTAAACGCGAAGACCGCTTACTCTTTGACTTTCAGCCAGGCGTAGCTGTTCGCCTGGGCTACGGTAATGACGGTAAGGCATCCGTTGAAACCATGATGAAAGATTACTTTAAAGTGGTCTTACGCGTCAGCGAGCTTAACCAGATGCTTCTGCAGTTTTTTCATCAGGCGATATTAGGAACACAGGACTTACAACACGCTGAACATATTAGCGATGACTTTGCGGTTGCGAATAAACTGTTAACAGCACGCCACGACAAAGTATTTGATAATCACTGCAATATTATCCGCGCTTTTGTCTGCATTGCGGAACACCCGCAAATACAGGGCATACACTCGAATACCATACGTTTACTCAGAAATGCCCGAGCCCAATTAAGCGAACCGTTAAGCCATGACCCAGAATGCCGCGACTTATTCAATCAGCTGATTCAGCATCCCAGAGGCTGTGGTTTGTCCTTTGCACTGATGCATCACCACAGTGTACTGGCAAGTTACCTGTCGCAGTGGCAACAAATTGTCGGACAAATGCAGTTTGACCTTTTTCACGCGTACACAGTAGATGAACACACCTTTCGTTTAGTGAGAAACTTATACCGCTTTAGTGACGAAGATTATCAGGACCAATTTCCGCTGTGCGAAAAGCTCGTTGCGCAAATGGATCGCCGTTATTGCCTGTATCTGGCGGGTATCTTCCACGACATAGCTAAAGGTCGCGGCGGTGATCACTCAGAGCTTGGTGAAATGGATGCGCGTAATTTTTGCCACCAACATGGTTACAGCGAAGAAGACGCCGAATTGGTTGCCTGGCTGGTGCGGCATCATTTAACCATGTCGGTTACCGCGCAAAAGCGGGATATTCATGACCCTGAAGTTATTCAGGACTTTGCAAATCAAGTTTCGACGCTCGAGCGGCTAGATTACCTTTACTGTCTTACGGTGGCTGATATTCGGGCAACTAACCAGTCGCTGTGGAACAACTGGAAAGCAACTTTACTGGAAGAGCTTTATAACGCCACTTCTTACTTGCTGCAGCAGGACAGTAATAAGCCTACTCTGGATATTCGCCAAAGAATTAATGAAAATAAAGCCAGTGCAATGGCCTTGCTACTAAGTGCAGGCTTTGAAAAAGCGGAAATTCTGGCGTTATGGGGACGTTTTACCGCAGACTATTTCTTCCGCCATACGGCAGAGCAAATCAGTTGGCATTCACAGCATATTCTGAACCTGCCAAGCGAGCAGTTGCCGCTCATTCTCATTGGAGACGAAAACAACTACGGCACAACCGAGTTGTTTATCTACCATCACGAAGAGGGGCATTTGTTTGCCTCGGTTGCCGGTGTTCTCGACAGTCAGCAACTCAACATTCTGGACGCCCAAATTCTGGCTACCCGCGATGGCTTTGTTATGGATACCTTTGTGGTACTGCAACGAGATGGCAAACCGTTAACAGAGCCTCATCGTATTGAAGAGGTAAAACAACAATTGCTGGATGTTCTGCATAAACGGATACCCGTTCCCAGCACTAAGCGGCCATTGTCGCGTCGCATGAAGAACTTTTCGGTGGCAACTGAGGTCACTTTTATACCCAGTAAACACCACGGCCGTACCACCTTCGAGCTGGTGACACTGGACAGACCGGGGCTTATTGCTAAACTTGCCGCTATTTTACAACAACAGAACGTTATCCTGCTGGCAGCGAAAATCACGACTATAGGCGAGCAGGCAGAAGATTTATTTATTGTCACTACCGAGCAGCAAACCGCCCTTAGCGACAAACAGAAAAAAACATTGAAAGCAAAAATTATCAAAGACCTGGAGTTTTAAATTCTTATCATGGAAAACATAAAGCAGCGCATCATCGATGCATTTGAACAACGTGATCAAATCAATGCCCGTACCGACAACGATGACCTTCGTGAAGCTGTGCGTTACGTTATCGACGAAATTGACCGCGGCGAGTTACGGGTAGCCGAAAAAATTTCCGGTGAGTGGGTTGTTCATCAATGGCTGAAGAAAGCGGTTCTGTTGTCATTTCGCTTAAACGACAACGACCTGATTGAAGGCGGAGAAACCCGCTTCTGGGACAAAGTGCCAGCCAAATTTGCCGACTATGACAGTGCCCGTTTCCGCGCCGAAGGCATGCGTGTTGTACCACCCGCCATGGTTCGTAAAGGTGCCTTTATTGGCCGCAACGTTGTCGTAATGCCATCGTACGTTAATATTGGTGCTTACGTTGGTGAAGGCACTATGGTGGATACCTGGGCTACCGTGGGCTCCTGTGCGCAAATTGGTAAAAATGTTCACTTGTCCGGCGGCGTAGGCATCGGTGGTGTTCTGGAGCCGCTGCAGGCCAACCCAACGATTATTGAAGATAACTGCTTCATTGGTGCGCGCTCAGAAATTGTTGAAGGCGTTATTGTTGAAGAAGGCGCAGTGATTTCCATGGGCGTTTACATTGGCCAGAGTACCCGTATTTATGACCGCGAAAATGACCGCATTCTTTATGGTCGCGTACCTTCGGGTTCCGTTGTTGTACCGGGTTCCTTGCCTTCCGCAAATGGAACGCACAGTCTTTACGCTGCTATCATTGTTAAGCGGGTTGATGCTAAAACTCGTGCCAAAGTCGGTATCAATGCCCTGCTACGCAGCGCGGAATAACTTTTACTTAAGAAATGGCTGGTGAAACTCATTCGGCAGTGGTATTTCCAAATTGATGGACTCGCCACTGACCGGATGTTTAAAGCTAAGTCCAGTCGCTGCCAGCAGTAAACGGTGACAATTAAAGTGCTCGCGAAAGAAGTTATTATGCCGTCCATCACCATGGTTAGTATCACCGACAATGGGATGCCGAATGTGTGCCATGTGCCGACGTAACTGGTGCTTACGACCCGTTTCTGGTTGCATCTGAACCAGTGAATAACGTGTGGTGTCATGTTTTTTACTGACTTTATAAGGCAGTTCAATCTGCTTTAAACATTGATAATGCGTTACCGCAGGCTGCTTATCTTTATCCGGATCCGCGTCTTTATCAGCAAGCTTATCAAGTTCTTCTTTCAGTGCGTAATCAATAGTGCCCTTTTCTGGTAAGTAACCTCTGACCACAGCGTGATATGTTTTGCTCACTTCGCGCGCGGTCAGTTGCTCTGTCATGGTACGGGCAACATCGCTATTTAAGCCAAAAATCAACAAACCGGATGTCGGGCGATCTAAACGATGAACAGGATAAACGTGGCAACCCAGTTGATTCCGCAGCATTTGCATTGCAAACTCACGGGCACCGCTGGCTATACGGCTTCGGTGAACCAATAAGCCACTGGGCTTATTAATAACGGCAAGGTGATCATCCAGATAAACAAGTTCTAACTGACTCACCGTTAGACATCTTCCTGCAAAGGGTCAGTTCCGCTGAGCAACACATCAAATTCACGTATCAGTGCAATAAGTTGTTCGTATTGTTCCAGCTCGCTGCGGTATATATGCGCAGCCATGGGGCTAACGGCAATCCCCTCAGGCAGAGGTCGCTTGCTATCCACTAACGCCCACATTCGGGGAAGCATAATAAACTGCAACCACTGATGAAACTCCAGCGTGTCGACAGCAAAAGGCTGCTGACTCTCTAACGCCTGCACCGGCGGGTGGTGAGACTGCCATAAGCCAAGACTGTTCAGTTCACGCTCTATTCTATCCAGCAATCGAGCGGCTTTCTGATACTGCTCCATATCAGACTCCGTTACCACATCATTGTATAAACCGATATAATGGCGCCATAGTGATTTAATACGCCTTAAAATTCAAGCAAAAAGGGAGCGCCTGTGTCAGCACCGACCATCACCACCTTGGGTGAGTTTTTGCAAGCCGGCCAAGCCGAATACAAAATTTTTGATATTGGCAGATGCCTGACGGAGCTGTCTCAAGAAGAGTTTGCAGCCATTGAGCAACAACAGCGTCCGTACCCCTACCCCATTGCGCGGCAAGCTCAATTGGCAATACTGTTCCAGCATAAACAACATGACCAACAGCCTTTTATTTGGTTTTTGCAATTTCCGTTGGACGAGCGCGGTCTTTTAAATATAGCCGCACGTAATCAATACCTGGAGTATGTGGTCAATGCATTGGGCCATGAAATAACCGGAGAAATGACCGAAGAGCAGCAAAAGCAGCTGCAACAAAACCCGTATTTATTAACGCCGAATGAGCAACAGCGCGCGGCTTTGCATGCCCGGGTTCAGCGCCAGCAAAAGTTGTCGCCGTCTATACATTTTGAAACGGCGGAAGCGTATTTAAAGCAGCCTGAAAGCGGCATAGACTGGCAACAAATGGGCTTGCAGGGGTTACATGACTGCGCTGCCCGGTTAGAGCAATTGCCGGAACTGAGCAAAGCCATAGCAACGCATTTCTCTCATTATCCGAGTGCGGTGCGCCAGCCGTTGGCGGTTGCGCTTGAGCAACAAAGCCTGACGCCACCGGTAAGAGACGCTCTTCTGCAAAACCTCGAGAGCAGTAATGCTCAACTATGCACTGACAGTTTGCGTGCGCTGGCCTCCGCTTCAGCTCATCCTCGGGTAAAAAAGGCAGTAAACAAGCTGGTTCCACATGCCAATGCCGATCAGCTCGTTGTTATTGCTGCGCGTTTATGGCCCGTGCTTTGCGAAGAGCAAAATTTGTTGCGCTACTTAGACGCCATAGCAGAGCTTGATAATTCACTGTTTGATGCCTTATTCCAGGATATTATTGCCCTGCCGGACATACGTCCGTTACTGTTATCTATTATTGCTCAACAAAAACAGTCTGCGGCGGTTAATGAAGCATTAAACCGATTAAAACAACAGACTCAGGGAAGCTGATGAATTTACTCGATGTCATTGTTTTACTGGCGCTGGCAACCGCAATATGGGTGTTTTGGCAACACCGCCAACAGTCAGAAAGCGCACAAAAACATGCAGTATTTTACTGTAAGCAGCAGGGGCTTCAGTTTTTAGATATTCGTCGCGAGGACACGCGCTGGTCTTTTAAAGGCAGCCAGCCGGGCTGGCGTAGTACTTTTAAAATGGGCTTTAGTAGCGACGGCGAAACTCGTTATGAAGGCGACTTAACCCTTCATAACCAGCGTTTGGTAGGTGTTGAGCTACCGCCGTTTCGAATTCCCGCGCAATAATTTAATCAGGCTGCCGTTGGTAGAACAGAACTTCACCTGGCAGCTTTTCCACTTCTATCTGAGCTTGAATGCGATAGCCGCGCTTTTTAAAGAAAGCCTGATAATCCGAACGAGTCACGTAAACGGCTATCCCTTGTGATTCCGGGTCTTCCTCAAAAACCGCTTTGGCAGCTTCAACAAGTAAATGCCCCACTCCCTGCGACTGATACTGTGGTGCTACCGCAATAAATGCCAGCATATGGTAAGGCACATCAGGCATCGCTTCCTGAATTAAGCGTTCCTTTTCAAGTACCTGCTTAGTACTCAAAAAACCAGCCGTTAATAACATGCTTATTCGCCAATGCCAGAAACGTCCGGGACCAAAGCTTTTACCAGGACGGGTAAGACACGCGACACCTAGTAGTGTGCCACCATCTCTAATACCAATAATAGGCTGTCCGCTTTCCCAGAAAGCGTTTAAGTCTTCGCGGATAGCCGCCCGTAAACGCTTATCGTAGTCAGGTTTGTCTGACCGGAAAATCTTTTGCAGTAATTCATCATCGTAATACGTCTGGAACAAAAGCGAGGCCGCTAATTTCAGATCTTCAGCAACAAGGTAAACCAGCTCGCCCTGAACATGCTCATTGCTGTTTTCACCTGCTTCATCAATTTCGTTTTCCGTTTTTTCTGTCAGACCCTGCATAATGAATAGCCAATTGTAAGTTTTTCATAACACCAACTTAACCATTTTTCGGAATTCTGTCGAGAGTCATTTATCCGCCATTCAGGCAAGACTCTCATCAAGAGTTTTTATCAGTCTCAACTTGAGGCTGACAATTATCAAGCCAGTCAGCCAATGAGTCAGACAGAACTTCGTGTTGTTCCTTACCTACCCATTCGAGTCCAACCGCACCACTTTGGTTATCTATGGTTACCAACAACCCGTCATCCTCGCTACCTAAACCAATAAAGACCGTTTCAGGCTGTTTCAAACGACGCTTCATTAAAATGTGACCAGTAATATTCTCTAATAAACGTTCACCGTCTTCTGCACTCTGCGTCTGTAGTAAACTAATTGTGTGCCCCTGATAATCAAGCGCAAGGTCTCCTGCATACCAGCGGCCAAACAAAGTTTTAATACTCTGATGGAAACTCATTTCCAGAGCACTCTCAAGATCATCAAAGTTTAACGCTTCGGGTTGCCGGCACGGCGTCCACTCAACCGTATTCTCATCAATCACAGTTCCGTAAATTGGGCTATTCCACTCTTCTACATACTCGGTATAGCGCACAGGAACATTTTCCTGATAGCGTGTCATTAGTGCATCTATTGATTCTTCTAACGTCTTCATCTGGTACTTACACCTCAGAAAATTTACAATACGGCCATTGTACTTACGGAGCGACTTAAATGCCAAAGAAGGACGCACTAGACCATTTATCACTGGGTCAGCACACCGACTACCCGAATGAATATGATCCGAAGCAGCTGCAGCCAGTCCCCCGCTCACTGAATCGGGAACCTATAGGGCTTAAAGATAAGCTACCTTTTTCGGGTGTGGATTTATGGACCGGTTATGAAGTCTCCTGGCTAAACTCAAACGGACTGCCACAGGTTGCGGTGGGGTATTTTGCAGTGCCAGCAGAAAGCCCTAACCTGGTCGAGTCCAAGTCGTTTAAGCTTTATTTAAACAGCTTCAATGACTCGCGTTTTGAGACCTGGGAGCAGGTGCAACAACTGATGGAGACCGATCTTTCCGCTTGTGCCGGCGCGCCGGTTAAAGTCAAGCTAAAACAGGTATCTGAGCTGGAAGGTGAATCTGTGGCGACTTTCCCGGGTCATTGCATAGATGATCAGAATATCAGTATTTCGCATTACGACTATCAGCCGTCGCTGCTTGCTACAGAACAAAATGAAACAGAAGAAGAACTGCACAGTCATCTGTTAAAATCGAACTGCCTGATAACCAATCAACCCGATTGGGGTTCGGTTTACATTCATTATCAGGGGCCGAAGTTGGATCGCGCTGCGCTGCTGGCTTATCTGGTCTCATTCAGACGTCATAACGAATTCCACGAGCAATGTGTTGAGCGCATTTATCAGGACTTGAAAGCACTAGGAATGAAAAAGTTGACGGTTTATGCCCGTTACACACGTCGTGGCGGTCTGGACATAAACCCATTTCGTTCCGACTTCGAGCCAGCGCTGCAAATGCAACGCATGGCCCGACAATAACGAATTTTAAGCGTTAGGGTGCGGAATTTGTAACCATTGCAGAAAACGAGCTTTCTGTTCAGCTGTGGGCTCGTCCAATGGTTCAATTTTCGCATCGGTTGCAGGGGTTGGTTGCACCGTTAAGGTTTTCTTGTGCAACTGGTCGCGACGGAAGAATGTCACTTCAATTGAATCACCCGCTTTATATTCAGAAAAAGCGTCTTTAAAACGACCATCAACTACGGTGTGTCCGTCGTAAGCAACAATGACATCGCCCGGCGTAAAGCCCGCTTCCCAGGCGGGGCTGCCTTTACTAACCCGGGTCAATTCCATTCCTCCGCTGGCTTCACTGGCACTCCAGCCAGCCCAGACTTTCTCAGCTTCGGGTTCACCCTCGTCTTCATCCTTGTCCTGATCGTAAACCAGCTCTAAACCCACCTGATCCAGCATACTCTCAAACGGAATATTTGCAGCCGGACTTTCAACATTTTCTTGCCACCAGTCCTGCCAGGACTCACCCGTTAAATCTTTCAAAATAGTTAGCACGTCGGCTGAGGTGAAGCCCTGCTCTTCGGCATCGAAGCGCTGATACAATTCATTATGCACGTCGCGATAGCTAACTTCCCCATCAGTTGTTTTCAACAATTCGCTGTCCAGCAGCCAGGAAACCAAAGCACCTTCCGAATAAATATTCACAGAATCGTTGTGCGCACGGTCTCCATATTGATCAATCCACGCCTCAAAAGAGGCCTCAGCCACTGACATAACCTCCCGGCCTGGTTTTGATCGATAACGGTCAATACTAGTTGCTACTCGTTCAAAATATTCAGACGGTTCCATAATGCCCGCCTGTAATAACAAATGGTTCTGGAAGTAGCTGGTTGAACCTTCCGCAATCCAGAATAAATCAGTGTAGTTTTCCTCTTGATAATCGTATGGAACCAGCCCGTCCGGACGATAAGCTTTCACGTTCCATGTATGCACAAACTCGTGTGACGCTGTGGACATAAACGACAGGTAATCATCGCGACTGGCAAAGCTGTATCTGGGGCGCTGGATAATCGTCGAGTTTTTGTGCTCAGTCGCACCACCCGCGCCGGTTGTCGCGTGGATCATGAAAACATAACGCTCAAATGGGTAACTGCTCCAAATCGAATCACCGGTAGCCACCAGCTTGTGTAAGTCTTCGACCGTTTTTTCAGCGTCGTAGTTACCCTCTCCCCAGAATACGACTTCATAATCGCGATTATCCTGAGTGAATTCATAGTGTTTGTTAATGCCCGTTTCTATCGGCGAGTCAACTAAGACATCCCAGTTTGCGGCCGAGAACTGGTGCTCGCCTTCTCTCTCCATACCGGAGTAACTCTTCCACTCGCCCGGAACATCCAGAGAAACGGACACCGGCTCATCACGCCAGGCGTCTGCATACATAAATACAGCAGAGGCATCTAAGTAGGCATGAGTATCATCGATATGACGACTGCGACGCCCAAGTTGATTGGCGTAAATTTCGTAGTCAACGGTTACTTCACCGCTGTCTTCAGGTAAGTATACGCGCCAGGTGCTTTTATCGACCTTTTCCCAGCGAAGTTCTTCCCCGTTGCTCTGAGCATCAAAGTCACGAACGCCATTAGCGAGATTCAAAATGCGATAATAACCTGTTCTCCAGGCTGGCATTTTTACATCCAGAAACTTAGCGTCACTGGCCGGGAAGGTTATAGACACTTCGCCTTTGTGGTGCTCAGGTTGCGTTAAATCAATTTTATAATCGGTATTTGCCAATACAATGGAAGGTGCCAACATAACACCAACAGCTAATAAGCTCTTGCGCACAGTTTATCTCCGTTAGTTTCGCTTTATTTGTTAGTTAACTTGTTCAAAGACTACCACAATTCACCAATAGAAAATAAATTCAGATAGGTTAGACTTTATGGGATTATTTTTCGTATTATGCGTATTGACTTCAACATTTGGTAGGTGAGCATTGGCAATACCGGAAACACCGCAAGAGCAGGTTCAGCACCTTAGCAAGAAGCTACGACAGAGCATCCAGTCGCGTAAACAGATAGAAGACGACTATCTGCGCGATTCGCAACGTTACTCAAACTTTGTGAACGACCTTTGTCTGGCATTAAATGGTGTTGATAGTGAGTTAGACGGTTTACTGCATAAATTACGCGGTCACCTGCAGCAAAATGCGTCCGCTGCGGTTCTAGAGCCCATGATGCAACAAGTGGGTGAGGTAATTTCTCAGCATACCATTCGTATGCAAACGCTGCTGAAAGAAACCAACGAAAGTATCCAACTGGCATTACAGTCTATTAAGCCACGTGATAGCAGTGGCAGAAGCCAGCTGCAAAAAATAGCAAATGAATTCGAGCAACCAACAATGACGGTTTCTCATTATTTGCCATTAGTAAACCAATTACTGGCACTTTCCTACCAGCAGCAAGGTACTCAGACAGAAACCCAAGTAGCTCAATATCAAAGTCAATTGCTTGATTTACTCAGCGAAGTCGAGTTTCTGGGAAATGCTGCTGACACCTTGCAGCAAGTAAAAGTAGCTTTACAAAAGCCGCAAACTAACGAAACCTTGTTAGCTATAACCTTGAAGGTTATGCGGCTGGTGTTTAACAACATCAACGATGAACGCCGCTCAGCACAACTATTTCTGCAACAATTAAATGCTTCTTTAGAGTCTGTTCAGAGTGTATTAGGTAAAACCATAAGTCATTCTGCGGACTTTGCCGACCAGCGACTGCACCTGAACCAACAACTAAAAAGTGGCGTCTCCGAGATAAAAGCTTGTGTCACTGACGCGTATGAACTGAACGATTTAAAAGAATCGGTAGGTTTGCAGCTACACCGTTTAGGTGAAACTTTAAATCAGCACCTAAAGTTGCATGACGAAGAACGTCAAAGTTTCCATAGCAACACACAGGCCATGGAGCAGAAACTCCGTGAAACCGAAGAGCAGGTTTTACATTACAAGCAGGAGCTGGCTAAACAAAAGTTCCGCAGCTTACAGGACAACCTGACCAAGCTGCCTAACCGCTCTGCTTTTGATGAGCGCTTAAACCTGGAATTCCAGCGTTGGGTCAACGATGAAACCCCGCTGAGTATAGCCATTATCGATGTTGATCATTTTAAGAATATTAATGATAGCTTCGGCCACATTGCCGGCGACAAGACCTTACAAGTTATCGCAGGTACTCTTAGCAAATCGTTACGAGAATCAGCTTTTGTTTGTCGCTATGGTGGCGAAGAGTTTGCTATCATATTCTGTTCTGATGGACAAAGTGCCTATCAACATATCGAGAATACGCGGGAGAAAGTGGCTAATATCCCGTTTAAATTTAAAACCGACGATATACGCATTACTATTTCCGCGGGAATAGCCGAATTTAAATACAATGAAGATACACCGCTGGCGGTTTTTGAAAGAGCCGATAAGGCGCTCTATGAAGCAAAAAATAGCGGGCGCAACAAAGTCATCACAGCAAAATAGAAACCAACGCTGAGGATCACCGCCGGCACAAGGATGACGCCGAGTCATCGTTATTACAGGAGTATGGAAAAATAATGAGAGCAAGCATTTCTCCAAGAGGCACTATGTCTCTTTTGTCACAACTGGAAATAGAACGTTTAAAGCAATCCTCAAACAGCCAACTTTATAAATTATTTCGCAACTGCTGTCTCGCGGTCCTAAATGCCGGAAGTAATACCGACAGCAGCGCTGAAATTTACGATAAGTATAAAGATTTCTCCGTTAATATTATCCGCAAAGAGCGCGGTATTAAAATTGAGTTGATTGAACCGCCGGCGGAAGCTTTTGTTGATGGCGAACTCATTGTCGGTATTCGTGAGTTACTGGAATCCGTATTGCGCGATATTCTCTTTACCGGAGAGCGCTACTCAGAAGAAGAACTGAAAGACGCCGACAGCGCTACCCTAACCCACGTGGTGTTCGATATTTTACGCAACGCCCGTACTATTCAGGCCATGCAAGAGCCCGATATGGTTGTTTGCTGGGGTGGTCACTCGATTAACGAAGCTGAGTATAAATACACTAAAGAAGTGGGTTATCAGTTGGGTTTGCGTGGCTTAAATATCTGTACCGGGTGTGGTCCGGGTGCCATGAAAGGCCCTATGAAAGGCGCGACCATTGGTCATGCTAAACAGCGTATTAGTGGTGGTCGTTACCTGGGCCTTACTGAGCCTGGCATTATCGCTGCCGAGCCACCTAATCCTATTGTTAACGAACTGGTTATTTTGCCCGATATTGAAAAACGCCTGGAAGCTTTTGTTCGCTGTGCGCACGGCATCGTTATTTTCCCGGGTGGCGCGGGTACGGCTGAAGAGCTGCTGTATCTTCTTGGCATACTGATGCACCCGAAAAACCAACAACAAAGCTTACCAGTTATATTGACGGGCCCTGAAGCGTCTAAAGATTACTTTGATGCGCTGGATGCCTTCATTGTCGAAACTCTGGGTGAAGAGGCTCGCGGCTTTTACCGTATTATTATTGCTGACCCATCAGGGGTTGCACAGCACATGCACGCAGGCATGGCAGCCGTAAAACAATACCGCCGTGATTCTGGTGACGCTTACTACTTTAACTGGACCTTGTTTATTGATGAAAACTTCCAACGCCCGTTCTACCCGACTCACGAAAATGTGGCGTCACTGAACCTGCACCCGGAACAGCCTAAAGAAGAGTTAGCAGCGGACTTACGCCGCGCATTCTCAGCTATTGTTGCCGGCAATGTGAAAGATGGTGGCATTCGCCAAATTAGAGAAAAAGGCGTATTTACCATTCACGGTGAAAAAGAGTTAATGAAACGACTGGACGTATTGTTAAGAGCATTCGTCGAACAAGGGCGTATGAAATTACCAGGTTCGGTGTATCATCCTTGTTATAAGGTTGTTACTGACTGAAGGATTTATGAAAAATAAAGTCTTTGTCATACTCGCCATTGGCGCTGTTTCTTATCTAGCTATAGTAGGAGCAGTGCTGATGCTTTATCAGGCTGATCCTGCTGATTTACAGTGGCAGGAACGAGAGACCTACAACGCCAGACAAATTGGTCAATTTGATCTGGGTATGTCAAAAGACAGTGTTATTCGAGTTTTAGGCTCACCAGACATAACTGAAGCGAAAGCGTCATCTGAAGGTGACATGCAAGTTCTGTTTTATCGAACTCATCACGTGACTTCTGACGGAATCACGACTAAAGATGAATGTACCCCTTTGGTTTTTCGCGATAATAAGCTTATCGCCTGGGGTAACGACTCTTATCGTGACTATCAGAATTATCAGAGGCGAGAATGAGAGAACTGACCGAGTGTTGTGAAAAAGCGGCAAGTTTACTGAAACAACACGACGTTCGTCAGCTTTATCGTCTGGTTCAGTTTATTGATGAAGAGTATCAACAAAACCGCTGGCCTGAACTGCTTCCCCTTTACGCTCAGCAACATGCTCAGGACAATAATCAGCTAATAAGTGAGTTACTCGCGGTTTGTGTAAACGCGCTGCATTGCGGTTACCAATGGTCTTTGCACTCACATTATCGCCGAATTCTGGCCGCCGCTTGCGTCAGTGAGAAACTCAACCCAGACCCGAACTACTGGAAGCAACTTCATTTAAGACAGCCGCTGTGGCTGTCTGCTTTAGAGTCTTTAACACTAAAATCCGCTGATATTGTCTTTTTTCGCTACTGGGTTAACGCCTTAACTCAGGTTCAGCTGCAACGTAGTAAGCCCACACAGGCATTTTTTCCCTTATTGAATGGCGAATTCCGCTACCGCTTCTGGGCGCTGTTAAATCAGCAGGATACGCTTCCGGTAAGACTCACTGGTCAAAAGTTTTCACATCACAAAAACCAGCAGACCGCGGTACTTTTAGGTTATGAAGGAAAGCACCAGATTCTGGCTCTATTACATAAGCTGGACAGCCCGTTTTATGTCAGCCCGGACGAAACACAAAATTGGCAAGTTAACGACAAACCTCTGACACAGGAACAAATGAGCGCACTGGCTCAGCATCGGTTGCTAAAACAAGAGCAAACAAGCACAACACAACAAACGCCCAGACAACTGTTACGGGCAATAAACCGTTACGCCAATGCCAGTGGCGCCTTAAACGCAGTAATTCAGCAAATTAACCAATTGCCTTTTTTAGCCAGCAGTCTTCATGCCGCCGTGCATCAGAGCGAACGCATTGGCTACAGCGAAGCCAGCCGTATGGACTTGAAACAGTCTTATTTATGGCTAGGCTCTAAACGAGCTTCAGTTATTCTTGCGACCGCTTTTTTACAACACCAATTTTCATTAAATACAATTCCTCTGCATAACGCATTGATGCAAAAGCTCGGCTTACTGACCACAACGCTACAGCACTTATCGGCAGAAACCGGCGTTAGCCTGCCAACCCCGGCTCCGCTACTTGCCCTACTTTCAGGCTCCGATCTTTTTCGTCACCCAGAGCTGCTTAAATCAGCGAAGTGGCCCCGTCCGCGAGAAATAGAACACTGCTATAGCACAAGTTGGGTTGGCTCTGCACTGGATATCAGTGACTTTCGCCGCAGTCGACAATTAGTTAAGCGCTGGCAATTGCCTCCGGCTACCGAAAATTTATTAAACCCCGATAAAGCCGAGACCAGCAAATTAAGTGCACTATTTTTCTTAGCCCACTATTTAACGCTAAGCACTTATTATCCAGAGGTGTCGTTAAGCAGTTCAGTAAAATCGATGCTAAAGTCTTATTGTCAGCAACTGCAAATAAACAGTGAGCAACTGACCCGAATTAAAGCTAAATCGGCTTTTGAAAGTCACTGTTACTCACCGTTATAACCTATATTCACTGGCTGAATAATGCTTTGCTAGTCAGTATTAGCGCGGCAATGGTAGAATTACCGTTCCTGTTTTTGTTGTAACACGGTTTAAAGGAATCAATTCATGAGTAGAACTATCACAGTTATTCCAGGTGACGGCATCGGCCCGGATATTGTCGAGTCTGCAACAGCCATTCTTGATAAAGCAGGTTGTGACTTTGAATATGAATACGTCGACGCTGGTCTGACTGCTTTGGAAAAAACCGGAGAGTTATTACCTCAAAATACTCTTGATGCGATTGAACGTAACGGTGTTACATTAAAAGGTCCACTGACTACTCCGGTTGGCGAAGGCTTCACCTCTATTAATGTCAGCCTGCGTAAACATTTTTCGCTATATGCTAACGTACGCCCTGTTTTGTCTTTTACCGGCACCCAAGCGCGCTACGAAAACATTGATATTATTACCATTCGTGAAAATACCGAAGGTATGTATTCCGGCTTAGGCCAAAAAGTGTCTGAAGACGGTAATGAAGCAGAAGCAGTCAGCAAAATTACCCGTGAAGGCGCTGAGCGGATTGTCCGTTTCGCCTATGAAACCGCACGCCGCGAAGGCCGTAAGAAAGTCACCGCAGTGCATAAAGCCAATATTCTGAAGTCCACTTCTGGTCTATTCTTAAAAGTAGCGCGTGAAATTGCGGAAGAGTATCCGGACATTGAATCAACAGAAATGATTGTTGATGCGGCCTGCATGCGCTTAGTTATGAACCCTGAAGAGTTTGACGTTATTGTTACCACCAACCTGTTTGGCGATATTCTGTCAGACCTGTGCGCAGGTTTGGTCGGCGGCTTAGGTATGGCACCCGGCGCTAACATTGGTAAAGACTGCGCCATTTTCGAAGCTGTACACGGCTCAGCCCCGGATATTGCCGGTAAAAACCTGGCAAACCCAACCTCAGTTATCTTAGCGTCAATTCAGATGCTGGAATACTTGGGCATGCAAGAGCAAGCCGAAAAAATCACCAAAGCACTAGAAGACGTGATTTCCAGTGGTGACCGTACCACTCGTGATTTAGGCGGTTCGCACGGTACCACTGATTTTACTCAGGCAGTTATTGAGCGTCTTTAACAAGACTCAGCTTACAAGGCCAGCCTGAATTAACAGCAGCCAGTTTTCCCGAATTGGGAAAGCTGGTCTAATAGTATAGTCAGACTAACTTATTTACTTAAACTGATTTATCTCAACGTTCTGGCCATCTGGGAACTTAGCGTGTAACTCCAGTGTTCCCCCTAAAGCTTCAACGTAATGTTTCAATGTACTTAGCAGAGCATCAGGCCGTGTCTCGACCTGAGATATATTAGATTGAGCAAGGTTAAGCTTTTTAGCAACAACAGACTGGTTAAACCCCCGCGCTTTTCGTACTTCCGCCAGAGTCATTTCCGCAATGATACCAACCGCTTTAGCTCTCGCAGCGGCTTGTACTTCTGGCTTAATTTTCTTTTTCATCTCGTGCAATGACTTTGCCATAACCACCCTTAATCTCTAGCTACTATCAGTTTTCAAATAATCCAGAAACAACTTTTCAGCTAACGGGATCATTCGTTTATAAAAGGCTTTATCCCTACTTCCATCTTTACGCCCGCCACATAACAAAACTGCCTGTCTTTTAGGATCAAATGCGTAGAACACTCTAAATGGCTTCCCGTCATGTTGAATCCGGAGCTCTTTCAGGTTCTTCAAGGCTTTTGTTCCTTTTAAAGTATCAGCTTGCGGCCTTCCCAAGCCAGGACCTTTAATTTCCAGTACATCTATCATCGCCTGAACATCGACTTGCTCTGCATCATTAAGCGTAAAAAACCAGTCTTCGTAGTCATCCGTAACTAAAATTACCCAATCCATGGTTTACCTCTAAAATATACACTTAAAAGTATATACTTTCAAAAGTATATTACATATATTTATTCACTGAAAAAGTCATCCAGTAAGTGACGGAGTATAGACAGTAATTTAAGAGTTGAAGGCGGGAACTTAGCTCATTCTTACATAGGACATCAGGAGTTAAAGGATATTATTCAATTGTACTTAAAGTCTTAGTGAAAAGCAGAGATATTGAGAGTATGACAGGAAGTACAGGCATAGCCATGAATGAACTCAGGCTATGCCATTAAAGCTAGCTGCGGGGCAGCCAGCGCAAGTGTACGGTAATTTCTTCACGGTCGTGGTAAAGGTGCTTGGCCTGAATTTCAAACGGCTTAGTCCCCTCGGTTTGTAGCTGTTCTTTAATCTGATCCAGGTAGCCTTTAACAGCAGCATAGCGCTGACGCATTGGTAGCTTAAGATTAAAGATGGCTTCTTCACAGTCACCTTCGAGTAACCAACTGGTCATCAGCTCGCCGACACGTGCGGGTTTTTCAACCATATCGCACACCAGCCAGGTAACATTTTTGCGTTTCGGACGAAATTTAAAGCCGTCTTCCTGAATGTGCTTAACCTGCCCGGTTTCCATTAAGGACTCAGCCATCGGGCCGTTATCAACCGCTTGCACCATCATACCGCGGCGAACCAGCTGATAAGTCCAGCCTCCCGGCGCTGCACCAAGATCTACCGCCTTCATGCCCGAGTGAACACGTTTTTCATGTTCGTTTTCAGGTACAAATACCTGAAAGGCTTCATCCAGTTTTAACGTTGAACGGCTTGGTGCCTCTTTTGGCATACGCAAACGCACAATACCACCGTTGTGTAAGGTTTGGTTATAGCTGTATGAATAGCCCACCAAGGCATGCGCCGGGTTGACGAATAACACATGCAGCATCGGTCGTTTAGCTAGCGGCTTATTACTTAAAAGATCTTCTTTACGCAAC
Organism: Idiomarina sp. 017G; assembly: GCF_004362265.1. Taxonomy (NCBI): domain Bacteria; kingdom Pseudomonadati; phylum Pseudomonadota; class Gammaproteobacteria; order Alteromonadales; family Idiomarinaceae; genus Idiomarina; species Idiomarina sp. 017G. The sequence goes on along the minus strand of NZ_SNWT01000001.1, from coordinate 340,874 downwards.
GCCTGACGCAGCGGCACGCTGAATTTTCGGCAGAATTTGGATAGCTGGTTAGCTTCATTAGTATCTGGAGTTCCCACCCGTAACTCACCGGCTAAACCGAAGGTTTCCTGGTGAGGTTTTAATACCTTTATGACTTCGCTGGCACGGTCTTCAATACCAGCCACTTTAACAGACCCCAGTAAGGCAAACATTTCGCGCGCAAAGACCAGGTCTTTCAGCGTCAGTTTACGGGCAATATGCTCTGCTTCTTCGTGCTGACAATGATAGGTAACGTAAGCTTGCTCGGGTTGTGTCTGGCAATAACCATAAACACCCAGTTCCGCGGTTTTATCCTGAATTTCGGCCGCGCAATCACCTTCGAACCCAGCACGACACAGCAATACAATGCCACTACCTCTGCCGTTAACAATCTCACTCATTAACTACCTGCTCCTAACTTTATTGCGCCAACTAATAAACTGACCCAGCCAGCAATAAATAATAACCCGCCAATAGGCGTTATAGGCCCAAACCATTTAACACCGGTAAGTGCTAAGGCATACAAACTGCCGGAAAATAAAACCACGCCAGCCAGCCACAAATAACCACTGGCAACAAACCAGACTGACTGTGACTGCTTTAACCAAAGCGCTAAAACAAACAGTGCCAACGCGTGATAAAATTGATAAGTGACTCCGGTCTCAAAAGCGCTCAGCAAACTCTCGCTTAATTTCGATTTTAAACCGTGCGAAGCAAAAGCGCCCAACATAACGCCGGTACCGCCTAAAATGGCGGCCACAATTAAAAATATCTGACTCATTGAATAAACTCCTTAATGGCATCTGCGGCCTGTTGCCAAAGCTTAGGCGTATTCTCCGCTTTGGCTTTTGTGGCGGCAAAACCGTGATCGGCACCCTCTAGCCACTGCAACTGCCAGTTATGCGGCAACTCCACGCTTTGCCCCTGCTCCGCTCTTTTTAAAAGCGGTTTACTGAACGGGTCCCGTGTTCCCTGCAAAATAAGACCGGGCGCCTGCGTCATTTCTAATTCTTCAAGGCGTGACTTCTCAGGTTTTTGCGGCGGATGGAACGGAAACCCCAAAGCAATTACTGCTTTCGCGCCGGATTTATCGGCTAAACGCAACATCACCCGGCTTCCTAATGACTTCCCCATCAAAACTAACGGCTTATTATCTTGCTGTAATTCGATCAGTAGTTCATCAATCGCATCGAACAATGCCTGCATTTTATTCGGCGGCCGTGGCTTACCAGTTTCACGAACCTTTTCCCAATACGGAAAGTCCGGACGGACAAGCTCTGCGCCAAGCGCTATGCCCTGCTCCGCAAAGAAATCCATAAAAGCTGTGTCGGGACCACCTCCTGAACCGTGCAAAAACACGATGCGGAAGGCTCCTTCCGGGTTCTGTTGTTGATAACGCATTATTGATTAAACTCTTGCTCTTCTTTTTGAACCAAGTTTAGCAACCACTGACGGAAGGTCGCGATTTTACCTATCTCCGCCTGATTGTCACGACAAACCAGATAAAACGCTTTATTCCGCTGCAAAGCCTGAGGGAAAATACGAACCAGGTGGCCACTGTCAATTTCAGACTTCACCAGCACATTATTGGCTAATGCAATGCCCTGCCCGTGGACCGCCGCCTGTAAAGCCAGGCTCGAATGACTGAATACCGGTCCGTTATCGCCTTTATACTGAGGTAATCCCACCAACTGAAACCAGTCCTTCCAGGCATTACGGGTTTCGTCGTGCAGCAAAGTTTGCTTGAATAAATCTATCGGCTCTTTGATATTCGCTTTGTTCAGTAACAACGGCGAACAAACCGGCCATAAGTATTCTTCATGCAATTGGTATGCTTTTACCCCGGGCCAACGCCCGTCGCCATAATAAATAGCAACGTCCACGTCGTCGGTTAACGAACCACTAATTTCATCCACGGCTTTAATTCGTATATCCATATCCGGGTGTTCTTCGCGAAAACTACTGAGCCGGGGAACAAACCATAAAATAGCGAAACTTGGAGGAACCGACACGGTCAAAGCCCCACGCTCAGACACTAGCCGAAGTTTATCGGTAGCCTGCGCCAGTTGCTCAAAAATATCCCGTAATTCTAAGTAGTATTCCTGCCCTTCTTCGGTCAGTAACAGCGAGCGGTTACGTCGAATAAAAAGCTTAAGCTCAAGAAAGTCTTCTAACGCTTTTACCTGGTGACTGACGGCCGCCTGGGTCACAAATAACTCTTCGGCTGCTTTGGTAAAACTGAGGTGACGCGCTGCCACTTCAAATGATTTAAGCGCGTTTAAGGGAGGTAATTTCCGCATGCCATTAACTAAAAAGCGTCTCTGTTTAGTAGATAACCACCACTATAACAGAGACGCCCTTAGTTCGGCTATTCATCATTACTTTATCTAATGTGACTTACAACCGAACGCCGCCGTCAATTTCGACCACACGGCCGCTGAAGAAGTCATTTTCAATAATGTAGCGCGCACTGTGGGCAATTTCATTAGGCTGGCCCCAGCGTTTTAGCGGAACCATAGACAACGCGCGATCAACAGCTTCAGGTTTCATCTGTGCCGTCATTGGAGTTTCAATAAAGCCCGGCGCAATGGCACCGCAGCGAATGCCGTAACGACCCAGTTCGCGAGCCCAGGTCACCGTCATAGCAACCACACCGGCTTTGGTTGCGGAATAGTTAGTCTGTCCCATATTACCAGCACGCGCGACGCTGGAAATATTGATGATAACGCCTTTCTTGCCGGCTTTTACCATCTGTGCCGCGGCTTCACGGCCGCATAAGAAGGTACCGGTGAGATTCACATCCAGTACCGACTGGAACTGTTGTAAAGGCATTTTCTGTTTCAGTTCGCCGTCTTTGAATTTGATCAGCAAGCCGTCACGCAATAGGCCTGCGTTGTTCACCAGCACATCAATGCCATCAAACTCTTGCTGAATTTGCTCAAATACGGTTTCTACCGACTCTTCGTCGGTGATATCAACTTCATAACCAACCACTTTGGCTGCGCCCAGCTTTTCGCATTGCTCCTGAGCTTCACCTAATACGTCGCCGTTAATATCAATAAGCGCAAGTTTGGCACCTTGTCTGGCGAAATCTTCAGCCATCGCAAGGCCCAGCCCCTGAGCACCACCGGTAATAACAATGACACTGTCTTTAATTTGCATGTGTTTCCCCAATTCTTAGGTTACTTCTGTGACTTAGGTGCCACATAATTAAAAATACTGGAAAAGTCCTGGCGACCATGGCCTTGCTCAGACCAGCTGTGGTAAAGGTTGCGAGTCAGTGATCCCATAGGCGTTGCGGCACCACTTTCTAATGCGGTTTGTTGCGCCAGACCTAAATCTTTAGCCATTAAGTCAACCAGAAAGCCGCCTTGGTAGTCGTTACTTGAAGGCACGTTGTCCATTACCCCTGGGCACGGATTATATACCTGTAATGTCCAATTACTACCCGAGCTTGCCAGCATAATTTCCGATAAAACTTTCGGGTCCAACCCGTTAGCCTTACCTAATTGCAGAGCTTCAGAAGTACCCACCATTAATACTGACAACAACATGTTATTACAGATTTTTGCAATCTGTCCGGCACCGACATCACCGGCGCGGAAAACATTTTTGCCCATGTCGTTAAGCACGCTACGAGCCCGGTCAACGTTAGTTTCTGTACCACCGCAAATAAAGGTTAAGGTACCCGCTTTCGCGCCACCAACACCACCAGAAACAGGAGCGTCGATAAAGGCAATACCAGCTTTCTCTAACTGTTCACCCACATACATAGCGGTTTCAGAAGAAATGGTACTGCAATCAATAACGAGCTGATCTTTATTCAGCTTGTTGATTAGGCCGTCGTCACCAAGGTAAACGCCTTTTACGTGACGGTCTGCAGGCAGCATAGACACCACAAATTCAGCTCCGTCGATGGCTTCAGCTGCTGTTTTCGCAGCCTGTGCACCGTCAGCAACTATCGCTTTAAGTGCTTCCTCAGATAAGTCAAAAGCCTTAACCTTGTGGCCGGCTTTTGCCAGATTGCTGGCCATTGGGCCACCCATGTTACCCAGTCCAATAAATCCTACGGTTGCCATAAAGGCACTCCTTCTTGTTAATTCGTTTTATTTATCAAGATCGGCTAATGGATGCGTTCGCTCGCCCCAGGGCGGTAAAAAGAATGCATCAACCTCTTCCGCTGGTACTTCGGCTACCGAGCTATGCTGCCATTGTGGATTCTTATCTTTATCAATCAGCAGTGCCCGAATACCTTCCACAAAGTCACCACGAACTGCACAGTTACAGGACAAGGTTAGCTCTAAACGGAAACAGTCAGCCAAAGACAAGTCAGAGCCTTGCTGCAACTGGTTCCAGACCAGGTGCGATGTAAACGGACAACCATTGGCCAGGTTCTTACGCGCCCGCGCCAGCCATTTATCATCGGTTTCGTCACTGACAATACGTTCAACAATTTCACCAATATCATTGCCCGTTGTCAGCTCTATTATTAGCTTCTGATGTGGTTCTACCTGAGGCGTGGGTAATGCTGTTGGGTCACTACTTGCCACGTCACTCAGTAAGTCCGTCACTTTTTGTTTGTTCAGAGCCTCGGTATTGCCCCATTGAACTTCTTTCAGCTTATTCAGAATGCTTTCTTTGCTCTCATGCCCAACAAAGTGATCGGCCAGGTTCAGATACAGTGCATCGTTCGCATTCATCGTTGCGCCGGTAATACCTAAGAACAAACCGCAACCTCGTGGCATGCGATTAAGGAAGTAGGTCGCACCAACATCCGGGTACAAACCAATAGTCACTTCTGGCATAGCCAGTAACGAACGTTCGGTCACAATACGGTGGCTGGCGCCATTCATTAGCCCCATACCGCCGCCCATCACAATGCCGTCACCCCAGCAAATAAGAGGTTTAGGGAAGGTCTGAATAAAGTAGTCCAGTTGATATTCCTGGGTGAAGAAGTTTTCGACTTCTTCCACTAATTTGCCCGGCTCTGCCTGCATGGCTTTATACATAGCCACAATGTCACCACCGGCACAGAATGCTTTTTCACCGGCACCCTGTAACCAGACACAAGCAACTTTGTCATCTTCTGCCCATTTTTTCAGCTGCGGTAACAGCTTTTCAGCCATTGCCAGGCTTAGGGCATTCAATGATTTCTCGGAATTTAACGTAGCAACGCCGATGACTTTGTCACCGGCGTTCAGTTCTTCAAAAAGTACAACGTCTTGCATGGAATCTCCTTACAAGATTTCGCGATCGTTATCAGCCAGAATGCGACGTCCAATAATCATGCGCATAACTTCGTTTGTGCCTTCCAGGATCTGGTGCACACGAACATCACGCACATGGCGCTCTAACGGATACTCTTTAATGTAGCCATAACCACCGTGCAGCTGCAGTGCGTCGTTACACACTTTAAAACCAACATCGGTCGCAAACTGTTTTGCCATAGCACAATAGGTAGTTTTATCAGCATCGTTGTTATCGACTTTACTGGCTGCCAGACGCACCATTTGACGGGCTGCAACCAGCTCAGTCGCCATATCGGCTAACTTAAACTGTAGCGCCTGAAAAGCCGCGAGGGGCTTACCAAATTGCGTACGTTCCTGCATATAAGCTTTGGCAGTATTTAATGCCGCCTGCGCAGTACCCACAGAACATACCGCAATGTTAATGCGTCCGCCGTCTAAGCCCATCATGGCAAACTTAAAGCCTTCGCCTTCTTTACCCAGCAGGTTTTCTGCCGGAATGCGAACGTCTTCAAAGGTCACTAAGCGGGTTGGCTGGGCGTTCCAGCCCATTTTATCTTCGGCTTTACCGTAAATAACTCCTTTGGCGTCCGCCGGTACAGCAAAGGCAGAAATGCCTTTAGGTCCGTCTTCGCCAGTACGAGCCATAACCACTAAAACGTCAGTTTCACCGGCACCGGAGATGAACATTTTAGAGCCATTTAAGACGTACTCGTCGCCGTCTTTTTTCGCACTGGTACGCAAGCTGGCAGCGTCTGAACCAGAGCCTGGTTCGGTCAGGCAGTAAGAGCCAAGCTTCTCACCGGTAACCAATTCTGGTACCCACTGGTCAATCACAGACTGTTGGCCGAAGGAGCCAATCATCCAGGTGACCATGTTATGAATCGTCATCATGGCGGTGGTTGCGGTACAGCCTCCTGCCAACTGCTCAAAAATGAGCGCTGAGTCTAAGCGGCTCATTCCAAAGCCGCCAGCCTCTTCCGGCGTATACATGCCCATAAAGCCCATTTCACCAGCTTTACGGAACACTTCAACGGGGAAGTAGTGCTCTTCGTCCCACTTAGCCGCATTAGGCGCCAGCTCTTTGTCGGCAAAAGCTTTGGCTGTATCCACAAAGGCTTGCTGGTCTTCTGTCAATTCGAAATTCATCGTTATCCCCTATTATCTCAGGTTAATTGACATGTTCGGACCTGCTGGATCTTCAAGGTCGCTCTCAAACCAACGCGCTGTTACCGTCTTAGTTTCGCTGTAGAAACGAACGCCCTGCTTACCATAAGCGTGAAGGTCACCAAAGAATGAACGCTTCCAGCCAGTAAATGAGAAGAACGGCAGCGGTACCGGAATTGGAATGTTGATACCGACCTGACCCACTTCAACTTCGTGCTGGTATTTACGCGCGGCGGCACCACTTGCGGTAAAGATAGAAGTACCATTACCGTAAGGGTTGTTGTTAACCAATTCCAAAGCGTCTTCAAGGCTGTCCACTTCTGTGGCGCACAATACCGGACCGAAAATTTCTGTTTTATAGATTTCCATATCCGGCGTTACGTTAGAGAACACTGTTGGGCCAACCCAGTTACCATTTGGCAGACCGTCAACTTTGCAATTACGACCATCAACCAGCAATTTAGCGCCTTCTTTCTCACCCTGAGTAATCAAAGCTTCAACGCGTTCTTTCGCTTGTGGACTAATAACCGGGCCATAAGCGGCACCTTCGTCATTCCATGCGCCCGGACGAACCTTAGCAATAGCTTCCGCTATTTCAGGGATCCACTCTTTTGCCGCGCCAACAAATACTGCGACAGAAATCGCCATACAACGTTGACCCGCCGCACCGACAGAAGAGCCAACCATATTGTTGATGACTTGCTGTTTATTGGCGTCAGGCATAATAACGCAATGGTTTTTCGCACCGGCAAAGGCCTGTACACGCTTACCATTTTCAGTACCACGGCGGTAAATATATTCAGCAACCGGCACTGAGCCTACAAAAGACAAGGCACGAACGTCGGGGTGGTCTAACAGAAAATCGACCTGATCTTTATTACCATGCAAGACCTGCAACACACCTTTAGGTGCGCCTGCTTCTTCGAACAGTTCAGCCAAACGGGTTGGCGTTAACGGATCTTGCTCGGAAGGCTTCAGAATGAAGGTATTACCACAAGCAATGGCCAGCGGGAACATCCACAGTGGGATCATCGCCGGAAAGTTAAACGGCGTAATACCAGCGCAAACACCTAATGGCTGAGTGTAGCTGTAAGAATCAATTTTACGGGCAACGTTTTCAACGGTCTCGCCCATTAATAACGAAGGAATATTCGCCGCGTGTTCAACCACTTCAATACCACGCCAGACATCACCTTTGGCATCTTCAAAAGTTTTACCAGTTTCTTGCGCCAGAGTCTCTGCAATTTCTTCCTGATGTTCTTTTAACAAGGCCTGATAACGCATCATTACGCGAGCACGCTCAGAAACCGGCACTTCTTTCCAGGTTTTAAAAGCTTCGCGGGCACTCTCAACCGCCGCGTCCATTTCGCTCTGAGTAGCAACTGGCACTTGAGCAATAACTTCCTGAGTTGCAGGGTTGGTCACAGGTATCCACTGTTCTGACTTCGAGGCGATAAATTCGCCATCTATATACAGAGGCACTTTCTTAGACATAATTCACCTTCTTATTGTGTTATTTTGTCATCTATTGATGAGCTAAATTTAGTTAAGTGAGCCTTTTACGTGACCCTCTTAATTCTGATTACTTTACTTTGGGCCGCCAGTTTTTCGCTAATTGGCGTTTACCTTGCGGGCCAGGTTGATGGTTATCTGGTTGTCTTTATTCGCATGATTTTAGCACTGATAACAGTGTTGCCCTTATTCCGCTGGCGTCATCTGTCGCCCCAAAATGGGCAATTGCCTCAACTAGCTAAACTGGCCGTTATTGGCGCTGTACAAATTGGCGCCATGTATTTGTTTCTTTATCATGCGTTTTTGTATTTGAGCGTTGCCGAAGTGCTTTTGTTCACTATCTTTACACCACTCTACATAACGCTAATTGATGAGCTGATACTTAACCGCAAGCATCTGCCGCTGTTATGGTGGATAGCCGCTGCAGTATCGGTATGCGGCGCCGCCATTATTCGCTATCAACCCTTGTCCGATGACTTCATCACCGGCTTCTTTTTAATTCAGGCAGCCAATGCGTGCTTTGCTGCCGGTCAAGTTGCTTATAAACGTTTACCCACGGGTAAAACCTTAGAACAAAGCCAGCAATTTGCTGCCTTTTTCTTTGGTGCCAGCGTCGTTGCCGGCCTTGGTGTTTTATTATTTGGCGACTTAACCAAAATGCCGACCACCAATCTTCAATGGGGCATTTTATTGTGGCTCGGTATTGTTGCCTCCGGCCTTGGTTACCTTGGTTGGAACCTTTCCGGAAAACGAGTCAATACCGGGCAACTGGCCACCATGAACAATGCGTTAATTCCCGCGGGCATTTTGGTTAATGTCGTGTTTTGGGAACAGTCTTTCGACTATACCCGCTTAAGCATTGGTGCTCTTATTATTTTTCTTGCCGTATGGCTGGCAGGACGGGTTAACAAACTTAAACCCGCCCGCTAACCAGCGCTTTAGATCATTTCTACGGCCAGAGCAACGGCTTCTCCACCACCAATACACAGTGAGGTGATGCCCCGTTTCTGGCCTTTTTGTTTCAGTGCATGCAGCAAAGTAACCAATAACCGCGCCCCACTTGCGCCAATGGGATGCCCTAAAGCACAGGCTCCGCCATGCACATTCACTTTCTCCGGATCCAGTTTCATTTGCTGAATAGCCAGCATGGTAACCATGGCAAAGGCTTCATTAATTTCCCATAAATCGACGTCGTCTTTAGTCCAGTCCAGCTTACTCAGCAAAGAGTTCATTGCACCAATTGGGGCAACGGTAAATTCAGACGGCGCCTGAGAATGCGTAGTGTGACCCATAACTCGCGCCAGCGGCTGCAGGCCTTTGGCCTTTGCATCGCTTTCACGCATTAAAATGAGTGCTGCTGCGCCATCAGAAATGGAACTGGAATTAGCCGCGGTAATGGTGCCGTCTTTTTTAAATGCCGCACGCAACTGAGGAATTTTGTCCAGACGCGCTTTACCCGGTTGCTCGTCAGTATCGACAGTGACGTCGCCTTTACGAGTAGAGTATGTAACTGGGGTGATTTCGTCTTTAAAAAAGCCATCTTTAATAGCAGCCTGAGCTTTGGTAAGTGAATGAATGGCAAACTCATCCATTGCTTCACGGCCCAGACCGTATTCGTCAGCAGTGTCCTGTGCGTAACACCCCATAGCTTTATGCTCGTAGGCGTCTTCCAGACCGTCCAGCATCATATGATCCAGCACTTGTCCGTGCCCCATACGATAACCGCTGCGGCCTTTTGGCAGCATGTAAGGTGCATTCGACATGCTTTCCATGCCACCGGCCAGCACCACGTCTGCAGAGCCCGCTTTAATTAAATCGTGCGCCATCATTGCAGCTTTCAAGCCAGAGCCGCATACTTTGTTAATGGTTGTGGCGCCTGTTGAGCGAGGTAAATCGGCATGCAGCATTGCCTGACGCGCCGGCGCCTGACCTAAGCCGGCAGGTAACACATTGCCCATGATAACTTCTGAAATATCATCGGCTGTTAAACCGCTGTTACTCAGCGCTGCTTTTATAGCTGTTGCGCCCAAATTGGGAGCAGTAACTTCACTTAAGCTGCCCTGAAAACCGCCCATTGGCGTACGGTTGGCCGCTACTATAACGATTGAATCGCTCGACATTTTTCCTCCAAATGCACTTTACGTTAACGTAAACTTCCTCTAAGCTTAGATCTTAGGACAACCAAAAAGCAAGTACCGATGAACAATAAAGTGACCTACAGTATTGGCGAACTGGCAAAAGAATTTGACATTACCACCCGTAGCATTCGTTTTTATGAGGACGAAGGCTTGCTTTCCCCCAGGCGCCAGGGGCAGCAGCGCATATATACCAACAAAGACCGGGTTCGTTTAAAGCTGATTCTACGCGGCAAACGACTCGGTTTTTCACTGGCCGAAACCCGTCGTTTGTTCGAACTTTACGACGCGGATAATAGCAGTGCGGCCCAGCTCGAAAAGGTACTTGAGCTGGTCAGTGAGAAAAAACACTCACTTAAACAACAAATGGAAGATATTAATGTGTTACTGACCGAACTCAGTGGTCTGGAGCAACGTTGCCAAGACGAGCTCGAGAATATTCAGTCGTCAGTTTCAGAAGTTCATTCTCAGGAGTCGTTATGATCAGTCAATATACCACCTTTAACTTTGGTCTCGGCGAAACAGCCGATATGATCCGTGAACAGGTTAATGCCTTCGCGCGTGATGAAATAGCCCCACGCGCCGCCGAAATTGATGAAAAAAATGAATTTCCCGGCGATTTATGGCAAAAACTTGGCGACATGGGTCTGCTTGGCTTAACCGTTGCTGAAGAATATGGTGGTTCCGGCATGGGCTACCTTGAACATGTTATTGCTATGGAAGAAATTAGCCGCGCTTCTGCCTCGGTTGGCTTAAGTTATGGTGCCCATTCAAACCTTTGTGTTAACCAAATTCACCGTAATGGTAACGAAGAACAGAAGAAAAAATACTTACCGAAACTGTGCACCGGTGAACACGTTGGCGCTTTAGCTATGAGTGAACCTAATGCCGGTTCTGATGTAGTCAGCATGAAATTACGTGCAGAGAAGAAAGGCGACAAGTACATTCTGAACGGCAATAAAATGTGGATCACTAACGGTCCGGAAGCTAATGTCTTCGTAATTTACGCGAAAACCGAACCCGAGAAGAACTCACGGGGCATTACGGCCTTTATCGTTGAAAAAGACACACCAGGATTCAGCCAGGCGCAAAAACTCGACAAACTTGGTATGCGTGGTTCAAATACCTGTGAACTGGTCTTCGAAGATGTCGAGATTCCTGAAGAAAACATTCTGGGTGAACTTAACGACGGCGTTAAAGTGTTGATGAGTGGCCTTGATTACGAGCGCGCTGTTCTTGCAGCGGGCCCTTTAGGCATTATGCAGGCCTGCCTTGATACTTGCGTACCTTATATTCATGATCGTAAACAGTTCGGTAAAGAGATCGGCGAATTCCAGCTAATTCAGGGCAAAGTTGCTGATATGTACACTCGCACCAATGCGGCGCGTGCCTACGTTTACGCCGTGGCTCAATCTTGCGACCGTGGCGAGACCACTCGTAAAGATGCCGCCGGAGCAATTCTTTACGCCGCAGAATTAGCCACTCAGCTAGCACTGGACGCTATTCAGTTATTGGGCGGTAACGGCTACATTAACGAATACCCCACAGGACGCCTGCTACGTGACGCCAAGCTATACGAAATTGGCGCTGGTACGTCAGAAATTCGCCGTATGCTCATTGGCCGCGAACTGTTCACTGAATCCAAATAATAAGGAGGCAACGCCGTGGCGATTTTATCCAGTAAAATCAACACCCGCGATGCACAATTTGCAGCTAACAGCGAGTCTATGCAGACCGTCGTTAACGACCTGCAGGAAAAAGCGGCAAAAATTCATCAAGGTGGCGGTCCGAAGTATCAGGAGCGCCATTTGTCCCGTGGTAAGTTATTGCCCCGCGACCGTATTAATAAACTACTGGACGCGGGTTCACCGTTTCTGGAAATAGGTCAGTTTGCGGCCTGGGAATGTTACGAAGACTACGTTCCTTCTGCTGGTGTGGTTGCCGGTATTGGTCAGGTTGAAGGCACTGAGTGCATGATCATCGCCAACGACGCCACCGTTAAAGGCGGTACTTATTACCCGCTAACCGTAAAAAAACACCTGCGCGCTCAGGAAATTGCCGAGCGTTGCCACCTGCCTTGTATTTATCTGGTGGACTCTGGCGGTGCTAATCTGCCCCGTCAGGATGAAGTATTCCCGGACAAAGAACACTTTGGTCGCATTTTCTTTAATCAGGCAAATATGTCAGCCAAAGGCATTCCACAAATTGCGGTGGTTATGGGTCTTTGTACCGCAGGCGGTGCTTACGTACCGGCTATGGCCGATGAAAGCGTTATTGTGAAAGAGCAAGGCACTATTTTCCTTGCGGGTCCGCCGTTAGTTAAAGCAGCAACAGGTGAAGAAGTCTCAGCCGAAGAGCTCGGCGGTGCCGATGTGCACACACGCATCTCCGGTGTTGCGGATCATTTTGCTCACAACGACGAACACGCTTTAGCCTTAGCGCGTCGCTCAGTAGCCCGCCTTAACCGCGGTGAACCAACTAAGCTCGACCGCCAGCCAGCCAAACCGCCGCGTTACGACGCAAAAGAGCTGTATGGCATTGTCGGCACTGACTTGCGTAAACCTTATGATGTACACGAAGTGATTGCGCGCATTGTCGATGACTCAGACTTTGACGAATTTAAAGCCAATTATGGCAATACATTGGTGACCGGCTTTGCCCGCATTGACGGCTACCCGGTAGGCATTGTCGCAAACAACGGTATTTTGTTCTCTGAATCTGCACAAAAAGGCGCTCACTTTATTGAACTTTGCGCCCAGCGCAAAATTCCACTGGTGTTCTTACAAAACATTACCGGCTTTATGGTAGGTAAAAAATACGAAGCCGAAGGCATTGCCAAGCATGGTGCGAAAATGGTGATGGCGGTTTCCTGTGCCAAAGTACCTAAGTTTACCGTGTTAATCGGTGGCAGCTACGGCGCCGGTAACTATGGCATGTGTGGTCGCGCCTATGACCCAACCATGATGTTCATGTGGCCTAATGCCCGTATCTCAGTTATGGGCGGTGAACAGGCCGCCGGCGTTATGGCGCAGGTGACTAAAGACAACTTAGCCCGTAAAGGCGAAAGCTTAAGTGAAGAGAAAGAACAAGCGCTGAAAAAGCCCATTGTTGAACAGTACGATAAACAGGGGCACCCCTATTATGCGTCAGCCCGCTTATGGGACGATGGCATTATTGACCCGGCACAAACGCGCGAAGTTCTGGCATTGAGCCTTGCCGCTTCATTAAATGCACCGATTGAAGACAGCCGCTTCGGCGTCTTCCGCATGTAATCGGAGGTTATTAATAATGGCAAAATACACCAAGCTCGATATTAACGACCAGGGCGTTGCCACGCTGACATTGAACCGGCCTGACGTTCACAACGCGTTTGACGACGTGATGATTGCAGAGCTGCTGCAGGCGTTAAAAGAAGTTGAAGAAAGTGCCAGCGCGAGAGTGCTGGTGCTTCGCTCAGAAGGTAAAAACTTTTCTGCCGGTGCGGATCTTAAATGGATGCGCTCCATGGCCGATAAAAACTACCAGCAAAACGTGGATGACGCCGGTGAGCTCGGGCTGTTAATGGAGCGTCTGGATTTGCTCAGCAAGCCCAGCATTGCTTTAGTCCAGGGAGCCGCTTTCGGCGGTGCCGTAGGCCTGGCCGCTTGCTGTGACATTGTACTGGCGCAGCCGCGCAGCAGCTTCTGCCTGAGTGAAGTCAAAATTGGGCTTATTCCTGCGGTTATCAGCCCTTATGTTGTGCGTACTATTGGCGAGCGCCAGTCGCGTCGCTATATGCTCACCGCCGAGCGCTTCTTTGCCGACAAAGCACAGGAGCTAGGTCTGGTTAACGAAGTTGTAGAAGATTTCGAGGAGCCACTGAATAAGTTATTAGAAGCTCTTCTAGCCAATAGTCCACAAGCGGTAGACGCCTGTAAGCAACTGATTCGCAATGTTGGTTCACGTCCAATTGATAAAGACGTGCGTGAACACACCATTAAAGCCATTGCCGAAATTCGCGTGTCGGAACAAGGTCAGGAAGGACTCAGTGCGTTTCTTGAAAAACGCCCCGCCGCCTGGCTTAAACAGAGTTAACAACAGGTCTCATTATGATCAAAACATTATTGATTGCGAACCGTGGTGAAATTGCCTGTCGTATTATTGCCACAGCTAAAAAAATGGGAATTCGCACCGTAGCGGTATTCTCCGATGCCGACCGTAACTCACGCCACGTTAAGCTGGCAGATCAGGCCGTACATATTGGTCCTGCAGCGAGCACGGACAGTTACCTGCGTGCGGATAAAATTATCGCCGCCGCTAAACAAACTGATGCCGAAGCCATTCATCCTGGTTACGGTTTTCTCTCAGAAAACGAAGATTTTGCCGACCAATGTCAGGCTAACGATATTATCTTTGTTGGCCCGCCAGTATCATCCATTGCTGCTATGGGTTCGAAGAGCGCGGCTAAATCCATTATGCAGGACGCCGGCGTACCTCTGGTTCCGGGTTACCACGGAAGCGAGCAGGACATTAAAACGCTAAAAGCAGAAGCTGAAAAAGTGGGTTTCCCGTTACTGCTGAAAGCGGCGTACGGCGGCGGTGGTAAAGGCATGCGTGTGGTCGAAAACATGGGCGAATTCGATGACGCTCTGAATTCCGCCAAACGCGAAGCTAAGTCCTCTTTCGGCAATGATAAAATGCTGATGGAACGTTTTATTCGTAACCCTCGCCACGTAGAGATTCAGGTATTTACCGATGAACACGGTAACGCCGTTTATCTAGCAGAGCGCGACTGTTCAGTGCAACGCCGTCACCAGAAGGTGCTTGAAGAGGCTCCTGCTCCGGCACTGACCGAGAAAACACGTACCGAAATGGGCGAAGCTGCCATTCGAGCAGCCCAGGCAATAGATTACGTTGGCGCCGGTACGGTTGAGTTTTTGTTCGACCAAAGTGGCGAGTTCTACTTTATGGAGATGAACACTCGCTTACAGGTTGAGCATCCGGTTACGGAGATGATCACCGGCCAGGATTTAGTCGAATGGCAGTTGCTGGTCGCTTCGGGTCAGCCATTACCTCTGGCGCAAAATGACATTCAGGTAAACGGTCACGCGTTTGAGGCACGGATTTACGCCGAAGACCCAGACAACGATTTCTTACCTTGCACCGGTACCATTAAGCATTTACGTACGCCTGCAGAAGAAAACGGCATCCGCATTGACACCGGTATTGAAGAAGGCGATGAGATATCTGCTTTCTATGACCCAATGATAGCTAAGCTGATTGTCTGGGACACCGATCGTACCCGTGCCCTGCTGCGTCTGCAAAAGGCTTTGCGTGAATATCGTTTAACTGGGTTAACAACTAACGTAGACTTTTTGCATCGTTTGGCCTCACATCCGGAGTTTGTGAAAACAAACCTGACAACCGAATTTATCCAGCAACATCAGGAAGAGCTGCTGCCCGATAGCTCGGTAAATTATCAGCAAATTGCAACGGAAGCGGCTTTGTTTGATATTTGTCAGCGCCAACAACAGCGTGGCAGTTCACCATGGCAAAGTGGTAATGCATTTAGAATGAACTCAGCGGCGACACATACGGTTCCACTGCAATTTGGCGAAGAAACCTACTCCATTTCACTAATAGAAACCGCTAACGGAGAGTTCCTGCAGCAAGTTGATGACGAAAGCATACAATGGCAGGCATCTTTAACCGACGACAAACTCACTCTGACTGCCGGTAGTATGCGCTATCATCGCTATGTCAGTGCCGACGACCAGCAAATTACCGTATTCACCGATAACGGCCCTATGACTTTCCATCGACACCGCGTGACTGATACGCTGTCGGATGAAGCGGCCCATGGTGGTCACGTTGCCCCAATGAACGGGACCATCATGGAAGTACTGGTCAAAAAAGGCGATACAGTCAAGAAAGATCAACCGCTGGTCATTATGGAAGCCATGAAAATGGAGTACACCATTAAAGCTGGCCATGAAGGTGAAGTCACCGACGTCTTTTTCGCCGCGGGGGATTTGGTCAGCGACGGCGATGAACTGCTTACAGTGAGCGAAGCCGAATAATAAGACATTATTAGAAGTAACCAGGAGTAATTATGGCAATTGCAGAACAGATAAAAATCGTCGAAGTTGGTCCTCGTGACGGCTTGCAAAATGAAGCAGCTGTTTCTGTCGATGCAAAAGTTGCCTTAATTGAAGCGCTGGCAGAAGCCGGCGTTTCTTACATTGAAAGTGCCAGCTTTGTCAGCCCCAAATGGGTGCCGCAAATGGCCGACAGCCCTGCCGTTATGGAGCAGATTAAGCGTCGCCCTGGAGTGACTTACGCTGGTTTAACGCCCAATTTGAAAGGGTTTGAAGCGGCAGTTGCAGTCAACATGGACGAAGTCGCAGTGTTCGGTGCAGCATCGGAAGCCTTTGCCCAAAAAAATATTAACTGCAGCATCGACGAATCACTGGAGCGTTTTAAGCCAGTTATTGCCGCGGCTAAAGAAAAAGGCATTCCCGTCAGAGGTTATGTTTCCTGCGTTTTGGGTTGCCCTTACCAGGGTGAGGTTCCGGTAGAAAATGTGGTTAAAGTTGCAGAAGCTTTATACCACATGGGCTGTTATGAAGTATCGCTGGGCGACACCATAGGCGTCGGTACACCGCTAAAAGCTCAGGAAATGCTTGCTGCGGTGGCGGAAAAAGTCCCCATGGACAAACTGGCGCTGCATTTTCACAATACATACGGACAAGCTTTGGCCAATATCATAGCCTGCCTGCCACTAGGTGTAGCCACCATTGACTCGGCCGTAGCTGGCCTGGGTGGTTGCCCATACGCTAAAGGCGCCAGTGGCAATGTTGCCACCGAAGACGTGGTTTACATGTTAAATGGTATGGGCATTAAAACCGGTATTGACCTGAACAAGTTAATCGCGGCCGGAGCCGATATTTGTCAGCATTTAGCGCATGGCCCCCGCTCTCAGGTCGCAGTAGCAGAATTGGCAAAAGCTTAATTAGCAAAATAAGGGGATTAAAATGACTTCAGAAGCTTTATGGCAACCGTCAGCAGATACCATTGCTAATGCCCGCATGACAGACTTTCTACAACAAGTGAATACAGAAGAAGCCGCTGCGCTGGCCAATTATCACGACCTTTATCAGTGGTCCGTCGAGAACGACGAAAGTTTCTGGTCTATGGTGTGGGATTACTTTGATGTTATTGGTGAAAAAGGCTCTACGATAGTTACCGATAAAGAAAAAATGCCCGGTGCTCAATGGTTTCCTGAAGCCAGCCTGAATTTTGCCGAAAACCTGTTGCGTCATAAAGACGATCATATTGCTCTAATTTTTCGCGGTGAGAATGGCACACGCCAGCAGTTAACTTATGCCGAACTCAACCACGAAGTTGCCGCTTTTGCCGAAGGTCTACGCCAACGCGGAGTTGAAGCCGGTGACCGTGTTGCCGCCATGATGCCTAACTGCATTGAGACCATAATTGGTATGCTGGCAACCACCAGCATCGGCGCTATCTGGTCGTCTTGCTCGCCAGACTTTGGCGTTCAGGGCGTGCTTGACCGTTTCGGTCAAATAGAACCTAAAGTTCTGATTACTGTTGATGGTTATTTTTATAACGGCAAAAACCTCAACATAAAGAGCAAAACCGCCGATATCATTAAACAAATTCCCAGCATTGAAGCCACGGTGTTGGTTAATTTCAGCGAACAAAAAGATCGCATAAAAGGCGACAAAATATTTTCATGGAGTGATTTTGGCGACGCTGAAAAGACCCAGATAGATTTCGCTCCACGCAACTTTAATGACCCGCTCTATATCATGTTTTCATCAGGTACCACGGGCGTCCCTAAATGCATTGTTCATGGTACGGGCGGTACTTTATTGCAGCACTTAAAAGAGCACGGTCTGCATACCGACTTAGATCGTGACGACAATCTGTTTTACTTCACCACCTGCGGATGGATGATGTGGAACTGGCTGGTCAGTGGTCTGGCTGTGGGCGCAACTCTAACCTTATTCGACGGTTCGCCGTTTGCACCTAAACCTGAGTTTTTATGGGACGTGGCTGACGAAGAAGGCATTACCGTATTTGGTACCAGCGCCAAATATTTAGCCGCACTTGAAAAAGAAGGCGTTAAACCGGGAGAAAGTCATAACCTGGAAAAGCTGCGCAGCATCTTAACCACGGGCTCGGTACTACCGCCAGAAAGCTTTGACTACGTTTACCGCGACATTAAAAAAGACCTGTGTCTTTCGTCGATATCAGGTGGTACTGACATTGTTTCCTGCTTTGCCCTTGGCTGCCCTATTCTGCCTGTTTACCGGGGAGAATTACAATGTCGGGGGCTTGGTTTAGCCGTTAACGTTTATGACGAGAACGGAAAACCGGTTAAAGGCGAAAAAGGCGAACTGGTTTGCGAAAACTCATTCCCCTGCATGCCCGTGAGCTTCTGGAACGACGAGAATGGCGAACGTTACTTCAATGCGTATTTCGACCGCTTTAAAAATACCTGGGCACATGGTGACTTTGCCGAGCTCACCGAGCACGACGGCGTTATTATTTACGGTCGTTCCGATGCCGTTCTCAACCCGGGTGGCGTACGTATTGGCACTGCCGAAATTTACCGTCAGGTAGAAAAGGTTGATGAAGTATTGGAAAGTATTGCTGTCGGTCAGCAATACGATGATGACGAGCGCGTCGTTCTTTTTGTAAAACTCAGAGACGGAGTAGAGCTTAACGACGAACTTCGCCAAAACATTGCGAAAACCATTCGTGCTAACGCGACTCCACGGCACGTACCTGCTGTAATTTTGCAGGTTGACGACATACCCCGTACTATAAGCGGTAAGATAGTCGAATTAGCGGTACGTAATGTGGTTCACGGCGAGCCCGTGAAAAACACGGATGCTCTGGCAAACCCAGAAGCACTGGATTACTTCCGTGATAGAGAGGAGTTGCGTTAATCCATGATGTTCCTGCACGGATCACGGCAGGCTGTTATAGCAGCCCTTGTTGGTTTGGTCATTACTGTTACCGCTTTTAGCTATTTGCGTTATCAGGAAAATCAAGTTGTCCACGATGCCCTGGAAGCTGAAACTTACAACTTGCAACGCGACATTCGGCAAAGCCTGGTCTCACATTTATTTGTCGCTGAATTGCTAGCGCGCGAGTGGGAACGCAGTGATCTTTCGATAGAGGAACGCTGGAAGGAAAACGCCGATATCGTTACTTTGTACTATCAAAATGTACAAGGCATCACCTGGCTCAATGACCAGTTGGATATTGAGCTTATCTATCCTCAGAACGAGCAGCCCGAGCTACTGGGAACGCCTTTCGCTAAAACGCCATTGCTGGAAAAACTAAAAGCTTCTGAAGGAAACCGTCACGCAATGATGGGAGCCGCCGGAAACTTGGGGCGTATTAGCAGCGACATAGCTATTTTTGTCCGTGTAGAGCAAGAGCAAACCCACGGTTTTCTGGGTTTTGTGATAAGCCTGCAAAGCCTGTTTAATAATGTCGTACGCAGTAACATCAGTGAAGGTTTCCAACTCAGCGTACGCAGTGACAACGACATACTGTATCAATTTGCCGGCGATACCTCATTACGCGATGAATGGTCACATTTTCATTCACTACAATTAGTAGGAAACAGCTGGGAGCTCTCAGTCTGGCCAACCGCTGGTCACCTGGAGCAACTCCGTGGTGGAATTTCAGTAGCCGCTTTAATCGCCGGTTTACTCGTAACCAGCATGCTGACTTTTGTCCTTTATATTTTAGGCCAAAGCCGCTTTAAAGCGCAGCAACTGGCCGATTCCAATATTGAACTTTATAGTGAAATTGATGAACGCGAGCGCATTGAAAAGCAGATGGCTTATCTTGCCGAGCATGATTCTCTTACTGGCCTTGTAAACCGAAACGCATTAAAACGCATTCTGGGTGAGTGGCTGGAAACCGAGTCACCGCATAAAAAAGCCGCTTTATTATTTATAGATTTAGATAGATTTAAAGAAGTCAATGATGCGCTGGGCCATACGGTTGGTGACGAATTGCTGCGCCGGGTTGCGCGACGCATTACGAAATTAGCGCCTAAAGGAAGCGTTCTGGCACGAGCTGGCGGTGATGAGTTTTTACTGGCAATAGCAAAGCCTGATAGTCGTGAAGCTGTAATCAAACTGTCGGAACAACTGCTTCAGGCGCTCGACACGCACTTTTTCGTGGACGTCTATGAGCTCTTTATTAGTGCCTCTATTGGGGTCACTTTCGCGGATGATGCCGATTTTAACGCTGAATACTTTATTCGTAACGCCGACACTGCGCTTTATCAGGCAAAAGAACATGGCCGCAATACCTATAAAGTTTACGATAAAGCCATTCATCGTGACTTGACCAAAAAACTGGAACTGGTTAAACGGCTGCGCCACGCCGTTTCCAAGCAGCAACTAACGGTTTATTACCAACCTAAAGTTGAGCTCGGTAGCCGCCGTATCAGTGGCTTAGAGGCTCTGGTTCGCTGGGTTGACGATGATGGCAGCATCATTCCTCCGGATGAGTTTATTCCACTGGCTGAAGACACCGGTCTCATTATTCCAATATCGGAATACGTGATGGAAGAAGCCTTTCTACAATTAAAGCAATGGCACGAACTTGGCTTCGAAGAATTGAGCATTGCCATCAATATATCAGGAAAGCAACTACACTTAGCTGATTTGGTCGATGACATTATGGAACGGGTGAACGAAGCCCAAATACCGCCAAACAAAGTAGAGCTAGAGCTAACTGAGCAAGTGTTTATTGAAAACATTCAATCCCATACCCGTTTCATGCATTCGGTGCGTGAACAGGGAATGTCGCTGGCTATAGACGACTTTGGTGTGGGCTATTCGTCACTGTCATACTTGAAGAATTTTCCGGTTACTTCGTTAAAAATAGATCGCTCTTTTGTCAGAGATCTACCGCACAATGAAGACGACGCAACCATTACGCAGACCATTATTAGTCTGGCGCGTAATTTAAACCTGCAATTGGTTGCCGAGGGTATCGAAACCGAAGAACAAGTCGAATTTTTATTACAACGTGAATGCAGTACCGGACAAGGCTTTCTTTTCAGTAGACCGGTCCCGGCGCGGCAAATCACTGAATTATTACAGCAGTATAACGGGCTTATCCCTATCCAGATAGCCTGAATATAGTGGAGGTTAATGTGGAACGCGAAAGCATGGAATTTGACGTCGTCATAGTTGGTGCAGGCCCATCAGGGCTGGCAACCGCCTGTCGACTCGGACAACTCGCGCAGGAAAATGAGCAAGAGCTCATGATATGCGTGGTTGAAAAAGGCGCAGATATTGGCGCTCATATATTATCCGGCGCGGTGTTCGAACCTCGAGCCCTGAACGAGCTTTTTCCTGACTGGAAAGAGCGCGGCGCTCCACTCAACACCGAAGTAACCGGCGACGATGTTTTATTGCTAAAAGACGAAAATAACCACAGTCGCCTGCCAGACTTTAGTGTCCCTAAAACCTTCCATAATAAAGGCAATTATATTGCCAGCATGGGTAACCTGTGCCGTTGGATGGCAGAACAGGCCGAACAACTGGGCATTGAGATATTCCCTGGTTTTGCGGCCTCTGAAATTCTGTATAACGACGATGGCAGCGTTGCGGGTATTCAAACCGGTGACATGGGTGTGGCTAAAGACGGTAGCGAAAAAGACGGCTATATGCCGGGAATGGAACTGCGTGCTAAATACACCTTATTCGCAGAAGGTTGTCGCGGTCATTTAGGCAAAGAGCTGATTAGCAGGTTTGAACTGGATAAAGACAGCACCCCGCAACATTATGGTCTAGGCTTTAAAGAAATTTGGGATGTACCAGAGGACATGCACGAGCCCGGCAAAGTGGTTCACACCGCAGGCTGGCCGCTAACCGACAGTGATGCTACTGGCGGCGGTTATCTATATCATGCCGAAGACGGACAAGTGTACTTAGGCCTTATTGTTGATCTTAACTACGCTAACCCTTACCTGAATCCATTTCAGGAGTTTCAGCGGTTCAAAACTCACCCGGCTATTAAGCAAATCATTGAAAATGGTAAGCGGGTGTCCTACGGCGCACGCGCTATTGCTAAAGGTGGCTATTATTCGTTACCGAAAATGACCTTCCCCGGAGGTTTGCTGGTTGGCTGTAACGCAGGCACCTTAAACTTTGCCAAGATCAAAGGAAACCATACCGCAATGAAGTCGGGTATGGTGGCCGCTGAATGTGTATTTGAACAGCTAAAAAATGGTAAAGCCAACGACGACATTACCAGCTACAAAGAGGCGTTTGAAAAGTCCTGGGTATTTGATGAATTGTATCGCTCACGCAATTTCGGCGGTGCTGTGCATAAATTGGGCACAATACTTGGCGGCGCTTATAATATGGTCGATCAAAATTGGTTTGGTGGTAAATTACCCTTTAAATTTAAAGAGTGGACACCGGATTATAAAGCGACAGGTAAAGCCGAAAACTATACGGCAATCGACTATCCAAAAGCAGATAATAAACTGACATTTGATCGTCTGTCATCGGTATTTTTGTCCAATACCAATCACGCAGAAGATCAACCCTGCCATTTAAAGCTCAGTGACGCTAATATTCCATTAGAGGTCAATTTACCGAAGTATGCAGAGCCTGCGCAACGCTATTGCCCTGCCGGGGTTTATGAAGTGGTTGAAGAAGACGGCAAACAAGTTTTTCAAATTAATGCGCAAAACTGCATACACTGTAAAACTTGTGATATTAAAGATCCTAGCCAGAATATAACCTGGGTTGTGCCCGAAGGTGGCGGCGGACCTACCTACCCTAATATGTAAACACTTCGTAAAGTTAATAACAAAAAACACCAAAGCATGTTAAATGTTTTGGTGTTTTTTCGTTTTAGGAACTAAAAATTATAAGTTTGTCGACTTATTAAGTCATAAATGTACTTTTAAACGAGTCATATAAAAATGAAGTGAAAAGAGAGCAGTATTGATAGTAATTATAAGTAATTGTTAATAAGTAACGCTATAGGTGATTTTAATCCTCTTTCTCTATTTCTATGTACTTATTCAATAAAAAGAAGTTTCAACTTAAACTGTAATAACAGCTATAATGCAAACAAACCAATATTTAAGCAATCAAATAAGGTAAGCAAAAAATGAGTGAATTCATTAACATTCTTCGTCACGAACGCCGTTTAAAAGCAGCATTAAAAGAACTGGATTTAAACGAGCTGGAAAGTGTTAAATCTAAATTTGATTCGGTAATTTCTCAGCGTCGCGAAGAGGAAGCTGAAAAGCAACGCCAGAACGAAGCAAAGCAGAAAAAAATTGAAGAATTTAAAAGCGCGATGGCCGATGCCGGCATTGAATTGTCCGACATATTAGAGCAAGAGCTGGGTGGCGAACCTATCGTTAAAACCACTCGTAAAAAACGGGCACCTAAGCCTCCTAAATACGAATACACCGACGAAAACGGCGAAAAACAAACCTGGACTGGTCAGGGTCGCATGCCTAAAGCCATGAAAACAGCGGTCGATAATGGCAAATCATTAGAAGCATTTCTAATTAAGTAGCGTTAGTCAAACGTAATCTCTACCAATAATAAAGAGTAGAGATTACGCTTTTTGTTGAACAATAGGCTCAGCTTGATTAGGCTATAGAAAATTCAAACTGGCAAGGATCGACATTGCGCTATCGTTTCATAGCATTCGTATTAACGCCATTATTCGGCCTTTCTGCCTGTAGCATCTTACCTCAGATGTCAGGAGGCTTTAATCAGATCGACTCAGGTGATGTTGAAGTTTATCGCGGTGACAACAAGCCCTCGCGTGCATACGAGTTGATAAGTATTGTAAATGGTGAAAGCTGCCAGCGAAAATTTAGAGGCGCAGAAGCGTCGGCGAACGATGCCGTTCAAGCCCTGCGGGAAGACGCTGCCCGATTTAAAGCTCATGCCATTATCGGCGCTCAATGCTTTTCTTTTAAACCCGAAGCCGACTCCATCTGTTACAGTGAAGTCAGCTGCGTGGGTCGCGCTATTCAATGGCGTGATTAATAACCTTGTTTCAAGGTAACGTCGCCAACGCCAACTTCAACCTTAACTCTGACAGAGCCGTTACCCTGATAACTCGACTCAGATGTCACAATCATTCTGTCTTCCTGAGTGTTGCCGAAGTTCTTTAAACTGGTATCGCCAACTCCTACCGATGCTTCTACTTGCTTGTAGTCGCCCTTGGCCAGATTCAAAGAGACATCACCAACACCTAAATCAACTTTTAAGTCGTTGAATGGTACGTCACCTTCAATCTGACCAACACCCAGATCTATCTCAAGCAATCGGCTGCGCGGCACGGACACTATCCAATGTTGTGACATATCGTCATCGGGTGTTGCCGAAATTTCCAGGCGATTCCCGTCTCGTTCACCTTTTATAATCACTTTATCAAGCTCACCGCCACTGACGAACCAGCCGTCATCATCCGACTCTACACGAAGCTCAATTCCGACCGTATCGCCTTCTGTTACACTTAACTCAACCGTTCCCACCGTTGCGTCTAAATGAATTTCTGTATCACTGCTAACAATATAACTACTGGTTAACGTGCGTTCACTTTCGGCAGAAAACGCGGCTGTACTTACTGTAACTAAACCAATAAAACCTAAAGTTAAAGGCCAGATTTTGTGTTTCATCATTTTTCTTTTCCTATTGTTATTAAAACGATTCATGCTAACCCCTAAAGCACTAAAAGTTGCTTATGACTAGCTTTTGCAACGCCTGTGCCAAAAATAAAAGTCACATAAAATCAGTGGGTTAATCCATCTTTAATTTTCGAGGTTAGTGAATTAACAAACTATGTGGTCAAATTGGCTACCACAATTCTGAATATTCACTAACGGAGGCAGAATGAAAAGCCAGCAACAACTAACACCCATAGCTATCATTCGTACGCCTTTTCCTGAAAAGTTTAGTGTTCCCCGGCAACCCGGCCTGGCTCCCTCTGCATTGGCTCAGGTTGAGCTCGTTGGGAATTACCAGCATGCACAAGCCATAGAGGGTATAGAACAGTTCTCTCACCTTTGGCTAACCTTCGAGTTTCATCAGCACAGTTCGTGGCAGGAGCGCGTTCGCCCGCCCCGGCTTGGCGGTAATGAACAGCTGGGCGTCTTTGCCACCCGCTCCCCCTTCCGGCCGAATCAATTAGGCTTATCTGTGGTTGAGTTAGTTGCAGTAGAAACCGAGCCTAAGGTGGTGTTGACGGTACGCGGAGCTGACTTGGTGGATAACACCCCTATTGTTGATATAAAACCTTATATTCCCTACGTCGACGCTATTAGTGACGCTCGTGCGGGATTTGCTCAGCAAAAACCGGAAGAAAGCTTAGAGGTGAAATTTTTGGAAGCGGCGGATTCGACTCTTATCAGGGAGTCAGAGTGCGCTCCTGAGCTTAAAACACTGATTACCGAGGTGCTCAGCCAGGACCCCAGACCCGCTTACCACAAGTTACAGGAAAACCAGAGAAATTACGGCACAGCGCTTTTGAACTACAATATTCGCTGGTATGTACAACAAAACACCGTTTTTGTTGAAGAAATCTCACTAAAACAGCTGTAAAAGGCTTTTGGGCGGCGTCAGACACTGCTAAACTTCGCTCTAATTTTTGACCACTATAACTTGCAGAGATGCCGGACTATGCGCAGCAGCAAATATTTATTATCAACGCTTAAAGAGACACCTTCTGATGCAGAGATCGTGAGTCATCAGCTGATGTTGCGGGCAGGTATGATCCGTAAAGTCGCCGCTGGGTTGTATACCTGGACGCCAACCGGTTTGCGTGTACTGCGCAAAGTTGAAAACGTTGTGCGCGAGGAAATGGAAGCCATTAACGCATTGGAAATTTTAATGCCAATGGTACAACCCGCCGATCTTTGGCAGGAGTCAGGACGCTGGGATGACTACGGCCCGGAATTACTGCGTATAAAAGACCGCAACCAACGTGACTTTTTACTGGGGCCAACCCACGAAGAAATTATCAGTCAACTGGTACGTAAGGAAGTTAGCAGCTACAAACAACTGCCATTAACCTTGTTCCAAATCCAGACCAAATTCCGTGATGAAATACGCCCTCGTTTTGGCGTGATGCGTGCGCGCGAATTTCTGATGAAGGACGCCTACTCTTTCCATTTGACAGACGAATCTCTGCAGAAAACATACGACGATATGTATCAGGCCTACTGCCGTATTTTCGAGCGTCTTGGTTTAGATTATCGTCCGGTTATAGCCGATACAGGCTCTATTGGCGGAAGCCACTCGCACGAGTTTCATGTGCTGGCAAGCTCCGGTGAGGACGCCATCGCGTTTTCTGACTCTTCAGATTACGCCGCAAACGTGGAAATGGCAGAAGCTCTGGCTCCTGCTGGTGAGCGCCCTGCTCCTAATCAAAAAGTAGAAAAGCATGAAGTACAAGGCGACGAACTAGCTGCTGTACTACAGCCTTTGTCTGTAGAAAGCCAGCAAGCAACCAAGTCTTTTATTGTTAAAGCAGCGGACGACATTGATTCTGAATACGTTCAGCTAGTTCTTCGCGCTGACCATGAACTGAACACAGTAAAAGCTGAGAAACTGGCTCAGGTTGCGGCTCCGCTGGAAATACTGACTGAAACAGAGAAAGCCACCGGCGTAGAAGCACCTTACATTGGTGTCGTGAACGCGAAATTGCCTCTGTTAGTTGACAGCAGTGCAGCGCACCTTGCCGACTTTGCCTGTGGTGCAAATGAGAACGGCCAGTGGTTAACCGGTGTTAATTGGAAGCGTGACACAGGTGATTTCAGCGTCGTGGATATTCGTAACGTTGTTGCCGGTGACCCGAGTCCTTGTGGTCAGGGCAAAGTCAAAATTGCTCGCGGTATTGAAGTTGGTCATATTTTCCAGCTGGGCAAAAAATACAGTGACGCTATGAAAGTCGGCGTGTTGTCTGAAAGCGGTAAACATGAAACTTTAACCATGGGCTGCTATGGAATAGGTGTTTCGCGCATAGTCGCTGCCGCCATAGAGCAAAATAACGACGAGCGCGGTATTTGCTGGCCGGAAGCTTTAGCGCCTTTCCAGGTTGTTATAGTGCCAATGAATATGCACAAGTCGGCACGGGTACAGGAAGCCGCTGAGAAGCTTTATACCGACTTAAAGGCTCAAGGTATTGATGTGCTGTTTGATGACCGTAAGGAGCGCCCCGGGGTCATGTTTACCGACATGGAGCTCATAGGCATTCCTCATCAGGTTGTGGTTGGTGAGCGTAACCTTGATGAAAACCAGGTTGAGTACCAAAGTCGTAAAGGCGGAGAGAAGCAGAAAATCAATTTAGATGACTGCATTAGCTTCATACAGCAACAACTCTAACTGACGTTATTAATAAAAATGGCCTGATAGTTTTCGCTATCAGGCCATTTTTTTTGCCTTAATTTTTTAACGAGAGAGTCTTAAGACTCCTGACCCGCTAAAGGCTCAATGTAGTGTAAGTGCATATCCCACGGGAAGTGGATCCAGGTGTCCTGGGCTAAGTCGGCAACAAAATCGTCGACCATTTCCATACCACTGGGTTTTGCGTAAACCGTCACAAACTTAGCTTTCGGCAAGCGTTCCCGCAGAAACTTCAGCGTATTGCCGGTATCCACTAAGTCATCAACGACCAGAAAACCTTCGCCGTCTTCGGTTGCCGTTACGTCTTTCATTACCTGCAAGTCGTCACGCTGTTCGGTGTGGTCATATGAGCTTACAGCAACACAGTCGACAACTCGAATATTAAGCTCGCGCGACACAATTGCCGCCGGAACCAAGCCACCACGGCTAACCGCAATAATACCTTTATATTGCTCCGCCGGTAATTGCCGACGCGCTAGTTCACGCGTTGCGCGGTGCAACTCTTCCCATGATACAAAAAACTCGCGGTTTGAATGCCATCCCATAATTTCGTTACCCTAACCAAATAAATTTAGCGACAAAAAGTGCGCCCAAGAAAACGACGCTTGGTGTTAAATCCTGATAGCGTCCGCCCAGTAATTTCACCACAACGTAACTAATAAACCCTAGTGCAATGCCGTCGGCTATCGAGAATGTCAGTGGTGTCATCAATAAAACCACTGTTACCGGCGCGGCCTCAGTAATGTCGTCCCATTCTACGTCTTTCAGCGTAAACAGCATTAGCACCGCAACGTAAATAATTGCACCTGCGGTTGCGTAAGCAGGGATCATACCAGCCAACGGCGCAAAGAACATGGCCAATAAAAATAAAATACCAACAACCACCGCGGCAAGCCCCGTTTTACCACCTGATGCCACACCGGCAGCTGACTCAATATAGCTGGTGGTGGTTGAGGTACCCAGCATGGAACCAGCAACGGTTGCAGTGCTGTCTGCCATTAATGCTTTATTCAAGCGCGGCATTTCCCCATTGGCTTTTGCCAACCCAGCTTTCTGCGCCACTGCCAGTAAAGTGCCGGACGTATCAAACAGATCTACAAACAAGAAAGCAAAAATAACCGACAACATGCCAATATCAAAAGCCGCTGCTAAATCCATTTGCATAAAGGTTGGCAGCAAGCTCGGTGGTGCAGACACAATACCATTATATTCAACCAGCCCGGTTGCCCAGGCAATAACGGTTACCAGCAAAATACTGATTAAAGCCGCGCCCTGCACTTGTCGCGCAACTAACCCAATAATAAGAAAGAAGCCCGCGGCTGCAAGCAATACTGAAGGCTCAGACAAAGAGCCTAAAGTCACCATGGTGTCGTCATTGGCAACAATAATATTGGCGTTCTGCAAACCAATTAGCGCCAGAAAAGCCCCAATACCCGCAGCAATAGCCAAACGCAATGTGGTTGGAATGGACTTTATTATCCACTCACGAACACGCAAAGCCGACAGCAAGAAAAATAAGCAACCGGAAAAGAACACCGCTCCAAGAGCAGTCTGCCAAGTGTAACCCATGCTAAAAACAACGGTGTAGGTGAAAAAAGCATTTAGCCCCATGCCCGGCGCCAGAGCTACCGGATAATTTGCCCACAGCCCCATGACCAGACAGCCAATAGCCGCAGCCAGACAGGTAGCGACAAATACGGCGCCGTAATCCATACCGGTTTCACTTAAAATGGACGGGTTAACAAAGATAATGTAAGCCATAGTCAGAAAGGTTGTGAGCCCGCCAATAACCTCAGACTTAACCGAACTGCCACTAGCTTTAATTGAAAACAGCTTTTCCAGCATGAGCAACCTTGAAAGTTTAGCGTTGTGGTTAAAGGGCAGGTATTTTATCCTAACCGCCACAGAATTTGTTGCTCACTTTTTATTTTTTAACAGGACACAGAATTTATCATGCCAACCGTTTACTTTGTTGATGCCGATGGTAACCAATTTGAAGCTACTGTCGATGCAGGAACCAACGTTATGGAAGCCGCTGTCGAAAACTTTATTGACGGCATTATTGGCGAATGTGGCGGCGTTATGTCGTGCGCAACTTGCCATTGTTACATACCGCCAGAATGGCAAAGCAAAATTCCTGCCCCATCGGAGCAGGAAGAAGACATGATAGATATGGTTTTAGAGCCGCAGGACAATAGCCGCTTAAGCTGTCAGATAGAAATAACGGACGAATTAGACGGCTTAGTTGTGCACATGCCGAAAACTCAGTTCTAAATAAGCCTGAAATTAATTTACGGCTGCCACCGGCATAAGAACTTCGTCGTGGTAGCCGGTAATAACCCGAATAGTGCCTGAGAGTTCACGGTCTAGTTCCGAATCGCCGGTATCGACTCGTAGTGGTTTGTTATTCAGTGCCTGCAACTTAGTTTTAGTGGCAACCACCCAAATGTTCTCTTTACCAATATGCCGAATAACCCGTGGACTTAATTGCTGATTTCCACGACCAAATAAATGCCCCTGCCCGCCAATTAAGGTTATAACCAATTTAATGCTTCCAGTTTCGCGCTGAGCCACTTCTTCGTATAAACGGTTTTCTGTTACGTCGCTGGCTAACAGGTTATTCTGTTGGACTAAGTCGACACCGAGCAAAGTATTCTCGTGCCCCATGGACTGCATAATAGCTTCTACTGTAGAGCCAGACCCCATGACTAAAAGTTCGTCGTCAATGCGCTCTGTTACTTCAGCCGCAATATCATCCAGTACCATCTCGTCGCTTTCTTTGCCGCCCATTTTTACCGCCTGAACGTATTCCAGTTCGGCCGGTACCGACATTTCACCAAAACGTCGGGCTTTTACGGTACCTTTTCTAAAGGCTTCTTCGTCAATATCCATTACATCGGCATTATGAATACTGGATAACTCGCCCTGCAGGATCTTCTCAATAACCCTTCCGGCCCCGGTTGGACTGATAGCGTAAACGCCTGAATGAATTTTAACGCCGGCCGGTATACCCAAAACTAATTGTTGCTCAGGAACCACCTGATAAATATCGCGCGCAGTACCGTCACCGCCGGCGAATAAAAGAATATCGACGTTATGAGTCACAATTTCAGACACCGCTTTTTTTGTGTCTTCTGGTGAGGATAGCGTTTCAGCAGCTTTGTAGACCGAGTCAAATGAAAAACCCAGAGCTTTGAGGCTATCCGCGCCCATTTCATTATCGGCGGTAACAAAATGAAGTTGCTGATTGTATGGGAGCAAAAGTTCTAATGCGGTTTCAGCTCTTCTAGCGGCCTTTTTCTCAACCCCGGCCGCTAATGCTTTTTGCCGAATATCGGCGCCATCGCTTCCCTTTAAAGCTAAAGCGCCACCAATACCCGCATACGGGTTAATAATAAAACCAACGGTTAATCTACTACTTGTTTCCATTACTACTCGTCATCAGCCTCATCTTCTATCGCTTCACCGGCATTTTGTAAGTCGCGGCCAGCGCCTTCTATTGTTTCACAAGCGCTTAACCCTAGTATTGCAACGGTTACTAACAATGCTCTTAAAAACATAGATAACTCCTTATTCATGACTAAAAATTAACGGACTGACCGTTTGGCCAGCTACAATTAAAGTCGTGACAGAGTGCTTTTGCAAACTTTGCAGCGCGTGGCGGTATGGTATTTTCTTCCAGTAAACGGTTTAACTGTGCAGCCACTTTTTCTGTGAACGCCTGCCTGTCTACTTCAACGCCATTCAAATTATCCACACTTACCTGAAACGGAAAACCACAACATAAAGAAAACAGCCACTCCAGCGCTTGTGGCTTTTGCTCAACCTGCTCAAAGGATTTCTGCTGGGCTTCGTTGCGCCCGTCCGGTTCGTACCAGTAACCATAATCAAACTGCTTTCTGCGCGCTTCGCCCGCTATACACCAATGAGCGGTCTCGTGCAGCGCTGAGGCAAAAAAACCATGAGCAAACACTACTTTATGCGGTTCACCCGCTTTTGTTGCTGGTTGATAATACGGTTCATCGTCACCGGCAAACAGTATGGTGTTGTAATCTTCGCTGAAACAGCGCTTAAAAATCTCAATTAAGCGCTCATAATGGTGTTCTGACGTCTGACTCATATTCGCTTAGCGACTAATATCCGGCGTTTCAGTTTGCGCTGTTAAATTATGCGCCCGCTGGCGTAACCAATGGTCGGCTAAAACCAGGCTGGTCATAGCTTCAACAATAGGTACCGCACGTATACCGACACAGGGGTCGTGACGGCCTTTCGTTACTATGGCCTGTTCGTTACCCCAACGGTCAATTGTACGCCCGCTAATGGCAATACTTGAGGTTGGTTTCAGTGCGATATCAGCAAAAATTGGCTGCCCACTGCTAATACCGCCTAAGACACCGCCCGCGTGGTTCGATAAGAAACCGTCCGGCGTCATTTCATCACGGTGTTCTCTGCCACGCTGGCTTACCACCTCAAAACCATCGCCAACACTCACCGCCTTTACCGCATTAATGCTCATCAGTGCTTTGGCTAAATCAGCATCCAGCCTGTCAAAAACCGGTTCGCCCCAACCCGGCGGCACTCCAGTAGCCTGCACCCGAATTTTTGCACCAATTGAGTCGCCTTCTTTTTTCAGCTGACGAATAAGCTCCTGCATAGCTTCAACCGCATTGGCGTCTCCGCAAAACAGTTCATTCTCGCGTACCTGCTGCCAGTCAATGTTACTAGCAACAACATCGCCCATTTGCGTTAATGCCGCCTGAACCTGTATACCCTGCTGCCGTAGTAATTTATCGGCTATAGCACCAGCCGCCACCCGCATTGCGGTTTCACGCGCTGAAGAACGACCGCCACCGCGATAATCCCGCACACCGTACTTATGTTGGTAGGTGTAATCGGCATGGCCGGGCCGGAAGGTATCTTTTATGTCAGAGTAATCCTGGCTGCGCTGGTCAGTGTTTTCAATCAGCAAACCAATAGAGGTGCCGGTTGTCACGCCTTCAAATACCCCGGAGAGGATCTTGACTTGATCGGCCTCACGACGTGCTGTGGTATAGCGGTTTTGTCCTGGCTTACGCCGGTCTAAAGCTTCCTGTAAATCGGCTTCGGTTAACTCTAACCCCGCAGGACAACCGTCAACAACTGCACCCAGTGAAGGCCCGTGGCTTTCACCAAAGGTGGTAATTTTGAATAACTGACCAAAACTGTTTCCTGGCATTAGCTGGCCTTAGTTTCCCGTTGTTTATGTTCAATTAATTGCTGTTTTGTCAGCAAAAATACCCCGTCGCCGCCATTGGCAAACTCAAGCCACATAAACGGCGTTTTCGGATACTTTTCAGCTAAAGCCGGCATTGAATTGCCCACCTCACAAACAAACAGGCCGCCGTCGTTCAACAAGTCCGAAGCCTGCATCAGCATTTTGTCTACCAAAATTAAGCCATCTTCACCGGCCGCCAACCCAAGTTCCGGTTCGTGGTGATACTCAGGTGGTAAATCAGTCATATCTTCGGCATCGACATACGGAGGATTGGTAACAATTAAATCGTATTTCTCGGCTTTTACTGCATCGAATAAGTCCGACTGAATGGGCGTCACTCTATGAGTTAAACCGTGCTGTTCAATGTTGAACTCAGCCACTTCCAGCGCTTCGGTGGAAATATCCAGCGCATCGACTTCGGCTTCAGGAAACGCATAGGCACAGGCTATGGCAATACAGCCACCGCCGGTGCATAAGTCCAGAACACGGTGCGGGGCTTCGACTAACCAAGTCTGAAAGCCATTTTCAATAAGCTCGGCTATTGGAGAGCGTGGCACCAGAACCCGTTCGTCGACATAAAATGGCAATCCGGCAAACCAGGCCTGATGAGTCAGATACGCAGCCGGAATGTGTTGCTCAACGCGTTGCTTTAATAACTCAACAAATTCTTGTTTCTCTGAGTTGAGCATACGGCAATGACCCATAGCGGCTAACTGAGCCGTTGTTAGCTGTAGCACGAAGCTTAATAAAGCCCGGGTTTCATCAATTGGGTTGTCGGTGCCATGACCGTAATACACATCAGACTGGTTGAGCTGAGTTACGCTCCAGCGGGTAATGTCATCAATGCTTACTAACTCTTGAATGGCTTGTTCCAGATTACGCACTTGCAAAGGCTGTCTCCCGACCACTGAATGTTTTATACTGAGTAAACTTAATGCCTTAAAGATACCTTAATTCAGCGCGGTTTTCATCAATCATGGTCGTAAACAAACGTCAGTCATCATCACTTTCTGAAGACGATATCGAGCTTTTTCGTGAAGCCGCAAAAGGTGCTGCCCGTATAAAGCAGGACAAACTGCCGCCGGAACCACCAAAAATTGCTGAATTACGGCAGCGCCGACAACTATCGCAAGACCCCAGCGCCCAGCAAATTGCCGACGCCAGTCGCTCGGCCAGTCATTATTTTTCCGATGATTTTGAAGCCTACTTTGCCGACGGCCCGGTTCGTTTTGCTGCGGAGGGTGAGTCTGGATATTTGGTTAAGCAGTTACGCCGGGGAGACTACACGCCCGAGTTACTACTGGACTTACACGGCATGACATTAGCCACGGCACGCCAGGAGTTAGCAGCATTATTACTGGCATGTGAGCGCGAACACATAGACTGTTGCTGCATTATGCACGGGCACGGCAGTGGTAAGTTAAAACAACAACTGCCGCATTGGTTAGTACAGCACCCTCATGTAAGGGCGTTTCATCAGGCTCCGCTGGAATGGGGCGGCGCAGCGTCGTTATTGGTGCTGTTAAAAGTTGCGAGCTAGTAATTAGCCCGCACACCGCTCCGCTATTAACAGTTGCTGAAATTTACCGCGCAAAGTTTCCGGCGAGAAGTCGACAACCGCAATACCCGCTGTCGGAAAAATAGGAGGCTGCACGCTGGCATCCAGCTCATGCACTAAATAACTCACTAGCGGCATGTGCGACACCAACACCACACTCTCATAGCCGTGCTGCTGAATTTCCGCAGCAAGCCAACTGACAACTGAACCAGCATGACCATCGGGCGTAATGTCATCGCAATTTTGCTTCTGCCCGGTTTTCAGATGCGACAATAAGATAGAAGCCGTTTGCTGAGCGCGTATATAAGGGCTGACATAAACACAGTCAACTTTCGGTTGCTTGTCTATTAGCCATTTCGCCGTGGTTATAACTTCGTGTTCACCGTTGGTGGTTAAACGGCGCTCGCGATCGGAATAACTGCCCTGTGGGTAGTTTGCTTCACCATGACGCATGATATACAGCTTCATTCTGGCTTAGACTCCTCGGCCTGCGTTCGGCGATTTGTGTCAGGTCGGCCACCGGTAACCCGATTAGCCCGGCCGGACTGTTTGGCTTCTTCCGCACGACGTTTGCGTACGGCTTTTGGATCGGCAATTAACGGACGATAAATTTCAATGCGGTCCCCGTCTCGCGGTTGTGCATTTAACTTCACCGTCTTATTCCAGATACCCACTTTTTGCTGTTCAAGATCAATTTCCGGAAACTGCTCGAACACGTCCGACATGCGTATGCACTCTTCCACCGTTGCGCCCTCTTGCGGATGCACGGTTAACAGCACTTGCTTGTCAGGGGTAGCGTAAGCCACTTCAATAGTTAATTTATTGCCCATGCTGGTTTCCATACACCTGCTCCGCCCTTTTCACAAAGGCATCGACCATACGAGAAGTCACTTCTTTAAATATTTTACCAAAGGCCATGCCCAGCAAGCGACTGGAAAACTCAAAGTCCAGCTTAAGCTCAACTTTGCAGGCGTCGTCGGCCAGTGGCGTAAATACCCAGCCACCGGTTAACTTTTTAAATGGCCCGTCTACCAGGCCCATATCTATACGTTCGGGTTCGTGCAGCGTATTACGGGTGGTAAAGGTTTTGCTGATACCCGCCTTGCTTATGTCTAACGCAGCCACTTTTTGTTGGCTGGACGACTCCAGCACCCGCGCAGCAGCACATCCGGGCACAAACTCCGGGTAAGCTTCAACGTGGTTAACGAGGTCGAACATTTGTTTGGCGCTGTACGAAACTAAAGCACTTTTCTCGATACTCGGCATTTTTTTACCTACGACTAAAATCAACTGCGCAATAATAACGCAACCAGAAGCGCTTTGAAGCCCTTAAAGCAATTTTCTTTTCAGTGCGCATAGGTATAATGGGGCTATGAGTAAAAAGAAACCACAACAATCATCCAATACCATAGCTCGTAATAAAAAAGCGCGGCATGAATACTTCCTTGAAGACAAGTTCGAGGCAGGTGTTAGTTTGCAAGGCTGGGAAATTAAGAGCATACGGGCTGGCAAGGTCAACATTAGCGACAGCTACGTCATTATTAAAAATGGCGAGGCTTACCTTTTGGGTGCCGAAATTCAGCCTCTTAACCAAGCCTCAAGCCATGTTTATTGCGAGCCAGACCGCAGCCGTAAACTGCTGCTGAAGCGCCGCGAGCTGGATAAGCTTATTGGCGCCTCAGAGCGTGAGGGCTATTCCATTGTTGCCACAACCATGTACTGGAAAGGCCCATGGGCAAAACTGGAAATATTTTTAGCCCAGGGTAAAAAGTCACACGATAAGCGCGACACCATTAAAGAGCGCGACTGGCAACGCCAGAAGGCTCGGATAATGAAGCATTCGGTGCGTTAGTTGGAACTTCAGGTGCGTCATTCAGGCGTGCCTGTTGAAGTTTCAATAGTTGATTGAGCAGCCTTTCGAGCTCTCCGTCAAAAGTATCCAGCTCAACCCGGGCATCCATAAGAATGTTGGTGGTCTGACGTAAATTAAGTAATGCCAGATTGAACCACACATTCCGATCAGAAGAATTAAGTCTCAGAGATTGCCCGTAAGCTGATTCGCTAGCTTTAAAACGATACTGTCTAAAGTAAATGTTACCGAGTAGCGCCCAACTTTTATCCGTCCCTAACCCCTTACGGTGTAACCATTGCAAATGCTGTTCCGCTGATAAGAGATCGCCATTTTTATACCAGTTAATGGCGGTATCCAGGCTCTGTTCCTTAACTTGCCTCTCTTCTACTGTCGCGCTACAGCCTTGATTAATTAAGCTCAATAGCAATACAGCAATCAAAATGCTTGTTTTCATTTAGCTCTCCATGCTTGTTTATAAACTTTAATCTCTTTCCAACCCATTTTTCTAAAGGCCAAAAGTTTCCAGCAGCCATTTCAATTAATCCGTGAGCTCCTTTAAAGCGAGCGATTTCATTGGGACAAATGAATCGACGAACCTCTATAATTTGATTTCCTTTGTCGAGGGCCACAACATCAATTGGCTCTTTCATTCCCCAAGTGTGTATTGACCTACAAAATGGAAACCAAAAGGCCATCTCTGGCGTTGGTTGCTGCTCGCCCAGCATGCCAATTAACCTTTGATGAAACTTTTTCATGGCCTTCACCTTGGGCCATGCAATAATTTCTTTCTCACTCGTCATCCAAACCCTCCTTGGCTTATTTGAACAATAACTGGCCCGAGAATAACCAGAAAGTTTACGGGAAAAAAACAAGTTACTAGTGGAAAAAGGAGCTTTACGGGCGCTTCTTGCGCTCTCTTCTCCGCTGAGTTTAGTAGATCCTGTCTTAATTGGTTAGCATAAAACCTTAACGACTTGGTTAGGCTAGTTCCTTGCTGATATCCTTTTATTAGCATCGAACTCCACTCATGGATCTGCTTCGCGTCATACCGTTCAGATAGTTCATACATTGACTGAGCAAAACTTGTCCCTCGTCGCAACCGACTGAGCATCGATGTGATCTCCCGCGCCAGCAGAAGATCGCTGCACGACGCAGATACCTTTTCTAAAGCGGAAATTAACGGAATACCTGAAGCAATCATCATAGAAGTTAGATCACAAAAATCAGGAAGTTGGCGAACTATCGCTTTATTGTTTTTTAGAGCTAACTGTCTTCTCTTATTTATTACCATTAGTAGTAAGAGAACATAAGCAATACTTAAAAGCCAAACCCCGGAAAGCAGGGAAATAGAGACAGATACACATGCCATAAAAACCCAGAAGAAAAATGATCGCGCGGCTCCTTTTAGAAAATCTACTTCCAGATAACGAACAGTCCATCTTTTGACATTTTCCGGTAAAACCGACCACATTTTTGACACTGCATAATCAAGCTTTTGCCCAAGCCCCAGTATTTGCCAGAACGCGAGGACTAAAAGCGAAAAGCTAAGAGTCGCGAGAAATGTTAAGACAGCAACTATAATCATTTTTCATCTTCCGGATGCATAATTCGCTTAACCATCCATCCACCAATAATCATCAATATAAGAGCCACTATAAGCATAAAA
This sequence comes from Idiomarina sp. 017G, assembly GCF_004362265.1. Taxonomy (NCBI): domain Bacteria; kingdom Pseudomonadati; phylum Pseudomonadota; class Gammaproteobacteria; order Alteromonadales; family Idiomarinaceae; genus Idiomarina; species Idiomarina sp. 017G. The sequence continues at coordinate 303,037 of NZ_SNWT01000001.1, read as the reverse complement.
ATACCAACCCGTGACTCAGTGAAAAGCGCTGTATGTTCTGGTTTCATCCAACTTAAAAGAAAATACAATCCAACCGGCATCATAACGAGAATTTTAGCCTGCATTCTGGCTTGTGAAGTCAGCGTTATCTGCCGCTCTTTAATGTGCTGCTGTTGTTGGAGGTTGTCAGCCAACCTTAGAAATAAATCCGACTGTTGCCCTCCACTTTTCAAACCTAGAACTAAAGATTGAACCACGAGTTTAATGGAGAAAACAGGAACTCTCCGCTGCCAGTCTTCCAGGCAATCTGTTAAGGGTTTACCCACTTTTTCCTGTCTCAATAGCTCGTCCACCTCTTGTCCTAAAGGAGCTAATAACGTTCCTTTTAAATTCTTCAAAGCTGCTCCGACACTCGTACCACTTCTTAACTGGTTACTAAGCCCGATCAACATACCGGGCAACTGTTTTTCAATTTTTATGTAACGTTGCTTTTTAAGATGACGATAAACAAATGGAGGAGCCAACAAAGTCAGAATAAACGTCGCTACTGCCCAGGTTCTATTAACATAAAACCATACGATTAGAGGCGATAAGAGTGTGACTACCAGATAACTTCTGACCAAAATTGTTACCGGCATTCTCAAGAAAAATTCTTCTAAAGAGCGTACCGTTGATAGCGTCAGTTTGTCTTCAAGTTGTCGATATCGCTTTGGTGTTAAATGCGAAAAGATCCATAGCCAGCAAAGTCCGCTGCAAACGATTAAGAGGGCTAATCCGAAGATGAACATAATCCATCTCCCATAAGTGACTCCCAGACCTCTTGACGAATATCGTCCCCTTGCTCATCTGCGAACTTACATAATGTCATACTACTTATTAATGATTGAGTCGTATTGCTTCTTTCAAATAGTGGTGACAGCTGTAAAACATTATCGTCTATCCCCGTAACTTCACTGATACTAATCACGGCTCTTCGGCCATCAGAAAGACGCGCTATCTGAACCACAATATTAACAGCACTGGCTATTTGCTGTCGTAACGCAGAAATCGGAAGCTCTATTCCACCCATCAAGACCATAATTTCCAAACGTCTTAAAGCATCGCGAGCGCTGTTCGCATGAACGGTACTCAAAGATCCCGCATGACCCGTGTTCATAGCCTGTAACATGTCTAAAGCTTCCGACCCACGGCACTCACCTACAATAAGTCGATCAGGACGCATTCGCAGTGCATTGATAACGAGTTCACGAATATTTATAGCCCCTGTTCCCTCCTGATTTTTAGGTCTGGCCTCAAGACTTATCAGATTATTGTGAGCTAATTGCAGTTCAGCCGCGTCTTCGATACTTATAATTCTTTCACCTTCAGGAATTTCCTGAGATAGAATATTTAATAAGGTTGTTTTACCCGTTCCTGTTCCACCAGAAACAATAATATTTTGGCGACAACGAACAGCAAGCCTTAAGAATTCAGCAGCTTGCTCCGTTAATGAGCCACTATCTACCAAGTTCTCGATCGTTAGCGATTTCTTGGTGAACTTTCGAATAGTGAGACACGACCCTTTGGTTGCTAAAGGAGCTAGAACAGCGTTTACGCGAGAACCGTCTGGTAGACGAGCATCGACCATGGGGGATGCATCATCAACGTGACGGCCTAAAGGCAGAACAATCTTATCGATGGTTCGCCGCAGGGAAACCTCGTTACTGAATTGTTCATCCGCTTTCTTCAACTTACCTGAGCGCTCAACATAGATCTGATCATAACTATTGACCATGATTTCAGTTACTGAATTATCTTCTAAAAGACCCTCAATAGGCCCCAGGCCAATGACTTCAGCTACTGCATCTGCTATATCTTTTCCAGACTCGCCTGTAGTTTCCTTTAAATAGGATTCAGCATAGCGCCTCAACTCACATTCACTCATAGACTCAAAACGCGGATCTCTGGTATCTAAATGCTCTTTGAGGCTGTTAATTAAATTAACTGATATCATCGAAATGTCTCCCTTAGCTGTAAAATGGAGTCCTTCTGGTACCAGTCGTGTTTTTGCGCTAACCGTTTTTGCTTATCATGCAACCGCTCTTTAGCCGTATCCATACGCTCAGCCGTAACCATAATAATTAGTTCCGTGGTTTGCTCTCTGTTTTGCTGACTTCTGAAAGCATTTTCCAGAATCGGTAATGAACCTAAACCCGGTATCTGGTCATCCTGAGCTGACTCATCTGTACTTAAAAGACCAGACAAAACCAGTGTGTCTCCATCATTTGAGAGAAACACCGATTCCGTACGACGACTAAGTATGCCCGGTACACCTGAAACCGAAACAGCAGGATCAATATTGCTTAATTCGGCATGAAGCTGCGTTTTTATTCTGTTGTCATCTAAAACCACCGGCTGAATAACAAGCCTTATACCGTATTCGCGGAAAGTAACGTCCTGCATACCCTGCGCGACAACTTGAGGAATAGGCAGTTCTCCTCCCGCAAGAAACGTCGCCTTCTCACCGCTTTGGGTAGATAAAACAGGATTTGCCAATAGTTTGGCGAGACCGCGTCGCTGCATAAGCATCAGTTGGGAATTAATTTCGGCGTCCCACTCGAACAAACCTGATAAAGAGCTCGAAAATGTAGGGCCGCTCGTTGTCCCTTGCCATCTAATTCCAAGGTCTTCGAGATACTGGCGCTTGGTTTCCAGAATATTGACTCGCAAAGTCAACATAGGAGGCTCTTCCTGAAAAGATTCAGTTAAATTTAAAATCTCTTCGTGATTCTCGGAAATTTCCTCGAGTTCTTCGTAATTTCTTTTGGATACCTTGCCCGATAAAACTGTAAGCCCTGACTTTTCTGTTTTGTTAAGACTCTGTTCTGCTTCAGATATAGCTTCTAAACGCCCCTCCAGGGAGAGTTTCAGGCTAGCCGTTACCATAATCTTTAACTCTTTTAATACCTCTTCGGATTTAAACCAGATATCTGCTTTGCCAACTCCCACCCCTCTTAGAATTGCCCGGCTATTGTCGAGAACGTGAACATCTACAACACTCTCGTCACTGATAAGAATATCGCTTCCGGGTTCTATACTGATAATTCGAGTCTCACCTTCTTCAAGATGATAGGAGCTATGATTAACCTCGGCCCGAACACTAATAGCGACGAAAAATAACAGAGTCACGACTAGATAATGTTTGAACTTTACTGAACCTTCCATGGTTGCACCTTGCTTTGTTTAGAATCTTGATGCCAAATACTTGCTTGGTCTAAATGACGGCCTCTCGCCCAGACCAACATTGGACTTCCAATAGCTCTTGTAAATGCCGCTACCTTCTCAGGCTCCACCAACAAAGTCAGCGAATATGAACCATATCCCTCCTGCAAACCGTGAATATCGAAAACCTCGATTTCTTCAAAAGAAACGTATTCTCGTGAACTTTCAAAAGACTCCCCGACAAATACAATATCGACCAGATCTCCGACTTTCAGCAGCGCATTGTGGTGGCCTAAATTGTCCGTAGTGACCGTAATAGCGTAGTAACCGTTAGGCAGAACTTCCGATAAACCATTGTTCTGATTATTCGATAGAACGCGTTCAGAAACCGGTTCACCAGATTTAACAGAACTTCGCAGTTTCCTACCGATAATCAAATTAGCGGCGCTCTCCAAATACCAATGCTCATTGATAAGTTCGTGCGGATATTTTCGAACCAAGAGGTCGCTTACTTCTAAAATATCCCCGACATTAAGATCTTTGGAAAAAACAACAACACTATCAGCATTTCCTGACGCCTCTTGAAGTCGTCGGGAAGTTTCTTGCTGTAGATATTGATTAATTAGAAAAATCGTCACCATCGAAATTATTGAGCTAAAAATCACGGCAAAAATCCATTTCGCCTTTTTTTTCATGATCCTCCTCCTGGTATTAGTACTAAATAGCGCCAAATAAAATAATAAAACTCTTTCGCCTCACGACCCACTTCAATTAGGTAGTCAATGAGTGAAAGTTGCTCTTCAACAACAAATAAAATGGTCATTATTAAGAGAGAGAGCAATAACCACTCTGTCGATGCCTGGCCATTTTGTTGTCTTCTCATAGAACATGAACCAAAATCACATACTCACCTTGCTCGGAGAACATTAGGCGTCCCATATCTTCTTTAAAGATCCAAAAGTCATGGGGTTTCTCAATCGATTGAAAAGAATCGATTTTTTGGCTGTAAGTTAATTTTAATACGTTTTTTATATCTTTGAATTTGAATGTCGATAAATAAACCCAGACCTCTCTTCCATTTTTCCGGTTTTTTGAAATGGCATGAAAAGGCCCGTCAAGCTTAGGCTTTTCCATATACGGAAGAATTATTTTACTTAAAATCCATGAACCATCATTTCCTTTGAAGAAAGTCCAGTTGTCTTCTCCAATTGGACAGATCCAAAAATCTCCATGAGGGGCTGGACAGTAGGAATAGAAATCTTCAATAACACTCCAGTCTGGAACATTAGGACTTTGTAAAAAATAAGCAGTAGCCGTCGCATTCTGAGAAATTGGCATTTCAGACCATTCCCATTTATCAAACCCTGCAGGAATATCAGCAATCATATACGCACCTTAATTAAAGCTCTACTAAGAGTTTGTTACAGCTAAACCCACAGATTTTTAGAAAAGTAATTCCATTTTTATGTAGATAAATCTTTAGTATTCCAGTCATAAATAATGTGCCAAAATCACATATTCACCTTGTTCAGAAAAAACTACGCGCCCCATATCTTCTTTTAATATCCAAACATCATTTTCTTTCTCAATAGATTGAAAAGAGTCTACTTTTTGGCTGTAATAAGACATCATTGCCGTTTGCAATGGTTTAAGCGGATATCTAGCTAAATAAATCCATATCTTTTCTCCATTACTTTCATATCCTGAAATTGGAGTAATGGGTCCCTTTAAAGATTCTTCATGTCCTGGAGACTTAGTCAGTGGCATTAGTATCCATTGTCCGTTTTCTCCCTCAAACAACGTCCATTCAGTATCTTCTATGGGACAAAGCCAAAAAATTATTTCCCCTCCGGGACAATATGGATAAAACTGGCTCAACTCTTTCCAGTCAGGAATTTCTGGTTTTCTCAAAAAAAGAGCATCAATATTGATGGATGAACTAATCGGTTGCTCAGCCCAGCTCCAGTCCTCTAAAACTACGGGTAAATCCATAACTATTCCTTTTTTTGAAGTACTTCCTCGGGCACGACATCTGGAGATATCGTACCGAAAACTAAATAATCGGAACTAAGCTCTTTAGCCAAAAAAAGTGAGCTAAGCCCATCTTGGATTAATTCTGTTATTTCTCCCGAGAGTAAGTTATTTACAACTAAAGACGCAGGCCTAGTCGATAGCTCCTCGCTGCTTCTTGCCTGCCAACTATCTGTTAACCTACTCATTGGATAAAAAGGTTTTTTATCCAGTTTCTTCAACTCTCTTAAGTTTTTCCCTTGGAGCTTTACTGGAAGAAGTCTATTTAAAGGGATAAATAACTTTTCTGTATGTTTATTTAGCCGATATTCTCCCGATAATTGAGCTCGATCAACATCCATAACCCTGCTCCAAATAATTTTACGAGCCTCAATAAGGTTAACGGTACTGTTGTTAATCGCAGGTATAAGGACTTGATACAACGACAAGTAAATAGCTAGCAAAATACCAATTGATAACATGACCTCAACAGTAGCTTGACCTTTACATTTAAAGCGCATCACGACCTAAAATTCCTGTTTTATCTTTATAAGATATTGAAGTTAGCTGAGGCTCCCAGAGCGCATTAAACAAGTTATCCGTTTCATAAAGATCATCTTTTCTATAGAAGATTTTGTCTGGACGACTAAAATGCGTTTTTGCTTTAGCATATGCAACTTGGTTACTGTCCCCCACTTTTATTATCACCGTATCCATGCCCATCTTTAAAAAGTTGCTTAGCCGCATATAGCTAAATTTTTGTGGGTTCGAATTAAACGACTCCATCTGCGCCAAACCAAGTCTGGAAGACATAGAATTACTTTGAAAGGCTGCACCATAACCAGAGCGATGATAACGTCTTTGCTGTTGTGCTTTAGCGCCCCAGCCTAATGGCAATTGCTCCCGAAAACTTCCTACGAACCATTTTCGCCCGTGAAGCGAAACGGAATCCAGCGCATGCCAGTCCCAGCCTCCGTTTCTGTTCCTTGATAATTCTGTTCCTCCACGCTTTATTATTTTATGAGTGAATACGTCTATCCAGTTATATCCTCTGGATTTGCTGAAGGGATCCAGACTTTTCAGTGTCAACTCTTCTAGTTCTTTTGATTGTCTTTCGTTACTGGTTTTACGGACTTCTGTTTTGCGCCACCAAAGAGTTGGAAATGGCACAACACCACCTCCCTGATACGCTTCCCAACTTAGATCTCCTGAATGTTTAGAAACGATATCTTGAATAAGAAGTGGTAGCTCCAAGACGAAACTTGCATCTAAAAGTCTCTGTGCCGCTGATATTCCCTGTATCACAGCCGATTGAAAACGGATTAAGACGCGCGCCAATTGCTGATAAGCTTCCTCGACTCGGTCGAGAATGGTTGATAACACTCTGGTTATTTGCCCGATATAAGGAATGAATGACGTTACTGTCTCTAAGTTGTCCGCCGTCCGGTCTAACATAGACATATAGCTCGCTAGACCAACCCACTGAGCTATTGCTACCTGGTTTCCAATAAGTGCACGATTTGTTAAAGCTAGAAAATTCATCTGCCGGGACATAGCAACAGCTGCGCTATAAGCCGCGTTATCAGCAACACTTTGCAAGTACCATTGACGCCGGGCGTGTTTTCCCATGTCCGTTACAGCGAAAAGCAACATCGAAACGAGTAACAAAACCCCGACCATTAAAATCAGGGTTTGTCCTTTTATTCGCGTATTGGATTTTGCCAAAGCAATCATTTCTTCTTGCCTTGCTCGGTGGCCTCGTCATAATTTCCGAGGTTTACTTCAGTATTTGCCACGGTTCCTGCGCGCCTTGACGACTGGCGAGCTCGGTTTAACTGTTGCGTAGATGATTGCCCTGTCATTTCTTGAGCAAGTCCAGCCACCTGGTTACGTATGGACTTACCAAAAAGTGAATAGACTCCGATTGCAGCAACAGCAATCAAAGCGACAATAATGATGTATTCCGTCATTCCCTGACCACGAGAACGCCGAGCTAAATGCGTATTCATAATTCCCTCCTGGCAATAGGCAACACCATAATTGGCGTTGACGTCAGGAAGTATAGAACGAGTTTTAGAGGGTCAGATCAGAAGTAGCAAATGTCTTACTCAATATTAAGATATTTATGCATCTGCAATAACGGATGCTGGCTCGATGAGCTTTTAACCTTTTCGGGTAATTGAGCCTCGCCCACTCCACCTTTAGTTCGAACCATCGTCAATTTGTACATAGCACTGCTCTGATGACAGACGAATAAATAAGCGAACCCCCTAATAATAGTAGTTGATATTAGTTTGTGATTTGGCGATATAGTCGATAACCTGAGGTTATAAGGTTAGTAGAAAGGGATACAAGCCGCCCATGATCGAAATAACGGAAATTATTAGGCCATTCGAGCAAGGCAGCACACGACCTTTTCTATGTATAGCCGAGAACGGCAAAAAATACGTCGTAAAAGGTCAAGCAGCCACACGTCGGCAGTTAATTGCTGAGTATGTATGCGCTCATCTAGCGAAGCGGTTTGGTTTACCCATCCCAAACTTTAATATTGCCTACATTGATTCATCAATCATCAAATATAACGAAGATGCCAGGGAATCATTAGGCGAAGGCGAAGTTTTTGCCTCGGAATTTATCAATGGTTTGCAGGAAGTTAATTACCAGTTGATGATGAAGCGTGGTAGTACCCTTGCCGCAGATTTGTTTCTGTTTGACTTGTGGATCCGTAATGACGATCGAACCCTATCAATCAAAGGCGGTAACCCAAACTTGTTCTACCAAGTAGCTAAAAAGCAGTTTTGGGCACTAGATCACAATTTAGCATTCGACGATGAGTTTGAGTTTCATGATTTTAAAGCGCATCATTTGGGGACGTACGCTTGGGAACAGAAACACGATAGCCTTTCAGCTGAACTTTATCAGAATAGGGCGAAAAATTGTTTTACCGAGCTCGATACAATCTTCTCACTGATACCGGATGAATGGAGGCCTACTGATGACTTTTTGGAACATATTCGGTTACTATTAGGTCAAATTAATAACAGCAACTTCTGGGAGCGAATATCGTGAAAACATTGTGCATGTATGCAACTGTTCGATTTATGCCATTCGCTGAGACTCAGGAGTTCGCGAACATTGGTGTGGTGTTATGCGCACCTGACACAGGCAAACTCTGCTTCAGGCTTGCCCGAAAACGTTTTGGACGAATTAATCAATTCTTTGATGATCTTGACGGTAAGCTCTATGGCAACACATTAGAGTTATTAGAAGCGGAGCTCAAGCGCATCCAGCAATATGCGTTTAATGTGCCAGGAAAAAATACCGCAGCGCTCTTTAATGAGCTAACACGACACCGTGAGGGTGTCGTTTATTTTGGCAATGTCAGCACAGCCATCGTCGATAACATTGATAATAAACTTACTGAGCTCTACGAGCATTATGTTGAGAGAAACTTCCTGAATGAGAAGTACCGTGAAGATGTACTTGAGCACAACATTCGTAAGCTGTTTAAACACGAAAGCATAAAAGGTTTCAAACGAGCTCAGTTAAAAACGAAACTTGGTGAGTTCAAGCTCCCCTTTGTCAGAAATAACCATAACGCCCTTCAAGTCATAAAACCTATAGCGTTTGACCGCAAAACGCCATTAGCAGCCTACGAACATGCAACTCAATGGATAGATAGGTTTGCCCGTTTGCAAGATGAACAAATCGTTTTACCTGACAACATGATGCTAGCTGTTGAAAAACCTAAAGGCATCAAATTTGAGGAAGCCTATATTGAAGCTCTTAACATAGCAGCTCAGCGTGAGCTTCAATTAGCCGATGCCAATAACCAGCAGCAAATTTTAGCGTTCGCTAAGCCGTCCAACTAAAAGTATCAAAATAAATCCGCTCACTATTTTTTCTGATTACTCAATATTAAGATATTTATGCATCTGCACAGAAAGACGCCAGTTGCGCGCTATGCAGGTTTTCATCGCAAGCTCGGTGGCGCGTGGCCGCTGGCTTATGGGTTGCAGGCAAATAATAGCGTCTGCTTTGGGTGGGCAGCGTTCTAGTAAGGAATCTAACGCGTCTATGTGCTTTTGCATGGCTATGGGGTGCTTTATTTCATTGGCGCGAGCCATGCAGTCGGGGCGTACTAAATAGCCGCCGGGCATATCCAGCTTGGGCGATACCGTTACCCAGGTGCTGTCGGTCACTTTTAGCTCAAAGGTACCGCTGGTTTCTATTTGCAACTGGTAGCCTTTGGCTTCTAAAGCTTCGCCAAGCGGCAGTAAGTCAAACATAGCGGGTTCACCGCCGGTTATTACTACATGTTTGGCGGAGTAACCTTCTTGTTCAAAGCGCGCGATAATGTCCTCGGCGGTCATTTCTGACCATTTTTCTGAGGCTTCGGTTTTTGCCATTAATGCGTCTATGCTTACCTGGTCGCTGGGGTTGGTTTCCCATGTGTGCTGGGTATCGCACCAGGGGCAGCCCACAGGACAACCCTGCAAACGCAGAAAAATAGATGGCACCCCGGTAAAGGTGCCCTCGCCTTGCAAGGTTTCAAAAATTTCGTTGATGCGGTAAGACATAGCTTCCGTTAAAATGGCTTTGGTTAACATGAGTGAATGCGGATTATACGGGGAGTTACAGCATGTCGCAAAAGGTCGTTGTTATTTATTCAGGCGGAATGGACTCTTTTACCGTTTTGCACAAAGCCCTGGCCGAGGGAAACGAGGTACTGGCACTGTCGTTTAACTACGGACAACGCCATGTAAAAGAATTAGAAGTTGCGGCTAAAGTCTGTAAACAGCATGGAATACCCCACAAAGTTGTGGACATTACCGCTATTAACTCGCTGCTGTCGGGTAGCTCGCTAACCGACGACATAGACATTCCTGAAGGCCACTACGAAGAAGAGTCGATGAAATCCACCGTGGTGCCTAACCGCAATATGATTTTACTGTCGCTGGCCATTGGTTATGCGGTGTCTGAAGAGGCTTCTGCGGTGTATTACGGCGCGCATTCGGGTGACCACGCTATTTACCCGGACTGTCGGCCGGAGTTTGTGCGGCAAATGGACGTAGTGAGTAAAATGGCGAACTACGAACCGGTAGCGGTTCATGCGCCCTATTTAGACGTAGACAAAAACGCGATTTTAGCCGACGGCATTAAAATGGATCTGGACTATAGCCAAACCTGGACTTGCTATAACGGCCGCGACAAAGCTTGTGGTAAATGCGGAGCCTGCCAGGAACGCTTAGAGGCCTTCGCCGCCAACGGCATTGAAGACCCTCTTAGCTACGAATAACCTACAGCCAGCGTTGGGCTTGTTCCCAGCGCTGAGTGCGTTTTAACTCTTCGAGCGACACCGCGTTCGACGACATTAGCATTCGGTTCACGCGTTGGGCACTTTCCGGCTCAGTGGCGGGTAAGTCAGCGTCCAATACTTGCACCGCTCCGGCTCTGTCGTTACACACCAGTATCATGTCGCAGCCAGCGTTCAGAGCGGCTACGGCGCGTTGCTGCATGTCACCGGCAACGGTAGCACCCTGCATAGACAAATCGTCACTAAATATGGTGCCGTTAAACTGCAGTTCACTGCGCAGTATTTGCTGTAACCAGAACTCGCTGAAACCGGCAGGCTGCGGGTCTATTTGCGGGTAAATAACGTGAGCCGGCATTATGCCGTCTAGTTTCTGGCTTAATGACAAAAACGGCTTTAAGTCGTGTGCGCGAATTTGCTCTAAGGTACGGTCGTCTTCCGGAATGGCAATGTGGGAATCGGCCTGAACAGAACCGTGCCCAGGGAAGTGCTTGCCGGTGCAGGCCATACCGGCTTCATGCATGCCTTCAATAAACGACGACGCCAGTTTAGAAATTTCCGACGGCACTGCAGAAAATGCGCGGTCACCTATAACGTCACTGCAGTCGTCTACGTCCAGTACCGGGGCAAAACTGATATCAATGCCCACAGCCTGAACTTCTGCTGCCATTAGCCAGCCTAAGTCGCGCGCGGCACGCTGGCGCTCATCTTCATTTTCTATTTTTTGCAAAGAGCCCATAGACGGAATGGCGCTAAACCCCTCACGAAAGCGCTGTACCCGACCACCTTCGTGGTCTACTGCAATAAGCAACGGCTTAGCAGCAGCGGCTCGTGCCTCACGTATTAACTCCTGCAGTTGTTCCAGCGAGGCAAAATTTCGCGTAAATAGAATTAGTCCGTTTACGGCGGGTGACGCAAGAAGTTTTTTGTCCTCGGCGGTCAGCTCTGTGCCCGCAATATCTATCATTAATTGTGCCATAACAGCAGCTGTCTCATTTCGTTTTCAATAGTCAGCAGTTTGCCATGAGTTCAGTAAAGACGCCATGTTCCCTGTTTATCTTTTCGTTCGCTGTGCTAAATTAACATTATTACAACAAGAGAGACGTAGTATGAAACTCGAAAAATCGCTTTTATGTATTGGTATTACTTTGGCACTGTCGGCCTGTGGCGGCTCAGACAGCGGCAGTTCTGGTAGTTCTGGTAGTTCTGGTAGTTCAGGTGGCTCCGCTGGTGGTGAAAATGACTACGCGTTTTGTTCCGCTGAATACCAAAATGAAGAGTTTTTCGAGTACATGAAAGAGGATTACTTCTGGGCAAGTCAGCTACCGGACAACTTAGATCCTGAGGCCTTTGACAACGTTTATGCGGTTCTTGAGGAATTGCGAGTACCAGAGGACACCTACAGCTACATTCTTACAGAAGAGGAATACGATGACCTGTTTGTCAGTGCGACTTACTTTGGGTTTGGTTTTTCTATGGAGCAGATTAGTGCAAGCCGGGTAAAAATTCGTTTTGTTTATGACAACTCCCCCGCCGCTGCAGCTGGCATTGCCCGAGGCGATGAACTATTGGAAATAGATGGGCAGTCGGTAGCGGACTTACTTGCCAATGGGGAGTTTAATAACGCATTGGGCCCCAACGAGAGTGGCGTCAGTAAAAGCGTTACCTGGAGACGTCCGGACGGTAGTGAAGAAACCGAACTCTTAAGTAAAGTTGAAGTAGAAACCAATACCGTTATGGGGTCTCAAACTTACACACAAAATGGAGAAACAGTTGGTTACTTTGCTCTGGACTCATTCATTAACCGCACGGGTTCAGACTTAAACACGGCATTTGATCAGTTTGCCGCCGACAACATCGACCATTTAGTCATTGATGTGCGCTATAACGGCGGTGGTTTAATTCGTTACGCTAATCAAATTTCTACTCAGACTGCCGGCAGCAATGTGCTGGGTAAAACCTTTCTGCAATACCGCTTTAACGAGCAGAATAGCGACCAGAACCAGACACTCCCTTTTAGTTTGGTCGATGGTGTCGAGCAACTCGATTTAGACCGGGTGTTTGTGCTAACCACCGGCAGCAGTTGTTCGTCTTCCGAAATTATTATTAACTCGTTAAGCCCGCATATTGAAGTTGTCACTATAGGCGAACAGACATGTGGAAAGCCTGTCGGCCAGCAACCCGCCGAACTCTGCGATAAAGTCACTTTTGCCATTAACTTTGAAACGGTTAACTCAGAGGGTGAAGGGAAATACTACAATGGTCTGGCACCAACCTGTTCGGTTGAAGACCAACTGGTCGCTGACTGGGGAAGCTCAGAAGATCCATTAACAGCGGCCGCAAACACATACATTAGTACCGGCAGTTGCCCGGTAAGCTCTGCCAGCGCAGAAATAAAAAAGAGCGCTCAGGCGCGCTCTTTTGTTAAACCTATTCACAACATGAAGGATAAGCGCGAGTCCCTGCAGTAAGGCTATACGCAGGAACCCGATGCAGCAGCGGTTAGTCTTTAACCGCTGCTTTTCTTATGTCGCCTTTAGCCGTGTAAAACTGGTTGTTTTCGATAATACCGGGAGCAAAGCTGTCCACGCCAATGGCGGTTAAACGAAGCTCTTCAGTTTCTGCCAATTTTGCAGCCGTGTCTGCATCCACCAAACCTTTTTCCAAAGCCACATCGGCAAGCTCTTTACCATTGAGGTTAGAGGATAATTCACCGCGTTTTTGCGCTTTACGCAGCGTTTTGTAAACCGACTTCATTTCCAGCATAGAAGTAAAAGCTTTTTCCATGTGCCCTGTTGCATCACCAATACTGTCTTTCCAGTAACACAGGAAAGTATGGCGGTCACGAGTAACGCCCGGCTCCATCATGCTGACACTGATATCCTGTAAAATTTCATCAGACGGCTTTTTGAAGTGATTGCCCAGCGGGAATATCAAAATACGCATTACCCAAGCCATAAAGCGATTCGGGAAGTTATCAAAAAAGCCATAGAACGCATCGGCAATGCTGTATAAATGGTGCTTCAGCGCATAATGAACGTAAGGTAAGTCGGCTACCTGACGGCCTTCGTCTTCAAAGCGCTTCAGTACTGCCGAGCCCATATATAAATGACTCAAAATGTCACCTAAGCGGGCTGAAATCATTTCTTTACGTTTCAAATCGCCACCCATCATCAGCATAGAAATATCTGATGCTAAAGCTAAACCACGGCTCATACGACCCAGCTTACGATAATAATGAGCAGTTTCACCACTCACCGGAGACTCGCCAAAGCGTGCGCCACTTAAGCCCAGCCATAAGCTGCCAAAGACGTTACTGGCGGCAAAACCGATATGCTTCATCAGCAGGCCGTCAAACTCACGCATACCCTCATCTTCATTAGGGTTAGCCGCAGCTTTCATTTCTTTAAGTACATAGGGGTGACAACGCGTTGCACCCTGACCAAATATCATCAGGTTACGGGTCAGAATATTTGCACCCTCAACCGTAATAGACACTGGCGTCGCCATGTAGGCGTGGCCTAAATAGTTATGCGGACCTAATTGAATGCCCTTACCGGCGTGAATATCCATTGCATGCTCTAATACCTCACGACCCATTTCGGTCATATGGTATTTAGTCATGGCAGTTACTACTGAAGGACTCTGTCCCTGACATAAAGCCGAAATGGTCAGACGACGCATAGATTCCAGAATGTAGTTGGTGCCACCAATTTTACCCATTGATGACTGCACACCTTCGAACATACCAATTGGCATGCCAAATTGCTGACGCACATAAGCGTAAGCACCGGTCATACGCTGAGTTACGTGGCCTGATGCAGCAGCCAGTGCCGGCAGTGAAATACCACGCCCTGCCGACAAACATTCAACCAGCATACGCCAGCCTTTACCGGCATAGTCTGAACCACCAATAATCCATTTCAGCGGAATAAAGACGTCTTTACCATAGGTTGTACCGTTCAGAAACGCCTGGTTCAGAGGAAAATGACGGTCGCCAATTTCAACACCTTTGTGCGATGTCGGAATTAACGCACAAGTAATGCCAATTTCTTTCTTATCACCTAATAAGGCATCCGGGTCGTAGAGTTTAAATGCCAAACCCAGAACCGTTGCTGAAGGCGCTAAGGTAATATAACGCTTCGACCAGTTAAGACGAATGCCAACAACTTCTTCACCCTCGTGCTCGCCTTTACAAATAATACCTTCATCCGGAATAGCACCAGCATCTGAGCCAGCTTCCGGTCCGGTTAAGGCAAAACACGGAATGTCGGTACCATCAGACAGGCGTGGCAACCAATAGTCTTTTTGCTCTTTGGTACCATAATGAGTTAGTAACTCGCCCGGCCCCAGGGAGTTTGGAACCATAACAGAGACCGCAGCACTGATAGAACGACTGGCAATTCGCGAAACAATGTAGGAGTTTGCCGCCGGGGTAAAGTCGAGGCCGCCGTAATCTTTACCAATAATCATGGCGAAGAAGCGTTCTTTACGCAGATAATCCCAAACTTGTTTAGGTAAATCGCGATCCTGCTGAACAATTTTAAAATCATCCAGCATGTCCAGCAGTTTAGCCAACTGGTTGTCGACAAACGCCTGTTCTTCGGCAGTGAGTTTAGGTTCAGGTACATCCAGCAGTTTTTGCCAGTCCGGACGTCCGCTGAACAGCTCTCCGTCCCACCATACATCGCCCGCTTCCATGGCCTCACGTTCTGTGTCAGACATAGGCGGCAAAATGCGTTTAAAAATAGCAAAAACGGGTTTAGTCACCAGGCTGCGACGGATATCTCCGACTGCAAACACCAGTACCACTAAAACCACTAACAGAATAAAAATTTCCATGGGTATCTCCAGTGCACCATCACAATAAAAGTGTAGTCAAATCTCAAACTTACGACAGGTTGTTTACGCTTCTTCCAGCCCGCCGGAAACAAATGGGATCAAATGATCAATAACATCCTGCGCACCCACTTTTTGATTGAATTCGGCCTCAGCAATTTCAATCAGAGCTTGCCCAGATACCTGGGCAAAAACTGCTGCTCCCAGAATAAAGTGTAGACGCCAGAACATTTGTTGCTCATCCAAATGTGGATTCGCGCGCTTTAATAAAGCCATTAAATGCTGTAATACCTCACCAAACTCCTGCTGAGTGTATTTACGTAAATGCCCCTGAATTTCGGAATAAGCAAAGCCCAGTAATCTTAAAAAGATATCGGGGCCGTGTTTATTAACTTCGGTTAACTTTGCCAGAGGTATTTTAAAGCGCTTAAACAATTCTTCCGTTTTTAACTCGCTCTGCTGCTCTGCCAGCTTTAACTGTTCTTCCAGAACCGGCATAAAAACAACCAGATAACGCGCCATTACGGCCTGAATAAGTGCTTTTTTTGAGCCAAAGTGATAGTTTACAGAAGCAAGGTTAACCCCCGCTTCCTGCGTAATTTGCCTTAACGAAGTCTGCTCAAATCCATCGCGGGAAAAGAGCATTTCTGCGGCATTAAGTATTTTCTTTTGAGTCGGAATTCGGGCTGCCATGAAATAAATAAACGCATGATTTAAACATGCGTTTAATCTAATTCATGTCGTTTCAGCGTGCAAGTGTTCGCTGAATTTATTTTTGGTAAGAGTGTAAACCTTTTCAGGCTGCACTTAGTGGCGCCAATAATGACGATGGAACAAAATAAGTACCGTCATAATTTCCAGACGGCCTGCCAGCATAGCAAAAACCAGCAAAAGTTTAGCTCCCCCGTCAAGGCTCGCGAAGTTTCCTGCCGGACCAATAATGTCGCCTAATCCAGGTCCAACGTTGCCCACCGCAGAAGCCGCACCTGATATTGCCGTCATAAAATCCAGATCAAATAATGATAACCCCAATGCAATAACCGCTATCAGCAAAAAGTACATAAAGCAAAAAGCGACCATTGAGCCAAGTAATGAGTCATTTACCCGACGCTCCTGATAGGTCTGGACACTGACCAGGTTAGGATGAATTAACTGGCTGAACTGTTTTCTTAATAACAGCTGCGACAACTGAAAACGAAAAATTTTCATACCGCCGGAAGTTGAGCCGGTGCAGCCGCCAATAAACATTAAGTAGAAGAAAGCCATTAACGACCAACTTCCCCAGTTTCCGTAATCTTCGGTTGCGTAACCGGTTGTGGTCACAACTGACACGACATTAAATGCCGTATGCATTAATGCATCACCAAGTTCCCGTCCTTTAACTATCTGAACCAGGGTAATCAACGCAATAGCAATGAGAAGGAAGGTAACAAAAGCCCGTACCTGGCTATCTTTCCACAATGGTCCAAAGTCACCTTTTACAAAGCGAATGTAGAGCACAAAAGGTAAGGCGCCTGCCACCATAAAAATAGTGCCCGTTATCACCAAAAATGGTGTATTAGAAAAATGCCCAAAAGACGCATCGTAGTTAGAGAAGCCTGCTGTCGCTATGGTGGTCATGCCGTGCACAAAGGCATCAAAACTGCCCATGCCGCCAATTAAATACAAGCTAATAACGGCAGCCGTCAGAATGAGGTAAACCCGCCCTATTGCCAAAACCATATGGCTGGAACGTGGCATAAATTTACCCGACATATCGGAAGATTCAGCCTGGAACAGGCGCATGCCGCCAACTTGCAAAAACGGCAAAATGGCCATAGCCATAACGATAATTCCGATTCCGCCCAACCATTGCAACATAGCCCGCCACAACAGAACACTCGCGGGCAAGTCGTCCAGCCCCGAGATAACGGTGGCTCCGGTAGTTGTAATGGCTGACATGGCTTCAAACCAGGCACTGGAGAAGTCCAGATAAGGTCGAGCAAAAATAAACGGCAAGGTGGCGAATAAGCTGGCCGAAACCCAGCATAAGGAGGTCAACAGAAAAACTTGTCGTGCCCGCAGTTTGGCCTCACCCGCTGGCTGCAAAAACAGAAGCAAACCAAAAACCAGACCCAGGCTGGATAATGTCAGGTAAGTCCACTGCTCTTTTTCGCCACTAACCACCGCCATAACAAAGGGCGCCAGCAAGGCGATAGAAAGCAATGCAATGAGCCCGCCAATGGCTTTCAGCAATAGCTTAATAGCCTGACGCTTATCAAGCGGAGTCTGACGCAATGACTGGCTTGCCTGCATTGACATAGTTTTAGTTAGACGTGTCTAAAGGAGCAAATGATTTCACCAAATCATCAATCGCTTTCATCTGCTGAAGGTAGGGCTCCAGAGCGTGCAGAGGTAAAGCACAGGGACCATCGCATTTCGCTTCATCGGGGTTCGGGTGCGCTTCAATAAACAAACCAGCAATACCCAGCGACATACCAGAACGAGCCAACTGCGCTGCTTGCGCGCGGCGTCCGTCAGCAGAGTCAGCTCTGCCGCCAGGACGCTGCAAAGCGTGAGTTGCGTCAAAAATAACCGGCGCCATGGGTTTCATCTCGTCCATACCAAGCATATCAACAATGAGATTGTTATAACCAAAGCTTGAACCTCGCTCACACAACATCAGCTTCTCGTTACCGGCCTCGCCAAACTTTTTAATAATGTGCTTCATTTCCTGCGGCGCAAGAAACTGTGGCTTTTTAATATTAACCATAGACCCGGTTTCAGCCAGTGCTACCACCAGGTCAGTCTGACGGGCAAGAAACGCCGGTAACTGCAATACGTCAACCACTTCAGCGACCGGTGCTGCCTGATGCGGCTCGTGTACATCGGTAATTAAAGGCACATTAAACTGCTGTTTCACTTCTTCAAAAATGCGTAGTCCTTCTTCCAGACCGGGGCCGCGAAAAGAGTGAATGGATGACCGATTGGCTTTATCAAACGACGCCTTAAACACGTAAGGTATGCCAAGCCTGCTGGTTACCTCAACGTAATGCTCAGCAATTCGCAAAGCTAAATCACGGGATTCCAGCACATTCATCCCGCCAAATAAAACAAAGGGTTTATCATTTGCTATTTGAATGTCACCAAGCTGTAACTCTTTAATCATCATAAACTCCCGCGGTTAACTACCGACAACTCGTAGAATCTGTCCGGCGAAATACGCCATATAGGTTCCAAGCGCATAACCCATTACCGCTAATAATACACCAACCGGTGCCAATGACGGATGAAAAGCTGAAGCAACAACCGGTGCTGACGCTGCGCCACCCACATTAGCCTGACTGCCCACTGCCATATAAAATACAGGAGCACGAAGCAGTTTTGCCACAAGTAACATAAGCCCAGCGTGGATCAGCATCCAGATAGCACCAATTAAGAAGTACTTAGGCGCCTCTACTATTTTGGTTACGTCCATATGCAGGCCAATGCTGGCCACCAGAATATAAACAAAAACGGAGCCTATTTTTGACGCCCCGGCGGCCTCCAAAGAACGAGCCCGGGTAAAAGAAAGTGCAATACCGCCAGCAGTGGCTAAAACAATGACCCAGAAAAACAGACTGTCCAGGCTGAACTTACTTAGTGCAGGATAATTCGTTGCTATTCCCGGAGCTATCCAGTCAGCCAGCAAATGCGCTAACCCGGCAATACCGAAACCAACAGCCAGAATCAGCATTAAATCACGTAAGCTCGGGTTTCTGACATGCTCGGCTTCATACTGCTCCACTTTACGACGAATGTTGTCGATAGCGGATGTATCAGCGCCGGTGCGGGCATCAATTTTCTTAGCATTTGCTGCCATATAAAGCAGTACAGCCATCCATAAGTTGGCAACAATAATGTCTACTGTCACCATGGCTGAGAAAATATCACCGCCGACTTCATAAACTTCTTTCATGGCAGCCTGGTTTGCGCCGCCACCAATCCAGCTTCCGGCAATGGTTGTCATGCCACGCCAAACAGCATCAGGGCCCGCACCGCCAAGCATTTCAGGGAATATGGCAGACACCAGTAACAAGGCTATAGGTCCGCCAATGACAATACCAAAAGTACCGGTTAAAAATAGAATAAGAGCCTTTGACCCAAGACCCATTACGGCTTTTAAATCCAGACTTAGGGTAAGCAATACCATACAGGCGGGTAACAGATAATCCATTGCTATATCTGTTACGGCAGTTTGATTTCCGTCGACAATACCAAAAGTATTCAGCAAAGACGGTATGAAATAGCAAAGCAGTAAAGCCGGAACAAAACGATAGAATTTCTTGAAAAAAGGATGCTCGCTGCTATTAGTGTAAAATACAAAACCAAGGATGGTCAGCAATAAACCAATAACAACCCCATCGTTAGTGATTAAGGCATTCGTTTCCGAAACAACAGACTCAGGCGCTAACATAGGTACTCCTTTTACTTAACCGGCAATAAGTGCTTGTTTGGACACAGCCACATGCAACAGGAAGGCTATCCAGCCGCAAGCGCCAATAAAACCAAGCCAGCGCGCACCAGCTGTTTTTCCTTTCATAGCTAAGACACCAAAGCCAATATAAGCAATAACACCTATGACTTTATCAGTTAACCAGGGAACCTGAATTGGGTACATGCTTAACGTCACCATGATACCCACCGCACTGAGCAACAATAAGGTATCGTTAACGTGAGGGACTATCTTCAACCACTTCTTTTTTAATAAAGGTGAGTCAAGAAGCAGAAGCACAAAACGGAATAAAAAAAGGCTGATCGAAATCAGCACAAATAATACATGCAGGTGTTTAAAAGCAGCGTACACAGTAACCTCTTATTTTTAATTTAATTAAATGGTTCTCAACTCAGGCAGGGATTTTATAACAACATCAAGAAACTTAGGTGAATAATAGCGGCCCCGTTCATCTTTCAGGCGTACCGCAATATCGCTGTCACTAATGCCACTTTCCCACCAATCCAGCAACTGCTCGGTCAACAGAAGAACCTGAGTGCTTATCGCGATATCCGAGCCTTGTTTACCTTCGGGCAAACCCAGGCCGTCCCAGCGCTCCAGTCTTTCAATAAGTGCCCTGTGCGCATTTTGTGTTGCTTCATGCTCACCGTGACCCAGCGCTCGTAATGAGCGGGCAACTCGTTGCTGACACGTGGTTTCTACCGCTGCAGCCGCATCTGAAGCGCAATTAAGCAACGGCCGCGCTTGCGCAAATAAAGACCAGGCCA
This sequence comes from Idiomarina sp. 017G, assembly GCF_004362265.1. NCBI lineage: Bacteria > Pseudomonadati > Pseudomonadota > Gammaproteobacteria > Alteromonadales > Idiomarinaceae > Idiomarina > Idiomarina sp. 017G. The sequence goes on along the minus strand of NZ_SNWT01000001.1, from coordinate 282,453 downwards.
AAGCCGTTGTCTCAGCGTCTTCTGCCGCAACTTTTTGAGCTACAGCGTACGCCAGCCGGACTTCGCTGTTTTGCTCCAGGATGCCATTAAAGTGGCTGGCATGATGTAGCATAAGTTGATCGGCTAAACGCGCCAGAAACTGATCGGAATCTTCCAGACAGACCACGTTATCCTGTGCCAGTTGTACATTTTCAGAAAACAGCTGAAGTACATGGTGATCATCGGCCGTAAGTGCTCTGGATAAGCCGCCGATAAACAAAACAGAGCCGTGCGACCGGCAATGACTTCGGCAGTATAACAATACGAAGTCGTCACCATAATACGAACCATGGTTCGCAATAACATGCTCTAACTCGGCTAAAGCCTTTGATGGAATAACCGAACGTAAAGTCTGACCAACACAAACCCCGGAATCTTCTCCATGAGCGGCTAACACTTTATAGGATGAGCCATCTTCATTAGAAGTAGCATACAAGGTTTGTTTGGCACCGCCGATAACCCAGCTCAACTGCTGCACTAAACCATCAACAAAACTGTTCATTGGTTGCAAAGCGTAAAGATTCGCCGAAGCGGCGATGATTTTCTCAAGCCCGTGACGACTTTGGTCAATGGACATGATATCGCGGTACGAACGCAGCGATGACATTACTGCAGTAAAGAGTTTCTGTGCAGTAAGTTCGGTTTTGGATTTGTAGTCGTTGATGTCGTAGTTAACGATAACCGTGCGCTCAGGTGCCTGACCCGGCTGCCCTGTTCGCAAAATAATACGGGTAAAGTGGTTGTCGGCTTCTTCCCGAATATAACGTGCCACCTGCAGTCCGGCATCATCGGTTTCCATAACAACATCCAGCAGTAATATGGCTGCATCAGGATGCTCATCAATTAACTTCTTTGCCTCTTCACCAGAAAAAGCACTGTAAAACTTTAAACCACGACCTAAAAAATTAAAGTCGTTGAGTGCCAGTTTGGTTACCGCATGCACCTCTGGTTCATCATCGACAATCAGAATTTTCCAGTATTCTGTCGGTAATTTTGTGGTTTGCTGGCTGGCTTCGTCAGCAAACATAAACTGATTGCTCATTATTAGTCTCTCCCCGCCCTGGCTTTTGTCCCGCCGGTAACTCGTTCTACCCTAGCATAATCCTGCCATCGGTTAACCTTTTTGTAACCACTTTTAAACAGTAGCTCCACCACGCTGTCAGCCTGTTGCCATCCCTGCTCAAGTAGTAACCACCCATGGTCTGCTAAATGGTTGTTAGCTTCTTTTATAATAGTCTCTATATCGGCTAAACCATTATTTTCCGCAATTAACGCCGTCTGGGGCTCAAATCTGACATCTCCCATATTCAAGTGCGGATCGCCTGCATCAATGTAGGGAGGGTTCGATAGAATCAAATCAAATTTAAGAGACTTTGGCACAGATTGAAACCAGTTGCTGCACAAAATTTCAACATTTAAACCTAAAGCCTGACTATTTCGGTGTGCCAGTTCCACTGCATCGCAGCTTTTATCACACGCCCAAACTTGCCAACCGGGACGTTCCGACTTTAATGCCAGCGCAACCGCGCCCGTGCCCGTGCCTAAATCCAATACGCGCGCATGTTCGGGAAGTTCAAGACTAAGCGCCGCTTCAACCAGCGTTTCAGTATCGGGACGGGGAATTAACGTGCTGTCGTTTACTTCAAGCATCAATGACCAAAACTCGCGGCGACCAGTGATATGAGCCACGGGCTTGCCTTTCTGCCGAGCTAAAATACATTCCTCATAATGGCATTGCTGCTCTTCTGTCAGCTGCTTTTCCGGCCAGGTCATAAGGTAAGTTTTTTCTTTATCCAGCACAAAGCAAAGTAAGGCAGAAACATCCGCAGCAGCATCTTCACTCTGCTTTAACTGCTGCCGACCCCACTTTATGGCTTGCTCTAGCGTCATTGCTGTCCTTCAGACAGAGCCGCCAGTTGATCCGCCTGATGCTCAGTAATAATGGCATCCAGTATCAAATCGATATCGCCGGTAAGTACTTCATCTAACCGATACAGCGTCAGGTTAATGCGGTGGTCTGTTACCCGGCTTTGCGGGTAATTATAAGTGCGAATGCGCTCTGAACGATCACCACTTCCTACCAAATTACGGCGGGTACTGTCTTCTTCTGCCTGACGTTTTTCATCTTCCAGACGTTGTATTCTTGCCTGTAAAACCGACATGGCTTTAGCCCGGTTTTTATGTTGCGAACGCTCTTCCTGACATTCAACAACCACACCAGTTGGTATGTGGGTAAGACGAATAGCAGAATCGGTTCGGTTAACGTGCTGACCACCAGCACCCGAGGCGCGGTAAGTATCGACACGTAAGTCCGCCGGGTTAATTTCAACGGCCTCGGCTTCTGGAATTTCCGGTAACACGGCAACGGTACAAGCTGAAGTATGAATACGCCCTTGCGATTCAGTTTCAGGAACACGCTGCACCCGATGCCCACCAGACTCAAACTTCATGCGTCCGTAAACACCATCACCACTCATGTGAGCAATAATTTCTTTATAACCGCCGTGTTCGCCATCACTGGCACTGACAATATTGACCTTCCAGCCATTTTTTTCAGCGTAGCGGCTATACATACGGAATAAATCGCCGGCGAATATCGACGCTTCATCACCGCCAGCTCCGGCCCGAATTTCCAAATAGCATGAACGATCATCGTTCGGGTCTTTAGGCAGCAACAGAAGTTGTAGGCGGTTTTCCAGCTCTTCTTCGGCTTTTCTTGCCTCTTTTAGCTCTTCTTCCGCCATTTCGCGCATTTCAGCGTCATCATCTTCAGCCATATCTTTTGCAGCTGCCTGATCATCCTGATTCTGGCGGTACTCTTCAAAGCAACCAACCACCTCTTCTAATTGAGAGTACTCACGCGATAATGAGCGAAAACGGTTTTGATCACTGATCACATCGGGCTCACCCAATAAAGCTTGCACTTCCTGATAACGCTCAACTAACCCTTCTAGTTTGCGTTCAATGGATGGATTCAACATGTTTTTATTTGCCTTTTGATGAGTCAGAGGATGGCTCTGACCAAAGTTGTTGCAAAACGGCCAGCGTATATTGGTCGTTATTTTCGCCGGCAGATTTCAATAAGCTTGTCGGTTTATGCGTTAACTGCTGCACCAGCCTGTGACTGAATCGTTGCAGCACTTCGGCCGGGTCTTTGCCCTGCTCTATTTGCGCTAATGCTTTTTTTAACTGCTCGTCAGCTAGTGTTTTTGTGTGCGTACGGTACTCCCGCACCAGCTCTACACTATTCAGGGATTTCAGCCAGTCATTAAACTCTTTCGTTTGCTGCTGAATAATAACCTGAGCTTCACGAGCTGCCTGCTCACGGTTACGAATATTTTCGCTAATAATACTTTGAAGATCGTCAACTGTATAAAGGTAAGCGTCATCGAGTTCATTAACCTGCTCTTCAATGTCCCGCGGCACAGCCAGATCAATTAACAGCATGGGTCTGTGGCGACGCTTTTTCAGTGCTTTTTCAATGCTGCCTTTGCCCACAATAGGCAAAGTACTGGCGGTTGAACTGACGACAATATCGGCCTGCGGTAATAACTCTGATAACTCAGACAAGCTGTGAGCCGTTGCCCCGACACGTTCAGCCATCTCGCTAGCTCGTTGCAGAGTCCGGTTTGCCACCAAAATTTCGGTGACGCCTTGTTGTTTTAAATGCTGAGCAACCAGCTCGGAAGTATCACCGGCTCCAATCAACAGCACCTTTGACTTCTGTAAGTTAGCGAAAATATGACGCGCCATAGAAACAGCAGCATATGCGACCGAAACCGCGTTTTGACCAACCGCGGTTTCATTTCTGACAGTTTTTGCTACACGAAAGGTTTGCTGAAATAAGCGTTCAAGGATACCGCCCACCGAGGCCTGACGTTTTGCGGCCTGATACGCTTGCTTCACCTGCCCCAGAATTTGTGGCTCGCCAAGCACCAGTGAGTCTAAACCACTGGCAACCGACATAAGATGAGTAATGGCCTGCTCGCCCTGAAAGTGATAATGATGATTTTCCAGCGCATTTGGTGCCAATTTGTGAAAACCGGTTAACCAGCCCAGAAGCAAGTCACCAGACACTTCACCCCGGCAATATAGCTCGGTTCGGTTACAGGTAGAGACGATAACGGCTTCTTCAACACCTTGAAGATTACGCACGGCCTGCAGCGCAGCATCAAGCTGTTCAGCACTGAACGCAACTTGCTCGCGCAAATCGACTGATGCGGTTTTATGATTAATTCCGAGAGCTGAAATGGTCATCTGACTGTGAAACTCGTTATCCCAACGCGGCCAAAATCTAAGTTGCCCGATTGTACGTGAAAGCCTTAGTCATTGAAAGTGACAGCGCTTTCTGGTCAACTAATTACATTCCGATTGCAGCAATTGAAAAATATGATTCAACGCCGACTATTCTGGGTTTACCTGGTTGTCATAACATCGTTAACCGGGTGCGCGCTGCCGACGCCATCAGAGCAAGCAAGCAGTACCGAAGTTAATCAACGTATTATTGACGCTCATCAACAAAAGCTGGAGCAGTTGCAACAGTGGTCGTTAAGTGGCCGCATGGCGGTTATTCAAAAGCAAAATAAGGAAAGGGACAGTTTTTACATTAACTGGCACTACCAGCCTCACCAACAGGTTATTCGTTTTTCTCACCCGCTAAAAGGCCAACTGGCTAAGCTGACCGTCGATGACAGCGGCGCCTTGTTAACTGACTCCGATGATCAGGAACGCTGGGCTCCTTCAGCAGACGCTTTATTATACCGTCTACTGGGTGCTGCCGTTCCCTTTGAGCAATTACACCACTGGGTTCTGGGCAGAAAAACAAACTCACTAAAGTCTGTGAGTTATCATAAAGATGGAACCTTAGCTCAGTCGGCGATATTTCACCGGGGTCAAAACTGGCAGCTCAGCTGGTTCTATGATCAGGACAAAGTACAAACAGTAACCTTGCCGGAACAAATCCACCTGGAAAGTCCGGACCTACTGATAAAGGTACAAGTGAACGAATGGCAGTAAACACCTTAACGCTCCCAGCTCCGGCGAAACTCAACCTATTTTTGCATATTATCGGGCGCCGCTCCGACGGGTACCACAATTTACAGACTGTTTTTCAGTTTCTGGACTACGCCGACACTCTGAAATTCTATACCGCCGCCGACGACAAGTTTGATTTAATTGACCACAATAGCCACATTCCCCGCGACGAGAATTTAGTCTGGAAGGCGTTAACAGCGCTAAGAAAAACATACGAAGAAAAAGGCATTACGCAACTTCCTGGCTGCTCGATTGAATTAATTAAGAGACTTCCTCAGGGTGCCGGGCTAGGTGGTGGTTCATCTAATGCGGCAACCGCACTGGTGGGGCTGAATCAGCTTTGGGGTAGCCATTTAAATAGCACTGAATTACAGGCAATAGGTCGCAAACTCGGTGCCGATGTGCCTGTGTTTATTCATGGACATGCTTGTTTTGCTGAAGGTATCGGCGATGTGTTCACTAATATAACACCGCCTACTCCGTGGTATTTAGTGGTTAAACCCAATGTTTCTATCAGTACGGCTGCGTTGTTCTCTCACCCTAAGCTAGAACGCAACTGCTCGCCGGTTACCGCGGACAACTGGCAACAGCAAAAAGTCGCGAATGTGTTTGAACCAGTGGTCTGCGATCTACACACCGAAGTTGCTATGTTACGCCGTGCCTTGCTAGAATACGCCCCGACTCGGCTCACTGGCAGTGGAGCATGTCTTTTTTCAACATTCGAAACAAGACAAGCCGCAAAGGAAGCGCAACAGCAGGTTCCCAAAGAACTTTGCTCATTTATCGCTCAAGGCCAGAACCGTTCACCACTTATCCAGACATTAACCCAATAAAAGTCGAGGTATGTTGTGCCTGACATGAAACTTTTCGCCGGCAACGCCACTCCTGAGCTAGCCCAGAAAATCGCCGATCGCCTTTATATCAAACTTGGTGAAGCTTCCGTTGGTCGCTTTAGTGACGGCGAAATTAGCGTCGCCATCAATGAAAACGTCCGCGGTTCCGACGTCTTTATTCTTCAATCTACGTGCGCCCCAACCAATGACAATTTAATGGAACTCATTGTTATGGTGGACGCCTTACGTCGTGCGTCTGCTGGTCGTATTACTGCAGTGATGCCTTATTTTGGTTACGCTCGTCAGGATCGCCGGGTTCGTTCAGCTCGTGTTCCTATTACTGCTAAAGTTGTTGCCGATTTCTTATCCAGTGTGGGTGTTGACCGTGTACTGACTGTCGACTTACACGCAGAGCAAATTCAGGGCTTCTTCGATGTGCCTGTCGATAACGTTTTCGGAACCCCGGTTTTATTAGAGCACATGCGTCAGCAAAACTTCGACCATCCGGTTGTGGTCTCTCCTGATATTGGTGGTGTTGTGCGTGCTCGTGCTTTTGCCAAGCTAATGGACGACACCGATTTAGCCATCATTGATAAGCGCCGTCCGTCAGCCAACGTATCGCAGGTTATGCACATAATTGGTGATGTTAAAGGCCGTGACTGCATTATTGTCGATGACATGATTGATACTGGCGGAACGCTTTGCAAAGCCGCAGAAGCACTGAAATCTCACGGTGCAAAGCGTGTGTTTGCTTACGCTACTCACCCGGTATTTTCCGGTAATGCGGTGCAGAACATTAAAGACTCTGAAATTGACGAATTTATCGTTACCGACAGTGTTCCGCTAAGCGATGCGATGAAAGCCACTGGTAAAGTTACTCAGTTAACCTTGTCTGGTATGCTTTCAGAAGCACTGCGCCGCGTTAGTAATGAAGAATCTATTTCAGCAATGTTCGATTACTGATTGTTGTAATTATTCCTGCCCAGTGCTAGTATTGCGCGCCCTTAGAAACCGGCCTCGTTGTCGGTTTCTAAGTTTCTGGGTCAGCTCTTGGTCGCGAGTGCTGACAAATAAAAACTTTAAACATTGAGAGGCCAAATCATGGCTGAATTAGATTTTAACATCCAAGCTACCGTCCGCACGGACAAAGGGAAAGGTGCGAGCCGCCGCCTGCGTCATGAGGACAAAGTACCAGCGATTTTATACGGTGGTCAGGGCGAGCCTATCGCATTAGCGTTAGACCACAATAAAGTGAATAACATGGCCGACTACGAAGCCTTCTATTCACACATTGTGACGCTGGAATTTGATGGTAAGAAACATCAGGCAATCCTAAAAGACATGCAGCGTCACCCGTACAAGCCTAAATTGACTCACCTGGATTTCCAGCGTGTAGAAAAAGGCCACAAACTTCACACTAACTTACCTCTGCATTTCTTAAACGAAACAACTGCGAAGGGCGTTAAAGAAGAAGGCGGTGTTGTTGTTCACCACGTAAACGACGTGGAAATTACTGTATTACCGAAAGACTTACCAGAATACCTGGAAGTTGATATTGCTGAACTCAGCGTAGGTGACACCATTCACCTGACTGACTTAAAACTGCCTAAAGGCGTTGAGTTAGTTGAACTGACTAAAGGTGAAGACCATGACCAGGCGGTTGTGTCTATTACTGCTCCTCGCGTCGAGAAAGAAGAGACCGAAGAAGATACAGTAGCACCTGGCGACGTTCCTGCTGAAAACAGCAAAGACGCTGACGAAGAATAAGTCAGTCTCCTGTTATGGGAACTGAAGTGAAACTGCTTGTGGGCCTGGGAAATCCGGGCCCCGAGTATGAACGAACTCGCCACAACGCTGGTTTCTGGTTAGTCGATGACTTTTGCAGACGCCACGCGATTACGCTCTCCCCTGATGCAAAAAGCAAAGCTCTGATTGGACGCTGGCAACAAGGCGCTCATGACCTGCGCATTGTATTACCACAAAATTTTATGAACCGTAGTGGCTTCTCTGTTGCGGCTCTGGCTAACTTTTATAAAATACCGGCTAACGAAATTTTAGTGGCTTACGATGAGCTCGATTTACCACCCGGCGTTGCTAAGTTTAAGAAAGGTGGAGGTGCCGGCGGGCATAACGGAATTAAAGACATTATTGCCCAGACAGGCAGCCAGGACTTTATGCGGTTACGCATTGGTATTGGCCACCCGGGCGATAAAACGAAGGTAACTGGCTTTGTCTTAGGCAAAGCTTCAGCAAATGAACAGCGGCTTATTGATGACTGTATCGATGAAGCCAGCCGCAGTATCGACACATTAATGGCGGAAGGCTGGGGAACTGCGTTGCAGCGCCTGCATAGCTACCGCCCTGAACAGAAAGGCTAAACTCTCATGGGATTTCGATGTGGTATCGTTGGTTTACCTAACGTAGGTAAATCCACTCTCTTCAACGCACTGACCAAAGCAGGCATTGAAGCTGCAAACTTTCCATTTTGTACCATCGAACCAAACACTGGCGTTGTGCCTGTTCCTGACCCTCGCCTTGATAAACTAGCCGCTATTGTTAACCCAGAACGAGTCATTCCAACAACCATGGAGTTTGTGGATATCGCCGGGTTAGTTAAAGGTGCTTCAAAAGGCGAAGGCTTAGGTAACCAGTTTTTAGCAAACATTCGTGAAACTGACGCTATTGGCCATGTTGTTCGCTGTTTTGAAGACGACAACATAGTGCATGTCAGCGGTGGTATCGACCCTGCCGATGACATTGACACCATTAACACCGAGCTGGCATTAGCCGATTTAGACTCGGTTGATAAGTCTCTATACCGTTTAAGTAAAAAAGCAAAAGGTGGAGATTCACAAGCTAAAGCCGAAATCGCCGTGCTGGAAAAGCTGAAACCGGCACTGGACGAAGGCCAAATGGCTCGTTCTGTTGAGCTAAGCAAAGATGAGCGTGCCACTATTCGTTCATACAACTTGCTGACTTTAAAGCCGACTATGTACATTGCTAATGTCAACGAAGACGGCTTTGAAAATAACCCACATCTTGACAAAGTTCGTGAAATTGCCGCAACCGAGAATGCGGTAGTCGTTCCGGTATGTGCCGCTATTGAATCAGAAATTGCCGAGCTGGACGAAGCCGATAAAGAAGAGTTTTTAAGCGAGCTGGGTCAGGACGAACCGGGGCTTAACCGCGTTATTCGTGGCGGCTATGAACTACTAAACCTGCACACTTACTTCACTGCTGGCGTAAAAGAAGTTCGCGCCTGGACAGTTAAAGTGGGTTCAACTGCACCGCAGGCAGCCGGACGCATTCATACTGACTTTGAAAAAGGCTTTATTCGTGCCGAGATTGTTGGTTATGACGACTATATAGCTAACAACGGTGAACAAGGCGCAAAAGATGCTGGGAAATGGCGTCTGGAAGGGAAAGAGTACATTGTGAAAGACGGCGATGTCATTCACTTCCGCTTTAACGTTTAAATACCGATTAGTGGCTCGCTCTCAGCGAGCCACTTTTTCCCTCATTACTCTTCAACAATATCGCCATGCATTGGCGCCAGCACGCCCAATAACTGATTCTGCGCTGAAACCGGCACATCCTCTTTTTCCATTGCAGCAATCAAGTGTTCGACTAAAGCGTTAAAATCCGCATTGTCGACTCCCATATTACGATGGGAAGTTTTCATATCCTCGCCACTGTAATCACAAGGACCACCACTTAAGTCACACACTTGTTCACTGATGAGTTTGTGCACACGCATAATATCAACACCATCAAAATGATGCGCAATACGCTCATCACCACCCACCCGATAAAGCATTTCTTCGACGATAGTCTCTATGCCCTGCTGCTCACCCAGTTGCTGATACAGACTCTGAGCAGAGCTAAGCGGCGAAAACAACAAGGCCGCCATTAACAAAACGGTTTTCATAGTCTCTCCTTAAAAGGCTGCCTGAACCGATAAATACCAACCCGTTTGATCATCCAGGCCGGCAATCGAGCCCAGATCGGTGTAGGCACCAACAACCGATACATGTTTATTCGGGAAATAAGCAACAAAAAGATCTTTCCAGTCCTGCTCTTGAGCAAAACTTAAGTTGTCCGGTTTCTGTCGGTACTCAACGCCTACAGCCCAATAACGATTAATAAACGCAGCTACGGAAGCTTCAGCCAGCCACTCGCGGCCATCTTCTTTATCGCCGCCAAAACCCAGTAAGCCCAATTGGTTAGCTTTACTTGAACGCAAAGTCAGATTAGCAACCCAGGTACGGTGGAAAGGCCCGTCTAGCCATGCTTTTGCCGCACTGACATACCAGTCGGTGCTACTGTCATCCTGAGAGCCTACCGCCTCTGGCAACTCATAATCGTTGTTCTTCTTGTGTTGTAAACCCAGGCTTATTTGCGGTAGGTCACCATAAATTAAATCTCCTGCCAAACGTACTTTTGCACCAACAATGCTTTGGCTCAATTCGCCGCCAATAGTGGAGAGATCAAAGGTTTGTTCAGCATACGAAAGCTCAATACGGTTGTTCCAGCTCAAACTGGCGCCCTGAACACTTAAGCGGAAATCATCAACTGAAACTTCACTTAAGTTAACCGTCGCGCCAAATTGGCCTTCACCGGCATAACTGCTTAACGTAGCCCAGGGCACTATGCCTCCGCCGCCAGAGCCTTCAAGACTACTGGTACCACCGGTCGCTAGTAATCGGGCTCCCTGATCCGCTGCTGCAGGCGGGGTTAAAGCTAGAGCACAGGTCAGCAAAAAACCGCCGCCATATAAACACTTGTTCATCATTCGTTATCATCCATTGGTTTCATGGTTATTTAAGTAATCTATAAAGCCTGAAATTGGTAAGGGTTTGCTAAAGAAATAGCCTTGCAACTCATCGCAATGCATCGACTGCAACACTCTCCAGCTATCCTCATTTTCCACACCTTCTGCAACGACACGAAGACCTAACTCGTGAGCTAAGTGTATGGTTGAACGAACAATAGATTTGTCCTTAGACTCCTCGCTCAAATGCTGTACAAAGGCCCGGTCTACTTTCAATTCCTCTACCGGTAAACGCCGCAATTGCGCCAATGAGGAGTGCCCGGTACCGTAGTCATCAATTGATATTGAAAACCCAAGACGCTTCAATGTTTCCAGCCGGGCAATGGCTTTTTCCGGGTCTTTCATTACCGCACTTTCTGTAATTTCCAGTACCAGTAATTTTGGCAACTCAGGAAAATCAATAATGAGTTGTTCAAACAGCAAGGGTAAGGTGTCGCTCAATAAGTCGACGGTTGACAAATTGATGCTCAATTTTAAAGTCCGCCCCTGCTCATGCCAGCTCTGAAGCAGTTTGGCCGACTCTCTGCACACCCAGTTGGTCAACTCTGTAATGGCTCCGGATTGCTCTGCTAACGGAATAAATTCATCCGGTCCGACAAATCCGAGCTTATCACTTTGCCATCTCAACAGTACCTCAGCCCCCACCACTGAACCCGTCTGGCAATTAATTTTAGGTTGCAGTACAAGATGTAGCTCCTTATCCGCTACTGCGTCTTTAAGGGACTCGATAATTTGCAGACGTCGCATGTATTGTTCGTCCAATCCACTCTTATATTCAACATAAAAGCTCTTCTGGAGTTTGGACTGCTGAACACTGACTTGCGCGCGACGAATAAGTAAATCGACCTCGTTGCCATGCCCAGGAAAATAAACAACACCGATATTAAAGGCCAGTCGATAATCACTGTCGCCGACTTTAAAAGGCGTATCAAGAAAAGAGTGAAGCTCTTTAATTTTGTTGTCGAGATCGAATTCGGACTTATCAGAAGCGTATAAAACAGCAAATTCGTCGCCACCGATGCGAGCCAATAATTCAGCGTTGCCACAACACCACTTCAGCCGGGCAGATAACTGACGCAGGATGTCATCACCGATTTCCTGCCCCACACTGTCGTTGAGAACTCTGAATTGATGAATATTCAACAATAACAGGCATCCGGAGCTGGTATTGCCATCTAAACGGTACTGTAACTGCTCACGGAAAAACGAACGATTCGGTAAATCGGTTAAATGGTCATGAGATGCCTGATAAGAAATTCTTTTTTCACGTTCGGAAATAGCCTTGCGCATGCTGCCAAAGGTATTGGCCAGCTCTCCGAACTCATCGTCGTTCAGCGACAACTCGGATTCGCTGTAGTCGCCTTGCTGTAATTTCCTAGCCGCTCCCGATAACTGCTGTAACGGACGAGAAACCCCTCGGGCTATAATCGCCGCTAAAAGCATCGCTATAACCAGAGCGACAATTGCAATTAAAGCAATTTGCCAATGCAGCCGTGTGAACTCGGCGGCCGCCGTTTCAAGTGACGTTGTCAATGCCACATGAACGGCGTCATCGGAACCGGCATCAAGCACCACTTCACTCCCCGCCAGTTCCTGGCTTAACAGCCAGTTATCAAGAGTATGACCGTCTTTGTTCAGGGCTTTTGCAAACGAGGACACTTGTCGGGCCTCCAGACTGGAAGCAATGACTTTTCCCGAGTTCTCCAGCCACAGGGTGATATCGGCATTAGCCAGGTTTTTTAACTCTTCTGCTAACCCCGAATCCACTTTAAAACCTAAGGTTGCCCAGGCAATAAGATTTGGAGCATTAACCGGTACTGTAACCAGTTGAAACAGTTCTCCTTCGACAACCGCCAGTTCACTGTTCGAGCCTGCCCCACTATGGCTAATGCGTAGCTTATCAAAAGCATGAGATGATGCTATTTCTTCGCCCTCGGGAGTTTGCAGCACCATCAACTCAGCTTCAATGCGCTCACCGTAATTGACCAAAGCTGACACTATGGTTTCCCGATCTTTTGAAGCCACCGCGCGTTTAAACCCAAAATCATCGGTAAGAACTTCTGCCGCTTGCAACAACTGAGCGCTACGGCTATCCAGAAGCTCCCGGAAGACTCTTTCACTGACACTAAGCTCACGTTCAATGGAGCGGCCTAACTGATTCTCTGTAGCGACCCAAACTGCAGCTAACGCAACCAACAAAGCGCCAGCTACAAGCCCTGCAAGGATGAGAACTAAACGGGTTCTGAACCGTGTTATCATCAATTCCCTCTACGATTAAAGCGCTGTTCCAGCCGCGACGGCTCTTTATCTTTCTGCACCGGCGGTGATACTTGCACCTGCGCGGTTAGCTTCCCTGAATCTGAGGCTAATTGCACGCTCTGTGCTTTAGACAATTCGTCCCCCATCCAATAATGCCAAACCTTGATTTCAGCGGGCGGTTCTCTTTCTTCCAGATTAAGCTCCGCAATACCTTGTTCATTCGTTACAGCAACATCATATTCGTCACTTACCAACACATAGGCAACCATCTGGTCGTGAATATTGCACCCGAGAGTCACTATGCCAGCTTTATCAAAATTAACACTTGGCTTTTCTTTATCGGAATAAAGTTTTAACTCAAAATTCTTAGCCGCAGAGAAAGAGTAAACATGGTGTCGAATGTTATCACTGTTAGGAAAAACAACGTCAGTGCCAGGCTCTACTGCGCTAACCGTGGGCGTAAACTGCTTGTCCACCTGATCAACTACCGCCGACTGCCCAGGCACTTTGACAGACGGCTTTTCCCTCTCAATTAATAGTGCAGCATTTACCAACGGCTGACCATCTGCGGCCACAACCTCAACCGTTACGGTATCTGCAACCACGTTTTGAACCGCAGATACCATGAAAAAAACACCAACAAAAAATCGCTTCACACAGGATCCTCCACAAAATTACCATTGGGCGCACATCAGTCAACCGTAACCGAAAAAACGAAACTGCGCTATGATTGGAGTACGTATTAATGATCCACTATGGTTCATTATTGGTATTTGAAATACTCAGTGTCGACATACTAGTTTCGATACGAAGCTTTTACTCTTAAGCTTATGACAGGAGGGATATTCATGAGTCAGGATTATCGCACAGAGAAAGACAGTATGGGCGAGGTCAAAGTCCCCTCAAAAGCACTTTATGCTGCACAAACTCAACGCGCCGTTGATAACTTTTCCATCAGCGGGTTAACTTTACCCACTCAGCTAATACAAGCCATCGCAATGGTTAAAGCGAGTGCGGCCGGAGCAAACGCTAAAATCGGTCAGTTAGAAAAGGAACAGGCTGACGCCATTATTAAAGCGGCTAAAGAAATCATTAACGGTCAACACTTAGAGCACTTCCCTATCGATGTATTTCAAACCGGTTCAGGCACCAGTTCCAATATGAATGTGAACGAGGTTATTGCCAATTTAGCTAAACAAAACGGTGTTGAAATTCACCCCAATGACCATGTGAACCAAAGCCAGTCAAGCAACGATGTTATACCTACCGCCATTCAGGTAGCGAGTGTGCTGGCTGTAGAAAAACAGTTAGAACCGGCTTTAAAAGGTCTTATTGACACCATTCGCAAGAAAGCCATTGAGCTACGCAATGTGGTAAAAACCGGCAGAACCCATTTAATGGATGCCATGCCAATGACCATGGCGCAAGAACTTGAAGCCTGGGCGGGTCAGTTGGACGTTACAGCTGAACAACTTCCACAGTTATTGCAGCGCAGCCGCGTTCTTCCTCAGGGCGGTACAGCAATAGGTACCGGAATAAATGCCCCTAAAGAATTCGCAGCTGAGTTTGCCGAACAGTTGACTCAGCTTAGCGGCAGTGACTTTAAACACTCCGCGAACCCTTTTACGGGTATTGCCGGACAGGAAATCAATTTACAACTCTCGGCACAACTGAATACGCTGGCGACTACCTTACTCAAAGTCAGTAACGACTTACGCTGGATGAACAGTGGACCACTGGCGGGCTTAGGCGAAATTCAGCTAACCGCATTACAACCCGGAAGCAGTATTATGCCGGGTAAAGTGAACCCGGTTATTCCGGAAGCTGTAGCTATGGTTGCCGCTCAGGTAAATGGTAATCACACCACAATTACAACCGCAGCTCAGCAAGGCAACTTCCAGCTAAACGTTATGCTGCCGGTTATTGGCTACAACTTACTACAGTCCATTAATATACTCAGTAACAGTTGTGAAGCTCTGGCAAGCAAAGCTATTGCCGACTTCGAGGTTAATGAAGAGCGACTGCAACAAGCTTTAGCGAAAAACCCTATTCTGGTAACGGCTCTTAATCCGGTCATTGGCTACAATAAGGCCGCTGAAATTGCCAAAGTAGCTTATAAAGATGGCAGAGCAATTATCGATGTTGCTGATGAGATGACCGACTTAGGTCGTGACCGGCTGGAGCAGTTGCTGGACCCGAAAAAATTAACTGAAGGTGGCGTTAGCGAATAGCGCCCCTGGTATTTGGAGTACAAAATGAGTCAACAACAGGTTTTAATTACCGGTGCAAACCGCGGCATTGGCTACGAGTTTGCGCGCCAGTACGCTGAAAAAGGCTATAAAGTTATTGCGGTTTGCCGTAACAACTCAAAGCAACTGACTGAGTTAGATGTCGATATTATTGAAGGCATTGACGTTACAAAAGCGTCAGATCTTCTTCGTCTTACGGAAAGCATCGGTGATAAAAAAATTGATGTTTTAATTAATAACGCTGGACTGCTTCATAAAGACGAACTGGGTGAACTAGACGCCGGTAATATCCGTGCTCAATTTGAGGTCAATGCGTTAGCCCCGCTACGAGTCACTGAAGCTCTGCTTAAAAACTTGACGGGCGGCAGCAAGGTGGCATTGATTACCAGTCGTATGGGTTCCATTGGCGATAATGGTTCCGGTAGTCGTTATGGTTACCGAATGTCAAAAGCCGCATTAAATGCAGCGGGCAAATCTCTGGCGCTGGACCTAAAAGATAAAGGTATTTCCGTTGTTCTGCTGCATCCGGGCTTTGTACAAACCGAGATGGTTAACCACGCCGGAGATATTCCACCGGAAACCGCAGCTGAACGTTTAATGCAACGCATTGAAGAATTGAATTTAGATACCACCGGACAGTTTTTTCATAGCAACGGAGAAAGCCTGCCCTGGTGATTTGCTGCCTTTTTAAGCAAATAACTGCTTTTTTGCTCAAACGCGCCCGTTAATATCGTTTTTTCTCAAAAATAGGTTGACGGGCTGCGGAGCGATTTGCATAATACGCGCCGCACTCACAGAGAGCGGTAAGTAAAAAGGTATGGCTACGTAGCTCAGCTGGTTAGAGCACAGCACTCATAATGCTGGGGTCGCAAGTTCGAATCTCGCCGTAGCCACCAACCTTTAACTGATAATGATGCGGACGTGGTGGAATTGGTAGACACGCTGGATTTAGGTTCCAGTGCCTCACGGCGTGAGAGTTCAAGTCTCTCCGTCCGCACCAACTCTCAGAGCCAGCTAAAATTGGGGCATAGCCAAGCGGTAAGGCAGCGGGTTTTGATCCCGCGATTCCCAGGTTCGATCCCTGGTGCCCCAGCCATTAGTTGTTTCCAAAAGTGATTGCCATCTTAGTAGGATGGGGCATAGCCAAGCGGTAAGGCAGCGGGTTTTGATCCCGCGATTCCCAGGTTCGATCCCTGGTGCCCCAGCCATACTAACTACTGTTGCGGTGGTGGCGGAATTGGTAGACGCGCTAGCTTCAGGTGCTAGTGTCCGTAAGGACGTGGGGGTTCAAGTCCCCCCCTCCGCACCACTTTATTCGAGTATAATCTTGCTCAAGTAAAAGTGGAAAAACAGAAAGGCCACCTTAAGGTGGTTTTTTTGTGCCTGTTATTCGCCCACAGCCTGCTTTAACAAGCAACGCTTAACCCACGGAAAAGCAGCTACTTTCAAGGATGCTGCGGTTGCAAACTGCATAACTGGATTACGACTGCGCCAACCAAACTGTATGGCATCCATCATTCTCATCATTTTCGCATTTTCGCCTTGCCGGGTCTTTTCGTATTTATCCAAAGCTACGCTTGGAGTATTTTCCTGTAGTACCTCAACCAGACAGCGAACATCGGCAAACCCCAGATTAACGCCCTGCCCGGCCATAGGGTGAATACTGTGAGCAGCATCGCCTAATAAAACAATAGAGCCTTCTTTAACGTAGTGTGCAGCATGTTTTCTCTGCAGCGCAAAACTAGCGCTTTTAAGTACCCGGAAATTACCGATATGGGGAGAAAAGGTCTCTCGCAAATAGTCTTCAAGACCCGCCTTGTCTCTCTGCAGGGAGTTGATGTTGTCACGTAAGCCGTAGTCTATAAGGCAAGCTTGTTGCTCGGTCAATGGCAGTAGAGCATAAGGCCCCTGCGGGCGAAAAACTTCCCAGGTTTCAGGTTCTATCGGCTTTTCCAGACTGACATTAGCTAATAAGCAACGTTGCTCGTAGTCCCAGCCCCGATAATGAAAACCAGCAAGCTGCGCCACTATAGAATTGGCTCCGTCACAGCCCAACAACAGATCATAACTGAGCGTATCGCCCTGACTTAAAACCACTGTTTTTGTCCCGGCATTGAGTTTATCGAGCGTTTCGCCTTCTCGTAAATCAACGTTCTTAAGAGAGCGCAGTTTTGTCCATAGCGCAAGCTGCAAAGCATTATTTTCGACCATAACGCCAAGTTTGGATAAGCCCGCTTCATTCGCCTGAAAGCTCAGGTTATGGCCACTTTGCGATGTTACGCTCAGTTTCTGATAATCGAAAACCCGCTGCTGACGCACACAAACGCCAATGCCTAACTCTAGCAACCATTCCCAATTGCTGTTATTCACAGACGATATGCGTAAATCCCAATCAGGGTCTGTACCGCTATCTTTTCCCGGAGGAAAAGGTTCAAGTAAGGTCACATTTGCACCGTGCTGCGCTAATGCCAGCGCTGCCGACGCACCAACCATTCCGCCGCCATTTATTAATACTGATAGCTGTTTCATGTACCGCGCGCTCTCTCCTCACATTCCCGCTAACCCTTATAAATAACACATCTCGTGGTGAATTTCCGTTATCATAGTCAATAAGACGATGTTCAGAGTGTTTTTTATGCAGACCAGGGAAAGTTCACAAAAAGCGGTCATTATTGCTTCTTTGCTTATTTTAAGTGCCGAAGCCAGTTTTGCAGGCGTCAGTGCGCTGGTTAAATACATCAGTCAGGATCAACCTTTCGAGCAATTGGTCTTTTTTCGTAACCTGATGGCCTTTCTCGTTCTTCTTCCCTGGTTATGGCGAAAAGGTCTTGGCAACTTAAAAACAGAACGCCTGAAACTGCACCTTATTCGTGGTGCTGCGGGCATTGCCGCTATGTACTTGTTTTTCTACGCTATTGCGACAATTCCGCTGGCGCAGGCTACTCTGGTTCTGTTGCTGTCCCCCTTTTTAATTCCAGTTATTGGCTGGCTTTGGCTACACGACTATGTGGCTAAACAAACCTGGCTGGCTATTGGGCTGGGTTTTATTGGTGTCTTTATTTTTCTCGACCCTATGAACAGCGAGCTTTCACCTGTCATCGGGTTAGCCTTTTTAGCCGCCGCATTCGCAGCCTTCACCAAAACCGTCATTCGCCGCATGTCAGACACCGAATCGACAAGTAAAATTGTATTTTATTTTTCTACTCTGGCCACCATTGCTTCAGGGCTTCCGCTGCTGTGGTTGTGGCAACCTATTCCAACTCAGCACTGGCTTGGAGTTGTTGTTATGGGCTTGCTGGCAGTTTATGGGCAATTGGCTATGACCAAAGCTTTTTCCATCGCCCCACCGGCAAAGGTTGGAGTGTTTACTTACAGCTCAGTTTTGTTCGCCGCTTTACTCGGCTACTGGTTATTTGGAGAGGAACTTGCCTGGCACATGCTGTGGGGCGCGTTAATCATTGTTGTTGCAGGCTATTTTGCCATACGAACACGGCGCAAAAGTTAATCATTTCAAACTTGGCAATCTGCTCCAATACGCGATAAAATAAGCGCCTTATACGAAATCCATCAACCATCGAGTGGTCATGAGTAAGAAGTTATATATCAAAACCTGGGGTTGCCAGATGAACGAGTACGATTCCACCAAAATGGCGGAATTGCTCCACTCAACCCACGGCTACGATGTTGCCGAAGAAGCCGAAGATGCCGATCTCATTCTTTTGAACACCTGTTCCATCCGCGAAAAAGCGCAGGAAAAGGTTTTTCACCAGTTAGGTCGCTGGAAAAACCTGAAAAAGAACAATCCGAATTTATTGATTGGTGTTGGTGGCTGCGTTGCTTCTCAGGAAGGCAATGAAATACGCGCCCGCGCGCCTTTTGTCGATATTATCTTTGGCCCTCAAACCTTGCACCGCTTACCGGAAATGGTTAATCAGGTCAGCGAGACTCATGCGCCTATGGTTGACGTCTCTTTTCCTGAAATTGAAAAGTTTGACCGTCTAGCCGAGCCTAAAGCAGACGGTGCCAGTGCTTTTGTCTCTATTATGGAAGGCTGCAGCAAATATTGCTCATTCTGTGTTGTGCCTTACACTCGTGGTGAAGAAGTCAGTCGCCCGGTTGATGATGTCATTTATGAAATTGCACAACTAGCGGAACAAG
The DNA here is from genome assembly GCF_004362265.1 of Idiomarina sp. 017G. Classification (NCBI taxonomy): domain Bacteria; kingdom Pseudomonadati; phylum Pseudomonadota; class Gammaproteobacteria; order Alteromonadales; family Idiomarinaceae; genus Idiomarina; species Idiomarina sp. 017G. The sequence continues at coordinate 263,050 of NZ_SNWT01000001.1, read as the reverse complement.
GCGTCCGTGAAGTAAACCTGTTAGGACAAAACGTTAACGCCTATCGCGGTGAGCATTACGACGGCGAAGTGTGCCGCTTTGCTGAATTGCTGCACCTGGTTGCGGCAATTGATGGTATTGATCGGATTCGCTATACCACATCGCATCCGGTTGAATTTACAGACGACATTACCGAAGCCTATAAAACCATTCCGGAGCTGGTCAGCCATTTACACTTACCAGTACAAAGTGGTTCAGACCGTATATTGACCATGATGAAGCGTGGTCACACGGCGTTGGAATACAAATCGAAAATTCGCGCCTTGAAAAAAGCGCGCCCTGATATCGCCATGTCATCAGATTTTATCATCGGTTTCCCCGGCGAAAGCGATGCCGATTTTGAAGCAACCATGGATCTTATCCAGAGCATTGACTTCGACATGAGCTTCAGCTTTATTTATAGTGCTCGCCCGGGAACGCCAGCGGCTGATTTACCTGACGACATTAGTGAAGAAACCAAGAAAAAGCGGCTGCAGCTATTACAGCAACGTTTGAACCAACAGTCTATGGCGCACGCTCGTCGTATGCTGGAGACGGAGCAACGCATATTGGTTACCGGACCATCGAAAAAGAACCCGATGGAGCTTACCGGACGCACTGAAAACAATCGGGTTGTAAATTTTGTTGGTCAACCCCATATGATTGGACAGTTCGTTGATGTACGTATTACCGAAGTTCTTCCTAACTCGCTACGCGGTGAGTTAATTCGGGAAGAAGCCGATATGGGGCTTCGTGTAGATACGGCACCAGAAATTATTTTGCAAAGAGGAAAATCGAGCGAGCCTGATGAATTAGGCGTTGTTCGAATGCCTCGACAAGCCAGTTAAGTAAAGAGGAAACGATTGAGTCCACAAACACAGACACTTGATTTTGAGCTAGAGCCGACGGATTCACGTCGGCTTTCCAATCTCTGCGGTCCTTTAGATGAGAATCTGAAGCATATAGAGCGTCGCCTCGGCGTAGAAATAACGCACCGCGGTCATCAGTTTCAGTTGATAGGTCACGCAGCCAGCGTTGCAGCCGTGCACAAATTGTTACTCGATCTCTACATTGAGACGGCAACCGTAAAGGGCAAAGAAGGCCAGATTGAACCCGAACAAGTTCACCTGGCCATTCAGCAGGCCAAAGTTCTTGAGCAAAGCGACGATCAAGGCGACCCTGCCGCTGAAAAAATGACTCACATTAAAACCAAACGCGGCTTAATTAAGCCTCGCAATCATAATCAGGCGGGTTATGTTCGTGCCATTCTGGCTCATGACGTTAATTTTGGTATTGGACCTGCCGGTACCGGAAAAACTTATCTGGCAGTAGCTTGTGCAGTAGATGCTTTGGAACGTCAGGAAGTGCGCCGTATTCTCTTAACTCGTCCGGCGGTAGAGGCGGGTGAAAAGCTGGGTTTCTTACCGGGAGACTTAGCTCAGAAAGTAGACCCTTACTTGCGCCCTCTTTATGACGCTTTATTTGAAATGCTCGGCTTTGAAAAAGTTGAAAAGCTGATTGAGCGTAACGTCATTGAGGTGGCTCCGTTAGCATACATGCGTGGTCGAACGCTGAATGATGCCTTCATTATTTTAGATGAAAGCCAGAATACCACTTGTGAACAAATGAAGATGTTTCTGACCCGTATTGGTTTTAATTCACGAGCGGTCATTACCGGCGACATCACTCAGGTGGATTTACCCCGCGGTCAACGCTCAGGGTTAAGGCACGCCATTGAGGTACTAAATAAAGTAACAGACATTAGCTTTACCTTCTTTCAAGCCGGCGATGTCGTGCGTCACCCCGTAGTGCAGCGCATCGTTCAAGCCTACGAGGAATTCGATAAAAGCTAATGGCTGATTTAACACTAGACTATCAACTGGCTGACGGTATTACCAAAGCTCCAGAGGAAAACGCTGTCCACAGTTGGGTCGCAGCCACTCTGGATTATCTGCAAGAAAATGATAAAGCGGTTGAGCTAACAGTGCGCATTGCTGCATTAGAAGAAGCTCAGCAGTTGAATAATGAGTTCCGTAATAAAGATTACGCCACCAATGTTTTGTCTTTCCCCTTCAATAGCCCGGTCGAATTACCCGTCACTTTGTTAGGTGATTTGGTTATCTGTCAGAGCGTCGTTGAACGTGAAGCTGAAGAGCAACAAAAGTCAGCCATCGACCACTGGACGCATATGGTGATACACGGTACTCTCCACCTATTAGGTTACGATCATATTGAAGACGACGAAGCCGAAGAAATGGAACAAATTGAACGTAACATCTTAGCGAGTCTGGGAATATCAGACCCGTATCAAACCGCAGACAACATGGAGCTTAACACTCAATGAGCGACGACAACCCCCACTCAGCCAACGGCTCATCGGGAAAATCCTGGGCAGCGAGACTGCTGCAAGTATTCGCTGGTGAGCCGAAAAGCAGAGAAGAACTCGTCGATTTGATTCAGGACGCCGAAGACCGCGACCTGATAGACAACGATACCAGAGAGATGATTGAGGGCGTTCTCGATGTCGCTGAGCTTAAAGTCCGCGACATTATGATTCCACGCTCACAAATGGTCACCATTGATATCCATCAAGGTGTAGACGAATTCCTGCCTATCGTTATCGATTCTCAACACAGTCGTTACCCGGTTGTTACTGACAACAAAGATCACGTTGAAGGCATTCTGTTAGCAAAAGACTTGCTCAGCTACGGCTTTAACATGACCGACGAAGCCTTTTCGCTGGACAAAGTCATGCGCCCCGCGGTTATCGTTCCGGAGAGTAAACGCGTTGATGTGTTACTAAAAGAGTTTCGTTCCAACCGTTACCATATGGCTATTGTTGTCGATGAGTATGGCGGCGTATCTGGCCTGGTAACTATTGAAGATATTCTGGAAGAAATAGTTGGCGAAATTGAAGACGAAACCGATGCTCATGGTAACGATGAGAAAAACAATATTCGTCGCCTTAGCCCAAGCCGCTATTCAATAAAAGCTTTAACTACCATTGAAGACTTTAACCAATACTTTGATACCAACTTCAGTGATGAAGAACACGACACTGTTGGTGGCCTTGTTGCGCACGGCTTTGGCCATTTACCACAGGCAGGTGAAGAAGTTAAACTCGGTAACATGACTTTCCGGGTCACTAACGCAGATAAAAGACGTATTCAACAACTGCAAGTCAGTCTGGACTCTGATACCGATACCTCGCCGGAGTCTGCACAGTAATGATAACACCCTCAGGAAGCGTTACACGCTCTTTACTGTTAGTGATTTGCGGCGCTCTCCTGACGCTGTCTTATTCACCTTTTCACTGGCATTGGCTGCCGTTTATCATTCTGCCTATAGTGGTAAGACTGATATGGCCCCTCGCCCCTAAACGGGCATTCAGGGCTGGCTTTGTCTTTGGCATGGGCTGGTTCGGTGCCGGTTTAAGCTGGATTTACGTTAGCATCGATCAGTATGGTGGTGTTCCGGTTCCGGTTACGCTGCTTCTATTAGTACTACTCTTTGCTTATTTAGCACTGTTTCCTGCAATTGCATTTTGGTGTTGGCAGAAGCTCTCTCATCGTAAATTTGCCTGGCGCTTCAGCCTGCCTTTCTTTTGGCTTATTGCTGAGCTACTCAGAGGCTGGCTATTCACGGGCTTCCCCTGGCTAAGTCTCGGCTACAGCCAAACTGATGGTATTTTCGGTGGGTTGGCTCCGGTTATTGGTGAAACCGGTATTACGGTGGCTCTTTGGTTTACTGCCATTACTTTGGTTCTGGCGCTAAGATTCAAAAAGCCGGCGTCGCTTTTAATTCCACTTGTTTTTCTCACTTGCGCTGTCGTATTTCCTAAAATACAACCCACAGAGAGAAAAACAGAATCTATGTCGGTATTGCTGGTACAGGGCAACATCCAACAGTCATTAAAATGGCAGGCTGAACAGCAATGGCCGAATATTCTGCGCTACCTTGATTTAACCCGTCCCAAGTTTAACCACGATCTGGTTATTTGGCCTGAATCCGCTATAACGGCACTTGAGCCCTACGCGAGTGATGTCCTCAATACAGTAGAACAGTCTGCGAGCATGAACGGCTCAGCCTTAATTACCGGTATTATTGACTACGACAGATTAAACGACGATTTTTACAACTCGGTTATAGTGCTGGACGAAGAAAGCTACAGTTACGGCAATGCTAACCGCTACCAAAAACATCAACTGCTGCCCATAGGGGAATTTGTTCCCTTTGAAGACCTTTTACGCCCGCTGGCTCCGTTATTTAACCTCCCAATGTCGTCATTTAGCCGCGGGGGATACCAACAACCTAACCTTAAAGCTAACGGTAGTAACCTGGCCATGGCAATATGCTATGAAATAGCTTTTGCAGGGCAAGTTCGTAGCAATACCTACGACGATACCGACTATCTGGTGACCATTAGCAATGACACTTGGTTTGGTGATTCACACGGCCCCTGGCAACACATGCAAATAGCGCGGATGCGTGCAATGGAGCTTGGCAAACCCTTATTGCGGGCAACGAATAATGGTGTCACAGCTGCCGTTGACGAACATGGCCAATATATAGAGCTGGCTCCGCAGTTTACCGCAACAGCATTATCTGCCGATGTTTATCCGGTTAGTGGTTCAACGTTATTTAATAAAATTGGTAACTGGGGAGCTATAATTCTGGCTCTGTTTGGCTTGTTACCTGTAATCGCTACAAAACGTACTAAGAAACACGCTCAGACATAGTCATCGGGCGCGAAAATCAGTACACTATAAAGGCTTAGCAGAACTATTCTGTTGCTGTTCTTTTCCATTTTTTCACAGGGATCTCATTATGGAAAATATATTTGACGCTATTCTTTTTGCTGTGCTTATTGCTGCAGGTGGTCTGGGACTCACTTCCTGGCTCATGTTGTTCGCCATTGATAAGTCAGAGCCTGCCGAAGTCAAACAACGCGCTGTTTTTGAAAACGGTTTTTTTGGTCTGGCCGGCATAGTCGTTGTACTTCTTATGTGGTACGCAATTAGCTAAACCGATATTTAAATTCAAACGGAATCAGCAGGAATTATGCAAGAACAATACAATCCGAGCAAAATCGAATCTGCCATGCAAAAACGCTGGCAGGAACAAGACGTATTTACGGCAAAGGAGCAGCCGGGCAAAGACAAGTTCTACTGCCTGTCTATGTTCCCCTACCCTAGCGGAAAGCTGCACATGGGGCATGTTCGTAATTATACTTTAGGTGATGTCATTAGCCGTCATCAGCGTATGCTCGGAAAGAATGTTATGCAACCTATGGGCTGGGATGCCTTTGGGCTACCTGCTGAAAATGCCGCTATACAAAATAAAACGGCACCGGCGAAATGGACTTATCAAAATATCGATTACATGCGCGAGCAGTTAAAAAGCTTAGGTTTTGGCTACGACTGGAACCGTGAGCTCGCGACTTGCTCGCCGGATTATTATCGCTGGGAACAATGGTTCTTCACTAAGCTTTATGAAAAAGGCCTGGTGTATAAGAAGAATGCGACGGTCAACTGGGACCCGGTAGACCAGACGGTGTTGGCCAATGAGCAAGTCATTGACGGCCGAGGCTGGCGTTCAGGCGCTAAAGTCGAGCAAAAAGAAATTCCTCAGTGGTTTATTAAAATAACCGATTACGCTGAAGAGCTGTTAGACGATTTGGATCAGCTTGATGGCTGGCCAGAACAGGTCAAAGCGATGCAACGTAACTGGATCGGCCGCTCAGAGGGCGTCGAAATTGACTTCAACGTCGCCTCCTCGGAGCAGACTTTACGCGTTTATACCACCCGTCCGGACACACTTTACGGTGTTACCTACATGGGCGTTGCAGCACAGCATCCTTTAGCTACGGAAGCCGCTAAAACGAATCCTGAACTGGCTAAATTCATTGAGGAGTGCAAAAACAGCAAAGTTGCAGAAGCTGATATTGCCACCATGGAAAAGCTGGGGATGGACACCGGTATTAAAGCCGTTCACCCAATGACCGGCGAAGAAATTCCGGTGTGGGTCGCTAACTTTGTTTTAATGGATTACGGTTCCGGTGCCGTTATGGCCGTGCCTGCACATGACCAGCGCGACTGGGAGTTTGCAACGAAATACCAGTTGGAAATTCGCCCGGTAATTGAACCTCTTAGTGGCGATAGTGACATTGAAAAAGCAGCCATTACTGAGAAAGGCACCGTTATTAACTCGGGGCCATATAACGGCATGAGCTCGGCACAAGCCTTTGACGCTATTGCAACCGAGCTAAAAGAGAAAGGCATTGGTGAGCGTAAAGTCAATTACCGTTTGCGCGACTGGGGAGTATCTCGTCAGCGTTACTGGGGAACTCCAATTCCAATGCTGAACCTGGAAAATGGTGAGTCTGTGCCGGTACCTGAAGATCAGCTACCGGTTAAACTGCCCGAAGACGTGGTGATGGACGGAGTCAATTCACCGATAAAATCTGATCCCGAATGGCGTAAAACCGAATATAACGGCCAGCCAGCAGAACACGAAACCGATACCTTCGACACCTTTATGGAGTCGTCGTGGTACTACGCCCGTTACTGCAGTGCACAAACTGATGATGCCATGCTGGATCCGGAAAAAGCTAACTATTGGTTACCGGTCGATCAATATATTGGTGGTATTGAACACGCCATTTTGCATTTGCTGTATGCCCGTTTCTTCCATAAGTTACTGCGCGATACTGGCTTAGTGGAATCTGACGAGCCATTCAAGCGTCTTCTGTGTCAAGGCATGGTACTGGCGGACAGCTATTACCGCGAAGATGAAAAAGGCGGTAAGCAGTGGGTGTCACCTCTTGAAGTTGACATTGAGCGTGACGACAAAGGTGCCATCGCCGGAGCTAAACATAAGCAAGACGGCCAGCCGGTTAATATCGGCGGCATGAGCAAAATGTCAAAGTCTAAAAATAACGGTGTTGACCCGCAAACCATGGTTGAACGCTATGGCGCGGATACCGTACGGTTATTTATGATGTTTGCCGCACCACCGGAAATGACGCTGGAGTGGTCAGATTCTGGTGTTGAAGGTGCGCAACGCTTTTTACGCCGTCTATGGAAACTGACTTACGACTTAAATAACGCCGGCGGCGCTTGTTCAGGTCAAAGCTTAAATGCAAACCAAAAGCAGCTGCGTCGCGAGTTGCATAAAACCATCGCTAAAGTCAGCGATGACATGGGACGCCGCCAGCACTTTAATACAGCAATAGCAGCCATTATGGAGCTGCTCAACCACTTACAAAAAGCGCCATTGGAAAGCGAAGCGGACCGTCAGGTATTAGCTGAGTCTATCGATGCGATGGTTCGTATGCTTGCGCCTATCACGCCGCATATCTGTGAGCAATTATGGCAGGAGCTGGGGCATCAGGAGCCACTGTCTTTCGCTGACTGGCCGGCCGTTGACGAAAGTGCGTTGGTTGAAGACGAAAAACTGATTGTGGTGCAAATTAATGGCAAGGTTCGAGCCAAATTAACCGTACCGGCCGACGCTTCCGCGGAACAAGTTGAGCAAATTGCTTTTGATGAAGAAGCTGTACAAAAGCATACTGAGGGCAAAGACGTTCGTAAGAAAATCTACGTGCCCGGAAAAATTCTCAATATTGTTGTTGGATAACCTATGCGCGTTACCTTAAACCTTGTACTCACCCTGCTGCTGATAGCCACTCTTAACGGGTGTGGCTTTCAGCTGCGTGGAAACTACCAGCTACCGGAAACGTTGCAGGCGGTTTCTCTGCAAAGCCATGTTTCAAAAGAATTAAGTGAGCATATGGAGCAGCGCTTTATTCATTCGGGGATCCAGGTATCTAAAGCGGAACAGCCTGTTGTTGTTCGGCTTCTTTCAGATAAGTTAGAGCGAAGAACATTGTCGTTGTTTGAAAGTGGCCAGGTTGCAGAATACGAGCTTTTGTATCAGGTCAATTATCAGTTGTTCAACAACGAAAAACTGCTACTTGAGCGAACGGTTGAAGTCGCGCGGGACTATCAGGACGACCCTAACTTTGTATTGGCTAAAACCCGCGAACGGGAAATGCTGGTCGATGAAATGAGAGCCGAAGCGTCACGCCTTATTTTGCAACAAATCATCTCCGAAATGTCGGAATCGAATTCCTAGCCAATGCAAACTATCTACCCTGAAAAGCTCGAACACTTCCTGCAACAGAATGGGATTCCCCCTGTCCTGCTAGTGTTTGGTGATGACCTTTTACTCAGGAACGACGCGCTGGCTAGTATTCGAAAAAGCTTAGCCAGTGATGACCTCGAGCGGGTGCATTGGTTACAAAGTAAAGACTTCGACTGGCAACAACTGTCTTCCGGAGAACAGTCAATGAGTCTGTTTGGCAATAAGCGTCTGGTTGAGCTGGAATTGCCCGAAAACAAACCCGGTCGGGACGGTTCTGCCGCATTGACCGAATACGCAAAGAATCAGGCCGACAGCGAAATTCTGGTTGTTATTGGCGACCGGTTAAAAAAAGAGACCCAAAACAGTCGCTGGTTTAAAGCACTGGCAGAACGCGGTCCGCTGGTTCGCACCCAAAGCCCGGATAAGTCACAGTTGCCCGCCTTTATTCACCAGCGTGCTCAGCGTTATCAACTCACTCTCGCCGCGGGTGTCCCGGAAAAGTTATCAGACTGGTTTGAAGGAAATTTACTTGCTCTGGATCAGGAACTCAGCAAATGGCAATTGCTGAGCAACGACGGTGTCATTACGGAAGACTTTCTGAAAAGCTCCATTGATGATGTCAGCCGCTTTAGTGTGTTTGCGCTGCAGGAAAGTATCCAGCAGCAAGATTTCGAAGGTGCGTTGCATCGTCTCGAGCGCTTACTGGACGAAGAAAATGACTTTCACAGGCTTATCTGGATTTTGCAGCGCGAAGTACAATTGCTAACAGCGTTGCAAAAAGCTAAGCAGACACAAACCGATACAAACGCGCTTTTCCGTCAATTTATGATTTGGCCTAATCAGCAACCGGGGTATCACCAGCGCGCAAATCAATTGAGCCAGCAAACTCTATTGAGTGCACAGCAACTCATTGAGAGAATAGAAGCGGCGCTTAAGCTCGATAGCGGCGAATCTCCTCTTACATTGACAACACATCTACTCAGTTTACTTTGCTGCAATAATGCCAACGCCATTAATGACGGACTTTCGGTATTTAACCACGGCATTGAACCGAACGAAAAATTTATTCAGCTATGATACGCGCAATTTTTGGCGGCACCTTCGATCCTATTCATAACGGGCACCTGCAAACGGCAGCCGCTCTGGTGAAAGAACTTGGTATTTCAACTTTAGCATTAATGCCAAGCGCGGTGCCGCCGCATCGTCCACAACCGGATGCCAGCCCTGAGCAGCGGTTAGACATGGTTAAGCTTGCGTCTCAATACCACAAGGCTTTCACTGTCGAGGACTGGGAATTAAGACAGGACAGACCGTCCTTTACTGCCAATACATTAAGTGAATTTAAAACTCAGTTCCCTGATGACACCCTACTCTTTGTAATGGGGATGGATTCATTAATGAGTCTTTACCGCTGGCATCATTGGCGCCAGCTTATTGAGTGTGCTCACCTTGTTGTTATGCCAAGAGCAGGAGCTCCTTTTAACCCTAAAAACGACGAGCTCAAAGAGTTTATTTCAGTCCATCTGACCCGCAATAAAAACGCCTTGAATACACAAAGCCAGGGGCTGCTTTATATTGCAGAAACTCCAATGGTCGATGTTTCCGCCACTGAACTGCGGAAACAACTTCAGCAGCGTGAAAAAAACCTGCCACTACCTTCCAATGTTTATGACTATATAAGACAACATCAGCTGTATTTGTAACTGAACACTTTTCCTAATTTCTGTTAAACTTCGGGTTTTAATCCTTAAATCGGAGAAAATCTTTTGCAGGCAGAAGAATTGCGTGAATTTGTCATTGATAAAATCGATGATCTTAAAGGTCGTGACGTTCAAATTTTAGATGTTCATGATAAAACCGACGTTGTTGACTACATGATCATTTGCTCTGGCAGCTCGAAAACGCATGTAAGAAGCATTGCTGAACATGTAGCGACAGAAGCAAAGCATGCTGGCACGCCGCCTATTGGCGTAGAAGGTGGAGAACAGTCGGAGTGGGTTTTAGTTGACCTTGGTGATGTTGTTATACATGTTATGCAAGACAGTATTCGCGACTTCTATCAATTAGAAAAACTCTGGGGCTAGTCAGTGCAAATTCAATTACTCGCCGTTGGCACCAAAATGCCCACGTGGGTTACTGAAGGCTTCAACGAATATAAAAAACGGTTCCCGGCGGATTGTAAGCTAGTGCTGCATGAAATAGCGGCTCAAAAGCGAACACGCAAAGCAGACTTAAACCGCGTTATGCAACAAGAAGGCAAATCGCTGCTGCAAGCCATACCCAAAGGGAACCGAATTGTCACTTTAGAAGTCAAAGGTCAGGCTTGGGACACTCCCAAACTTGCTCAGCAATTAGAAAAGTGGCAAATGGACGGTAGAGATGTCACTCTGTTAATTGGTGGGCCCGAAGGGCTTTCTGATGAATGCTTGGCAGCAGCAGAGCAGCGATGGTCTTTGTCCAAATTAACATTGCCCCATCCAGTAGTGAGGTTAATTGTCGCAGAAAGTCTTTACCGGGCATGGAGCCTGAATAACAATCATCCGTACCATAGAGAATAAGAATAATAATGCGTCACCGCACCCACATACGTGATCATGACTCCGAAGCGGCCGTTTTTGGGCGACGTGTACTCGTTGCTATGGTGATTGTTGTAGCTGCTTTTATTGCTCTGGCGTCAAACATGTATCACCTACAGGTGAGTGAACATAACGAGCTTCAGACGCGCTCTAACGATAACCGGATCAAATTACTCCCTCTGGCGCCGAATCGGGGCTTAATTTACGACCGCAACGGTGTTTTATTAGCAGAAAACACACCAATTTACAGTCTGGATGTTACCCCGGAAGAAATCGATAATCTTGAGCAGACCCTAAGTCAACTTCAGCAGTTACTCGACTTTCCTGACAGCACTATTGAGCGCTTCTACCGGAATCTAAAAAATCAGCGGCGTTTTAATAATGTGCCCTTGCTCGATGAATTGAATGAAAAACAGCTGGCAGTTTTTGCGGCACATCAACATAAGTACCCAGGCATAAGCATCGAAGCTCGTTTGATACGAAACTACCCTCACAAAGAGTTATTAACACACGCAGTTGGCTATGTTGCCAAGATCAACCCAAGAGACGTCGAGAGCCTGCGTGAAAGTGGCGAACTACCTAATTACGCCGCCAGCCGGACGATAGGAAAGCTCGGTATAGAAAAATACTACGAGAAAGATCTCCATGGCGAAGTCGGCTATCAGAGTGTTGAGGTAAATAACCGAGGGCGTGCAGTCAGGACATTGAGTATTGAAGCGCCTAAGCCGGGTCAGGACATCGTTCTGGAGCTGGATCTTGAATTACAGAGAAAAGCTGCGGAGTTACTAGGTGAGCAACGCGGCTCTATTATATTAATGGATGCCACCACCGGTGGGATACTGGCTATGGTCAGCACGCCCAGCTACGATCCAAATTGGTTCGTCAATGGCATTTCGGTTAAGCAGTATCAATCGTTGTTGAATTCGACTCAGAGTCCGTTGCTTAACCGCGTAACTCAAGGGGCTTATCCTCCGGCATCAACCATCAAACCTCAAATCGGTTTGCTCGGATTAGAAGAAGGCACCATTGACGAAGATACTCGCATATGGGACCCCGGCTGGTTTGAAATAAAAGGCGTTGACCGACGCTACCGCGACTGGCTGGCCTGGGGACACGGCTGGGTCGATGTAGAAAGAGCCATTACTGAAAGCTGTGATACATTTTATTACGATTTAGCCCTTAAGCTCGGCGTCGATAAGATATCCAGTTTTATGGCTGAGTTTGGTTTTGGCGAAAGAACAGGCATCGATATTCACGAAGAAGTCTCTGCATTAATGCCATCTCGTGGTTGGAAAAGAGCGCGTTTCGGTCAGCCCTGGTATGCGGGCGAAACTCTTTCTGTCGGTATTGGTCAGAGTTACTGGACGGCAACACCTATGCAACTAGCCGTTGCAACGGCCATGGTTGCAAATAAAGGTGAGCACCTTATTCCCAGGCTGCTTCGCGGTAAAATACAAGACGGTGTATTTGAAGAAGCTTTAATCGCCCACCGGGAAAAATTGACCTTATCCGATAGCAGCAACTGGGAAGTTATCACTAAAGGGATGCGTAACGTCAACATGTCACCCAAAGGTACAGCGCATAGAGCGTTTAAAGACGCGCCCTACTCGTCGGCAGGCAAAACCGGAACAGCTCAGGTCAGAAGCCTCGGACAGGAAGAGGAATATAATGCAGAAGATATCGCCGAGCGCTATCGCGATAATGCGATGTACGTGGGTTACGCTCCGGCAGAGGATCCTGAAGTTGTTGTTGTGGTAGCAATAGAAAACTCTCTTGGGGGCGGCGGAAGTGTCGCCGCACCGGTAGCAAGAAAAATATTAGACGTCTGGCACACCCGATTTAACAATGGCAAAAAACAGCAGGAAGAAACAAATGCTGACAACTGAAGAACGCCAAAGAAGTCCGCTACTGAAAAAACTGCATATTGATGGGCCACTGCTGATTCCTTTGGTTGTGCTCTCAGTTCTTAGTTTATTTGTTATTTACAGCGCTGCCGGGCAGGATCTGGAGGTCGTAGAAAGGCAGTCGATACGTATTGGGTTATCGTTTGTTGTACTTTTTGTAGTTGCACAAATTCCACCACGTGCCCTGTCACGCTTTGCGGTGCCAGCCTTTGGTGCCGGGGTTCTGCTGCTAGTGGCCGTACTTGTTTTCGGGGAAATGGGGAAAGGCGCTCAACGGTGGCTGGATATAGGCCCTTTAACCATACAGCCGTCAGAAATAATGAAACTTGCCATGCCCCTTATGCTGGCCTGGTATATGAATCAACACCCTATTCCGCCCTCCATTTATCGATTGTTTGGCGCTTTAGTGCTGGTGATTATTCCAACCTTACTCATTGCCCGACAACCCGACTTAGGGACTTCTCTGCTGGTTGCCTGCGCTGGACTTTTCGTTATATTTTTGGCTGGACTAAGCTGGAAGTTAGTTACCGCCGCGGCTATTTCTGCTGCGGCTTTTACCCCTGTGCTCTGGTTTTATCTTATGCACGACTACCAGCGTCAAAGAGTGCTCACTTTTTTAAACCCCGAGCGTGATCCTCTCGGTTCCGGTTACCACATTATTCAGTCAAAAATTGCCATCGGCTCAGGCGGCATTGATGGTAAAGGCTGGCTTCAAGGAACTCAATCTCAACTTCAGTTTCTACCAGAACGTCACACCGACTTTATTTTTTCTGTTTTTAGTGAGGAGTTCGGCCTTACCGGAGTTATCCTTCTGCTTGCCTTGTACGGCTTTGTTATTTTACGAGGCCTAATTATTGCTCTACAAACCCAGGATATCTTTTGTAAATTACTGGCCGGTTCATTAACACTCACCTTCTTTGTTTATGTCTTTGTAAATATTGGTATGGTTTCAGGACTATTGCCAGTGGTTGGGGTACCATTACCTTTAATCAGCTATGGTGGCACGTCGATGGTGACACTTATGGCCGGCTTCGGCATGCTCATGTCAATTGCGACCCATCATCGCTTAGTTATGAAAAATGGCTAAAAAAACAGGGAAACTATATGCGCACCTTATTAGGATTAGCGTTGCTAACCGCAACAAGCAGCTTTGCTGCAAATGCTCAGGAGCAGAGCCCTGAGGTTGAAGATTTTATTCAGCAGCAAGTTGAGCAGCACAAGCTGGACGAAGAGCAAGTTCGCCAATGGCTTTCGACAGCTCGGAAAAACGACGAGGTTCTTGAAGCCATTCAGCGTCCATGGGAAGCCAAGCCCTGGTATCAATACTACCCAATTTTCTTAACTGAAAAACGCTTAGAAGCGGGCGTTAAGTTCTGGAAAAAACATAAAGAAACGCTGGAACGTGCAGAAGCTGAATACGGTGTACCTGCTCAAATCATAGTTGCAATCATTGGCGTCGAAACCTTTTATGGCAATTATATGGGGAAATATTCCGTTCTGGATTCACTCTACACTTTAGGCTTTCATTACCCCCCCCGTTCAAGTTTCTTCCGTTCCGAACTTAGCGAATTCTTTCAGTTAGCATCTGAAGAAGGTTGGGACGTAGCCGAAGCAAAAGGTTCCTACGCCGGTGCTATGGGTTTCGGTCAGTTTATTTCCTCCAGCTATCGGCATTACGCGGTGGACTTTGACAACGACGGACAAAGAGACATTTTGACGAATCCGGTCGATGCTATCGGCAGTGTGGCTAATTATTTTGCAGAACATAAATGGCAGCAAGGCCAACCTGTAGCACAGCCTCTTGGTAATGAACAAGACTGGAAAGCGTTAGTCAGCGACGGTATGAAACCCAATACCACGCGTTCCGAAATTAAGCGTAAAGGCTATGAACTTCCGCAGCATAAGGCGGTTAATAATGGTACCGAGGTCAGAGTATTTGAGTTTGAAACAGAAAACGCTCATGAATACTGGCTGGGATACGACAACTTCTATGTGATTACCCGGTATAACCACAGTCCACTTTACGCGATGGCTGTCTACCAGTTTAGCGAGCAACTGAAAAATGAAGTGCAGTAATTTATCCACCTTAATGCTGAGCGTGTTTTTGCTCAGTAGTTGCTCCAGCGGTCCCTCCGGCCGATACTCTCAGCATGAAGACAGTGCTCCGACTCGTTTACCTACTGAGTCGGAGTTACGCAGTGCCGTTCCCGTACATGAGCCTATCAGTCCTCAGGGGAATCGGGACTATCGGGTCTTAGGCAATAATTATGAGGTAATGGACAGTGCGGTAGGGTATGTCGAGGAAGGTTATGCCTCCTGGTATGGAAATAAATTTCATGGGCATCTGACTTCGAATGGTGAATATTATGATATGTACAGTATGTCAGCGGCTCATACCCGGTTACCTCTGCCTACTTATGTAAAAGTCACTAACTTGAACAACGACCGTACCGTCACTGTTAGAGTAAATGATCGCGGGCCATTCCATCCTGAACGTATTATCGACTTGTCATTTGCGGCGGCTTATAAGTTGGGTATGTTGGATAGTGGTACAGCCCCGGTTAGAGTTGAAGCCATTAATTTAAAAACGCCAATGCGAGTCGAAGATCAGTCTGCCCCGGGAAGCCAATCGAATTATCATATTCAATTGGTGGCTTCATCAGATATTAACCGTTTATCGCAGTTAAAACGCAACCTGCCGCCCAAGTTCCAGGAAATTGCAACTACAGAGAAAACGGATGGTCTACATAAATTAATGCTGGGTCCGGTTTCAGAACAGAAAAGCTACGATTTACTCGAGCAAATACGATCTTCCGGATACCCTCAAGCTTTTCGCGTAAAGGCGGCGCAAAGTCAGACGGATACTCCTGACGCTGTGCAACAAAACTGATATAATTCGGCCTCTTTACGCATTTGATTCACTTTTTGACCGATAAGATAAAGATAATCCCAATGAAAAAAATTTGTCACCTTTTTACTGCCGTAACCCTATTATTCAGCTCAGCAAGCTTCGCCGCTCAGTCATTAGTTCCCGATGCGCCGTCGGTTAATGCGAAAGCCTATATTCTTATCGATCACACTACTGGCAAAGTGTTAGCAGAAAATAATTCCCGTGAAAGCCTGCCCCCGGCCAGCCTGACCAAAATGATGACCAGCTATATTATTGGTAAAGAAATGCTAGCTGGCCGCATTAGCGAGAAGGATATTGTTACTGTAAGCGAAAATGCCTGGGCCAAAAACTTCCCTGAGTCATCCAAAATGTTTATCGAAGTTGGCAAAGAGGTCAGTGTTAAAGAGTTAAACCGTGGCATCATTATTTCCTCTGGTAACGACGCCTGTGTTGCAATGGCTGAACATATTGCGGGAAGCGAAGACGCTTTCGCTGGGTTAATGAATAATTATGCTGAACAAATAGGCATGAAGGACAGTCACTTTGCGAACAGTCACGGGCTGCCTGATTCTGAGCAATACGTCTCCGCTCGTGATATGGCCACGTTAGCAAGTGCTTTAATAAATGAGACTCCTGACGAATATAAACTCTACTCAGAAAAGTCTTTTACCTACAATAATATTAAGCAATACAATCGCAACTCATTGCTATGGGATCGGAGCTTGAACGTCGATGGCATTAAAACCGGCCATACTAATGAAGCGGGTTATAGCTTGGTTTCTTCCGCCGTTGAAGACGGAACCCGATTAATTGCTGTGGTTATGGGAACTAACAGTGAACAAGCGCGTAAAGTTGAAAGCAAAAAACTGCTTAACTACGGATTCCGTTATTTCGAAACCGTAAAAGCATATTCTGCCGGCGAAAGCTTCATTTCCCAACGTATTTGGGGTGGAGATTTAGATGAAGTCGAGCTGGGTATTAGTGAAGATGTCGTTATCACCTTACCTAAAGGTCAACGTGATAAATTAAAAGCTAACTTTGAGCTTGATGAGCAGCTACAGGCACCGCTTTCCAAAGGTCAGCATGTAGGCACAGTTTACCTTCAGCTAAATGGCGAAGATGTAGCTTCATTTCCGCTGGTAACCTTACAAGCTGTCGAAGAAGGTGGATTCTTCAAGAAGATGATGGACTATATAAAACAGCAGTTTACTGAAGAATAAAGGTTTAGATAGATGCAAAAAACTCGTTTTGACGAACTGGTCGATTTCCCCTGTCACTTTACTTTTAAAGTGATGGGGGTTGCTAGTGACAGCCTTCCTGATCAGGTTGTGGAAGTTTTACAAGAGCATGCTCCGGGCGACTACAGTCCTTCCGTAAAGCCCAGCAGCAAAGGCAACTACCACTCAATTTCTGTTGCTGTGCGTGTCGAAAGCCAGCAGCATATCGAAATATTGTATCGTTCACTCTCAGATATCGAGGACGTTCGCTACGTTCTGTAGCGGCAGGACTAGCCGTTGTTGCTGACAAACGTTATAATGGCGGCATGAACGATACCCTAATTATCCGTGAATTGGGCAGGCAGCCATACGAACCCGTATGGCATGCTATGCAAGAATTCACTGACCAACGCGACGAACATACTGCCGACGAGCTGTGGGTGGTCGAGCACGATCCTGTATTCACTCAAGGACAGGCGGGAAAAGCTGAGCATATTCTCGCTCCGGGTGATATTCCGGTTATCCAGGTCGACAGAGGCGGACAGGTTACCTATCACGGTCCGGGTCAGCTTGTTATTTATTTCCTTCTTAATATCCGTCGTCTTAATTATGGTGTCCGTCAACTCGTTAACCACATTGAAAACACCGTCATTGCAACCCTTTCCGACTACGAAATTGATGCCAAAGCGCGTCGAGACGCTCCTGGAGTTTATGTAAATACAGATAAAATTTGCTCTCTGGGACTGCGTATTCGTAAAGGCTGTTCTTTCCACGGATTGGCCTTGAACGTCAATATGGATATGGAACCTTTTTCCCGAATAAACCCTTGTGGTCTTTCGGGCATAAAAATGATTCAAACTAAGGATCTCAATGGTCCTGATAGCTTTAGTGAAGCGGCTGATGCAGTGATAAAACACTTTACCAGCTCTCTTTCCTACAGCAACATTCTTCAACAAACGGGACTCGCTCAAGATTATGTCAAAGCCAGTTAGAGTTGAACCTGGTGTCAAAATGCGTGACGCCGATAAAATGGCACTGATACCAGTACAAATTATTCCCACCGAACGCGATCAGATGTTGCGTAAGCCGTCGTGGCTGAAGGTGAAGTTACCTTCTTCAACTGAGCGTATTGATGAAATTAAGCAAGCAATGCGCAGCCATGGTTTGCACTCTGTTTGTGAGGAAGCATCCTGTCCAAATTTACCGGAATGTTTTAATCACGGTACAGCCAGTTTTATGATCCTGGGCGACATCTGTACACGTCGTTGCCCATTCTGTGACGTTGCTCACGGTCGCCCTCTTCCTCCCGATCCGGAAGAAGCTGAAAAGCTGGGCAAAACCATCCGCGACATGAAAGTAAAGTATGTCGTAATTACATCGGTTGACCGTGATGATTTACGCGACGGCGGTGCTCAGCACTTTGCGGACTGTATTCGTGAAATTCGTGAGCACAGTGAGAACAACATTCAGGTAGAAGTGCTGGTACCGGATTTTCGTGGTCGTATGCAGGTTGCAATCGATATTCTCAAAGGCGAGGCGCCTGACGTATTTAACCACAACCTTGAGACCGTGCCACGCCTGTATAAGGCAGCTCGTCCTGGTGCAAATTACCAGTGGTCTTTAGACTTGCTGCAAAAATACAAAGAAGTTCGGCCGGATATCCGGACTAAGTCGGGACTTATGGTCGGCCTTGGCGAAACCAAAGAAGAAATACTGGAAGTCATGAAAGATCTTCGTGCGCACGATGTCGACATGTTGACTATCGGACAGTATTTGCAGCCTAGCCGCCACCATATTCCGGTAGCACGCTACGTGCACCCCGACGAGTTTGAAGAGCTGCGTGTTGCTGGTGTCGAAATGGGCTTTAGCCACATTGCCAGTGGACCGCTCGTACGCTCGTCTTATCATGCTGATTTACAGGCAGCAGGCGAAACCGTACGTTAATTAAGGAATAGTGACCATGAGCCTTTTATTGTGGTGTTTACTCATTGCCGGAGTCTTGCCAATTTTGGCTAAGGCACCTGTGGTTTACTTTCAGAACCGCGATAACGGTTATGACAATAAACATCCCAGAGCTCAACAGCAACGGTTACTTGGGCGTGGAGCCCGGGCCGTTGCCGGTCACTATAATGCCTATGAAGCTTTCCCATTATTTGCCGCAGCAGTATTGGCAGCCCTGGCAACTTCTCAGATCACTGACCGAATTGAATTTTTAAGCATTTCATTTATTGTACTTAGAGTGCTCTATCACATTGCTTATTTAAGCAACTATGACAAACTTCGTTCACTTATTTGGTTTCTGGCAACACTCTGCCCAGTGCTAATTCTGGCGCAAGTCGCTATTAGCGTCTAAATCAAAAGCGTTAGTTTTTTGCTCCAGCAATCTTAAGTAGATTTCTGGCCATAGTTTGGTGTCGTGCCGCTCCATAGCGGTTCTAGTATTAACAGGGCGCCATGCTTGTCTGTCATCTATAGCGTTACAGGTATCCGCTTTAAAAAGGCCGACAACGGCTTCCCCAGAGCTTCCTAAACGCCACTTCCCTTGCTTCTTAATCGCAATATCTTGCCAGGAACTGAGTTCATCTTTCCACGGTAGCCTTTGATAAATCGCTTTGATCTGCTGGGCTGAATACTCATTATGAGCTTCTGTCACAATAATATTCAGACTGTCATGGTCATAATAGCCGTAACAAAACTTCTGGGCGAGTACTTCTGACATTTCGTATTCATCAGCGAACCCCATCCAGTGTCCTAGCTCATGTTGAATAACCGCTTCTGAACTGTCAGTCGTTAAAGTCAGTGTCTGACTATTGGCACTGGCAATGCCTTCTTCGGCTAATATTACCTGCCTATCAAAACTTTTTTCAAAATGACAACTTGCCCGTTTTCTCTGCGTATCGGTTACACAAGATAAGTTTTCGTCCAAAGTAAAGCTAACGCACCAATTCTGAGTATCAAAAGGTGCATTTTGTACCGCGGACAAAAAGTTAAGATAACGTCGTTTTTCCCCAGAATCCGCTGCAACGACATTAATTTCCATATCACACTGACCATTATTCTTATAGCGTTCAATCAATTCAAGCTTGCTCTGCAACCAAGGTTCTCTCGAATCGCCCCAGCGGTTCTGCCATTGATTTATTGATGTTTTCTGATCGGTTAATTCAGCACTAGCTACCTGCCGTTGAGCCGCCGGGTCACCAGCAGCAACGGCCAGTTCAAGCCAGGTGTCATTTGCTCTCGGAAATTCGTCAATTAAACTTTCTATGGCCGGGAAATAATGCTGCTTTGCCGACCGCTGCCACCAATAATAAGCAGCGGTACGGTTATCAAGTTTCCAGTGATGATTTGCCAGTTGATTTTGTGCCTGGGCATTACCCTGATGCGCTAACCTGCTGAGCTCTTGTTGGTGGTTATGAACCTGATGAGACCACCCACTTAAAGCAAGCAGAAACAACACAATTAAGAGTCCGGCTTTCACTCCTTTTCTCTTTAACGACTAAGTAACGATTCACGAATACGGGTTAACTCAACCGACGCATAACGGTGTTCAACGAAGCCATACACATTGGTCATTAGAGCCAATTTAAAATAGTTAACAGCCTGCAGTTGCTCTCCTTTCATTTGCATGTATTTGCCAAGGTAAAAATAGGCTTCACACAAACGTTCAGTCAGCTTTTCCGACTCGCCTAAGTTACGAGTCATACGTTGTAAAAACTCTTCTTCAGAAAGTTTCTCGGCATACAGTTGTACAATCTGATACCCCCAGTCGGACTTATCCAGTTTCTCAGCGTTTTGCTTCAGACTTTCTTGTGCCAGTTCAGCATCATTTTCATGTTCGGCGAGAAACAGCCAAATAACACGATAAGGATCATCGGGTTCTTTTTCCAGATGGTATTCTAAGTCTTCCTGAGACAGTTTCGTTCTGGCGTCGTAATACTCAGCTATACCACGGTTCAAATAGGCGTAGCGATGTTCGGGGTTTAGTTCAATTGCTGAATCAAAAGCCTCGTAGGCGTAATCAAACTCTTCTAATTGCGTATATTGAATCCCTAAGAAATTATACGCATCGGCCAGTCTAGGGTTATATTCTAAAGCCCGGGTAAAATCCATTCTCGCAAGAGTTCTTAAGCCTACTGCATCGTATAGCGCGCCGCGACGGTAGTATAACTCTCCGCGCTGTTCTTCGGTTAAGTCTTCTCTTAACATTTGCGCAATGCGTGCCAGCTCAATTTCATAGCGAAATTCAGCCCGCTCAGGCTCAGCGAGTACCACAGTATCAGGTAACTGGTTAAATGAACTTTGCGAGGCACACCCCGTCATGGCGCCTAATAACAACAAAGCTCCAATGAACCTAACACTTCTGCGCTCTTGCATAATTTTATCCTTAAATAAACACTGGCCTCTATTACAGCACATTCAACGCCATTCAGGCAAAAAGCAGACATAAAAAAACCCCGTTTAAACGGGGTTTTCAATAAAGCTGAGAAAATCTTTACGATTATTCTTCGCTTTTGGTTTCTTCTTCAGCTGCTGGCTCTGCCGGCGCTTCAGTTGCTGGTTCTTCTTTTTTCTCAGCTGCTTCTTTCATGCTTAAACGCACGCGGCCCTGACGGTCAATTTCCAGTACTTTAACCGGAACAACATCACCAACTTTCAGGTATTCGTTTACGTCGTTAACACGTTCTTCTGCAATTTGAGAAATGTGTACTAAGCCATCTTTACCTGGCAGAACAGTAACAAAGGCACCGAAGTCTACGATACGCGCTACTTTACCCTGGTAAATTTTGCCAACTTCAACGTTAGCCGTTAACTGCTTGATTTTCTCAATAGCGGCATCGGCATCAGCCTGGTCGCTTGCTGCAACTTTAATAGTACCGTCGTCACCAATCTCAATGTTGGTATTAGTTGACTCAGTCAGCTCGCGAATAACCGCTCCGCCTTTACCGATAACGTCTTTGATCTTGTCCTGATCAATTTTGATGGTGGTAAAGCGAGGTGCATAAGTAGACAGCTCTTCACGGTGACCGCCTATAGCTTCGTCCATCACTTTCAGAATGTGTAAGCGAGCTGATTTAGCCTGCGCTAATGCACTTTCCATGATGTCACGAGTGATACCATCAATTTTAATGTCCATTTGCAGCGCAGTAATACCATCGGTGTTACCGGCTACTTTAAAGTCCATATCACCTAAGTGATCTTCGTCACCAAGGATATCAGACAGAACAACATGCTTGTCGCCTTCTTTGACCAAGCCCATAGCAATACCCGCTACAGAAGACTTGATTGGCACACCCGCATCCATCAACGCCAGTGAAGAACCACAAACTGAGGCCATTGAACTTGAACCGTTTGATTCAGTAATTTCTGAAACCACACGAATAGTGTATGGGAATTCGTCGTGGCTAGGCATAACAGCCTGAATACCACGCTTAGCCAAACGACCATGACCAATTTCACGACGTTTCGGCGAACCAACCATACCCGTTTCACCAACACAGTATGGAGGGAAGTTATAATGCAGCATGAAGCGATTCGTGTTCATACCAGTCAGCTCATCAATCATCTGAGCATCACGGTCAGTACCTAAAGTCGCAGTTACCAACGCCTGAGTCTCACCACGGGTAAACAATGCTGAACCGTGAGTACGCGGTAATACACCAGTCGCCACACTAATAGCACGAACCATGTCAGGGTCGCGGCCATCAATACGCTTTTCACCAGCAATAATACGGCTACGGACAATATCACTTTCCAGATCGTGGAAGATTTTGCCGGCTTCTTCTAAATCGACATTTTCATCTTCAGCAGTCAGCTTCTCGACCATCTGCTCTTTAACCTGGTCAAGCTTACCTTTACGTTCTGCTTTGTCGGTAGTGCGGTAGGCTTCGCCAATACCTTGCTCTGCCAATTCACGTATTTTAGTCTGCAAACTTTCATCTTTTGCAGGTGCCTGCCAGTCCCACTTCTCTTTGCCTGCTTCTGCAGTAAATTCAGTAATGGCTTTGATAACGTCCTGCATTGCTTCGTGACCATACATAACGGCACCAAGCATTTGGTCTTCAGACAGCAGTTCAGCTTCTGATTCAACCATTAAGACAGCTTTATCAGTACCAGCAACCACAAGGTCCAGCTTCGAGTTTTCTAACTCATCTGCGGTTGGGTTTAATACATATTCATCGTTCACGACACCAACACGAGCTGCACCGATTGGGCCTGCGAAAGGAACACCAGAAATAGACAGTGCTGCTGAAGTACCAATTAAGGCAACAATATCAGGATTAATTTGAGGGTTTACAGAAACAACAGTTGCAACAACTTGCACTTCGTTCATGAAACCATCAGGGAATAATGGGCGAATTGGACGGTCGATTAAACGACAAGTCAGAGTTTCATTTTCGCTTGGACGGCCTTCACGCTTAAAGAAGCCACCTGGAATTTTACCGGCTGCGTAAGTTTTCTCTTGGTAATTTACCGTTAATGGAAAAAAGTTTTGCCCTTCGCGAGCTTCTTTTTTCGCAACCACAGTGACCAGGACTGTTGTGTCATCGATGCTGGCAAGCACAGAAGCAGTCGCCTGACGTGCTATTACGCCAGTTTCTAAAGTGACTGTGTGCTGACCGTACTGAAATTGTTTAGTTATTGGATTCACGTTGCTTTCCTTTACCTTCAAAATATAGAGTATCCGGATTGATACTCGTCTTCTCTCTTTATTTATCTCATCGCATAGTATAGGGGAATTGTGACGAAATTAAGACCCATAAGCCTAAAAAAGAATACAAAAAAAGGGCCTGAAGGCCCTTTTAATTTTATTCTTTTCAGAACGTTTGTCTTAGCGACGGATGCCAAGACGTTCTACGATAGCTACGTAACGTTTTTCGTCTTTACGCTTCAGGTAATCAAGTAGCTTACGACGACGGCTAACCATACGTAGCAGACCACGACGTGAGTGGTGATCTTTCTTATGTTCTTTAAAGTGGTCTTGTAATTCAGCCAAGTTTTTAGTTAAAAGCGCAACTTGCACTTCAGGAGAACCGGTATCGTTCTCGCCTTGGCCAAATTCTTTTAAAATCTCAGCTTTCTGTTCAACAGTTAGTGACATGCTAACTCCTAAGTTTTGTCAAAATGATCGACGCCAATCACTAATTCAGCATCGATATGAAGGCGGCGATTATACTCGTCAGCCGCCGTAAAAACAACTATAAATCCACATGCTCCCGCGCAATAACCCGACGCGGCCATAATTCCGCATTTTTCACCCGTGCAACACCAAGAAATAGCGAGTTTTCTGTGGCAACGCGCCATTCTTCTGCGTCATTTCCATTTTGCTCAGGTAAAGGAATCGGCTGTCCATGCAAAAAGTCGCGAGTTTGCGCTTGAGTCACTGTTACCTCTGGCAATTGTCCCAGTAGCAAATCAGCCGGATGCAATAACGCATCGAGACCTTCATAGCCCTCTTCTGCTAACGTTTCCAGTTGTTCCAGGGTCACCATAGCGGCTTCAGCTATGTCGGCTACTGCGTTACGGTGTAGCATGGATACGTGAGCACCACAGCCTAATAACTGACCCAGGTCATCAACTAAAGTACGAATATAGGTACCTTTGCTGCAACTCACTTGCAGGGTCACTTTATTGTCCTGAATATCCAGCAGTTCGATAGAGTGGACGGTGATTGTGCGCGTTTTTTTCGGTACTTCAATGCCTTGCCGCGCATAATAATATAATGGACGGCCTTCGTGCTTCAGTGCCGAATAAATAGAGGGAGACTGTTCCTGTTCACCAATAAACTGCTTTATTGCATCGGCAACCTTAGCGGCATCAACTGCAACCTGCTTTTCCTCAACCACTTCGCCTTCGGCGTCACTGGTGGTTGTTCTTACCCCCAGCGTAGCTTCAACCCGGTAGGCTTTATCGGCATCCAACAGATATTGCGAGAATTTGGTCGCCTCTCCGAGACAAACTGGCAGAATACCGGTTGCCAGAGGATCCAGCGCACCAGTATGACCGGCTTTTTGTGCATTATACAGGCGCTTAACACGCTGCAGGGCATGGTTTGAACTCATGCCCTGCGGTTTATTCAATAATACTACGCCCGTGAGAGCACGGCCTTTGCGTAGACGAGCTTTAGACATTAATCGTCTCCGCTGTTTTCGCTGCTTTTCTTATCTCGTTCACGAGCTTCCGCAACCAATTTGCCCATACGAATCCCTTCATTTAAAGAAGCGTCGTGCTGAAATTTTAGTTGCGGAACAATGCGTGCTTTGATGCGCTTACCCAATAAAGATCGAATGAAGCCTGAGGCTTCATTCAACACTTTTAACGCCTGCTTAATTTGCTCAGGGTCATCCTGGAAAAAGGTAACAAACACTTTGGCATAAGCTAAGTCACGAGAAACTTCCACGTCGGATACTGTGACCATGCTAACGCGAGGATCTTTTATCTCACGTTGCAGGATCATAGCGATTTCTCGTTGTAGCTGATGCCGTACCCTTTCGGTACGGCTAAACTCTTGAGCCATAAATTCCTGTGTCCTTGATTACAGCGTACGTTCAATCTGAATGGTTTCGAAGACTTCGATTTGGTCGCCTTCTTTGACATCGTTGTAGTTCTTAACACCGATACCACATTCCATGCCGTTACGAACTTCCTGAACGTCATCTTTAAAGCGACGTAAAGATTCCAGCTCACCTTCGTAGATAACAACGTTATCACGCAATACGCGAATTGGAGCAGAACGCTTCACCACACCTTCAGTTACCATACAACCAGCAATGGCACCAATCTTAGGTGATTTGAAGACATCACGAACTTCGGCTAAACCAATAATCTGCTGTTTAAACTCAGGCTGCAGCATACCGCTCATTGCCGCTTTAACTTCGTCAATTAAGTCGTAAATAACACTGTAATAGCGTAAGTCGACACTTTCCTGTTCAACCAGTTTTCTGGCCGCAGCTTCAGCACGAACGTTAAAACCAACAACAATGGCATTTGAGGCACTGGCCAGAGAAATATCGGTTTCGGTGATACCACCAACGCCGCTACCGATGATGTTCACTTTCACTTCATCAGTTGACAGTTTGGTTAAGGCATCAGAAATCGCTTCCAGTGACCCTTGTACGTCAGACTTAAGTACAATATTAAGCTCAGCAACATCACCTTCGGCCATGTCCGCAAACATGTTTTCCAGTTTCGCTTTCTGTTGCTTAGCTAATTTCACATCACGGTATTTACCCTGACGATAGTTAGCAACTTCACGCGCTTTACGCTCGTCTCTGACAACCGTTGCTTCATCACCCGCCTGAGGAACACCAGACAGACCCAGTATTTCTACCGGAATTGATGGGCCAGCTTCTTTAATTTCTTTACCGGTTTCATCGCGCATCGCACGAATACGACCGTATTCAAGACCACAAAGTACAACATCGCCCTGCTTCAGCAGACCGCGCTGAACCAATACCGTTGCTACCGGGCCGCGGCCTCGATCCAGGCGTGATTCAACCACAATACCTGAGGCCATACCGGTTTTCTCTGCACGTAAATCCAATACTTCAGATTGCAGCAAAATAGCTTCTAACAGTTCATCAATACCGTCACCGGTGTGCGCTGACAATGGAATGAACTGAACATCGCCACCCCAGTCTTCAGGAATAACTTCCAACTGCGACAACTCGTTCTTCACACGATCTGGGTCAGCGCCTTCTTTATCCATTTTGTTGATAGCAACAACCAGAGGAACGCCAGCAGCTTTTGCGTGCTGAACCGCTTCTTTGGTTTGCGGCATAACACCATCATCCGCAGCGACTACCAGGATAACAACGTCTGTTGCGCCTGCACCACGTGCACGCATAGAAGTAAAGGCGGCGTGTCCCGGAGTATCCAGGAAAGTCACCATGCCATGACCCGTTTCAACGTGGTATGCACCGATGTGCTGAGTAATACCACCCGCTTCGCCTGATGCAACTTTGGCTTTACGAATGTAATCCAGCAACGATGTTTTACCATGGTCAACGTGACCCATAACAGTAACGACTGGTGCACGAGGTGCCTCTTCTCCGCCTTCCTGGCGGTCAGAAAGCACTTCTTCTTCCAGCGCATTATCTTTCACCAACGCAGGTTTATGACCCAGCTCTTCAACCACTAAAGCGGCTGTGTCTTGATCAAGAATCTGGTTAATGGTGACCATCTCGCCCATTTTCATCATGGTCTTGATAAGGTCACTGGCTTTAACTGCCATACGGTTAGCAAGTTCACCAACGGTAATGGTCTCACCAATTTTCACATCACGTTCAACTGGCTGAGCTGGTTTGTTAAAGCCCTGTTGCAGCGACGACCCGCGACGAGCACCTTTACGACGCTTCTCGCGGCGTGGGGTATCATCGCTTTCTTCATCTTTACGACGACGCTTTTTACCGCGTTTGCGGCTTTTACGTTCTTCGTCAAAATCTTGTGCGTCTTCAGCTTCTTGCGCAGTAGATGACGTTGTAAAATGCACGTCTTCTTTTTCTTGCTGTTTACGTTTCTGCTCTTCTTCTTCCCAGCGTTTTGCGTTTTCTTCCGCCAGTTTACGAGCTTCTTCCGCTTGCGCTTCCGCTTCTTTTTCCGCTTTTTTACGGGCTTCTTCTTCCTGTTGACGCTTCAGTTTTTCAGCATCGGCTTTCGCTTTGTCTGCCGCTTCACGCTCTTCAGGTGTCATTGCAGCACGTTTTTCAGCTTCTGCTTTTTGACGCTCTTTCTCTTTTTCTTTGCGCAGCTTTTCTTTTTCAGCTTTTTCTTTCTCAGCTTTTTCGCGTTCTGCTTTAGCCTTGGCTTCCGCTTCTTTACGCTGCTGTTCTTCTTCGCGCTGTTTTTCTTCTTCGCGAAGCTTCGCTTCTTCCGCTTCTTTCTCTTGCGCTAAGCGTTCTTGTTCTTCACGTTCCTGTTCTTCGCTTGCTGAACGTTTCACGTAAGTACGCTTTTTACGCACTTCTACCTGAACGGATTTAGAGTCTCTTCCGCCACCAACGCTTAACGTACTTTTTGTTTTGCGCTTTAAAGTCATTTTGCTGGGTTCAGAGCTGCCGCCACCGCCGTGCTGACGATTCAAGTGAGCCAGTAATTTCTGTTTCTCTTCTTCGTTAACAGAATCACCCGCTTTCTTGGTCATGCCCGCTTCAGCGAACTGCTGAACCAGACGATCAACTGTTGTACCGACATCTGTGGCCAGCTTATCGAGCGTTACTTCTTCCATAGTCTGTTGTACCTCCGCTGATCGTTCTACTGTTCTTCATTGAACCAGCAAATATTGCGAGCTTTCATAATTAAATCGCCAGCCTGCTGTTCATTTAATTCTTCAATATCGGCTAAGTCGTCAACACCCTGTTCCGCTAACTCTTCCAGAGTTGTCACGCCTTTGCTGGCTAATACATAAGCCAGGTGACGCTCCATTCCTTCAAGGTTCAACAGTGTGTCATCTGGTTCAGCCGATTCCAGAGATTCTTCGGTAGCCAGAGCTTTCGTGGTTAAATAAGCACGTGCTCTGCTACGCAATTCTTCTACGATATCTTCGTCCATCCCTTCAATATCAAGGAATTCTGCAACCGGGACATAAGCCACTTCTTCAAGTGAAGAGAAGCCTTCATCAACCAGTACATTGGCAAAATCTTCATCGATATCTAAAGTCGATACGAACAAGTTCAATAGACGCTGAGTTTCAGCTTCATTTTTTTCGTTGAACTCGTCTTCGGTCATAACATTCAGTGTCCAGCCGGTTAGCTGGCTGGCCAGGCGAACGTTCTGTCCACCTTTACCAATAGCTTGAGCCAGGTTATCTGCCGCAACCGCAATATCCATAGTGTGTGCATCTTCATCCACAACTATAGACGCTACTTCAGCAGGCGCCATCGCGTTAATGACGTACTGTGCCGGGTTATCATCCCAAAGCACAATATCTACGCGCTCGCCACCAAGCTCACCGGATACCGCCTGAACTCGTGCACCGCGCATACCAACGCAAGCCCCAACAGGGTCTATACGCTTATCGTTACTCTTAACCGCAATTTTAGCACGCGAACCCGGGTCTCGGGCAGCACCGCGTAGCTCAATCATCTCTTCGCCTATTTCAGGCACCTCGATACGGAACAATTCCAATAAGAAGTTAGGATTGGTTCTGCTTACAAATAACTGTGCTCCACGAGCTTCTGGACGAACGTCATAGAGCAAACCGCGAATGCGATCACCTGGACGCACAGATTCACGCGGTAACATTTCGTCACGATAAATAATCGCTTCCGCGTTATTACCTAAATCCAGAATAACGTGTTCCCGATTCGCACGCTTAACAATACCGCTGACCATTTCACCCACTTGCTCACGGTATTCATCAACAACCTGAGCTCGTTCGGCTTCACGTACTTTTTGTACGATAACTTGTTTTGCAGTCTGGGTCGTAATACGGTCAAACTGTATCGAATCAATTTGCTCTTCTACGTAATCACCGGCTTGTACCGATGGATCTTCGTATTGCGCTGCTGACAAGCTAATTTCACGGTAAGGATGCTCTAACCCTGAATCCGTGTCTTCAACGACTAACCAACGACGGAAGGTATCAAATTCGCCGGTGGTGCGATCGATATCAATGCGAACTTCAATATCGCCGTCGTACTTCTTTTTGGTCGCATGAGCCAATGCTGACTCTAACGCTTCAAATATTTTTTCGCGTGGTACTGCTTTTTCGTTTGAAACCGCTTCTGCGACTAACAGTATTTCTTTACTCATGAGTGCTGCCTCGCCAACGCAATCTTTTAATCAAATGCCGGAACCAGGTGAGCGTTCTTCACATCACGCATATTCACCTGAAGAGTATCGTTATCAACGGCAAGGGTCAGTTCTTCACCCTCAACCGCAATCAATTCTGCCTTAAATTTTCTTTTGTTTTTTTGCGCCGCTACTAACTCAAAAGCAACGGTTTCATTTATATAAGGCTGCATTTGTTCGGCATTAAAAAACGGTCTTTCCATTCCTGGAGAGGACACTTCCAGGTTGTATTCAACATTAATAGGGTCTTCAACATCCAGCAGTGAACTGACCTGATAACTCACTTCTGCACAGTTATCCACACTGATGCCTTCCGGATGATCGATATATACCCGTAAAGTTGAAAACTTACCGGCGCGAATAAATTCTACGCCCCACAATTCAAAGTCCAGCGCTTCTACCGCTGGGCGAATTATATCGGTTAACCGTTCTTGCAAATTTGCCAATTACTGCCTCCTGAAACAAAAAAAGGGCGCAAGCGCCCAGTGTTCTGGCTATCCTAGGATAGCTAAGGCCGCATAGCAAAAAGCCCCGAGCTGCTGCGGGGCTTTCTGAACACTGGACCCTTTGTCAGTTATTTTAGCAAAAGCGACGCCTTAATGCGAAACGCTGCTACTAAAATTGGTTGCGGGGGCAGGATTTGAACCTACGACCTTCGGGTTATGAGCCCGACGAGCTACCAGACTGCTCCACCCCGCGTCCGAAACTTGTTGCACATTATACGTATTTTTCGTTTATTTTCAACCTCTGAGGCAACAATCAGAGAGCTAATTTTGGTGCAGAAGGCGGGACTTGAACCCGCACGCCCGTAAGAGCACTACCCCCTCAAGGTAGCGTGTCTACCAATTCCACCACTTCTGCAAAATCTTAGTCAATTGGCGGCACGTCAGATTCAGACTCTGACTTATCATCCGCTGGAGGTAACTCTTGCTCTTCAGCCGGAACTGAAAGGTCTGAGAAGTCATTTGACGACTCATCAGTAGAGGTCGATAAGTTACCCAACACCAGGCTCAGAATGAAAAACACTACCGCTAACCCGGCTGTTGCCCGGGTCAGGAAGTTACCTGAACCTGATGAACCAAAAACAGTGTTCGATGCGCCTGAGCCAAAAGATGCGCCCATGTCTGCGCCTTTGCCTTGTTGCAGCATAATAAAGCCAATTAAGACCAAAGCGACAACGAGAAATGCGATCATCAAAATTTCGTACATAATTTTACCCTTGAGCAGCTTGGCAAATAGCAACAAAATCTGATTCTTTCAGACTTGCGCCACCTATCAGGCCGCCATCAATGTCTTTTTGCGCAAATAATTCGGCAGCGTTGTCAGCTTTAACTGAGCCGCCGTACAATAACGGCATTTTCTCACCAATCGCGCCAAATTGCTCTACCAGTAACGCTCTTAATTTTGCATGAACGTCCTGTGCTTGTTCTGGTGAAGCCGTTTCTCCAGTACCAATTGCCCAAACAGGCTCATAGGCCAAAACAATTTTACCGGCTTGCTCCTTAGGAAGATCAGCTAAAGCCGCTTGCGCTTGCTGTGCTACAACTTCCCAGGTGTTTCCCTCATCGCGTTGTGCTTTATTCTCACCAACACAAATCACCGCTTTCATACCGGCATTAACCGTAGCCAAGGCTTTCTCATTCACCATTTTGTCGGTTTCTGCGAACAGCTGCCGACGTTCTGAATGTCCCACTAACACATAGCTAACACCAAACTCTTGTAGCTGTGCGGTTGAGATTTCGCCGGTAAAGGCACCACCAGTGTGTTCAGATACATTCTGAGCACCAATGGCAATGTCATCGTAATAACATTGATTAGCCAGCTCGCCAATAAGGGTGAACGGAGGACAAATGACTAACTTAACTTGCTGAAGCTGATTAAGTTTTTCCCGCAAAGCCGCCGACATTGTTTTCGTTAGCTCGCGATTTCCGTTCATTTTCCAATTTGCAATCACTAGTGATGCATTAGGCATAGTTTGTCCTCTACTCCAGAGCGCGGGAATAGTAGCGAAACACTCGCCAACTTACAAGCGAGATTTTCACCACTATCCGCTAACTGTTTAATTTGTAGCCGCTTCGACCTCGTTCGCAATTTGCTGAGCAAAGGCTTTTACCTTAGCTTCGTTCTCACCCTCGACCATTACGCGAATTAAAGGTTCAGTGCCAGACTTACGTAATAAGACCCGACCAGTGCCTGCTAAAGCGCTCTCAACTTCACGAACAACGCTTTTCACATTTTCTGATTCCAGCGGCTGTTTATCGCTCTCAAAGCGGACATTAATAAGTACTTGCGGCAGCTTATGAAAGTCGCAGCTCAGTTTCTCCAGAGACTTTTGTTCCTGATACATAGCTGCCAACACCTGCAGGCCAGCTATAATGCCGTCCCCAGTAGTGTGATGCTGACGGTTTATAACATGGCCGGAGTTCTCTCCCCCCAGATACCAGTCACGCTTAACCAGTTCCTCAATAACATAGCGGTCACCGACTTTTGCACGAACGAATGGAATACGCCGTTTATCCAGCTCCTTCTCCAAAGCAAAGTTGGTCATCAAAGTACCAACAACCCCGCCCTGAAGCTGTCCCTGATTCTGCGCAGTAACAGCGAGCATATAAAGAATTTCGTCGCCATCAATGGGGCGTCCGTTTTCAGTCACCATCATGATGCGATCGCCATCGCCGTCAAGCGCTATGCCAAGGTCGGCTTTGGTTTCCAGTACTTTATTCTGCAATGCCGTTAAGTGCGTTGCACCGCACTCTTTATTAATATTGAGGCCATTGGGCTGCGTGCCTATTTCGGTCACTTCAGCACCAAGTTCCCGAAGCACATTAGGCGCAATGTGGTAAGTAGCGCCATGGGCGCAGTCAACCACGATGTGAAGCCCTTCCAGCGTCATTTCGTTGGGGAATACGCTTTTACAAAACTCAATATAACGTCCTGCGGCATCATTAATGCGTTTTGCCCGCCCTAACTCTTCGGAAATAACGCAGTCCATAGGCTCGTCCAACAAACGTTCAATTTCCAGCTCAACCGCGTCAGGAAGCTTGTGTCCGTTATCAGCAAAAAACTTAATACCATTATCATAATATGGGTTATGAGAGGCGCTGATCACGATTCCGGCAGCAGCTCTGAACGTGCGTGTAAGATAAGCAATTCCGGGAGTGGGCATAGGACCTAAGAAGTCCACGCCAACACCAGCAGCGGCTAAACCAGCCTCCAGTGCTGACTCAAGCATATAACCAGAAACCCGGGTGTCTTTGCCCACTAATACGCGACTGGTACCCTTAGCGGCTAGTACACGCCCAGCGGCCCAGCCAAGCTTTACGGCAAATTCAGGGGTTATCGGGAATTGCCCGACACGTCCGCGCACGCCATCAGTGCCGAAATATTTACGCTCACTCAAAGGTGTTCTCCTTCTATAGTTGCTGCAACCACTTTCATCGCATCAACTGTCTCCTTAACATCATGAACGCGAATTATACGTGCTCCTTTCATTGCTGCAATGGTTGCAGCCGCTAAACTGCCTGCTAAGCGATCTTTTACTTCACGTCCAGTAACATGACCTATCATGCTTTTTCGCGACATTCCCACCAATAACGGCAACTGCAATTCGTGAAACGCCTGCAAACGTTGCAATAACTGGTAGTTATGTCGCTGCGACTTGCCAAAACCAAAACCAGGATCCAACCAAATCCTCTCGCGTTCGATACCCGCTTTTTCACACGCTATAACACGCTCTTGCAAAAAAGTCTTAACGTCGCAAACAACATCATCATAATTAGGGTTGTGCTGCATACTTCGTGGCTCACCCTGCATGTGCATCAGACACACTTCTGCGTTTGTCGCTGCCAGCGCTTCCAGAGCACCTTTCTCACGCAAGGCATTCACATCATTAATTATATTGGCGCCAACTTCTATCGACTCTGTCATGACTTTGGGTTTGGTTGTGTCCACCGAAATAGCAACATCAAAACGGTCTCTTACCGCCTTTACCAAAGGAACAACTCTGTCCAACTCTTCCTGTTCAGCAACCGAATAAGCACCAGGGCGGGTTGACTCCCCACCAATGTCCACAATGTCAGCGCCGTCTTTGATCAGCTGTGCAATGTGGTCTATTGCATCATTTAGGCGGTTGTACTCACCCCCGTCTGAAAATGAGTCCGGAGTGACATTAACAATTCCCATAACTCGCAACGGCTTTGGATTTTTCGGCATGGCTTAGCTCCGCTAATAACTGTGTCCTACAAAAAAGCCACCTCGCGGTGGCTTTTTAAAAGAATCAACGTTAAGAAGTCGCATCCCCGGGTTTATCAACATTAATGGGGCGGTCCGGACGTTCTTCGGTGTTCTCTGCCTTAGCAGCCCCACCGTCAGAATCGTTACCACCACTGTCTCTGTCATCCCAGTCTTTTGGCTGACGAACATCGCGACGGTTCATCAAGTCATCAATTTGGTCGGCATCAATAGTTTCATAGCGAACTAATGCGTCCTTCATTGAATGCAAAATATCTTCGTTTTCTTCCAGCAGCTTTTTCGCTCGCTGATAATTACGGTCGATAACTGACTTCACTTCTTCATCAATAGCGCGCGCAGTGTCATCTGACATGTGCTTGTGCTGGGTTACCGAGCGACCGAGGAATACTTCATTTTCATCTTCGGCGTACAGCAACGGCCCCATTTTCTCCGACAGTCCCCACTGGGTAACCATTTTACGAGCAATTTCAGTTGCACGTTCAATGTCGTTAGAGGCGCCGGTGGTCACTTTATCGTTACCATAAATAATGGCTTCTGCGAGACGTCCACCGAATAAGCTTGAAATCATACTTTCAAGATGCTGTTTACTGTGGCTGACACGATCCTGCTCTGGCAGATACATGGTCACACCCAGTGCGCGGCCTCGTGGAATAATCGATACTTTGTAGACTGGATCATGTTCTGGCACAAGGCGACCAACAATGGCGTGGCCGGCTTCGTGGTAAGCGGTCATCGCTTTTTCATCATCCGTCATAACCATTGAGCGGCGCTCTGCACCCATCATGATCTTGTCTTTTGCTTTATCAAATTCTTCCATTGAAACGACGCGCTTGTCGCCCCGGGCAGCAAATAGCGCAGCTTCGTTAACTAAGTTCGCTAAGTCCGCACCAGAAAAGCCGGGTGTACCACGAGCAATCACTGACGGTTTAACGTCATCACCCAATGGTACTTTACGCATGTGCACTTTAAGAATCTGCTCACGACCACGAACATCCGGTAAACCAACGATAACCTGACGGTCAAAGCGGCCGGGACGCAATAATGCAGGATCTAAGACATCTGGACGGTTAGTCGCGGCAATAACGATAATGCCTTCATTACCTTCAAAGCCATCCATTTCAACCAGCATTTGGTTCAATGTCTGCTCACGTTCATCGTGGCCACCACCGAGTCCGGCACCACGTTGGCGACCCACGGCATCAAGCTCATCAATAAAGATAATGCATGGCGCAGATTTTTTCGCTTGTTCAAACATGTCACGAACACGGGAAGCACCGACACCAACAAACATCTCAACGAAGTCTGAACCGGAAATGCTGAAGAACGGTACTTTTGCTTCGCCAGAAATAGCTTTTGCCAGCAAAGTTTTACCCGTACCCGGAGGTCCGACCATAAGAACGCCTTTCGGTATTTTGCCGCCCAGACGCTGAAACTTAGAAGGGTCTTTCAGATAATCAACAAGCTCTGAGACTTCTTCTTTGGCCTCATCACAACCCGCAACGTCTTTGAACGTTGTTTTTGATTGCTCTTCATTCATCAGCTTGGCTTTGCTTTTACCAAACGACATGGCCCCACGGCCGCCACCGCCCTGCATCTGACGCATGAAGAATATCCATACACCAATTAACAACAGCATTGGGAACCACGAAATAAAGATAGATGCCAGAATACTCTGCTCTTCCGGCGGAGTACCTTGTGTTTCTACATCGTTTGCCAACAAATCATCCAGAATTTTTGGATCATATTGAGTTGGTACAACGGTTTTATAAGACTGACCATTGCGAGTCATACCTGAAATAGTGCGTCCATCATCACCAAATTCAGCACGACGAATATTGCCATTATTAACCTGAGATACAAATTCGCTGTATACCATGGTTGATGATGACGTTCCGCTCGGACTGAAGCTCTGAAAAACGCTCATCAGTACGACGGCTATTACAAGCCACAAGATGAGATTCTTTGCCATATCGCTCAAAGCCTATTACCTCTATTAAAAATCAACTACCCAACAGGGTACTACAGTTTATAGTCTGTCGCTACCAAGTAGACCTCTCTCGAACGTGCTCTCGAGGACTCTGGTTTTCTCGTTTTCACATCGTTAAACGCTGCTCGTACATCTTTCAGGAAAGATTCAAAACCTTGCCCCTGAAACACTTTGACGGCAAAACTTCCGCCGGGTTTCAAAACCTGATTGCACATGTCCAGCGCCAGCTCTACCAAATACATAGAGCGTGCCTGGTCCACCGTACCATTGCCACTCATATTAGGTGCCATATCAGACAGCACCACATCAACATTCTTACCACCGATACGTTCCAATAAAGCGTCTAGTACCGATTCTTCACGAAAATCGCCCTGAAGAAAATCGACTCCGGCGATTGGGTCCATCGCTAAAATATCACAAGCAATAATCTGACCGTCACCATTAAAGTAGTCGGCAACGTATTGTGACCACCCACCCGGGGCCGCTCCTAGATCAACGACGGTTTGACCTTTTTTGATCAGTTTGTCCCGTTTTTGTATTTCTTCCAATTTAAAAACAGCGCGGGATCGTAATCCCTTCTTCTGTGCTTTTTGGACAAACTGATCGTCAAAATGTTCTTTCAGCCAGCGCTGACTACTCACACTGCGTTTTTTTCCCATGATTTAACGAAGTTTCCTTAATTGTCTGGCCTGAATACCTGATCTGGCGTTACAATGTTAAAAAATCAAGCTCTAAAACGGATATTATCGAATGTCATTAAGTAATAAGCAAAAACAGCATTTAAAAGGTTTAGCACATCCGCTTAAACCCGTCGTACTACTTGGGGCTAACGGCCTTACTGAAGGTGTTCTTGCAGAAATTGAGCAAGCACTTGACCACCATGAACTGATTAAAATAAAAGTTCCGGAAGAAGACCGCGAGCTCAGAAAGCAAATTATGGCAACCATTGTACATGAAACAGGTGCCGCTGAAGTGCAAATTATCGGTAAAACACAAGTGATATACCGTGCTGCAGAAGAACCTAAGATTCGTCTTCCTCGCGGGTAATTCTTTGAATCGCAGGCTTAAGAGCTAATGCTTTCGCTACTAACTCTAATGCCTGCGATTTCTCCATCCACTTATCGGTAGTGGAAAAATACGCATCCAGCATCAAAGTCATGCATTTTTCGTCATCTTGCAGCCCGTAGACTTTCAATAACGGCTCTATCTTCTTGTGAGCTTTTAAAAACTCAATTCGCCGTTTGCGTTCTTCCTCTACCACACTGCTCTTAACATAGTCACCCTGAGTATAAGTGTAGCTGGGTTCATGCAAGGTATAACCCGGAGCGAAAAACCAGTTAAGAGAAATTCTTTCTTGCAGTAGTTTACGGATAATTTCGGCAAAAGGTAACTTGTTACTACGTTTCCAGTTGGCATAGTCGTTGGCGTTGCGGCCTAACCACACAGAAACATCTTTATAAGTTGCCTTCTGTGAGATGAGTTTTAAACGCTCGAAACACTCCGTGACAGTGAGTTCATCAAGAGGTGTATATTGAAGAGTATTAAATGATAGTGACTGTTCCTTGTCCATTGTCATCTTCTCTTGTAAATTTAATGTTAGAAAAAAGATAAGAGCAAACTATACAATAGATAGTATAAAAAACAAACAGGAATGTATTTGAAAAGCTAATAAAAAGAAAAAGGCTGGTAAACTTACGTTTCCAGCCTTTTATACACTCATTTTTGATATTACTTATATTGTACTGCAACAACCTCGTATTCAACTTCACCGTTAGGTGTCGTTACTGTCGCAATATCATCAATTTCTTTACCAATAAGCGCACGCGCAATGGGTGAATTCACAGAAATTAAGTTTGATTTAATATCCGCTTCATCATCGCCAACTATTTTATAAGTAACTTCTTCGTCCGTTTTCGTGTTGTAAACGGTGACTGTGGAGCCAAAAATAACTTTGCCGTTATTTGGTACCTTAGTTACATCAATAATCTGTGCGTTGGAAAGCTTGGATTCAATTTCCTGAATACGGCCTTCGCAAAAACCTTGCTGTTCACGCGCTGCATGATATTCCGCATTTTCTTTTAAATCACCATGCTCGCGAGCATCAGCAATAGCTTCAACAATGCGCGGACGCTCTACCGTTTTTAAACGTTTAAGCTCATCACGTAATAATTGCGCGCCATGTTCCGTCATTGGAATCTGGTTCATATTAACGATACCCTTTTATGTAATTCTTGTACCGAGCTCACCCGAGCCCGATCATCCGCTGTATTTGCTTTTACTGTCGCAAACGCAGCATTCAATGTTGTGGTGTAAATAACTTTATTCAATAGTGCTTCGCGGCGAATATAGACCGAGTCTTCAATCGCCTGACGGCCTTCTACTGTATTTATAATATAGCAATATTCGCCGTTTTTAATCGCATCAACAATATTTGGACGGCCTTCTTGCAGTTTATTTACAATACTGCAGTCAATACCTTCTTCGCCAAGCATTTTGGCTGTACCGCGCGTTGCTTCTAAACTAAAGCCTAATGCCAATAAGCCGCGGGCTAAGTCCATCAAGCGTTGCTTGTCACTGTCTTTTACAGAAATGAGTGCTTTACCTTTTTTGGCCAACGCTTCGCCGGCACCCAGGTTGGCTTTCGCATAAGCTTCTTCAAAGCTTTCACCCACACCCATAACTTCACCGGTTGAACGCATTTCAGGTCCGCGAATCGGATCCACGCCCTGAAATTTTGCAAAAGGAATAACCACTTCTTTCACCGAGTAATACGGTGGAATAATTTCTTTTACATAGCCCTGCTCTTGCAGTGACTGGCCAACCATTACCCGCGCTGCCACTTTGGCTAACGGCACACCTGTTGCTTTAGAAACAAAAGGTACGGTTCGAGCAGCTCTTGGGTTTACCTCAATCAGATAAATTTCATCGTCTTTAACCGCAAACTGCGCATTCATCAAGCCATTCACATTCAATTCAAAGGCTAGCTTACGCATTTGTTCACGTAATTGAGCCTGAATAATGTCACTCAATGAGTACGGAGGTAATGAACACGCAGAGTCACCTGAGTGAACACCGGCTTCCTCTATATGCTGCATAATGCCGCCAATTAGCACGTCGGTACCATCGCAGATGGCATCAACGTCCACTTCTATCGCGTTATCAAGAAAACGATCCAGCAGTACCGGTGCGTCGTTTGACACTTTGACCGCGTCAGTCAAATAACGTTGCAGGTCGGCTTCGTCATAAACGATTTCCATCGCACGGCCACCCAACACATAAGATGGGCGCACGACTAAAGGATAGCCGATACGTTTTGCTTCAGTTAATGCTTCGTTAAAGCCTGTGACTGTTGAGTTCTCGGGCTGCTTCAGCCCTAAACGACGCACTGCAGTCTGAAATCTTGAGCGATCTTCAGCTCTGTCAATAGCGTCAGGCGACGTACCGATAATCGGCACGCCATTAGCCTCAAGCTCACGCGCCAGCTTCAACGGAGTCTGGCCACCGTATTGGACAATAACCCCTTTAGGCTTTTCAATACGAACAATTTCGAGGACATCTTCGAGAGTAATAGACTCAAAGTATAGACGATCTGATGTGTCATAGTCGGTAGACACTGTTTCCGGGTTACAGTTCACCATAATGGTTTCATAACCGTCTTCACGCAGCGCCAGCGAGGCATGCACACAGCAATAATCGAACTCAATGCCCTGCCCTATACGGTTTGGTCCGCCACCAATAACCATAATTTTGTCATTGTCCGTCGGCGCTGCTTCGCATTCTTCATCGTAGCTTGAATACATATAAGCTGTGCCAGAGGCGAATTCAGCCGCACAGGTATCAACACGTTTGTAAACGGGATGAATTTTATACTTATAACGCTTTTTACGAACTTCTGCTTCACTCACATGCAGAACATCGGCTATACGGGAGTCAGCAAAACCACGACGTTTCAGCACCGTCATCACGTCTGCGGTGAGCCCGGCTAAACCAAGTTCATCAACCTCTTTTTCAAGGTCGACAAGCTCTTCAATTTGAATCAGATACCACTCATCTATACGCGTTAGTTCAAAGACTTCGCGTACCGTCATACCTAAGCGGAAAGCGTCGGCGATATACCAAATACGCTCTGCACCCGGTTCTTTTAATTCACGGATAACTTTTGAACGGGCATCTTTAGCTTCTAAGTCCACAATAGGGTCAAAACCTGAGGCACCAAGCTCTAGACCACGCAATGCTTTTTGCATTGACTCCTGGAAGTTACGGCCAATAGCCATCACCTCACCTACCGACTTCATTTGTGTGGTCAGCCGGTCATTACAGTTAGCAAATTTTTCAAAGTTAAAGCGCGGTATTTTTGTGACCACGTAATCTAATGCAGGCTCGAAAGACGCGGGCGTTTTGCCGCCGGTTATTTCGTTCTCAAGTTCATCAAGCGTGTATCCAACTGCCAGTTTCGCTGCAACCTTAGCAATTGGGAAGCCTGTAGCTTTTGATGCCAAAGCGGATGAACGCGAAACCCGTGGGTTCATCTCGATAATGACCATACGTCCGGTGTCCGGATTAACACCAAACTGTACGTTTGAACCACCAGTTTCCACACCGATTTCGCGCAGAACGGCCATTGCCGCATCACGCATTAGCTGGAATTCTTTGTCTGTCAACGTCTGGGCAGGCGCAACCGTAATTGAGTCACCGGTGTGAATACCCATAGGGTCAAAGTTTTCAATAGTACAGACAATGATGCAGTTATCGCTTTTATCGCGCACAACTTCCATCTCGTACTCTTTCCAGCCCAGTAGCGATTCGTCAATTAACAACTCATTGGTTGGCGACAAGTCCAGACCCCGGCGGCAAATTTCTTCAAATTCTTCGCGGTTATAAGCAATACCACCGCCACTGCCGCCCATAGTGAAGGACGGTCTAATAATGCAAGGGAAACCTAATCGGCTAAGCACATCAAAGGCTTCATCAAGACTATGAGCCATTTCAGCATTCGGTGTTTCCAGACCAATCGCTTTCATTGCCTTATCGAAGCGATCTCGGTTTTCCGCTTTATCAATCGCATCGGCATTAGCGCCAATCATTTCAACCTTGTAGCGTTCCAGCACACCGTGGCGGTCTAAATCCAGCGCACAGTTCAAAGCGGTTTGGCCACCCATGGTCGGTAACACCGCATCCGGACGCTCACGCTCAATAATTTTCTCTACTACTTCCCAGTGAATTGGCTCGATATAAGTTGCATCGGCCATTTCCGGGTCAGTCATAATGGTAGCAGGGTTAGAATTTACCAAAATGACTCGGTAACCTTCCTCGCGCAGCGCTTTGCACGCTTGAGCGCCGGAGTAATCAAACTCACAGGCCTGGCCGATAACAATAGGGCCTGCACCCAGAATCAGAATGCTTTTAATGTCGGTACGTTTTGGCATAAAGTCGCTCTATCTGTCCTTTCGCTACGGATGACGGCATCGAATATCATTCGACGAATCAGGCTTTGGCCTGCATCAATTCAATAAATTGGTCAAACAGTTCACTGGCATCGTGCGGCCCAGGGCTTGCTTCAGGGTGCCCCTGAAAACTAAAGGCCGGCTTATCTTTGCGGCGAATACCCTGCAATGTGCCATCGAACAAAGACACGTGAGTCACTTCCAGGTTATCCGGCAGCTGCTTTTCATCAACGGCAAAGCCATGGTTCTGACTGGTAATCATCACCCGTTTCGTTTTTAAATCTTGTACCGGGTGGTTAGCGCCGTGATGACCAAACTTCATTTTCATGGAGTGCGCGCCACTGGCAATAGCCAATAATTGATGACCAAGGCAAATACCAAAAATTGGAATGTCTTTATCCAATAAGGCTTTGATTGCTGTGATCGCGTAATCGCAAGGCTCAGGGTCGCCCGGACCATTCGATAGGAAAACCCCATCGGGTTTTAATGCCAGTACATCCTCGGCCGACGTTTGAGCCGGTACGACTGTAATCTTACAGTTTCGGTCTGCCAGCAAACGCAGAATGTTGTGTTTACAACCATAGTCGTAAGCGACTACATGGTATTTATTCTGCTCTGGTTTGGTGTGGCCTTCGCCAAGCTGCCAGCTGCCGCCCTGCCAGTCGTAAGGCTTATCGCAGCAAACTTCTTTCGCAAGGTCCATTCCTTTTAAGCCCGGAAACTTCTGAGCCAGTTCCTGCGCTTTATTTTCATCCAGCTCGCCAACCATAATGCAGCCATTTTGCGCACCTTTCTCGCGCAGAATGCGAGTTAAACGACGCGTATCAATATCTGCAATGCCCACCACATTGTGACGTTGCAAGTAAGCGCTTAGCGTTTCCTCACTACGGAAATTGCTGGCTTTCATTGCCAAATCTCTAATGATAAGTCCTTTCGCCCAAACCTGATCAGACTCTGCGTCTTCAGAGTTAATACCGGTATTGCCTATATGGGGATAAGTGAGAGTAACGATTTGTTCTGTATAAGATGGGTCAGTAAGAATTTCCTGGTAACCTGTCATGGCCGTGTTGAAGACCACTTCGCCGACTGCAGAGCCTTCGGCTCCGATAGCGGTTCCGCGAAACACGGTCCCGTCAGCAAGCACCAGAATCGCTCGTTTAGCGGATTGACTCGCTAGAATACTCAAGGGCAACCTCCGTACATAAAAAAACGGGTAAATCAATAATTTGACTTCCCCGTCTTGCGTCCTGAACCGCGCGTTTTGCCAAATCACGCCGGCCTTCGGACTGATTCAGGCAAATTCCCGCCATTCTACGAAATATTACGAAAACCGTCCAGCGGTATTTATTGCTTGAGCATGCGTTGCAGTATGTCCTGCAAATTCAAGGTGTCCTGCAGGCTATATAAACCGGGCGCTTGTTCGTCGAGCCACTTAGCGGCACGTAAGGCTCCGTCGGCAAAAGTTTTTCGATTGCTGACACGGTGTCCAATCTCAATGCGTTCACCCGCAACCGCCAGAGTGACTTGATGTTCACCGATAATATCCGCTGCCCGCATTACAGAGAAGCCAATGCCATCGTCGCTACGCAGACCGTCAGAGCGGATACCGTCGTTAACCTGTTCCCAGTTTTGCTGCCGGCCTTTTGCGGCAGCCTGCCCCAAACTCAGCGCCGTTCCGGACGGGCCATCTTTTTTGTGCCGGTGATGCGCCTCGAAAATCTCAATATCAGCATTGGGTAATGCAGCACTGCTTAAACCAACCAGCTGTTCAAGCAAAGCAATGCCAATGCTGGTATTACTG
The DNA here is from genome assembly GCF_004362265.1 of Idiomarina sp. 017G. Classification (NCBI taxonomy): domain Bacteria; kingdom Pseudomonadati; phylum Pseudomonadota; class Gammaproteobacteria; order Alteromonadales; family Idiomarinaceae; genus Idiomarina; species Idiomarina sp. 017G. Next base: position 220,028 of record NZ_SNWT01000001.1, on the reverse strand, counting down.
GCATACAGCACCGGCACGGTCTCGGCCGCCTGAGCCAGACGTTCTTTCTGTTCTTCGTTTAACCCCGTCGTACAAACAACAATAGGCAATTGATATTGTTCAGCAAGCTTCAGGTTTTCAGTGAGTGCTTCAGGCAAAGAAAAATCAATAAGGACATCAACCTGCTCGGGCTGCAATTCGTCGGCGCTAATAAAATGAACGGGCTCGTTCTCTGTCGCACTGTCGCCGTAACTGTTACTGCTTTTTCTGACAATGGCTGCACCCAGCTTAGCTTCGTTATCGTCCGCCAAAGCCTGAATAACCGCTTGTCCCATTCTGCCTGAGGCTCCGAATACGCCCACATTGATCATTATTTTGACTCCGTCGCTAAATGAGTTTGATCCTGCAACAGGTTTTCACTACGCGCAACAACTCTAGAAACCATCATATCGCCGGTCACATTAGTCAGGGTTCGGGCCATATCGATTATTCGGTCAATAGCTGCGATAAAAGCAATACCTTCTAAAGGTAAGCCAATAACATTCAGCGTTACGGTCAGCATCACTAAAGCGGTGCCTGGTACACCCGCAGTTCCTACTGACGCTATAGTTGCCGTCAACATGATCAAGCCATAGTCCATCCACTCTAATGGTATTCCGTACAGCTGCGCAATAAAAATAGACGCAACGGCCGGATAAATACCACCGCAACCATCCATATTAATCGTTGCACCCAGTGGTAACACAAAGCTGGCATAGTTTTTAGAAACGCCCAACCTTTCGGTAACGGCTCGGTGCGCGGCAGGTAATGATCCAAACGAACTGCACGTGGTAAAGGCGACTATCTGTGCGTCAAATATCGCTTTGAAAAACTGCCAGGGGCTCATACCGCCAGCAGTGCGAATTAAACCGCCGTAAACCACCACAATATGGATAAGACAAGCCAAATAAATAACACCAACAAACTTCGCCAGGGGCAGTAAGGTACTAAAACCGTATTCACCAATAACCCAGGACATTAAACCAAGCACACCAACAGGCGTTAACTGCAACACCATGCGGGTAATTTCATACATGACTTCGGCGCCTGATTTTATCGTCTTGCGCAAAGGCTCGCCCTTGTCTTTTAAGCGTTGAATAGCAATACCAACCAAAGCAGCAAAAACAACGATTTGCAGCACATTACCTTCGGTTAAAGCAGCAAAAGGATTACTCGGCACAAAATTGAGGAAAACCTGGGCTATACCGGGAATTTGCTTTTCGTTTTGCTCCGTTGCGGTCAACGTAGCTGCAGGGCTCATGTCAATTAAACTGGCCAGAGTTAAGCCAATAGCACTGGCAATCACCGCGGTCAGCATAAATAAACCTATGGTTTTAGCACCCAAGCGGCCTAATTTTTTTCCATCATTCAAATCCGTAATGGCACTGACAATGGCACAGAAAATAAGCGGCGCGACCAGCATTTTAATGGCTTTTATAAATAAATCGCCAAGAGGCTTAAGCGCAACTCCAACTTCAGGAGCCAGTCCACCTATGAGCATGCCTAATACAAAGGCACCTAAAACACGTTGCCAAAATGGAATTGCAAACCACGCTTTAAACATAATTCCCCAGCCGCTTTATAAAAATGGGAGCTAGGGTAAAACTTTAAGGATAAGGGCAAAAAGAATAAATTGAACTAGGTTATAACCTTTTGAAAGGCAGAGGGAACAGGATCATTCCCTCTGTTACTTTATTTGTCTGAACTGCCGACCGAAGCAGGCCGTTGACAGGCTGGTGTTTTTCCGGCGGCACGAGCCGCAGAATAACGCTCTTGCAACGAAGGGATCAGCGCTTCAAGATCTTTAATACGAGTTTGGGGATTCGGGTGAGTTGACAACAGCTCGGGCGGCGACTCACCGTCTGAGGCCGATTGCATATTACGCCAAAGCTCAGGAGCCTCTTCCAGTTTGAAGCCAGCGTCAGCCATATATTCCATCCCCAATTCATCCGACTCCGATTCATGAGTGCGTGAATAAGGCAGCAGGATACCAACCTGAGCTCCTACGCCCAACGCGGCCATTAATAAACCGGCTTTATCGTTGTCCAGTTGAGTACTGGCGAGAATACCGCCAAGCTGTAAGCCAAGCCCGACCATCATGTTGCTGGAGATGCGTTCATTACTGTGCTCAGCAATAACGTGGCCAATTTCATGCCCAATAACTGCAGCAAGCTGATGCTGGTTTTCGGCAACCTCTATCAGGCCGTCGTATACGCCAATATAACCACCGGGCAGAGCGAAAGCATTGACCGTAGGCTCTGCAAAAACAGTAACTTGCCAGTCCATCTGACTATAATTTCCTGGCAAATTTTCTATTAATGCATCGCTGACACAACGCACGTAAGCATTGACCTCAGCATCGTCATTAATTTTCTGTTCTTCGCGCATTTCTTCGTAGGAGGCAGCCCCCATTTTATTCAATTCGCTACTTGAATAAAGTTGCAACTGCGAGCGTCCCGTCGGAGATTTTGCACAACTGGCCAGTACAACCAACGTACAGGCACTTAACGCTACTGTCTTCCAATTCATTGACTGCCTCCGGTCTTTTAACTCACTCACTTATTATAGTGATAGACAATCTAGCTACGTAAGTCATCAAAGAATTGTTTCACACCGTCGAAAAAACCTTTTTCTTTGGGTCGGAATTTTGCAGCTTCATCACCAGTTCCCATCGAATTTTCAAGCTCTTCCAACATGTCACGCTGTTTAGATGACAGATTTACAGGGGTTTCAATCACCACTTTGCAAATCAGGTCGCCGACTTCACCCGTGCGAACTGACTTAACGCCTTTACCACGTAACCGGAAATGTTTACCCGTTTGTGTCTCTTTAGGCACTTTCAGTTTTACTTTGCCTTCCAGAGTTGGAACCTCAATGTCACCACCAAGAGCCGCTTTAGTAAAGCTTACAGGGACTTCACAGAACAAATTATTGCCGTCGCGGGCAAAAATAGGATGCTCCCGTACGTGAACCTGAACGTATAAATCACCTGCCGGTGCGCCATGTTCGCCCGCTTCACCTTCATTCGCTAAACGAATGCGGTCACCGGTATCGACCCCCGCCGGAATCTTAACCGACAAGGTTTTAGTCTCTTCTTTACGGCCATGACCATGACATGTGCGACAAGGATCTTTAATAATCGTGCCGGTTCCACGACATTGAGGACAAGTTTGCTGCACGGCAAAAAAGCCCTGGCGCATCTGAATCTGACCTGAGCCATGACAATGACCACAGGTTTGCGGCTTACTACCTTTTTTCGCACCACTACCATTACAGTCGCGACATTCTACCAGCGTTGGAATTTCTAGCTCAACGGTTTTACCCCGAACCGCTTCTTCCAGCGACATATCCAGGTTGTAGCGCAAATCTGCGCCACGTTGCGCGCGGGCTTGCTGACGTCTGCCGCCGCCAAAAATATCACCGAAGACATCACCAAAGATATCAGCAAAATCAGCACCGCCACCGCCGAATCCGCCAGCACCATGGCCAGCTCCGCCCTGGCGTGCCTGTTCGAAAGCTTCATGCCCATATTGATCATACATCTGGCGTTTCTGAGGATCAGAAAGAACTTCGTACGCCTGCTTAATCTCTTTAAACTTAATTTCCATATCTTTATCACCCTCGGTTCTGTCCGGGTGATACTTCATCGCCATACGTTTGTAGGCTTTTTTAATGTCACGTTCATTGGCGTCTTTCGATACGCCCAGAACCTGATAAAAATCTTGCGTCGCCATAATTTCTTCGTCTTCTATCTGTGCTGTTTGTCAGCCTGATACAAATACACGGGTATTACCTTGCGGCAACACCCGTGTGCTTTTGCGAAGTTGCCTTAATGCTTACTTCTTATCGTCGTCTTTGACTTCTTCAAATTCAGCATCAACGACATCGTCATCCGCTTTGGAAGACTGCTGTTCACCGCCAGCGGCACCTTCAGCACCTTGTTGTGCCTGTTGCTGCTGAGCTGCTTCCATTAGTTTTTGTGATGCTTCCATCAACGCCTGAGATTTCGCATCAATGGCTTCTTTGTCGCCATCTTTAGACGCTTGCTCAAGTTCTTCACAAGCTTTCTCAATAGCGTCTTTGTCTTCCTGAGACAAGGCATCGCCAACTTCTTTCAGCTGGTTACGGGTTGCATGAACCAAACCGTCCGCCTGGTTACGCGCCTGTACCATTTCTTCAAACTTCTTATCTTCTTCAGCGTGCGCTTCGGCATCTTTAACCATTTTATCGACTTCAGACTCATCCAGACCAGAAGAAGCTTTGATAGTAATCTTCTGCTCTTTACCTGTGTCTTTATCTTTGGCTGATACGTGCAGAATGCCGTCCGCATCAATGTCAAAAGTCACTTCAATTTGTGGTACGCCACGCGATGCCGCACGAATACCTTCCAGGTTAAACTGCCCCAGAGATTTATTATCCCCTGCGCGTTTACGCTCACCCTGAATAACATGAATGGTTACCGCGGACTGATTATCTTCAGCCGTTGAGAAGGTTTGCGATTCTTTAGTCGGAATCGTAGTGTTCTTCTCAATCAGTTTCGTCATTACGCCGCCCATGGTTTCTATACCCAGCGACAGAGGACAAACATCCAGCAACAATACGTCTTTAACGTCACCTTGCAATACGCCAGCCTGAACCGCAGCACCCACTGCAACAGCTTCGTCAGGGTTCACATCGCGACGTGGTTCTTTACCGAAGAAGTCCGTTACCGCAGCCTGTACTTTCGGCATACGAGTCTGACCACCGACCATGATGATGTCCTGAATGTCGCTGACAGACAGATCCGCATCGGCTAACGCCTGTTTCAGTGGCTCAAGTGACTTCTTAATCAAGTCTTCAACCAGTGATTCCAGCTTCGCACGGGTCACTTTAATGGCCATGTGCTTAGGACCAGCGTTGTCTGCCGTAATGTACGGCAAGTTCACTTCGGTCTGCTGCGCAGATGACAGTTCAATTTTCGCTTTCTCTGCAGCTTCTTTTAAGCGCTGCATCGCCAGCGGATCTTTACGTAAGTCTATGCCCTGGTCTTTTTGGAACTGCTCAACTAAGTAGTTGATTAAGCGGTTATCAAAGTCTTCACCACCTAAATGCGTATCGCCATTAGTTGCCAGTACTTCGAAGGTATGCTCACCTTCAACTTCGTCAATCTCAATAATAGAGATATCGAATGTACCACCACCTAAGTCATACACAGCAATCACGTTGTCGCCGGACTTCTTGTCCATACCGTACGCCAAAGCTGCGGCTGTTGGCTCGTTAATAATACGTTTGACGTTAAGACCCGCGATTTTACCGGCGTCTTTTGTTGCCTGACGCTGAGCATCGTTAAAGTATGCCGGTACAGTAATTACCGCATCCGTTACTTTCTCGCCCAGAAATTCTTCGGCGGTTTTTTTCATCTTTTTCAGGACTTCCGCAGAAATTTGTGGTGGCGCTTTTTTGTCACCATCAATTTCTACCCATGCGTCACCGTTGTCAGCCTTAACAATTTTGTAAGGCATAATGCCGATATCACGCTGTACTTCTTCGTCCTGAAAGCGACGGCCAATTAGGCGCTTAATCGCAAACAAGGTTTTATTTGGGTTGGTTACTGCCTGGCGTTTTGCCGGTGAACCTACCAAAATTTCGCCATCGTCAGTAAATGCAACTACTGACGGCGTTGTACGGTCGCCTTCGCCATTTTCAATAACGCGAGCTTTGCCACCATCCAGTACAGCAACGCAAGAGTTTGTTGTACCTAAATCTATACCAATCGTTTTACCCATGATTCGTCTCCAACTTCTTATTCATGTAATTTGTTTCGTTACCCCTTATCTGGGGTGCCTATGTTCGAATTTCAATACCCAACACAGGGATAATTTTCGATTTTGTTACGCTTTTGTATCCACACCCGAGTTCGAGTTACGCGCAACCATTACCATTGCCGGACGCAACAGGCGTCCATTCAGCTCGTAGCCTTTTTGCATTACCGCCATAATAGTATTGTTCGGATGCTCATCGGATTCCTGCATCGACATGGCCTGGTGTTGATCCGGATTAAAGGCTTCGCCTTCTGCACCAATTGCTTTTACACCGAACTTTTCCAGAGTTGAGGTTAAACTTTTGTAGGTAAGCTCAATCCCCTCTACAAAGTTTTTGTTCGCTTCATCTTCTTTATCAGCCAGCTGTAAAGCACGCTCCAGGTTATCTACAGAGGTTAGTATTTCATTAGCAAACTTCTCCAGCGCAAACTTATGTGCTTTTTCAACATCCTGACTGGCCCGGCGACGAACATTTTCCATTTCAGCCTGGGTGCGCAGTACCGAGTCGCGTTGATCATTTACTTTCGCTTCTGCTTTACTTAAAGCTAATTCCAGCTCAGCAATGCGATCCGTTTGATCCGATGACTGTCCCGCAGTTTCAGTTTCATCGGCTGCTACGTCCTGCTGCAACGCCTCTTCAGCTGCCTGTGCGGCTTCCTGTTCAGCTTTTTGCTGCTCTACAGTCGGCTCATCAGCCGCTTCATTTTTCTGTTTCGAATCGTTTTTATCGGTCATAAGTGACTCTCTTTAACCAGTTTAAAATTAAGGTTGCAGGATTAATGGGGGCAAGTTTTTTTCTTTCAAGGGGATTTCTCTTACTTGATAAATTTTCTTGCTCATCGTAGCGTAAGCACACGAACGCATAAGGATCCCGTTAATGAGCGCTTTTACAAAGATTGGGTTACTCGGCAAGGCCGACGATCGCGGTACCCAGTTAACTTTAGAAACAATTACCACGGCTTTAATTCATCGTGGTTTTGCGCTGTGTCTGGAGGCACGTACGGCGGAGCAATTAAACCTGCCGGAAGAGGTTGAGACGCTGAGCCTGCCGGACTTAGGTGAATGGGCCGAAATTGCTATTGTCGTCGGTGGTGATGGCAACATGCTGGGTGCTGCCCGCGCCTTATGTGAATATGATATCGGTGTTATCGGCGTCAATCGCGGCAATTTGGGCTTTTTAACCGACTTAGACCCTGACGAAGTTATGACGCCTTTGTTGTCGGTACTCAATGGAGACTACCACGTAGAGGAACGTTTCCTGCTCTCAGCTGAAGTCATTAACAAAGGCAGCTCATCAGGTACCGGCAGAGCAATTAATGAAATTGTTCTGCACTCAGACAAAGTCGCGCATATGATAGAGTTTGAACTCTATGTAAACGACCATTTTGTTTTTAGTCAACGCTCTGATGGTTTAATTTGCGCCACACCAACCGGCTCTACCGCCTATTCATTATCAGGCGGCGGCCCTATTTTGCATCCCGGCCTGGACGCAATGACTCTGGTGACTATGTTTCCCCATACTTTAAGCAGTCGCCCAATTGTCGTCGACGGTAACAGTGAAGTCAGATTAAAGGCCGCTTTTGACAATGACTTGCTGCAAATCAGTTGCGATGGGCATGTCAGGATGACAGTTCACCCGGGCGACGATGTCATTATAAAAAAATACCCGAAAGCCTTACGTATGATTCATCCGATTGACCACAACTACTACCACGTATTACGCAATAAACTGGGCTGGGGTAGTCGACTTTTTTAAAAGGGATACTTGCATTTCGACGTAACTACTGTATAAATACTGTATAACCTGTATATATCAACAGTATTGGAGCGAAGATTATGTTATCCCAATTAACTATTCGCAACTTTGCAGTCGTTAAATCTTTAGACATTGAATTTCACAACGGCATGACCGCTATCACCGGTGAAACCGGCGCCGGTAAATCTATAGCTCTGGATGCCTTGAGCCTTTGCCTGGGTAGTCGGGCCGATGCTAACTGGGTTCGTCCGGGCCAGGAAAAAGCGGAAATTACAGCTGTTTTCGCTTTAGAAGATGCCAGCCCCGCCCATCAGTGGTTAACTGAAAATGAGTTTGATGCTGATGATGACTGCGTTTTACGTCGGGTTATTCAGCGCGACGGACGCTCCAAAGCATGGATTAACGGAACACCGGTTCCCGTCAGTCAGCAAAAATCCCTGGCACCTCTGTTAGTTAACATTCATGGTCAGCACGAACACCAATTATTGTTAAAAGAAGAGCATCAATTAACGCTACTCGATAGCTACGCCCGCCATCAGCACTTATTAGACAAAGTCCAGCAAGACTATAAAAACTGGGCTTCAGTTGAGAAGCAATATCAGAGCTATCAGCAACAAAAAGAAGAACTGGAAGCCCAGCGTCAATTACTTGAATATCAGGTTAACGAGCTGAATGAGTTTGCTCTGGAAGATGGTGAATTCGAAGAACTGGAGCAAAAACACAAACGCTTAAGTAACAGCAAGGTTTTACTCGAAGCCGGTGTGTTTGCTTTAAATGCTCTTTACGAAGGGGAGCACAATAACGCGTCCAGCCTGGTTCAGTCAGCCAGCCAACGCTTAGCTGAAGCTGAAGAGATGGATACCGCGCTTTCTCCTATTAACCAGTTACTGCAACAGGCGAAAGTACACATTGAAGAAGCGGCGCTTGAATTACGCCAGTATCAGGACGACTTAGAGCTCGACCCGGGCGAACTCCAGATTATAGAAGCCCGCTTAAGCGCCGCTATTCATTTAGCGAAGAAGCACCAGATACCCGGCTCGGAACTGAGCCAGCAACACAAGAAGTTAATGGATGAGCTTGATAATCTGGAACAAGCCGGTGAACAAGCTGAGAAGCTTGACGAAGACCGGCAGCAGGCTCGCAAAGTTTACCGTGAGAGTGCCCTTAAGCTTTCCACAAGCCGCGAGCAGGCAGCTGCGGAATTAAGTCAAAAAATAAGCAGCTCAATGCAAGAGTTGAATATGCCGCATGGTCGTTTTGTTATTCAGGTTGAACATGATGCCAGCGCCCGAGCTACCCGACTGGGTACCGATGAGGTCGAGTTTCTGGTAACAACCAACCCGGGACAACCCATACAGGCGCTGAATAAAGTCGCTTCCGGGGGTGAACTTTCGCGAATTAGCCTTGCCATACAGGTGATGACAGCGACACAGAAAACGGTTCCTACCATGATGTTTGATGAAGTTGATGTCGGCGTCAGCGGCCCCACGGCATCAATAGTGGGATCTATGCTTCAGGCTTTGGGGAAAACCTCTCAGGTTATTTGTGTTACCCATTTACCACAAGTCGCGGCTAAAGCTCATCAACAATTGCAAGTGAGCAAGTCAACTGATGGAGCCGAAACTGAAACTGCGGTGGTTGCATTATCTAAAGAACAGAGAGTTATCGAACTGGCGCGTTTATTAGGTGGCGACAAAGTCACCGACATGGCAAAAGCTAATGCGAGGGAATTACTCGCCAGTTAAATTCGTTCTATACTGGCGTTCGAGTAAGTCATTGTTTATCATCGACGCCAATACAATCAATTGAGATTAATTTTAATAGGTATTTCATGTCAAGATTTGGAGTTTTTCTAGTTGCCGTTATAACCTTAAATGGCTGTTCTCTTCTCGATGAAATGGTATATCGTATTGATATCCCACAAGGAAATTACCTTGAACAGGAAGATGTCGACAAGTTGCGGGTGGGAATGACTGAAGAGCAAGTTGTCTTTGTGCTGGGAACCCCTGTTGCGCAGAACAGCTTTGACTCTGACCGCTGGGTATACCTTTATAAAATGGATCCCAATTCAGGTGAAGATTACCGTAAAGAGCTGGTACTTACCTTCAATGACAAGCGTTTGCAGGATTTTAAAGGCGACTTTGATAAACCAGAAGACTTTAATCAGGCACTGGACCAGTAACTCGCCTCGAAATCTACATCAAGGAGAATTATGGCGAACTCTTCACTTAACGATGAGGTCGTCCGTGTTGTCCGAAGTTCTGGAGACAAACGAGACTATCAGCACCTGACATTAGAGAACCAACTTAAGGTGTTGTTGGTTCACTGCCCTGATAGCCAGAAAGCCGCGGCCTCTGTCGCGGTAAATGCCGGCCATTTCGATGATCCTGAACATACTCAGGGGTTGGCTCATTTTTTAGAGCACATGTTATTTTTAGGAAGCCAGGCGTTTCCTGATCCCTCCGCTTTCGGGCACTTCTTAAATTTGCAAGGTGGCCAGCACAACGCCTGGACCGGCACGGAATTTACTAACTATCACTTTGACTGCAATGCTAATGCACTGCCACAGGCGCTGGAATTTTTTTCCGCTATGCTGAAAAAACCGTTGTTGTCGGAGAGTTGGATAGACAAAGAAATAAGTTCTATAGAGTCGGAGTTTCGCCTGAAACAAAATGATGAACTCCGACGCTTGTATCAGGTTCATAAGGTTACCGCGAACCCAAAGCACCCTTTCAGTCAGTTTTCTGTGGGCAACCTTAATACACTCAGACACGATGAGCACGGTACCTTAAAAAGCAAATTGCAGCGTTTTTTTAACGAACATTACGTAGCACAAAGAATGCGTCTGGTCGTTGCCGGTCCGCAGTCTATTGCCGAGCTCGAACAATTAGCTCACCGTTACTTTGCGGATATTAAACAACAACGCACTGGCAAAACGTCTATTAATGCTCCTCTTTACCGCCAGGAACAAAAAGGAGTATGGATAAAAGTTAAGCCCATCAAAGCAGCTTACCGTCTTATTTTGACATTACCGTTACCGAGTATCGACGCAGACTACCCGCATAAAACCACCAGCTTTATTGCGCATTTATTGGGCTACGAAGGTCCGGGAAGTTTATTCAGTTCGTTGCGTTCAAAGGGTTGGGTCAACTCACTTTCAGCGGGCGGTGGCATTAGTGGTAGTAACTTCAAAGATTTTAATATTAATATCCAGCTTACTGAGTCTGGTCGCCACAGAGTTGAACAGGTTGTTCAGTGGGTTTTTGCCTATATACGAAAAATAGAAGCGGACGGGATCGAAGACTGGCGCTACAAAGAGCGCCGTATTACCACAGAAATGAGTTTTCTGTATCAAGAGCCGACTCCGGTCGGAGAATTGGCTAACCAGCTCTCCGTAAACGCTTTTCACTATAAACCGGAAGACACTCTCTACGGTGATTATCGTATGGATGGGTTAAATTATTCTTATGCAGCGAAAACCCTGCAACAGATGACCGCTGAAAATGCGCGTATTACTTTAATTGCTCCTGATGTCCGGACGACTGAAGTCGCGCCGATTTATCATACAGAATATGGTTTAAGCCCTATTAGCAAAAAGCAGTTTCAGTCATTTTTCTCAACACCTGATGACTTCAACTGTCAGCTACCTAAGCCCAACCGTTTTCTCAACTCCCGGTTTAAACCTTTACCTCTGGAGTCTGGTGGCTCTCTGCCAACACGATTAGAGGACAGTGCACAGTTACAGTTATGGCACCTGCAGGATCGTGACTTCCGGGTACCCAAAGGGCATATTTACTTATCCTTAAGGTTGCCTGCGGTAACCAATTCAGCTTTTCACTTCGCTATCGCCAGATTATGGTCTGAGCTTATGATAGATGCATTAAATGACGACTTGTATGACGCCGAAGTCGCTGGCTTGCACTTTAATATTTATCCAACTCAAAACGGTATTACGATACATACAACCGGGCTTTCTGCCGGACAAATTCCCTTGATGCAACATCTTATCCGGCGAGCTTTAAAGACTCGTTTTGCGAGACGCCGCTGGCAGGATCTAAAACAAAGCTTGCTAAGTAACTGGCACTCCGCTCATCAGAGTCAGCCACTGAACAAGCTTTTTGCTGAACTGAACCAGCAGCTGCAATCCGGTTTATTTCGGCTTAGCGATTTAGCCTGTGAACTGGAGAAAGTCTCATTCCGTCAGTTTACAATAGAAGTAGCGAAGCTTTTCTCCCCAGTGCATGTTAATGCACTAGCTCACGGCGACTGGCAAAAAGGCGATGCTCTGGAGCTGGGACAGCTTATTAAAAATAATCTCCCTGACCAACGAAGCGTTCCCAACAAAAGGCTTCCGGTTAAGCGCGTCCGCGATTTTTGTTCGCAGCAGTTAATTGTTCCTGCTGAACACTCAGATACCGCTGTTTTGCTTTATTTTCAGGGCGAAGATGATACTTCAACCGAGCAAATCAGTTTTATGCTCTTGCAGCAATTAATTCATCAACCAATATTCCAGGCTTTACGAACCGAACAACAACTGGGTTATGCCGCCGGTAGCCAATATTTTCCGGTACAACGGCTGCCCGGAATCTTATTCTTTTTACAGTCACACGAGTTTGATGCTGATAAACTTTATCAAGCAATACAAGACGTGATTAAAGTGCAACTGGCCGAGCTTGAGGAGTTGACACTAAAAGAATGGCACCACGCTAAGTCGGTACTTAAACAGCAAATTAAAACAGTTGATCGTAACTTAAGGGTTCGCAGCCAAAGACTTTGGGGCGCTATTCAACTCGCCGATACAGGGTTCAATCGCCAGCAAGAACTCCTCAGTGCCCTGGAACATTGCCAACTCACTGACTGGCTGGAACGACTAAAACTGCGTTTAGGTGATAAATCGCAAGCTCTAAGGCTTCAAACCTAAACTCTGACCAAGTAGAATAGTCTTTGACAGTCAGTACCTCTCTCGTTATCTTAACGATATATTAACAATAAAGAGCTGCTAAAGTAGCCATTCAATAGGTTTGTCGTGAATTTTACATTGCCTATCAGAACATTATGCTCTGCTCTTTTTCTATGTGTTTTGTTATCTGGAAGCTTTAGCTTTCATGTTTACGCGCAATACTCCTCCACACAAAACTCAGTACATCAATGGACCTTCAATGATGGCTTACCCAGCAATCATGTAAATGTTATAGCTCAGGGTCCCGAAGGTTTCTTGTGGGTTGCGACAGCCAGTGGCTTAACCCGATTTGATGGCAATGAATTCAAAAATATTTTAGCTATCCCTGAAGCAAAGAGGCATTTGCTTTCTGATAATATCGAACAACTGTTTTTTGATACGTCGGGTGCACTATGGCTCGGAACCCGAAACGGTCTGACGCAACTCCAGTTTTCCTCAGAGCACAAGCTTAAAACCTTTGAGTTATCAGGGCGTGAGTCCGGCGGTCAAACTCGTATAAGACACATTTCAGAAGACGCAAAAGGTCGGTTACTGGTTGGTACAGACCGATTCATTTACCGCCACACTCCCGGAACAGAGGTTTTTGAACCCTTAAACCTAAGCTATAACGGCACCCCGATTCAGCACGTAAACTATATTTATCATGGAAAAAAATGGAACTGGTTAAGTACTGAAAATCAGGGAGTATTTGCCTGGGATGGTTTTTCCAGTGAAGTTTTTGCGGTTAATAAACAAAACCCGATTACAGACACAATACCAGGCAAGCAGCTTTACGCTGCCGTTCACTATCAAGATAAGCTCTGGCTTGCAACAGAGCAAGGGCTGACTCTTCTGGACAAAGATTTACGCTTAAAAGCACTTCCTGAGTACCTTAGCAACCTAAATAAAGTTAATGATATAGCATTAACTCAAGACCGTTCCGCAATTTTACTCAGTGCTGCTAATGGTCTGTATGAATTACAAAATGAAAAGCTTATCAAGCTACATAACGCACCCACCGCATCGGCTTTGCAAGTTACCCGGGGGGACGTTTTTTTCGTACCGGATAATCAGGGCATTTACCAACTAGACACGCCTTTTGCTCCGGCAGCCCTGGTTTCCGGTTCCAATACACAGCAGAGTTCAGCCAGCATAAACATTCCTCAACTGATGCAACAAGTATCAGCAGCGATAGAAGATAGCAATGGTAACTGGTGGTTAGCGACAGACTTAGGGTTATTATTTTACAATACCGTCAATGAAGAAATCTCCGAACTTAATCACTACCCGGACGCCCAGTTTGAGATAAATAAAATGCGTTTATTCGCTAATCAGCTTTATCTTGTTAATAACTCCGGAGAGCTATATCAGTACAACATTATTAATAGAGACTGGAATTCACTAATAGCGTCAGAATTGTCGGCAACACCCAATAATTTGAATTTAACGGCATTTGACCATTCGCTTTGGTTGCATACAAAAACCGAAGCCATCGAAATAGACGCCTTTGGACAAGTCTCTCAGAAAAAAACAATTTCTGTCGATAATGAACTGTTAAACAAACCACCCCATATTGACTTAGAAAAAGTCAGCAACGCCACATTTATAGCTGACTTTACGGTTCCGTTCGCAGCCGCTCCGACAGAGTTACACTACCGCTACAAATTGAATCACGCTGAAAATAGCTGGCAAACTCTGGGAAAAAGCGGTGCATCGCTACAACTATCGTCGTTGCCCGCCGGGTCGCATGAACTAGAGGTTCAGGTATCTTATCATGATGACCTCTGGTCGCCATCGGCAGTGGCTCAGCTTGACGTGGCAATTCCTTTTTGGAAAACACCTTTTGCCTGGATCGGCGGCACACTCATCTGTGCTCTGGTCTTGTTATCGTATTGGCTTTATCTGCGCCAGCGGCAAACCAACATGCGCCGCGATCTTAAACAGTACCACCGGCAGGCTCAAGGCGTACTTTCCAGCCGTTACCAATGCTGGGAATGGGATCTCGATTCAGGCGAACTGATACGACAGAATATCTGGGAGAACTGCCCCGCTTTCCCTATTGACGGGAAACGACTTGGCCTTTCTGGCGGAAAGTCGAACGTACACCCGGAAGACTTAAAACGACTGCAAAAAAGCCTTGCAGACCACCTAAGTGGTGAGTCTGAGTTGTTCGAATGCAGCTATCGACTGGACAATCAGGGCAACTGGCTGTGGGTATTAGATAGAGGAAAACTTCAAACTAACGATGAACACCGAACTATGTTCGGTACCCTAAGTGACATAAGCAGTCTGATAAGCTCTGAAGAGCGAATTACGATGCTGGCTTCTTCGATTACAAATATATCTGATGGAATTTGCATCTTCGACCGGTTTTTCCGAAAACGCGAAGTCAATAATGCGTTTGAGCGAATTAGCGGCTTCAGTCGTGAACAGGTTTTAGGTCAGTTATTGACGCTTGAATGTTATCCCGAGAGCTTCGTGAATCAAATAAAAAGAGCGGTCATAAAAGAGGGAACCTGGCGGGGTGAAATCACCGATGTTAAAGCCAACGGTGAAGAGTTCCTGATGGAATTAACCCTTGATGCGGTTCGGGATGATAACGGTGAGGTGTCACTCATCGTTGCCAGTTTCTCGGATATCACCGAAAGGCGTCACACAGAAAACGAGCTTCGCCGCTTGTCGAACACCGACACTTTAACCGGCCTGCCGAATCGTTCTTACTTTCAGGTCAGTCATTCAAATCTGGTTAGGAAAAAAGTCTCACATACTTTATTGCTCTTTGATTTAGACGATTTTAAGAAAATTAACGACTCCTTAGGTCATGAGATTGGTGACCAGCTTTTATGCCAGGTTGCCGAGCGACTTATGGATATTGGCCGTCGGCAGGATACTCTTTATCGGTTGGGTGGAGACGAGTTTGGTTTGCTCATTGAAGACAGCGTGGACATAAACCTAATTGGCGATTTGGCCAACCAAATTAACCTAAAAGTGGCAGAGCCATACTTTATTGAGCAACAGGAAATTGTCATTGGCAGTTCCATTGGCATTGTACTTTACCCTCACGACGGCCAGACGTCGCAGGAGCTTTTACAGAAAGCCGATATGGCTATGTATCATGCCAAGCAGCGTGGCGGAAACTGCTATCAGTTTTTCAGCCAGTCAATGAACGAGAACGCGGTCAAACGACTTAAGCTGGAAAATGAATTAAGAGCAGCATTAAAGTCTCATAATATTCGCGTTTACTATCAGCCGAAAATAGAAATAAACTCCGGCCATATTGCCGGACTTGAGGCGCTGGCCCGCATTGAGAGTGAAGACGGCTCAATGATTAATCCGGCTGACTTCATTCCTCTGGCCGAAGAAACCGGGCTTATTATTCCACTAGGCGAAGAAGTTTTGCGGCTAGCATGCCGTGATATGAAACGCTTTATGGCTTGTCAGGGCTCACCGAAGAGCATTGCTGTGAATTTGTCTGCCCGGCAGTTTATGCAATCCAGTCTGGCCTTGCAAATTGAGCAAATTTTACGTGAAGAGGGGTTGCATCCTCGCCATGTTGAGTTTGAGATAACCGAAGGCATGGTCATGAGCGACCCTGAACGCGCCATTACTATGATGGAAAACCTATCTGATATGGGTGTAAAACTGGCTCTGGATGATTTTGGTACAGGTTACTCTTCGCTGTCGTACCTTAAGCGTTTTCCTATGAACAGCCTGAAAATTGATAAAGCCTTTGTTGATGACATAACCATCAACGACAAAGACCGTAATATGGTCGCGTCAATTATTGCAATGGCACATAACCTTGGCCTGAAGGTTGTTGCGGAAGGGGTTGAAACTAAAGCTCAGTTACAGACGTTAAAAAGCCTCAAATGCGAATACATTCAAGGCTTCTATTTTGCAAAACCAATGCCGGCTGATGCGTTAATTGAGTTTATTGAGCAGCACAACGAAGTAGCTGCTCAGGTTTAACGTTACTAATAAAGGCTATTGATAAAAATTCCAACCATTTTCCAGCATTTGCTTCAACAAAGGCGCAGGCGTGTATCGTTCGCCACGTTCTGCTGCCAGCTTCTCTAGCTTATTCACTATCGTTTCAAGCCCCTGGCTGTCCATATAACGGAATGGCCCGCCAAGGAAAGGTGGGAAACCGATACCGAAAATTGCACCAATATCACCGTCGCGAGGACTGCGAATAATCTCTTCCTGCAAACAGTAAGCAGCTTCATTCAGCATGGGCAATAAACAAATATCAATAATTTCGTCCGCAGACTTGCTCTCGTTCGGATCAATATCCAGCAAAGAATACACTGAAGTGTCTACCGGCTTACCCTTTACACTCTTGCCGTATTGATAAAAGCCTTTTTGGTTTTTCTTACCTTTACGGTCGTCGTCAATCAGCTTCTCAAAAGCTTCAGGCGCTTCAAAACGATCACCCAGCTCTTTCACCAAGACCGGAGCCACTTTTGCCGCAACATCGATACCAACCTCATCCAGTAAAGTAATTGGCCCCACCGGGAAACCAAATTTCACTAAGGTTTTATCGATATGCTCAATAGGCTCTCCGGCTAACAGTAAGCGCGCAGCTTCGTTCATGTAGGGCGCAAGAATTCGGTTTACATAGAATCCGGCACCATCTTTCACCACTATCGGAGTTTTACCCTGCTTCTTGGCCAGAGAAACCGTTGTGGCTATTGTCTTATCGGAAGTACCCGGATGGGTAATAATTTCCGCCAACGGCATTTTATCGACCGGAGAAAAATAGTGGAGCCCAATAACCTGTTCCGGGCGCTTGGCTTTAGCCGCTATTTGAGTAATAGGCAGTGAGCTCGTATTAGTTGCAAAAATGGTCGACTCGTCTGCGTGCTCCTCCACATCAGCAACCATTTTTTGCTTCAGGTTAAGGTCTTCAAATACCGCTTCAATAACCACATCGGTACGCTCAAATCCACTGTAATCAAGCGAACCGCTCAGCATTAGCATGGTCTTTTCAAGCTCGGCCCGGCGCATATGCCGACGCTTCACTTTTTTATCTAGACGCTCGTAACTGTAATGTAATGCATGTCGAATTCCGTCTTCAGCGATGTCCTTGATACGTGCAGGAATACCTGCTTTAGCCGCCGTAACATAGGCAATACCGCCGCCCATCAATCCACCACCTAAAACGCCAACCCGTTTGACCAAATCAGGTTTAACACCATCGGCGCCGGTTTCTTTTTTCATTTCTGTGGTGGCAAAGAAAATCTGGCGCAGCTGATAAGACTCTGGCGTCATTGCCAACTCACCAAAGCTACGGGCTTCCTTATCCAGGCCAGCTTCGCGGCCACGTTCAACACCTTCACGCACCGTCTGAATGATTTTATCAATTGCCGGGTAATTGCCCTGAGCTTTCTTCTGCGCCTGCTCACTGGCCTTTTTAAAGATAATGTCACGGCCAAACTTGGTCGCCTCCAGCACTTTACTAATGCCCTTAAGTGGCGGCTTAGTTGATTTTGGCTTACGTTTTAACGCGTGCTCAACGGCAACATCCAACAATATGCTTTGGGGAACAACCTCGGTGACAAGTCCTGCTTTCAGAGCCTGTTTAGCCCGCAGTTCTTTACCGGTCAGGATCATCGTCAGTCCTTGCTGAACACCAACCAGTTCAGGCAGACGTTGCGTACCACCACTGCCCGGTAACAAGCCTAATTTCACTTCAGGTAAGCCCAGAGCTGTCTTGCTGTTGTCGGTACAAACTCTTACATGACAAGCCATGGCCAGTTCCAGTCCACCACCCAGGCAAGCTCCGTTAATAGCCGCAACCACAGGCACATTTAACTGCTCGATGCGATCAAACATAGCCTGCCCTTTTCGCGCCAGACTTTCTGCATCCACGGCATTTTCACAACCGTCTATCATGTTGATATCAGCACCGGCAATAAAGGAGCCTGGCTTACCACTAATAAAAACCACACCTTTGACTGAATCATCGCTTTCTAAGCGATTCATCAAACTGCCAACTTCTTCGGCAAATGAGTCTTTTAAGGTATTCATCGACTCACCAGGGACATCAATCGTAATTACAGCGACGCCGTCGTCCCTAACTTCCATAGTGAATGCTTTATCCTGACTCATTATTCTGTCTCCACAATCATTGCTGCACCCAGGCCACCGGCAGCACAAGCGGTTGTTAAACCGACACCACCACCGCGACGGCGCAATTCATTCAAAGTCTGTGTGATCATTCTGGTACCGGTTGCGGCAAATGGATGACCATAAGCAATGGAGCCGCCCAGCACGTTAAATTTATCCATATCGATTTCGCCAATGGCTTTATCACGACCCAGCTTCTCTTGCGCAAACTTATCACTGGCAAACATCTTCATATTCGCCAATGTTTGCGCTGCAAAAGCCTCGTGCATATCAATAAGGTCTAAATCGTTTAAGCTCATACCCGCGCGGTCTAAAGCCACCGGAGTCGAATAGGAAGGTCCCATCAGCATGTCTTCTTCCACCTGTAGGGCAGCAAAGGCATAACTGCGTAAGTAACCTAATACCGGCAACCCGAGTTCTTTCGCGCGGCTTTCGGTCATCATCATGACAGCAGAAGCTCCGTCAGTTAAAGGCGTGCTGTTCGCCGCAGTCACTGAACCATGCTTGCGATCGAATACCGGCTTTAATTTCGCCAGTTTTTCTATCTGGCTGTCACCGCGAATATTGTTGTCGCGGCTCAAATGCTGTTTATAAGGCTCAGGGTAAGCCGTCATCACTTCATCACTTAACCAACCAGCTTCCCATGCAGCATGAGCCTTTTGGTGCGATCTTACCGTTAGCTCGTCCTGGTCTTCACGGCTAATGTTATGCGTTTTCGCCATTTGTTCCGCCGTTTGTCCCATGCTTAGTCCGGTACTGTATTCTGCCACGGCCGGTGGTACAGGCAGTAAGTCTTTAAAACCCAAGCGCTTCAATATAGAAAACCGTTGCCCTAAGGTTTTTGCTTTATTTAAATCGACTAGAGCACGCGCCAGACGTTTACTGACACCAATAGGTAATACCGAAGATGAATCCGCACCACCAGCTATGCCGCCACGAATATGGCCAGCCACCATAGCTTCGGCAATATTAACCGCCGACTGAAAGCTTGTAGCACACGCGCGGGACACACTGTAAGCATCAGTACCAACAGGCAAACTGGTTCCCAATACTATTTCACGGGCAATGTTAGGCGCTTCCGGCATTTGCACAACCTGACCAAACACCAGTTGCTCAACCCAGTCACCGTCAATACCGGTTTTATTCACTAATTCCTGAACAACCATTTTACCTAAGTCGACTGCGGGTATGCCGTGAAAGTCCGTTGCTTGTTTCGCAAATGGTGTTCTTATACCCGCCACAAAGGCAATTCTTTCGCCATTTACGGTTAGCAAGCGTTGTGCTGCTGTCATAATAAATCCTCAATTCAAAAACCAATACTGGTCTGACCACAAATTATGTTACAAATTCTAGCCCGTAATAGAGCAGATTAAAACCACCGTTTTCGGTAAAGTATGCTGTATAGATTGAAATTTCGGAACAAAGACAGCATTGTTGCTGTCATTGCTATGCAGTACTGACAGCATAGTCAGTTTTCGCTGATAACGACAGCCTGGAGTAAACATGACCGCGACAGCGTTTCAAAAGCTACAAAATTACCTGAATCGGCAAGTGCTTGGACAGCCGGACTTCACTCAAAACCTTTTAATTGCCGTATTGGCTGACGGCCACCTGCTGGTAGAGGGCCCTCCCGGCCTGGCTAAAACCCGTGCAGTACAAGCTTTAGCAAAAGGTATTGAAGGCGACTTCCATCGGGTGCAGTTCACTCCCGACTTATTGCCCGCCGATTTAACCGGTACCGACATTTTTCGTCCCGAAACTGGACAGTTTGAGTTTCAACAAGGCCCTTTGTTCCATAATTTAATTCTGGCCGATGAAATTAACCGAGCCCCGGCAAAAGTTCAGTCAGCATTACTGGAAGCTATGGCAGAGCGACAAATAACTGTCGGTCAACGCAGCTACCCACTTTCTGATCTTTTTATGGTGTTAGCAACACAGAACCCGCTGGAGCAGGAAGGAACTTACCCGTTACCTGAAGCCCAGCTCGACCGTTTTTTATTGCATTTAAAACTCGACTATCCGGATGCCGAGACCGAACAGCAAATTCTGCGCCTAACCCGGGGAGAAGCCCTGTCAGGTGATCTTGATATGCCTACGCCATTAACGCAAAAGCAGTTATTCGACGCGCGCCACGAAGTCCTGCAGTTGTATTTAGATGATGCAGTCGAAAACTATCTGGTTCAGTTGATTATCGCGACACGTCAGCCGCAGCGCTACGACCAGAACCTAGCACAATGGATAGGTTACGGCGCCAGCCCTCGCGCCACTATAGCGTTGGAGCGCTGCGCCCGCGCTAAAGCCTGGCTCGACGGTCGCGATTTCGTCACACCTGACGATGTTATCAGCGTGTTCCATAACGCTTTACGCCACCGTATTATTTTGAGTTATCAGGCGGAAGCCGATGGCGTATCACACGATCAGGTTCTTGATACAATACTGAAACTTGTACCGGCACCATAATGTTAAAAGCTGAAGTTGAACAATGGCTTAAGCAGTTGCACTGCGATGGAGTCAGTCCCGGTATTCAGGAACTTCTTTATTATCGCAGTAAAATTAATGCGTTTGCACGCCACCATAAAAGTCTGCCGCGCTCAAGCCAGACCGGCCCCCTGCTAAGTAAGAGCCGGGGGCGCGGAATGGAGTTTGATGAAGTACGGCATTACCAGCCCGGTGATGATATCCGCTCCATTGACTGGCGGGTAACCGCGCGAACCGGTAAAGCTCATACCAAGCTCTATCGTGAAGAAAAAGAGCGCCCGGTATTTATCTGGGTGGACCTTTCTTTAACCCAATTATTTGGTAGCCAGTTTGTATTTAAATCTGTGCAGGCTTGTCACTTAGCCGCAGCCCTGGCCTGGCAGGCACAACACAAAGGCGACCGTATTGGTGGGCTCATTGGCAACGGTTGGCAACATCAGGAGTTAAAACCTATAGCCAGACAAAAAGGCGTTTTACGTTTATGTCATGCACTTCTGGAAGTTCATAAAGACAGCCTGAAGCGTTGGCAAGACAAGCAAAAACAGCAACAAAACACGCTGGATGATAACTTAAAACGCATACGACAACTGGTTAAGCCCGGCAGCAGCATTCATGTTATCAGTGATTTCTATAACGCAGGCGAACGCTTTCTGGATGGTTTGCGCGTGCTATCCCAGCATAATTCGGTTCGTTGTTTTGGACTTTACGACCCTATGGAGCATGAGTTGCCTCAGGGGTACTCGTCTCATCCGCTGGCAATTACCGATGGTCAGCAACAGGTCAGTATAAATCTCGCTGATCAACAGCAGAGAAAAACCTATCAAAATGCCGCCGAGCTTCGTTGGAGCAGTATTCAGCAAGAATTCAGGAAACGGAAGTTGTCTTTAACACCAATATCCAGTGCTTTACCATTGGAACAGCAATGGGCAGAGGTAAAATAATGCAGCAACCGTCATTAGATAAGCTTAATGATATTGTCGAGCCAGGGGCAGCGAGTTGGTGGCCGCCGTCATGGCCGGCAATTGCTATTGCCGTTGCACTACTGTCTGGCATCGCTTTACTTATTTTCTGGTTAGTTCGGCGTCGACAGCAGTCACGCGTGCGCAAAGCGGCTATCAGGCAGTTGCAGCAAGACAGAAATATGAGCATCGAAGAGCTTACTATATTATTGAAACGCACGGCGCTGGCGTATTATCCCAGAAAGGTCGTTGCGGAAAAACACAGTCGTCAATGGATAAGCTTCTTGCTCATTCCTCTGTCAGGCAAGGAAAAGACAACTTATGAACCCCTGCTTAACGAGGCCAATAAAAACTTTTATGGTATTGCTGATAATAATTTTAATCGACATTACTACGAACTCGCTCGCCTGTGGCTGAGTAAAGATTTGAGCAAGCAACCCGGAGCCGAAGATGTTTGAATTTGCCTGGCCGTGGATGTTTTGCCTACTCCCCTTACCCGCCATTATCTGGAAATGGTTTCCGGCCGTACGAAAAAGTAGCTCGGCTATACGCCTTCCCAGTACTTACGGCTTAGTTAGCGGCAGTCAGAGCTCTGGTAAACGCTGGTTATTGTTACCGCTGATGAGTTTATGCTGGATCATGCTGGTCGCTGCGGTGGCTAAGCCTCAATGGTTGGGCGAGCCGCTCGCAATTCGAGCCGAAGGAAGAGAGATTATGCTGGCTGTAGACTTATCCGG
Source organism: Idiomarina sp. 017G (assembly GCF_004362265.1). Classification (NCBI taxonomy): domain Bacteria; kingdom Pseudomonadati; phylum Pseudomonadota; class Gammaproteobacteria; order Alteromonadales; family Idiomarinaceae; genus Idiomarina; species Idiomarina sp. 017G. The sequence continues at coordinate 197,211 of NZ_SNWT01000001.1, read as the reverse complement.
CAGTATGGAAATTGCAGATATGCAATTGGAAGGCCGCTCAGTGAACCGTCTAACCATGGTTAAGCACGTTTTGAGCGACTTTATTGAACGCCGCGAAGGTGACAGGCTCGGACTGATTCTATTTGCAGACACGGCCTATTTACAGACTCCCATGACTTACGATCGCAATACTGTAAAACAAATGCTCAATGAATCTGTACTCGGCTTAGTGGGTGAACGCACCGCAATAGGAGACGCTATTGCTTTGTCGGTGAAGCGCTTTCGTGACGACGAAGAATCGAACCGGGTACTGGTATTACTAACCGACGGTCAAAACACAGCGGGGAATTTAACTCCGGAGCAGGCTCTTGAGCTGGCTCAGGCTTACGATGTGACGATTTACCCTATCGCGGTAGGTGCTGAAGAAGTAGTAGTTGATAGCTTTTTCGGGCAACGGCGAGTTAATCCAAGCCGTGATCTGGACGTACCGTTAATGCAAAGTATCGCTAAACAAACTGGTGGTAAATATTTCCGTGCCCGCAGTACCAGTGAGCTCGAAGAAATTTATCAACGCCTGGACAAGCTGGAGCCTATTGCCGGTGACCCTCAGCAACTAAGGCCCCGAGTCAGTTTATTTTACTGGCCATTGGTAATAAGTTTTCTTCTGTTTATTGCGTTAGCCATGTTGCACTATCGACCATGGGGGAGACGTTCATGAGCGAATTTCACTTATTGCGCCCCTGGTGGTTACTGGCTTTAGTTCCAGTTGCACTACTGTATTGGCGTTTACTCTACAGTCAGAAACATCAGGCCGGATGGCATCAATGGCTCCCCGGGCACCTGTCAAAAGTATTGGTTAAGTCAGGGTCACAACCGTCTCTCTGGCCTGCCCACCGTTTTTTGTTAATTTCAGTTCTGGCAACACTGGCTCTTTGCGGGCCCACCTGGGAACGACTACCACAACCGGTTTACCAGCTTGAATCGGGACAGGTCGTGATTATGGACATGTCGCCATCGGTTTTAGCCGATGATATTGCCCCTAACCGTTTAACCAGAATGAGATACAAAGCCATTGATTTAGTCCGGGCAGGACTTGATGGTGATACCGGCCTTATTGCTTACGCCGACGATGCTTTTATCATCAGTCCGCTTACTGCCGATAACCGTAATTTAATAAATTTAATCCCATCACTGTCACCCGATATTATGCCGGCGCAAGGCAGTGAACCCTTGTTAGCTTTGAAGCTGGCTGACGATTTATTAAAAAATGCCGGCTACCCTCAGGGCGATATATACTGGCTTACCGACGGCATCAGTAGTAACGAACTCAACCAACTCAGTAGTTATTTGCGTTCTGTCGATCATAGAGTTTCTATTCTGGCGGTTGGTACTGAAGAAGGTGCTGCAATTCGCGATAGCTCAGGCCGTTTATTAAAAGACAACAATCAGGTCATTATTGCCAAAACTTATCCTTCTCGATTATCCGATCTGGCTTCTATTACGGGAGGAGCCTTTTCATCAGTAACCGCCGACAATCGTGATATTGATAAACTGATAAACCAGGCACCACTGACGCGTGAAGGTAAAGACGGCGATGAACAACAGCAAGGAGACGCATGGCGTGATATGGGTCCTTACGTTGCCCTCTTTATCTTACCTATTATGTTGTTTAGCTGGCGTCGGGGCAGCCTGCTTAGCCCTTTATTACTCTCTATGTTATTGCCTTTAATCGGCTTCAGTCCCAATGTGCATGCTGCACAAGAATCCGTCTGGCAGAAGCAGTTGCTAAACCGTGAGCAACGTGCACAGCGTTTATATCAAGAAGAAGAATACCAACGGGCGGCTAACCTTAGCAGAACTCCGTTTCGTCAGGGCGCTGCTCTGTATCGCGATGGTGACTATGAAGCCGCCGCCGAAGCCTTTTCTCAAGGCGATTCGGCAGAGGCGCAATATAATTTAGGTAATGCACTGGCTAAGCAGCAACAATACGATGCGGCAATAGAAGCTTACGACAACGCTTTAGAACAACGCCCTGACTGGTCCCAGGCAGCCGAAAATAAGCAACTCGTTGAGCAATTGAAGCAACAGCAGGAATCAGAAGACTCCGGCGGTTCAGACGAATCCTCCAAGGAATCAGATTCTGATAAAAACGAATCGGATAAGAATTCTGAGCAAAGTGGTGACGGCGAGGAGCAACAAAATAATCAGTCCAATAACAGTGATGGGCCCCCTAATCCTGATGAAAGGGGTCAAGAGGATGGAGAGCCGGAGCCGGAACAAAAAGAACAGGAGCCTTCTCAAGAAGAACCCCAGGAGCAGCAACGCCAGGACACAAGCCCAGAAAGCCAGGAGGAATCCAGCCAACTACTTCAACAGAAGGTCCGCGAAGGCGAGATTGACCCTGAAAAAGCCCAACAACTGGAGCAGTGGATGAACCGGGTGCCGGATGACCCAAGTATACTGCTACGTAATAAAATGCTTCTGGAGAGCCAGAAACGGCGTCAGCGCAGAACCTCAGAACCCCAGGGAGACGATAAAAAATGGTAAGAGTATGGCGACACATTATCTTATTGATGAGCTTTTTACTTGTGAGCCAACTTGCTCACGCCGATGTCTCTGAGGTTACTGCTACGGTAGACCGTAATCCGGTTACGGCGAACGAATCCTTCGTATTAACGATAACCGTTGATGACGATGTTGCTAACGACAGCTTTTCGCCATCTAAACTACTAAAAGACTTCGTTGTAGGCAGAACATCGGTCAGTCGCCAGACATCAATGATCAACGGAAAACTTAGCAAACAGACGCGCTTTACAACCGTGCTTATTCCCCAGTCTGCCGGAGAATATAAAATCCCCGAAATTAGCATAGGTGGTGTCTCGTCGGCTCCTATTTCATTGCAAGTCCTGGAACCCGGCAACAACCAGGATAACGAACAGAAAATCGCTTTTCTGGAAGCTCGCGTAGACAATCAGCAAGTCTATCTGCAGCAGCCTATCACTTATGTTGCGCGGCTATTTCTTGCGGCCGACTTGAACAAAGGAAACTTAATACCGCCTGAAGCAGAAAACGCCGACATTCAGCAAATTGGCAGGGATGAAGAAAGTACAGAAATGGTGAATGGCAGGCGCTATAAGGTTTATCAGCGTGTTTACCAAATAACGCCAAGCAAGTCAGGTTCTTTAAGTATCGCAGGCGCCCGTTTCGACGGCGAAGTTTTCACTCAAGGGCAACGCTCTATCTTTTCGTCTTTCTCCAACACACAGCCTGTCAGCACCATTGCTGAAACTATCGAGGTTGAGGTGCAGGCCGTCCCTGATAGCTGGCAAGGTCACTGGTTGCCTAGCGAGCTTGTCAGTGTTTCTCAATCCGTTTCGCCTGAGCAAGAAAGTTATACCGTAGGTGAACCTTTCACTATTTCCTATATGCTGACCGCTGTTGGTGTAAAACCAGAGCAGCTACCAGACGTTCGACCAAGCTTCCCCGATACGGTGAGAATTTATCCGGATGGCGATGAGACGGATCAATTTAGTCGCAACGGCGTTATTATCTCTCAAAAAACAATAAGCTTTGCGGTCGTCCCCAATCAGCCAGGGCCATTAAAAATTCCGGCACTAAGCATCCCATGGTTTAATACCAAAACAGGTAAACCTGCATCGGCGGTAACCGAAGAGTTAAACTTTTCTGTCGCAATGGGTGACGGGATGCAACCTATCCCGAAGGCAAGCAATAATGCCGAAGCTAAAGTGACTGAAGAGCAGCAGCTAAATGATGAGGAAGTAACTCAAACTGAGGCGAAAACCCGCTCAGTTGAATGGAATACCTGGACAGTTAGCTTACTCGCCCTGGTACTGATTGTTTCCATTATACTGAACGCGTACCTTCTCTGGAGTCGAAGTACAAGCTCTAAGAGCAAAGTATCAACGCGTAAAACAACAGAAGATAAACCTCACAATCTAAACAAAGACAAATTATGGAGAGGGTTTCAGCTAGCCTGCCGTAACAATAATGCACATGAAGCAAAAGAGTTTTTGCTGAAATGGGCAAACCGCTATTTTGAACGCAGCTTTAATAGCATAACTGAGCTGTCTCAATATCTTTCAATAGAAAATGCATGCTCAAGCTTGCAACAAAGCCTTTATCAGCCGAAGGCTACCTCATGGCAGGATGGAAAAGTGCTTTATAAAGAAGTTAAGACCTCTATAGAAGCAAAAAAAAATATAACAACTACTAAAGACGTGTTGCCAAACTTGTACAGCAATAACGGATAAACTCACTACAATAGAAATAAAAAAGGCTCAGACTTGTCACGGTCTGAGCCTTTTTTGCGATATCAACGTCTACGGAGTTGATAAACGTTTTATATCTGCGTCCGCTTTTAAGTTATTAATAAAGGCTTGCAACATAACCTGAGCCTGACGGTTCCGCATCTGACTCTTTAACTCGTCAAGTTGGCTGTCATCAGTACTTCCTGGAGAAACTTCGGTCAGTGCAACCACAGCAGCATCTCCATTCGGTAACGCAACCGTGTTAAAGACGCTCTCATCGCTTGCTGAAGGAGACATTGAGAATAGCTCACGTACAATAGTTCTTGGGTGCTCACCATTGTTACGCTGAATGCTATCTACCCAGACAATTTCGTCGCTCACCTCTTCACCCGCTTTCCAGGCTTGCATCCATTCATTAGCCTGCTCAAGCGCTAATTGCTGAGCTTTTTCTACGCGCAGTTCGGACACTATTTTTTCACGAACTTCGTCCAGCTCTTTTACTCGCACTGGTTGATGCTCAGTTACACGTACTACCAGTGACCGATCATCTGAAGTTTCAATAATATCGCTGTTCAACTTCTCTTTAATTAACTGCTCTGAAAATAGGTTATTGAGAACAACATCGTCGCTCAAGGGCGTTGGGGCTCTGTCACGAGTGAATAAATCGGAACGGCGTACAGTGGCTCCAATTTCTTCAGCAGCAGGCTCCAATGTGTCAGGTTGCTCAAAGCTAATTTCCGCAAGTTTCTGTTGTTTTTCAAAATAGCGATCTTCTGCCTTTTCGGTTAACAACTGCTGACGCACTTCGTCTTTCACTTCGCTAAATGGTGTGACTGAACCTTCGCGTAAATCGGTAAGTTTAATAATGTGGTAACCAAAGCTCGTTTCAACAACGTCTGATAAATCACCAACATTTTCTAACTCAAAAACGGAGGCATCGAAATCTTCATCCATCATTCCGGCTTCTATCCAACCTAGATCTCCGCCCTGCTCAGCTGAGAAAGTATCGTCTGAATAAGTTTGCGCTACCTCCGAGAAGTCCGCACCTTGTTTAAGTTCAGCAAGTGCTTCTTCAGCTTTCTTTTTAGCGTTATCAGTCTCGAACTCGATCAGAATATGAGAAACACGGCGCTCTTCTTCGGTCGAATATTGCTGCTGACGCTCATCATAATATTGACGCACTTCTTCATCTGAAATTTCGACTTCTGATTCAACAGCAGCTAAAGAGAGCTCAACATAGGCGACGCTGAGTTTTTCCTGAGTCCGGAACATATCTTGATTTTGCTGATAGAAGTTTTCGATATCCTGTTCTGCAATCTCTACCTGCTCTTCGAAACTTTCATTGCTAGCCACTAAAAAGCCACCTGAACGCGACTGGCTTTGTAAGCGCATAAAGGCAATAGCTTCAGGTTCAAGCACGAACGCAGTCGCAGACAAGCCTCGTAGTAACTGATTTCGGGTCATATCCTGTTGCATCACTTTTGCGAAAGCTTCAGGGCTATAACCCGCATTACGCAAAGCCATCAGGTAAACATCGTTATCAAATTGTCCTGCTGTACGAAATTGAGAAATATCACGGATTGCAGCTTTTACCTGCTCAGGGCTCACTCTCATCCCGTTATCTTCAGCGTATTGCACTAAAAGCTCTTGTTCGATGAGTTGCTCTAATACTCCACTGCGTAAATTACGCATATAATCTGGATCGGAAGTAATAGCAGAAAACATATCACCAAACTGCTCTTGCAAGCGACTACGCTCATTTTCATAAGCACGATCGTAGTCACTACGAGGAATTTCTTCTCCATTAACTTTTGCGACAGCATCTTCTGTGTCACTAGTGATATAACCACCAACACCTGCTAATGCAAAAGTTAGAATGATTAACACAAGAATGGCCTTAGCAGTATAACTCTGCGAGCCTTCCCGAATCCGCTCTAACATAATAAGGCTTTCCTTATTTAACCTGAATAAACAACGTCACATTATAAGGTGATTCGTCTTAAAACTCACCATTCATACAAAAAAATAACCCGAGGTTTTATAAACCTCGGGCTACTATTATTATTCTTTAAAAAAAGCGCTAATGCGCTTTAATTAATTTACTGCGTCTTTCAGTGCTTTACCTGCTTTAAAAGAAGGAACTTTAGCAGCAGCGATCTGAATAGTCTCACCCGTTTGAGGGTTACGACCAGTACGAGCAGAACGCTCACGCACGCTAAACGTACCGAAGCCAACTAATGCGACTTGGTCATCTTTTTTTAGAGCATCAGTTACTGCATCGATCATAGAGTCCAGAGCACGACCAGCAGCAGCCTTAGAAATATCTGCACCTGCCGCGATTTTGTCAATAAGCTGAGACTTGTTCACAGTATCATCCCCTTAGATTGTTATTATCAAGTTTCCGTGGTTCCATTCGGATTTTAAAATGGGCCAGAACGGTTATATCAAGCTTGATTTAATTGTTCAAGCACCATTAGTCCAAATGGCTTTCCTATCCAGCTGTTCGTATGTCATACATGTGAATCAGCTATAAACTCTAGGCTACCACAGTCTTTTAGATTGAAAACCCTTTTTACTCACTTTTTAACGAAAAAATGCGGTCTGAAGCATGATTTCTCATCCGCAGACCGCATTCTAGTGCTTGAATATGACTTTAGTATTATATTGCTGGTTACTCCTTAACCAAAGCAACATCCAATACTTCATCAATCCATTTTACCGGCTGAATCACTAAGTCCTGTTTTACGTTGTCAGCAATTTCTTTCAAGTCGCGTTCATTTTCTTTAGGAATTAACACATGCTTGATTCCACCACGGTGCGCAGCCAGCAATTTCTCTTTTAAACCACCAATGGCCAGCACTTCACCGCGCAACGTAATTTCGCCCGTCATTGCTACATCAGAACGAACAGGCTTACCGGTTAACGATGACACCATAGCTGTCACCATAGCAATACCTGCACTGGGCCCATCTTTCGGTGTAGCGCCTTCTGGTACATGTACATGAATATCGCGTTTTTCATGGAAGTCTTCCGCAATGCCCAGCTTATCAGCACGGCTACGAACCACTGTCAGAGCAGTCTGAATAGACTCCTGCATAACATCACCCAGGGAACCTGTGGTGGTTGTCTTTCCTTTACCAGCTACATTAGTAGCTTCGATAGTCAGCAAGTCTCCGCCAACTTCAGTCCATGCTAAGCCAGTAACCTGACCGACTTGATTCGCTTCTTCAGCTTTGCCGTAATCAAACCGTTGCACGCCCAAATAGTCGCTAAGATTGTCGCCGGTAATCTCAACATGTTTTATCGATTTATCCAGCAAAATTTGCTTAACCGATTTCCGGCACAAGCGCGACAGCTCACGTTCGAGGTTACGCACCCCGGCTTCGCGGGTGTAATAACGGATAATGCCAATAATCGCACTGTCCTGAACCGTAATTTCTTTTTCTTTTAAACCGTTACGGCCAATTTGCTTGGTTAACAAATGTCGCTTCGCAATATTCAGCTTCTCTTCTTCGGTGTAACCCGACAAGCGAATCACTTCCATGCGGTCTAATAATGGCGCTGGAATATTCATACTGTTAGATGTCGCCACAAACATGACATCTGACAAATCGTAATCGACTTCAAGATAATGGTCATTGAAGTTAATGTTTTGCTCAGGATCCAGTACTTCTAGCAATGCTGAAGCCGGGTCACCGCGCATGTCAGCCGACATTTTGTCAATTTCATCTAACAGAAACAGTGGATTACGAACGCCAACTTTTGACATTTTTTGAATCAGTTTACCCGGCATAGAGCCAATATAAGTACGGCGGTGACCTCGTATTTCTGCTTCATCGCGTACGCCCCCTAGCGCCATGCGCACATACTCACGCCCCGTCGCCTTCGCTATCGACTGTCCAAGCGAGGTTTTACCGACACCTGGAGGACCTACTAAACAAAGAATCGCACCTTTCACTTTGGTGGTTCGTTGTTGTACCGCAAGATACTCAATAATACGTTCTTTAACTTTCTCCAGCCCGTAGTGATCAGCATCTAAAACTTTTTCAGCATGAGCTAAATCTTTCTTAATACGCGAACGTTTCTTCCATGGAACCGATACCATCCAGTCTATATAGCCGCGCACGACAGTCGCTTCCGCTGACATGGGTGACATCATTTTTAATTTTTGTAACTCAGCTTCAGTCTTTTTCTTCGCTTCTGCCGGCATCTTGGCGTCATCGATTTTCTTCTGTAACTGCTCAAATTCATCGACGCCATCTTCGGTTTCACCCAGCTCTTTCTGAATGGCTTTCATTTGCTCATTCAAATAATATTCGCGCTGGCTTTTTTCCATCTGTTTTTTAACGCGGCTACGAATGCGCTTTTCCACCTGCAGAATATCAATCTCACCTTCCATCAGAGCCATCAGATGCTCGATGCGCTCCCGAATGTCAGTAATTTCAAGAATGGCCTGCTTTTCTGCAAGTTTCAGCGGCATATGGGCAGCCATTGTGTCCGCTAAGCGATCGCCGTCTTCAATGCCGGACAGAGACGTCAGTACTTCCGGCGGTATCTTCTTATTTAGCTTTACATAGCCTTCGAACTGATTCAGTGCCGAACGAATAAGAATCTCTTCTTCTTTTTCCGGTAACTCTTCCGCGGCCAGATAATGAATACTAGCTTGAAAGTATTCTTCGTTATCCTGCAATTCATCCAGCTGCGCCCGTTGCTTACCTTCAACCAGCACTTTAACGGTGCCATCGGGTAGTTTCAGTAGCTGTAGAACTGTCGCAACTGTACCTACCTGATAAATATCCTCAGTAGTAGGTTCATCCACAGAAGCGTCTTTCTGAGCCGCCAGAAAAACTTGTTTATCTTCATCCATAGCGGCTTGTAAGCATCGAATCGACTTTTCCCGACCGACAAACAGTGGTATCACCATATGCGGGTATACCACGACATCTCTCAACGGCAGAACCGGCATCGTTAATTGTTCGGTGCGCTCTTCGCTCATTAAATTCTCTCCCGACCTAGGTTTACTTTGTAATATGCGGTCTTTACCTGAAAGTTCAATCCTTGACAGAAAAAAAGGGCCTTTCCGGCCCTTTTTCGAACACTTTTAATACAGTTTCGGATTATTCGCCCGAAGCCTGCTTATTTTTCTGCTGATTCGCGTAAATTAGAATAGGATCGGATTCACCAGCGATTACCGACTCATCCACCACAACTTTCGCGACCCCTTCAATAGAAGGCAGTTCATACATAGTGCCCAGCAGAACACCTTCCACAATGGAACGTAGACCACGAGCACCTGTTTTGCGAGCCATAGCCTTTTTCGCGATAGCTCTTAAAGCATCTTCACGAAACTCCAATTCAACGTCTTCCATTTCAAACAAAGCTGAGTATTGCTTGGTTAACGCATTTTTTGGCTCACGCAAAATTTCAATCAACGCTTCTTCATCCAGCTCATCTAGCGTGGCTACAACCGGTAAGCGACCAATGAATTCGGGAATCAAGCCATAGCGAACCAAATCTTCCGGTTCCACTTTAGCAATGATTGCCCCTTCTTCACTTTGCGTCTTACTCTTCACTTCTGCGCCAAAACCAATACCGGTTCCGGTAGACAAGCGTTGCTCGATAACTTTATTCAAGCCAGCAAAAGCACCGCCACAGATAAACAGAATTTTTGATGTATCGACTTGCAGAAACTCTTGTTGAGGATGTTTCCGACCACCTTGTGGCGGCACAGAAGCAACTGTTCCTTCAATCAGTTTCAGTAAGGCTTGTTGTACACCTTCACCACTGACATCGCGAGTAATCGACGGATTGTCCGACTTACGTGAAATCTTATCAATCTCATCAATATAGACAATACCACGCTCTGCTTTCTCAACGTCGTAATCACACTTCTGTAAAAGCTTTTGAATTATGTTTTCAACGTCTTCGCCAACATAACCCGCTTCGGTTAATGTTGTTGCATCTGCCATAGTAAATGGCACATCCAAATAACGCGCTAAGGTTTCAGCCAGGAAAGTTTTTCCTGAGCCTGTCGGACCAATTAGCAGGATATTACTTTTGCCAAGCTCAACTTCCTGCTTGGCTGAACCGCGTAAGCGTTTATAGTGATTATAAACGGCTACCGACAACACCTTTTTGGCGCGATCCTGACCAATAACATAGTCATCCAAATGCTTACGGATAGCTTTTGGCACAGGCAACTCATCCTGATCCGGAACCGGAGACAGTTGATGAATTTCTTCTTTTAGAATGTCATTGCATAGCTCAACGCATTCATCACAAATGAATACGGACGGTCCTGCAATAAGCTTCTTAACTTCGTGCTGACTTTTGCCACAAAAAGTGCAATATAGCGGCTTATCGCCGTCACCTTTGGACTGATCCGTCATGCTTTTCTCCTAACTGCTCTGCGCCAACTCAGGACTCTTCGCCACGCTGACGTAAAATACCATCAACCAGGCCGTAATCGATTGACTCTTCTGCCGATAAAAAGTGATCGCGATCAGTGTCTCTGGCCACTTTCTCGTAATCCTGACCTGTGTTCTCCGCTAACATACGGTTTAAGCGCTCTTTCAGATCCAAAATTTGTTTCGCATGAATTTCAAAATCTGACGCTTGTCCCTGGAATCCACCCAACGGCTGGTGAATCATCACTCGGGAATTAGGTAAACAATAACGTTTACCCTGAGCCCCCCCAGCCAATAGGAACGCGCCCATACTGGCCGCTTGGCCCATACATACCGTGCTAACATCCGGCTTAATAAAGCGCATGGTATCGTAAATAGCCATACCCGCTGTCACTACCCCACCAGGCGAATTAATGTAAAGGTAAATGTCTTTATCAGGATTATCTGATTCTAAAAACAGTAGCTGAGCCACAATGAGATTGGCCATGTGGTCTTCTACCTGACCACAACAAAAAATGACACGTTCTTTTAAGAGACGTGAATAGATGTCGTAAGAGCGCTCACCTTTCGAAGTCTGCTCGACGACCATAGGGACTAGCTGTGCCATTGGATCCTGAATATCGCTCGACATGTTTTATAAAGCTCCTGAAATAAAAATGGCTCGTATGAGGTCATACGAGCCATTAAACCAAGCTGTAGCGGGACCCGTCAAGGATTCCGTTACACTAGATTACTGCTGCTTCGGATTCATGATGTCATCAAAGCTCGCTTTTTTATCTTTAACCGAGGCTTTTTCCAACACGAATTCGATTGCTTGCTCTTCCAACGCTAAGTTACGAACTTGCTGCATCATATCGTTGTTTGACTTGTAGTATTCCACAACTTCCTGCGGGTCTTCATAAGCAGAAGCTGCCGTTGCGATGATTTCATCAACTTTCTCATCATCAGCTTTAAGCTCGTTACCACGAATCACTTCACCTAATAACAAACCAACTTTAACACGCTCTTTCGCTTGTTCTTCGAACAGCTCCGCCGGTAAGTCAGGCATTTGTTCAACATTACCACCGAAACGTTGAGCCGCTTGCTTACGCAACTGGTCAATTTCTTGGTCGATCATTGATTTAGGCAGTTCAACGTCGTTGTTTTCAACAATACCTTTCAGTACTTGTTCTTTAACTTTTGCTTTCACTGCGTTTTTCAGCTCGCGTTCCATATTTTTGCGAACTTCTTCTTTCAACGCTTCAACGCCGCCTTCTTTCACACCAAACAATGCAACGAACTCATCGTTTAGCTCTGGCAGGTCACGTGCTTCAACTTTCTTCGCGGTTACCACGAATTGCGCTTCTTTACCTTTCAGGTTTTCAGCGTGATAGTCTTCCGGGAAAGTGACTTCAATAGTCTTTTCTTCGCCCGCTTTAATTCCTTTGATTTGATCTTCAAACCCAGGAATCATGCGACCTTCGCCCAGCTCAAGCGCGAAGTCGTCAGCTTTACCGCCTTCAAATTCTTCACCGTCAATAGAACCAACGAAATCCATAGTGACACGGTCACCCTTTTTGGATTTACGCTTAACTTCTTTCCAGTCAGCATGTTGTTTCTGCAACGTTTCCAGCATGTTGTCGACGTCTTTCTCAGTGACTTCAACAGCAGGCTTTTCAACTTTTACTTTGTCCAGGTTCTGTACTTCTACTTCTGGATACACTTCGAACGTAGCCGTGAACTCAAGATCTTTACCTGGCTCATTGACTTTAGGTTCAATTGCAGGTGCGCCAGCAGGGTTCAGTTTTTCCTGCATAACAGCTTCAAAGTACTTACTTTGCATGATACTTGACGCTGCACGTGAACGGGCTTCGCGACCAAACAGCTTTTGTAATACGTTTGGCGGAATTTTTCCTTTGCGGAAACCATTCACACGACGATGGCGATATTCTTCTTTTAATAAGCGTTTTACTTCGCTATCAATTGTATCTGCCGGGACTGTAACAGTCACACGACGTTCTAAACCTTGAGTTGTCTCTACAGAAACCTGCATTGCTTCATTACCTCGGTTTCAATCAATGAATGTTACTCGCATCAACTTATCATTATAAAAATGAGATACGGCAACGGCGTTGACCTTTAAAAATGACGCAGCATTATAGCGAGGTGACCGCCCGGAGTCGAGCCCCCGAGCGGCAATTTTTAGGCTTCACTTTAACGGAAGGAAAAATAACTAAGATTTATCTTTAAGCTCAAGGAGTAGATTGTTGATTTCGCCCAGTTTATCCGGTTTATCCCCGGCCATATTTTCTTGATCGGCGACTTCGGTTTCCAATTCATCATAACGCCACTGCGTCAGCACTTCGATTTTCTGCTCGTTTGAAAGCTCAGGATCATTTGCCACGTCTTGCGGAGAATCGAACGCTTCAGCGGGATTCTTTAAACTTTTCTTAAAGTCCATAACAATAGCTCCAGCCAAGGATTAACAACAAAATCTTTTGATTAAGTATTAGATAAATGTAGCAGTAGTGGCTGAAAAGAAAAAGGGGGAATTAGTGTAATGGTCGGCGATGCAGGATTTGAACCTGCGACCCCTTGGACCCAAACCAAGTGCGCTACCAAACTGCGCTAATCGCCGAAATACAGGATGTTACTTCAAAAGAAATGGGGTGGATGATGGGACTTGAACCCACGACAACCGGAATCACAATCCGGGGCTCTACCAACTGAGCTACACCCACCACTGAGTGATTTCTTTGGCGCGTTATGGCGCACCCGGCAGGATTCGAACCTGCGACCCACGGCTTAGAAGGCCGTTGCTCTATCCAACTGAGCTACGGGCGCATATCGAACCAATAAACCGTCAAGAGAATGGTCGGCGATGCAGGATTTGAACCTGCGACCCCTTGGACCCAAACCAAGTGCGCTACCAAACTGCGCTAATCGCCGAATTTCTCCGAAAGCCGTGTCATACGCAGCTTTTAAAAACACTATTGCTGGTCGACAACGGTGGCGAATATTACCTGCTGAAGACTGACCCGTCAAACTTTTTTTCGGTTATCAGTGCCGACTGGCTACTTTTGCAACAACCTGACGACTAAACCAACAACCGGTGACATTCAGGGCAGAAAAAAGTTACAATACAACTTATATATCACCTTGAATTCTCTCATCTTTGGGAACGTCATTATGCCAGCTCAAATTATCGATGGTAAAACCATCGCTGCCACTGTTCGCCAGGCGGTTAAACAGCAAGTAAAAGAACGCATTGATTCCGGATTACGCGCACCAGGGTTAGCTGTTGTTCTGGTCGGAAGCGACGCCGCTTCAGAAGTTTACGTGGGCAACAAGCGCCGTGCCTGTGAAGACGTTGGTTTTCGCTCGTTTGATTACGACTTACCAATAACCACAACACAGAAAGAACTTGAGAAGCTCATTGAAGAGCTGAACGATGACGACGCCGTAGATGGTATTTTAGTTCAGCTTCCGTTGCCTGCGGGTCTGGATGCCACACCAATTTTAGAAAGAATTCGCCCGGATAAAGATGTCGACGGCTTCCATCCATTCAATATTGGACGTTTGTCACAACGTATCCCGGCTTTGCGCCCCTGTACCCCCAAAGGTATTATGACACTGTTAGAGCATACGCACGTTGACTTACACGGCTTAAACGCAGTGGTTGTCGGGGCATCGAATATTGTTGGTCGTCCAATGAGCCTGGAGTTATTACTGGCAGGAGCAACAACGACGGTGTGTCATCGCTTTACCAAAGACTTATCCGATCATGTCAAGCGTGCTGATATCGTTGTTGTTGCGGTAGGCAAAGCGGAGTTCATTCCTGGCGAGTGGATTAAACCTGGCGCCATCGTCATAGATGTAGGAATGAATCGCCTGCCCGATGGTCGATTAACCGGTGACGTGGAGTTCTCTGTCGCTGCCGAGCGAGCCGGCTGGATCACTCCTGTTCCCGGTGGCGTTGGCCCCATGACAGTTGCCTCGTTAATTGAGAACACATTGCAGGCCTGTGTCGATTATCACGACGTTCGTTAAATTTTATTGCTGTCGGTAGCCGCTTAACATGACATGTTGAGCGGTATTCGATAACCCCCACAACGGTTTATCAAATAAAGTACTTCGGCCTGCACAGTAAGTCGCGGCTTTTGAATCTGAGACTAAACTCTGTGTTGCCGCCAGAAAATCAGCAGCAATTGGAATTTCCAGTGGCAAGCACCAATAAGTTTCAATAACCAAAACGCGTGCCTGATGCCATTCCTCGGAGGCATTATCGCCAGCCCGTGCATGATAATGGTCAACCGAAATTTCCAGTACGTCTTTTTGCAATTCGTTATCCCAGCGCCAGTCCGAAAACTGGCGAAAATCATTAGTACTGGGTGACAGAACCTTTAATTGTCCAAAGCGCGAGAAATGAAGTCGCTGTTTAGCTATAGCCTCAGCTGCGGCGGCTATTTTGTTATCTATGTTCAGTTGTGGTTTTAAACCGGCCATTCCTGCCGCCAGCGTGTTCACCATGGCATTATTGTTACCATGGTTAAGACTTCCTGCTCTCACTGCATACTGATTCGCTACTGTAAGTGTTTGCTGCGCCCACCAAATAAAGAGAACCTGAACAAAAGTAAAAACGCAGGCGACAATAACAGGCCAAACGACCAGCAGCTCAACACTCGCCTGCCCGGATTGTTTTTTCAGTATTTTAACGGGGTTCAGAAAAGAAAAACCCGCTGCCGGAAAAGCAGCGGGAAGTGTTATGCTCAAGCGAGACAATAACATGAGGACCTCCGTGTCCGGTGTGCCGTGTCCTTCAATAGACACGGCACTATGTTAGTCCAGCTTTTATCTTTTAACTATTGGCAAAATGAGTGTTTGTTCGTAAGTTTTTAGCTACTTTTCCTCAACTTTCCATTTACCGTTACGGTAGAACGCCTTCCACCCTGTTTGTTTCTTCTTAATTTCAGTTACAACGTACTGTTCTTTATTCTTTCTTGAAAAACGAACAATAGCATCATTACCGTCATCATCTTCCTTGGGTGCTTCTGCCAGGTACTTAAATTTTTCCGGTAAACGATCTTTAAACTGAGCCAGCTCTTTTACCGTTACCGCGCGTGTTTCTCTGGATTTAGGGAAGGTATTGGCCGACAGGAAAATACCGGAGGCACCGTCTCTTAGCACAAAGTAAGCATCCGACTCTTCACAAGGCAATTCCGGTAACGGCACAGGGTCTTCTTTCGGTGGCGCAGCTTCCCCGCTGCGCAGTAATTTCCGAGTGTTTTTGCACTCACTGTTGGTACAACCAAAATATTTACCAAAACGTCCCGTTTTTAACTGCATTTCAGAACCACACTTATCGCATTCAATGGTGGGTCCGTCATAACCCTTAATGCGGAAAGTCCCCTCTTCAACCAGTTGGCCGTCACATGTTGGGTTGTTACCGCAAACATGAAGCTTACGCTTTTCATCAATAAGGTAACTGTCCATTGCGGTGCCACATTTAGGACAACGCTTTTTGGCCCGAAGCGCTTCAGTTTCACGCTCTTCTTCGTCAGTCACCTCTATAGCTTCTTCGCCCGGTGTCAGGTTAAGCGTTTTGGTACAACGCTCTTTGGGCGGCAGGTTATAGCCAGAACAGCCAAGGAATACTCCCGTGGAAGCTGTTCTTATTCCCATTTTGCGACCACATTCAGGGCAGTCGATATCGGTAAGAACCATGCTGTTCTCGCGCATACCGCCTTCGGTCGGTTCCAGTTCTGCTTTTTCCAGACGCTCTTTAAAGTCGGCATAAAACTTATCCAGAGTCTCTTTCCAGTTCCGCTTTCCGGCAGCAATATCATCCAGAGCCTGTTCCATTTCCGCCGTAAAGTTATAGTTCATTAGCTCAGTGAAGTTCTCAACCAACCGGTCATTGACAATTTCACCCATTTTCTCAGCAAAGAACCGACGGCTCTCAACCCGAACATAACCGCGATCCTGAATGGTAGAAATAATTGAAGCATAAGTTGATGGACGACCAATGCCTCGTTTCTCCAGCTCTTTGACTAAAGAAGCCTCACCATAACGCGCCGGCGGCTTAGTAAAGTGTTGTTCCGGGTTCAGTTTCTCCAGCTGTAATGCATCGCCTTTTTTCACATCAGGCAAGGTCGCATCACCGTCTTTTTTACTACTGGCCGGAGGCATCACCTTAGTCCAACCGGCAAACCGCATCACGCGTCCGCGAGCTTTCAATTCAAAATCGCCGGCGGTTGCCGTCAGGGTGGTACTATCGTATCGAGCCGGTACCATTTGGCAGGCCACAAACTGACGCCAAATCAACTCATACAAACGCTGCGCGTCTCGCTCCACAGAAGCCAGTGACTCTGACTTAACCTTCACATCTGACGGACGTATCGCTTCGTGCGCTTCCTGTGCGTTACTTTTTGCACCATAGCGAACAGGAGCGTCCGGTAAATAATTTTTACCAAAGTCCTTGGTAATTAATTCACGACAAGCATCGACAGCCTCAGAACTTAAATTGGTTGAGTCAGTACGCATGTACGTAATGTGGCCTGCTTCATACAGACGCTGAGCCATCATCATGGTTTTCTTAACGCCAAAGCCTAACCGGGTACTGGCGGCTTGCTGCAGAGTCGAGGTAATAAAAGGCGCACTGGGTTTACTGGACGTTGGCTTATCTTCACGCCCGGTAATTTCATAGCCGGCTTTTTTCAGTAGTGCTAAAGCTGCGTCCGTTTCCTGTTTATTGGACGGACGGAAGTTCTTACCAGCCTGCTTCATCACCTGCATGCGCAGAGACTCGTCCGCAGGCGTGTTTAAGTCTGCATGAACGTCCCAGTACTCTTCCGGTACAAAGGCTTTAATTTCACGCTCACGTTCAACCACAAGCCTTACAGCGACAGATTGGACACGTCCTGCTGACAACCCTCGGGCGATTTTCTTCCACAACAAGGGCGACACCATAAAACCAACGACCCGATCCAGGAAACGTCGGGTCTGCTGCGCATTAACCCGGTCGGTGTTCAGCTCTGCCGGATGTTGAAAAGCTTCTTGAATGGCTTTTTTCGTTATTTCGTTAAACACCACGCGTTTATATCGCGAGTCATCACCACCAATAAGTTCCCGCAAGTGCCAAGCTATCGCCTCTCCCTCGCGGTCCAAATCCGTTGCCAGAATAATTTCATCTGACTTTTTGGCTAACTGTTTTAGCTCTTTAACGACTTTTTCTTTTCCCTGCAGAACCTCGTAATGCGCTTCCCAGTCATTTTCCGGGTCAACCCCCATACGAGCAATCAGTCGCTTATAATCACGTTCTTTCTGGTATTTTGCCTTAGCATCCGGCGACATCTTGCGTACTTCTGCAGCCGGCTTACTCTTTATTGTCTCAGTGGCACGGGTAGGCAGATCACGGACATGACCAACACTGGACTTAACGACAAAGTCCTTACCTAAATACTTATTAATCGTTTTGGCTTTTGCCGGAGACTCGACAATGACGAGCGATTTTGCCATAGAATAATCGTTCTCTTGTTGTAGATGACCGTGTATATACGTGCTAACAGTAACAATTACAAGTGCAATTGCTCTTTAGCGGCCTTTTTTAGGTATATCGGTTATCGCTTGCAGAAACAACCGCAACTCGGTTATTTGATAAAAATTCGCACAAGTTAAATAAACAGTCACAATTACGTTAGCAAGCCAAAGTCCAGAAAAATAAAGGCTTTCAAGGCCGTTTTAAAACAGTATAATGGCAATTAAGTTTCTATTTTTAGGTGCACGATACGTGCAGGGAGTATCGACAAGTGAGCATGCAACACTTCGAAGTCAACTATGACGGTTTGGTTGGGCCAACTCATAACTACGCTGGACTGTCGTTCGGCAACGTTGCCTCTTTAGCCAATGCAAAAGCAACATCCAGCCCCAAACATGCTGCCCTGCAAGGTCTGAAAAAAATGAAAGCCTTGCACGATATGGGAATGAAGCAAGGTGTGTTGGCGCCACAGGAACGCCCGGATATTTTTGCATTACGCCGCCTGGGCTTCCACGGTACCGATTCCGAGGTTTTATACCGTGCAGCAACCGAAGCGCCCGCCATATTTCAGGCCGTTTGCTCCGCTTCCAGTATGTGGACAGCCAATGCCGCGACAGTTTCGCCCAGTGCAGACACAGCAAATGGGAAAGTGCATTTCACTCCGGCGAATCTGACCAATAAGTTTCACCGTTCGTTAGAACCACAAACCAGTGGCCGTATTCTGCAGGCAATGTTCAATAATGGTCGTTATTTTGAGCATCACACCCACCTGCCGGACAATGAACATTTTGGTGACGAAGGTGCCGCGAACCACACCCGTCTGTGTCGTGAATATGGTCATGCCGGAATTGAGCTCTTTGTTTTTGGCCGTTACGCCTTCGACAGTTCTAAACCAGCACCTAAGCGCTTCCCGGCAAGACAGACTCTGGAAGCCTCTCAGGCAATTGCCCGGTTGCATGGTTTAAGTGAAGACAACACCGTTTACATTCAGCAGAACCCCGATGTTATTGACCAGGGCGTATTCCATAATGATGTTATCGCGGTCGGTAACCAGAATGTGCTTTTTTATCACGAGCAGGCCTTTACTGATACCGAGTCGAAATTAGCAGAAATTCAACGTAAATTCGGCGAACATCCGCTACATTTCATTAAAGTTGCTACAGAACAAGTGAGCATTCAGGACGCAGTAAATACCTACTTATTCAATACTCAGTTAATTACACCGCCCGACGGCCAAATGACCATTATCGCGCCTACAGAGTGCCAGGAAAACGATAATGTCCGTTCCTATCTTGAGCAGTTGACGCAAAGCGCTGACAGCCCAATTAAGCGGGTTGAGTACTTTGATGTGAAACAGAGTATGCGCAACGGGGGCGGTCCAGCCTGTTTGCGTTTACGTGTTGCTTTAAACGATGAAGAAATAGCGGGTGCAAACCAGAATTGCCTGATGTCTGACGGGTTATTTAATCGTTTGAATCAATGGGTAGAGAAGCATTACCGTGATGAGTTAGCGGTCGATGATTTACGTGACCCGGCGCTGCTGGAAGAATCACGCACGGCACTTGATGAGTTAACACAAATTATGAAGCTGGGTTCGGTGTACCCATTCCAGCAAGACTGAGCGCCCAGCGCTCAGTCTTTTATTTCAGAATGAATTAATCGTTGTCGTTGTGAAGTTCGAGGTTGGCGTCTTCTGAGCCGTCACGATCGGACCTTGCAACGTCATTACGTGCCGCATGCAAACGATCTAAGTACTCCTGGCTCACATCACCCGTTACGTATTCACCACTGAATACCGACGTATCAAAACGTTTAATTGATCGGTTCTCTGCTCCTACTGCTTCAATTAAGTCGTCAAGATCCTGATAAATGAGACCATCAGCTTTAATTATGTCACGAATTTCCGTTGCTTCACGTCCGTGACCAATCAGCTCGTTAGCGCTTGGCATATCAATGCCGTAAACGTTCGGGAAGCGAATTTCCGGAGCAGCTGAAGCAAAATATACTTTCTTCGCACCGGCTTCACGAGCCATTTCAATTATTTGCTCTGACGTTGTTCCACGTACAATTGAATCATCAACCAGCAGAACGTTCTTACCACGGAATTCCGCGCTAATGGCATTTAACTTTCGGCGTACTGATTTACGTCGCTGAGTCTGTCCCGGCATAATAAAGGTACGACCAATATAACGGTTTTTCACAAAGCCCTGGCGATAAGGTAAGTCCAGCACGCTGGCTATCTCTAAAGCGATATCACAGCTGGTTTCAGGAATTGGAATAACCACATCAATATCGAGTTCGCCGTAATCACGCTTTATCTTCTCGCCCAGCTTACGGCCCATATTAACCCGAGAGGCATAGACCGAAATGCCATCAATAAACGAGTCGGGACGCGCAAAGTACACGTACTCAAAAATACACGGACAATGTATTGGCTTATCAGCGCACTGACGAGAATACAGCTTGCCATCGTTTGTAATATAAATAGCTTCGCCAGGCTCGACATCGCGCATATATTTAAAACCGGTGCCGTCAATGGCAACGCTTTCAGAGGCAACAATGTACTCTTCGCCGTCTTCGGTATCACGTTTACCCAGGGCTAAAGGACGAATGCCCCATGGGTCACGGAATGCAACCATGCCATGACCGAGGATCATTGCTACCACGGCATAAGAACCACGAACCTGACGGTGAACCGCGGTCATGGTGCGAAAAACGTCTTCTTCGCTCAGCGTTAAACTCTCGTTTTTATCCAGCTCATTGGCAAAAATGTTCAGCAAAATTTCCGAGTCGGAGGTGGTATTAATGTGGCGACGGGCCGTTTGAAACAAATGTTCCTGAACGTCAGCAGCATTAGTTAAGTTACCGTTGTGCGCCATGGCAATACCAAAAGGCGAGTTAACATAGAATGGCTGCGCTTCTGCTGAGCTCGAACTTCCGGCCGTAGGGTAACGCACATGACCAATACCGACATTACCCGACAAGCGGTGCATGTGACGTGTATGGAACACATCCCGCACCAATCCGTTGGCTTTTCTTAAACGCAAAGTACAGTGCTCATCAACTGTCATAATACCAGCGGCGTCCTGGCCACGATGTTGAAGCATGGTTAACCCATCGTAAAGCGCTTGGTTAACAGGCTGCTTACCAACAATACCAACAATACCACACATGTCTTTTCACCTTTTTATACAGGTTGAGGGACTAAAAAACTGGAGCTGTTTTCCAGATAGCTGAAAAACCACTGAATAAATACACCGAAATGGGGAATTAACACGGACCCCTTCCACCATTCACTGGAAGATAACGTAGTAAAGGAGTCGATAAAGAATAATAACGCACTGACAATTAGCACTCCGCGTAAGGCGCCAAACACCAGACCAAGAACCCGGTCAGTTCCGGACAACCCGGTGTGATGAACTAATTGAGAAAGAATATAGTTGATAATAGCGCCCAGAATAAGTGTCGCTACAAATAATGCGGCAATAGCGGCAGCGTTTCTGACCAGCGGATCACCAATTTGGGTAAAGTATACCGCAAGATCTTCGTAGAACTGACTAGCGATAAAAAAAGCTGCTATCCAGATGGCCAGAGATACGGCTTCTTTAACGAACCCTCTTACCAGGCTGATAAGCGTAGAAAGGCCGATAACAATAATAATGGCGTAGTCAATCCAGAGCATAATGACTCACAATTGCTGGGCTAAAGACGCGGGCGATTTTAACAGAATGCGATTCATAATGTGATTTCTTTTCGCATATATTGCAAAACTTATGGCCGGTAGGTAATGACCTTACCTTCAAGGCCAGTTAGCTCTTTTAACGGCGTCAGTTGCTTTTCTAGTTCTGTTTTTGATGTATCCGGACCAACCAATACACGGATCAAAGAACCTCCGGACGTCTCTTGAGAGTAGGCGGCAAAGCCTTTTGCCTGTAACTGCGAAATTAACCGCTTAACGCTGTCTTCCTGACTAAAAGCACCTAACTGAATAACCCAGGCTTTACCATCGGCAGCAAACTCTGTAGGTTCGCGTGGGGGCGCCTGAACGTCGTTATCTTCGTTAACGGGAGCGGCCTCGTCTGCTGTCTTCTCAACATTTGATGACGCTTCTTCAACTGTAACGGGCTCTGCTACTGTTGTATCTGAGAGAGTTTCAGGTTTCTGCAGCTGCTCCTCTACTGCGGGCTTTAATGGAATGGTTTCCATTGGTTCCACAGGCCCTTTCTTTTCGCCATCAAGCACATCCGGAATAATGATCACGGCTAACGCCACAAGTATTAAAGTGCCAACGAGACGATTTTGTAGAGGACTGGACAAAGCTCAAGCTCCTTTTAGGTACGCGTTAATTCTCGCTACAGTGTAAAACGAGCCGAAGCCGAAAACCAGAGCCTTACCATGATTCATTTGCCATTGCTGCGCTGCTGTCACTGCTGCTGCAAACGCCTGCTCCACCGATTCAAACAGATAACAGGATTCTGTAGGTAATTTAGCATTGATCACCAAGTTATCCGCATTCTCACCACGCGGCTCCGACAATGAGCCAAGATACCAGGCAGAAGCCTGAGAACTCAATGCGTTAGCGACACCGGCATGGTCTTTGTCACTTAACATCCCCACAACAGCAAAAATTTTATGTTGTGGATAAAATCTATTCAAATAGCGACTAGCATAAACTGCAGCCTGCGGGTTATGCGCAACGTCCAGCAAAACTCCAATACCATTAACGGTATCAGACTGCATTCTCCCAGGTAAACTTGCCCGAGTAATACCTTCACGAATAGCCGATAAGCTGACTGGTAACGGCAATTGTTCGATAGCCGCAATGGCTGTTGACGCGTTGATAAGAGGCAGTTTTGGTAACGGCAAGTCATTCAATTGGGTGTTCTGACTACGATAACTCCAGCTTTCATCGTATTCGGTACGATGAAAGTCACGCCCGACTTGATAAAGCTTAGCACCGATGCGCTCCGCGCTTTCTGCAATACTGGCCGTTGGACTTGCTTCACCACAAATTAATGGCTTACCCGATCTGGCAATACCGGCTTTTTCATACCCAATGTGCTCACGATTATTTCCGAGAAAAGCAATGTGGTCGATGCCGATACTGGTGACCACAGCCACGTCTGCGTCAACACAGTTAACCGCGTCTAGACGCCCACCCAGGCCTACCTCAAGAATAGCGACATCCGGAGACTGGCGACCCATTAACCAAAGCGCCGCTAACGTACCAAACTCAAAATAAGTTAATGACGTATTGTTACGAGCCTGCTCAATAGCATGAAATGCTTTAACGTGTTCGGAGTCCGGCAATTCTTGCGCATTAACCCGAACTCGCTCGCGATACTCGGTAATATGCGGTGAGGTATAAACGCCGGTAGTGTAACCTGCCGCTTGCAGAATCGTTTCCAGATAGCAAACTGTTGAGCCTTTACCATTGGTTCCGCTAACCGTTATGACTAAAGCTGCCGGCTTTAATACGCCGGCATTAGCAGCCACTCTGGCTACACGCTCCAGACCCATATCGATATTTTTCGGATGAAGTTTTTCGAGGTAGGTCAGCCACTCCTGCAGTGATGCAGTCACTGCAGGAGCTGATGAGGATATCTCCGCCATTACTCGTTTACACTTACTTCCGTAGCTTCGGTAGAAGGTAAGTTTTGCATTTTCGCCAACAAACGGGCAACAGTATCGCGCATATCACGACGGTCGGTAATCATGTCGATAGCCCCATGTTCCAGCAGGAACTCAGCGCGTTGAAAACCTTCCGGTAAGGTTTGACGAACCGTTTGTTCAATAACCCGAGGTCCGGCAAAGCCGATGAGAGCTTTTGGTTCAGCAATATGAATATCGCCCAACATTGCCAGACTCGCAGAAACACCACCCATGGTCGGGTCGGTTAATATCGAGATGAACGGCAGGCCTTCTTCGCTCATACGAGCTAAAGCCGCAGAGGTCTTAGCCATTTGCATTAACGACATCAGAGCTTCCTGCATACGAGCACCGCCGGAGGCAGAGAAACATACCAGCGGAATACGATGCTTAAGGCAGACTTCGGCAGCCAGTACAAACTTAGCCCCTACCACCGATGCCATGGAGCCGCCCATAAAGTTAAAGTCAAAGGCAACCGCGACTAGAGGAACGCCTTTTACGGTACCTTTCTCGGCAATTAGGGCGTCGTTCTCACCCGTGCTTTTTTGCGCGGCAGCAATACGGTCTTTGTATTTTTTGGAATCTTTAAAGCGCAGAACATCTTTTGGCTCTAAATCTGTGCCTATTTCTTCGCGATTGTCTTTATCCAGAAAAATATCTAAACGGCTGCGCCCGGTAACCCGCATGTGATGATCACACTTAGGGCAAACATTAAGGCTGCGTTCTAAATCAGCCTTATAAATAATATTGCCACAGGCCGTGCACTTGCTCCACACGCCCTCTGGAACGCCACGTCGTTTGTTAATTTTTGGCTTCGCAAGAATTCTTTCTATCCAGCTCATACTATTCCGCCCAAAGGCTGTTATTAGTCAATTTGATGTAGCTTACATGGTACCACAAATGGGTCAAGCAAAGAGGTCATAACAGTGACTCTTAATCGCCTAGCCACAAAGGTCCCAGTGGAGCATCGGGTATATTATAGTGTTCCGGGTAAGTTACTGCCACCAGGTAAAGTCCGCCGGGTTTCGCTGTAGCTGCAGCCTTGGTGCGGTCTTTCTGTCTTAACAATTCGCCAATCCAGTCCGGTGGCTGCAGGTGCTGACCAACAACGATCAAACTGCCGACGATATTTCGCACCATGTGGTGCAAAAAGGCATTCGCCGAAATATCCACGATAATATAGTCGCCACGGCGTTCAACCGTTAAATCGGAAACCTTACGAAACGGGGTATGCGACTGGCAATGAGATGCCCGGAATGCAGTAAAGTCGTGTTCACCGACTAGCGCCTGAGCAGCTTCTTGCATAACTTCAGCGTCAAGTGGTTGATGATAATGACTGACCCCTGCCGAATGGATACCCGGACGGAATCTGGTATTGGCAATAATATAACGGTAACGTCGCGACGTAGCGCTAAACCGCGCACTGAACTCACTGTCAACTTCCCGCGCCCAGCGTACAGCAATACCAGCGGGCAGATTACTGTTCACTCCTAACGTCCAGGCAACATCAGCTCTTGGTACCGGGACATCAAAATGCACGATCTGTGCGGTAGCATGAACACCAGCATCCGTTCTGCCGGCACAAGTTACCTCAACAGGCGCATTCGCTATTTTACTCAAAGCCTCTTCAACACACTGCTGAACACTGGCTACTTCACGTTGTCGTTGCCATCCATAATAACGACTGCCGTCGTATTCAAGGCATAAGGCCATTCGCATACTACTTTATCCTACGAATCTAGTTTCTGTTTCAGCGTCTTCGCTTCATTTGCCAGCGCTTCATCATCACCTTCTGCTAATTGCTGAAGAATCTCCCGAGCTTCGTCCTCTTCGCCCATTTCAATATAGGCTCTGGCAAGATCAAGCTGACCCGACGGATCATCATCTTGTGGAGCCCCTTCGGCATCTCCAGATTCATCATCCGGTAAAACGTCTTTTACTGCCGACGACTGATAGCGATCACTGTCTTCGTCTTCCTCATCGGCATCCGCCATTAAGGAGTCAATATCCACAAATTCATCGTCGTCGGTAGCGCTAAATGCATCAGTTTCGGCTTCGCTTTCGGTGTCGTTTTCTTCTGTAGCCGGCTCATCTTCATCGACAAGATTATCCGCATTATCGGAACCACCAAATAGCGACTCTAAGTCTTTGTCCGCTTCATCTTCAGCCTGATCAAGTTCCGCATCATCGTCGGGAACTTCTTCTTCAAGATCATCCAGGTCGTCCAGTGACTGCGTCAACTCATCCGACTCTTGTAACAACTGTTCCAGATTATCTTCTTCGGAGTCTTCTTCTACAGGCTGGCTTTCCTCCTGCGAGGTTAGCTCGGTTTCTTCCGCTTCGGCAGCTTCTTCTGATTGAGCCTCATCAGCTTCTGGTTCATCTTCGGCTTCGGAGCCCCCTGTTTCTAAACTTTCCGCTTTCTCAGTTTCCGGCTCATCGGCTTCGTTTTCCGCAAGACCCAACTCAGCGAGAACATCATCAACCTCGCTGTCGTCAAAGTCATCCGGCAACAAATCGTCACTTTCCTGGTCTGAATCAGTTTCGCCTTTGTCAGGCTTATCATCAACTGCACGCTCATCGTCGCTGTCAGCTTCTTCAGGAGTTTCTGAAGGCGCGTTGTCGGACAAAATGTCATCGATATCATCGACGTCAGCTACTGCAGACTCTTCTTCTGTTGCTTCACCTTCTTGCTCAATATTTTCTGAAACAGGTTCATCAGCATCTGCACTCGATGACTCCGGAGACTCTTCTTCATCAGTGACGGAAAGGTCAATTGCCTGTTCATCATCATCGTCGGCTTCGCCAAATAAACGATCCAGTTCATCCTGAGACAATTCACTAGACTCTTCGTCTTCTTCATCCGGCAATACAGCCTGATCATCGTCGTCTAAATCGTCTTCTACAGCCGGTTCAGTTTCGGCTTCCGGCTTCGGTTCTTCCTTCCTGGCATCGTCTTTTCCATCGTCAAGACGAACGCTCAAATCAGCGGCTTCCGGCTCATCCGAATTTCCGGTTAACTCAGCCTCTAGCGCACTTAAGTCGTCACCTTCGTCATCAGTGCTTTCTTCACCATCAATATCGAATAAGCCATCTGTACTGTCGTTAGGTACATCTCCCAGCAGTTCTTTATCGAGTTCAGCGGCGGCTTCTTCTTCAGTAAGCTCTTTACTGCTCTTTTCTTCCGCCTCTTCATCTTCCTCTACCGGTTTGGCTGAACGGCGCAAAAAGAAAAACACAATAAGACCGATAATAAGCAGTGCCGGTAATACTGATACAAGCAACATATTCAAAGGACTTTGCAACCAGTCGGAAAACCCGGACTCCTGCTCCAGCTCTTCTCTAGCCTGCTGTTCAAGCAGCTCCCGTTGTTGAGCTAATACCTGTTGAAACTGAACTTCCAGTTCATCGGTTTTGCTCACATTATTGGCAAGCTCATCTAAACGCGACGCTAATGCGTCGATACGCTCCTGCAGAGACTTATTCTCTTCATACATGCGCTCAACCGCCTGCATGGACTGCTGCATATCAGAGCGCAACTCCTGAAAGTTTTGTTCCTGTCGCTGTTCAACTTCCTGAATGGTTTGTTCAGCTTTCTCCCGGGCCTGCTCAAGTAACTCCTGCTGTTCCGCGCGAGTTTTCTGAGTGTCCTGCCGAGCTTGCGAGAGTTGTTGAGACTTGGTTTTTAATTGGCTATCTACCACGACTTGCCGACGAGCGGCTTCGGGGTTAACCATTTTAATTTCTTGCAAAGAGGGAATGCGCAGGTAAAAACCATTGAGCATGCGGTTCATATTACCATCGACGAAGGCATCGTCATTAGCCTGCACAATAGCAACCATAGTCTGATACTGGGTCACACTGGAGTGTGGCTTATAACGCCGCGCAATATCCCACAAGGTGTCGTTGCTGCTTATAGGCCCATAGCGCTCCTGGCCGATACGAACATCGGTTGCTTCTGAGCCTTTCTCGCCTTTTATAACGACGCCATCCTGCCAACCTGCAGCAGCGACAGTCATGCTGCCGGACAACACCATGGCTGCCAGCGAGAAGTATCTCAGTACCTGCACTATCTTGGTTTTTCTCATCCTTTAGTCTCTGCCCGCGCTTTGCTCTTATCTTTAACGGCGTTCGTTAAAAAAACTTTATGACATACAGCTGCTTAAATTACCAGTAATCACGAATTAAAGTTTCTGCAATTTGTATGCTGTTGGTTGCCGCACCTTTGCGTATGTTGTCCGATACAACCCACAGGTTAAGTCCGTTAGGGTGGCTGATATCTTCCCGTACCCGCCCTACAAAGACATCGTCATTGCCCGCGGCATTTCCCACTTGAGTCGGAAACTCCTCGCGCTGCTCCATTAAAGTAACACCTGGGGCTTCACTTAACAGCTGTTTTGCATGCTCGGCCGTAATTGGCTGTCGCGTTTCAATGTGAATGGCTTCTGCGTGTCCGAAAAATACAGGAACCCTTACCGCCGTGGGATTCACCCGAATACTGGGGTCATTAAATATCTTTTGGGTTTCCCACACCATTTTCATTTCTTCTTTGGTGTAATCATTCTCCTGAAAAACGTCTATTTGAGGAATGCAGTTGAAAGCAATTTGTCGACTGAAGTTCGCTACCGTCGGCTGCTTACCGTTTAAAAGTTCTGCTGTCTGCTTTGCCAGCTCTTCCATCGCTTCTTTACCAGCGCCAGATACCGACTGATAGGTACTGACATTAATACGCTCAATACCAACCGCATCATGAATAGGCTTCAGTGCAACCATCATTTGAATGGTCGAGCAATTCGGGTTAGCAATAATATTGCGGTTTCTGAAATCGGCTAGCGCCCAGGCATTAACCTCCGGCACCACCAAAGGAATATCCGGCTCGTAGCGATATTCAGAGGTGTTATCAATAACCACACAGCCTGCTTCAGCAGCTTTGGGGGCGAACTCGCGTGAAATTGAACCGCCCGCTGAAAAGAACGCGATATCAGCATTAGACCAGTCGAACTCACCAGCATCTAACACTTCTATTTCTTCGCCATTAAAATCAACTGTTGCGCCAACAGAGCGGGCACTAGCTAAAGGGAAAAGTTCTGCCACCGGGAATTTTCGCTCAGCTAAAATTTCTATCATTTGCTGGCCCACTAAACCTGTTGCACCTAATACAGCAACGCGAAACCCATGTGACATGCTAACTCCTTACTTAGACAATAGCCGGGCACTAAAGCCCAACTGTAAAAACTGGATATATTGCTCGCTATTATGGCATGTAACGACCTGATTAATGAACTCTCTGCGCGGGCTTTCTTTGCGATAATTGCGTCGTAAACTATCAAAACCTTCGGTAGTGAGACCCTGTTGTCGGAAAAGTTCATCGTCCCGGAACAAGTCGTAGTGTTCTTTTGCCCACAAATTAAGACTTTCCAGTGAATTCAACTCATCGGCATCACGTTCATTCCAGGCCTTCCCCGGCAACACATCAGACAAAGTCTTATCGGCGGGCTTACCAAAGTGTTCCAGCAATGCATTTGAAATCATTACCGCCCCGCCGACTTTACCTTCCAGACTGTGTCCGGCAATGTGTGGAGTTGCGATATCAACATAAGGCACTAAGCCTGACAATACTTCGGGTTCATTCTCCCATACATCCAGCACCAGCGATGGCCGCTCCCCCTGCTCTACACGCTCCAGTAAGGCATTATTGTCGATAACCGCACCCCGGCTGGCATTAATTAGTAACTGCTGCGAATGCAGTGACTGCAATGCCGTATTTTCAAACAAATGCTGAGTCGGGAAATCGCCGTCCCGCGTCAGGGGGACATGACAGGAGATAATATCGGCCGTTAGTACACGCTGCCAATGGTCATGCACAAACTTAACGCCTTTTTTACACAAGGGCGGATCATAATAATGAACATTGAGTCCCAGAGCTTCCAGCCTTTTTCCCGCCGCTTTCCCCGTATGCCCTGCACCAACAATAGCAACATCGATTTCGTCAGCTATATACCGGGATTTGCCATTTAACCAATTGAGCACGGCGCACAAAACATACTCACCAACTGACTGCGCATTCGCCCCCGGCGCGTGTGCAAAGCCAATGCCTCGCTCTTCTAGAGCCTGAAGATTGATATGCTCAGTGCCAATGGTTGCGGACGCAACAAACTTAAGTTCGGGAGCTTGTTCTAAAAGTACTTCATCAACTTGAGTCACAGAACGCACGAGTAAAGCATCAGCTTCTGCCAACAGTTTCTGCGGAGGGATTCGTTCAGAAAAGTAGGAAAGTGTTCCCGCACCCGACAATAAGTCGGAAAGTGCGGGAATATTCTGATCGGCAACGATTTTCATCGAAATAACCGATCTAGTCGATTATTCAGAGTATTGGCGCATCACTAACGATGCGTTTGTACCACCGAAGCCAAAGCTATTAGACATAACCGTTCTAAGTGGTGCTTCAGTCGTCTGCTGAATAATGTTCATGCCGTCGGCTTTTTCATCCAACGCTTCAATATTGATTGAAGGTGTAACAAAACCATTCTTAAGCATAAGCAGAGAGTAAATAGCTTCGTGCACACCAGCTGCGCCCAGAGCATGGCCTGTCATTGCTTTAGTAGCACTAATCATCGGCGTTTTCTCTGGGAAAACTTCACGAATAGCTTCTAACTCTTTAACGTCACCAACCGGTGTACTGGTGCCGTGCGTATTCAGATAATCGACCGGAGTATCTACCGTTTCCATTGCCATTTTCATACAGCGAACAGCGCCTTCACCCGACGGAGCAACCATATCGTAACCGTCTGAAGTCGCACCATAACCTACAATTTCACCGTAAATTTTGGCGCCACGAGCTTTTGCCGCTTCCAGTTCTTCAATAACCAGAATACCGCCACCACCAGCAGGTACGAAACCGTCACGACCCTGATCGTAAGTACGTGAAGCTTTTTCAGGCGTATCATTGTACTTAGTACTTAATGCGCCCATAGCGTCAAATTCCATGCCCAGCGTCCAGTGCAGTTCTTCACCGCCGCCGGCAAATACTCGGTCTTGTTTACCGAACTGAATTAATTCCAGCGCATGACCGATACAGTGCGCAGAGGTTGCACAAGCAGAACTAATTGAATAGTTAACACCTTTAATTTTAAAAGGTGTTGCCAGGCAAGCTGAAGTCGTTGACGCCATGCAACGAGGTACCATGTATGGGCCAACTTTTTTCACGCCACGTTCACGCAAAATATCAGCTGCTGCAACTTGATGTTCACCAGAAGCGCCACCGGAACCAACAACTAACCCCGTACGCGGGTGAGAAACTTGCTCTTCGGTTAAGCCTGAATCCTCGATAGCCTGAGCCATTGCGATATAGGCATAAGCCGCCGAATCGCCCATGAAACGCAACGCTTTGCGGTCAATATGGTCTTTAGGATCTAACTTAACTTCGCCCCATACCTGACAACGCAAGCCCATTTCAGCAAAAGATTCTGAACGGGTAATACCCGATTTGCCGGTACGTAATGACTCCAGCACTTCTTCTTGATTGTTCCCGATACTTGATACAATACCAAGTCCGGTGATAACAGCTCTTCTCATTCTATAATCCTGTCTGACATTTCTACGTCGATATCTTACCAACGTCGTGTGTGAATGTGGTCTGCTTTGTCCACTGTTGTTCGTAAAGTTGTTATTATAGCGTTCATCAACCAATAAATCATGGGATAGCCGCTTGAATTCTAGTTCATCTGTTCAGTTTAACGAGCAAGGCGTACCCGTTTCCACTACTTTCGATGATATTTATTTTTCTGTCGAAAGCGGTGTTGACGAAAGTCAGTACGTATTTCTGGCGCAAAACGGATTACCCCGCCGCTGGCTGTCGCTACCGGCTCATTATAGCTTTACCATAGCCGAAACCGGGTTTGGTACAGGTTTGAACTTTCTTCTGACCTGGAAACGTTTTTTAGAGCAGGCACCTGCCAATACACGTCTTCATTTTGTCAGTTTCGAGAAGTTCCCTTTATCGCGTCAGCAACTTGAACAAGCATACCAATTACTGGAACCCTTAAAGGAATTCAGTCAGTTGTTTCTGGAGCATTACCCGGCAACCGATCCCGGCTGTCATCGCATTATCCTATCACAGGGCCGGGTCATTCTGGACCTGTGGATAGGCGACCTCAATGAGCTATTGCCCGAATGGCTTCCACAGGCACAACACCAAATTGACGCCTGGTTTCTCGACGGTTTTGCTCCGGCAAAGAACCCGGAAATGTGGCAGCCCACACTTTTTGATGCCATGAAGCAAACCGCACACAGCGAAACAACCTTTGCTACCTTCACCGCTGCAGGCAGTGTCAAAAGAGCACTACAGCAAAACGGATTCGAGGTTCAAAAAGTAGCAGGCTTTGGTCGCAAACGAGACATGCTTTGTGGTCACTACCTTAGCGCCGAAGTTTGTCAGAAATATTACGATCGCCGCGATGTTACTATTATTGGCGGCGGCATTAGCGCGGCATGCTCTGCCCTTGCGCTGAAGCATAGAGGCGTTAACGTCAGAGTCGTTAGTGCAGGTAGCGCCGACGGCGCATCCGGAAATCCTCAAGGAGCCGTTTACCCTCTGTTACACGCCGAGCATACGCCGCTCAGTCGCTTCTATTGGCAGGCGTTTTCTACAGCCACCAGCTTCTACCGTAATTTTTGTGACGACCACTGGTTTCCCGTGGGGGTTATGCAGCCAGCATTTAACGACGACAGAGCCCGGCGTTATCAACGTATAGCCGATGAACTGTATGCGCCAGAAACGGTACGCTATTTATCTCAGCCGGAAGCAGAACAAGAAGCAGGGGTTTCGCTGGCGGTTCCGGCGCTGCTTTACCCTAAAGCCGGATGGTTACGACCGGCGGCTGTGGTCAAAAGCCTTTTAGAAACAGCACAAATTGAGCTTATTGAAGGCGAAGCTAAGGCTTTGGAGAAAACTGAAAGTGGCAGTTGGCAGATATCACTAAAGGACGGAAGTTTGCTGGCCGCTGAGCGAGTTCTTATTGCCACCGGTCATCACATCAATGGGTTATTGCCGGAAAGCGTTAACCCCCTGCCAATACAACCAGTTCGCGGACAAGTCAGTCTGGTTCAAACAACACCGTTATTATCTTCACTAAAAACGGTTTTATGCTTTAAAGGGTATTTAGTTCCGGAAGATGGCAACCATCATTGTGTTGGCGCAAGCTTTAATCGCGACAGAGAGGATTTAGAACCAACCCCCGAAGATGACGAAGAAAACCTGAAACAACTCGCTGAAAACGCGAAGCAGCCATGGGCTGAATCTCTGCAGTTAACATCCCAAAGAGTCTCGGTACGGGCGACCAGCCCCGATCACCAGCCTGTTACCGGAGCGGTTGCCGAAAACTTATATGTCATTACAGCGCTGGGGTCTCGGGGCTTCACTTCTGCCCCTATTCTGGCAGAAGTGATTGCCTGTCAGTTAACCGGAGAGTTAACGCCGTTAACTCAAGATGCTTTACGCCGCATCTCCGTTAGTCGCTTTAAGAGCTAACTTATCCAATACATTGTTAATGTGAGTCTGGTCAGCCGGAGACAACTCATGCCGCGTTTTGTGAACTGCCTCACGCAAAGCCGGCATAATTCTCTCCGGTTGAGTCTCACCAGCCATTTCCAGTTGCGCAACGACTAAGTCGAAATGCCCGCGCAAATAACCGCAGGCAAATAGCTCATCATCTGTGCCGGAAACCACCGCATCATCGAATACGGTTTCAAGTCGTTCCACTAATTGATCAAAGTCCGTACGAGTTCCCATCTGCAGTTTCCCGTTGAAAAACAAAGGCGCTCATTCTAACGGTCTTTTTGTTACAATGCATCCGCATCAAAGACTCAACCTATGACAGAGGTAGTTATTATGTCCCTGGAAATTGGCTTGTTTTACGGCTCTACCACTTGCTATACCGAAATTGCTGCAGAAAAAATTCAGCAAGCCATTGGCGAGGACATTGTTCAGCTGTTTGATATAAAAAATACCCCGCTAAAAGAAGCTGAGCAATTTGATATTCTTATTTTTGGTATTTCCACCTGGGATTTTGGCGAACTTCAGGAAGACTGGGAAAGCCATTGGGACGACATAAATGACGTGAACCTGCGCGGTAAAGTTGTTGCGCTGTTTGGAATGGGTGATCAGGAAGGTTATACCGACTGGTTCCAGGACGCTCTGGGCATGCTGCACGATGCCATAGCCAACCACGGCTGCAAGCGCATTGGTTTTTGGCCAAATCAGGGCTACGAATTTGCCGCCTCCAAAGCGTTAACCGCAGATAACACTCAGTTCGTCGGTTTATCACTAGATGAAGACTCCCAATATGAGCTATCAGATGAACGTATTGAACAATGGACGACGCAAATTTTAGAAGAAATTGCCGAACAATTAGGATAATAAAAATGCAAAGCTTTCTTTCAAAAACCCTGCTGTTACTCGCTTTGTTGATGTCGGTAACGGCCCAGGCAAAAACCGAAGCTCCCGGCATTGACGAGTTCACTTCGTCATTTCAGGAGCACCCCGGTTTTTTCACCTTTTACCACGATGAAGCTAGTGCAAAGTTTTATCTGGAAGTGCCCAGACAAGGACCACAGTTTATTTTTCAAACCAGTCTTCCCTGGGGGTTAGGTTCTAATGATGTCGGGCTGGACCGCGGGCAACTGGGTGAAACTCGGTTAGCATCATTTCATGTTGAAGGAAATAAGGCGTTATTGGTTCAACACAATACCGAGTTTCGTGCACAAACGCGGAATCAGGCTGAACGCAGCAGTGTCGATCAAGCGTTTGCCGACGCCGTGCTTTATGGTTTTGACGTTGTTGCGAGCAACGATGAACGTGTGTTAATCGACTACACCCCTTACTTGTTGAGCGATGTGCACGGTGTTAGTAAGCGCTTACAGCAAACCGAGCAAGGACAATTTAAGGCCGATACAAGCCGCTCAGTCATTTACCCTGAACGTAGCAAAGCCTTTTCAGAAAATACGGAGCTAGAAGCGAAAGTCACTTTTGTCGGTGACGGAAAAGGGCAGTGGATAAATCAGGTTGCGGCCAACGCCGATGCACTTTCTTTGCACCTGCACCACTCCTTTATAAAGCTACCTGACGCCGGATACCAACCCCGGAAATTTCATCCAAACAGCGGTTTTTGGGCTCACAGCTTTAAAGACTACGCAGCACCTCTTGGCGAATCGATGACAGTGCAATATATCCCGCGTCACCGGTTGAATAAGAAAGACCCTATTGCCTCACAAAGTGAAGCGCGTGAACCTATTGTTTATTATCTTGACCCAGGTGCACCGGAACCTGTCAAAACGGCACTGCTTGAAGGTGCCCGCTGGTGGGCTCAGGGCTTTGAAGCCTTAGGTTTCGAGAATGCTTTTCAGGTAAAAGTTCTGCCCGACGGTGCTGACCCTATGGATGTGCGCTACAACGTTATTCAGTGGGTTCACCGGGCAACCCGTGGCTGGTCTTACGGCTCGTCGGTAATAGACCCTCGTACCGGCGAAATCATTAAAGGTCATGTCACCCTGGGGTCGCTGCGTGTTCGCCAGGATATGAAAATAGCCGAAGGCTTGTTGACGCCTTTTATCGAAGACCGCAGTGAACTTAAAAGCGCGGTAAAAAATATGGCTCTGGCTCGTATTCGCCAATTAAGTGCACACGAAATAGGTCATACCTTAGGAATAGCTCATAACTTTGCTGCCAGCGCGTCAGACAGAGCTTCCGTTATGGACTACCCTCACCCGCTGGTAAACCTGACAACCGATGGCGGTTTAAGCCTAAGCAACGCTTATACAGAAGGCTTAGGAGTATGGGATAAGCAAGTTCTGGCTTATGGGTACAGTGACTTTGGCGGTATGCCATCGTCTGACGAGCAACTCGCCCGTATTCTGGATGAAAATAAAACGCTCAATCTCAGCTTCATTTCAGACAGAGATGCACGCCCTGCCGGTGGTGCTCACCCTCAGGCACATTTATGGGATAACGGCAGCGAACCTGTTACCGAGCTTGAACGCCTGCTTTCAGTGCGCCAGCAAGTGCTGGATAACTTCAGCAAGGACATGCTGAACAGCGATCAGCCATTAAGCCAGTTACAATCGATCTTTGTGCCTATTTACTTGCTGCACCGGTACCAAACAGAAGCCGCAGTAAAATGGTTAGGCGGCGTTAACTACCATTACTATATGGCTGACGACTCTACGGACGACTACCAGCCGGTAGGGGCCGCCAGACAACAAGCGGCTCTTAAACAGTTGTTAAAAACCATTCAGGCAGATACTTTGCGTGTGCCTTCACATATTAAACAATGGCTGGTTCCGTCAGCTTACGGTGAAAGCTCATCGCGCGAAAACTTCAGTGGTAAAACAGGGCTAATACCCGATACCGTCAGCATGGCTGCCAGTGCGGCGGATCACAGTTTAAGTTTGATGTTAAACAGCCAGCGTCTGAACCGGTTAGCACAACAACACGCGGACAATGACCGAGTGCCTTCTCCGGCCGGACTGATGACAGCTATTTTCAATACCGTTTTCAGCGACTGGGAAAACGCAAAGAAAGCCCCGGTTCAGCAGCGCTTGCTGGCAACAGCTATCAACGCCGAAGTAAGAGCGGTAAAAAATTCGGGACTGGCTGCAGAAACCCGGTTAGTTATGCGAGCTGAGCTTGCTGAGCAACAACAGAAGCTTGCCAAGTCCGACTCACTACTCGTAAAGCAATTGGCAAAAGATTTAGATAAATTCTTAAACGAAGGGGAATGGCCGGAACAATACGAACCCGAGCCGTTACCGCCGGGTTCGCCAATTTAAATGAAAGATCAGAGCCGCTTAAAGCGGCTCTGGAAAATCGTCTAACTGCTCTTTGGTTTTGCCATGAGGCGTTGGCTGACGAGTTTCCGGATCAATATGTACGAAAACAATATCATCAGCTGAACAAATATTTTGCTTGGTGTGCTTATTGCGTACCAGACAAGTAATCGCTAACGACGTGCGTCCCACAGATTTCACCTGCAGACCAAATTCAACGACATCGCCCTGAAACGCCGAAGTTTCAAAGGTAATAGCGCCAATATGCTTAGTTACCAGGCTTTTTGCCCCTAACTGGCAACTGGCAAAGATATAAGCTTCTTCGTCAATCCATTCTAAAATACGGCCACCAAATAACGACCCGGCAAAGTTCAAATCATTTGGCATAACCAGTCGGCGAGATAAAAAGCGCATAGTCACTCCTTGTTCATGGAAGATATGTACATATTATAACCTATTGTTCGCCAATGGTTTGTTGAAAAAATTGAGCAATCATTGAATATAAATGAATTTTTGTATTACGCCCGTTAATAGAATGCTTTTTCCCCGGGTAATTCATCATTTCAAAAGCCTGAGCGTTGTCCTGCAATTGCTTATACAGCTTCGTGCTATGAGTAAACAAAACATTGTCATCCGCCATTCCATGGTA
This sequence comes from Idiomarina sp. 017G, assembly GCF_004362265.1. Lineage (NCBI taxonomy): Bacteria > Pseudomonadati > Pseudomonadota > Gammaproteobacteria > Alteromonadales > Idiomarinaceae > Idiomarina > Idiomarina sp. 017G. The sequence goes on along the minus strand of NZ_SNWT01000001.1, from coordinate 159,921 downwards.
AATCAGTAAATCACCTTTTAAGTTATCGCTGTATGGAAAAACCGATGAGTTTTCATAGGCATTACCATCACCCGGCATGCCCATAAAACGTTCGGTGTAATGCGTATCATACAAACGCCAGTCGGTTACCGGTGCGCCAGCCACTCCAGCCTTAAAATATTCAGGTGCTTTAAACATAGCCAGCAGCGACATGTAACCGCCGTAACTGTGACCATATATACCGATGCGCTTTGGGTCGACATAAGGCAGGCTGGTTAAATACTTAACCCCAACCACCTGATCATCTACTTCCGGGCTCCCCATATTCTTATAAATAGGTGCCTCAAAACGCTTTCCCCTATTCGCCGAACCGCGGTTATCCAGAGTGAAAACAATAAAGCCCTGTTGAGCCATATATTGAACAAAACCACTGCCCCAGCTTTTGGTTACTCGCTGCGCTCCGGGACCGCCATAAACATACACCAGCACCGGATATTTTTTTTCTGCATCAAAATCTCCTGGCTTGGTCATTTTGTAATAAAGCGTCTGCCCGTCTTCAGCTTTTAGCTCACCGAACTCAGGGTAACGCCAGTTTCTCAAGTAAGGAGACAGTGGATGCTCACCTGTCACTTCGTTTTCAGCCAACCACACCAAATGATTACCAGTTGGCCCGTGCAAACTTACTTGTTTGGGCTGCTGAGGCGATGAGTAGGTGTCCAGATACAAGCGCACATCGGCATCAAATTCAATATGGTGCATACCTTCACGCGTTGTAATGCGCGTTGGGTTGGCCGCAGAACTTGCATTTAGCTGAGTACGATACAGGTGAGATTCTAGTGGTGATTTTTTCCGGGCGGTAAAGTACAGCGTGCCAGTACTTTCATCAATAGCTTCCAGTTCATCTACTTGCCAATCGCCAGAACTCAATTGACGAATTAACGATCCGTCCAGGCGATATAAATAAAGATGTTTGAAACCGCTTCGTTCAGATGCCCAAATGAAATGCTTATTATCATTTAAGAAATACAAGTCATCGTGCAGATTCAGCCAGCTATCTGAGGTTTCTGTCAACAACTCACGCTGGGTTTCACTTGTTCGATTATAAAGCCAAAGCGTCAGTGCTTGCTGATCTCTGCTTTGCCATTGATAACTCAAACGTTTGCTGTCACCAACCCACTTAACCCGGGCTAAATACCCATCATTTAGCTTATCCAGCTGCAGCCAGTTGGTCTGTTTATCAGCAATTTGATATACCCCAAGGTCAATCTCTACGTTGTCGCTTCCGGCGAACGGATAACGCTGTTGTATGGTTTCAATTCGGTCCGCGTATATCTCACTGCGGGTAGCGAGAGGCACAGGACTTTCATCAACTTTGGTTAACGCAATAGCCGACTCATCCGGAGCCCACCAGTAACCGGTCATGCGCTTCATTTCTTCCTGGGCAACAAACTCCGCCATACCAAACTTAAGCGTGTTACCGCCTTCGGTTGTAACCGCATGTTCTTCACCACTGGCAAGGTCAATAAAGTACAAATTCTGTTCGCGGACAAAAGACACGTAGCTGCTTTTTGGCGAGAACTTAACGTCAGTTTCAAAAGCATCCGTTTTTGTCAGCTGAGTCACTTTTTCTTCGTCAGTCTGGTAATAAAAAACATCACCGTTATAGGGAAAAAGCAGCGCATCCCCTTTTGCTGACCAGCTGTACTCAATTATGCCACTGCCGCTAATGCGTTGACGTTCCCTACGGGCTTTCTCTTCGTCGGATAATTCAAGCTCACTGGCAGCGATCTGGTCTGCCGCAACTAACAATTTATGTGTCTCGGCCTCGATATCGTATAACCAGAGATCATAACGTTGCGGTTCTTCCTTACTGCCTTTTAAGTATGAAAGGTATTGCCCACCGGGCGCAAACTTTAACGATTTTGGTGTTTCCCCCGTAAGACTGGGGCCACTAAACAAACGTTCTATGGTTAACTCTTCGGCAAAAACAGAGAGACTAAAAAAGCTAAAAACAATAATAGCAATCGCCTGAATACGACGATTAAAATGAAAAGGCATGATGCAAGATCCAACGATGAGTTTATTACCACTTATATTAACAAAGTTCGGGATAAAAATCGGTTGGCTGCGGTGAAATAACACGAAAACGCTACCGCCGAATTACGACGATAGCGTTATTTTCGGGAGGGCGGTTCAATTAGAAGCTAATAGATACGCCAGCCTGGAAACGACGACCGGTAACAGGTGCGTCATCTTTTATAAAGGAGCTGTGAACAAAGCCTAGCTGATCTGTCAGGTTTTCACCTTTCAGATAAAGCGTAGCACCGTAGTTTGCTAACCACTCCGGGTAAAAATTGACGCGGGCGTTCAGTAAGCCATAAGCATCGGTTACGGTCTCATTCTGCCCTATTTTATCCTGTTCCATGTAGCGCGTATAACCGATAGCACCATCCCAGCCAACGGCCTGATAACGCACTTCTGTACCAATGCGTTGCGCCGGGATTCTCGGTAAATCATCGCCATCACGCTGTTTTGCACGGGTATAGTCACTAAAACCGTGAAGTGACCACTGTTCTGTGAATTTCCAGTCTAACTCAAGTTCATAACCATAAAGCTCGGCGTCAACTTGTTTAAACTGAACCACTTGCAGACCGCCATGATCATGCTCGCCTTCGTGTTCGTGCTCCTCTTCGTGGGCATGCTCTTCGTGGTCATGGTCCTCATCACCATGCAATTGTTCACTGTTAAGGCCAATAAAATCATCGTAAATGAAATCATCAACGCGATTGTAGAACACGTTCAAATTTGCATGAAAGCTGTCATTTTCATAATGCAACCCGACATCAATGTTGTTTGACGTTTCGGTTTTAATTGCCACATCGTTTGGCTCAACATGATACTCGTCAAGCTCTTCTTCATGTAGTTCGTAACCCAGGCCAAGTTCATAAGTACGGGTTGCAAAGTGATTCCCGTTAGCAAAGACTTCATTTGCAGCAGGAGCTCTTTCTGCATGACTGAGGTTAAATGAAACCGAGGTGTGATCATTGAAGTGGTAGAGATAACCAGCAGACGCTGAAGTGGCATCAAAGGTATCCAGTTTGCGCTCCTCACTGGAAAGCGATGTGCGCTCGTGACGAACACCTAAATCAACGTGATGAGAACCAAATTCCTGCTCTACGACCCAGAACAAGCCTTGAGTGCGACGCGAGGTATTCGGCGTAAAGGCTTCTTCTCCAAAAGCCGCTTTATCGCTGATGTCCCACTGCCAGCCGACAGCACCTTTCCACCCTGCAATTTCTTTATGCTGACCAATCAGTCGTATCTCTTTTTGTTCATTTTCAAATTGAGTCGCAACGAAATTGTCTTCAATTTCCTGATGCTGGTAGTCAGTTAAAGCGGCGCGAAAATCTAAGCGGTTAAAGCCACTGAATGGATTACGCCACTGACCGGCAAATTGAATACGTTCCTGCTCCAGGTCTGCATAAGGGCCGGCCTCTGCGTGTTCATGCTCGTCTTCATGACCCGGCTCTTCCTCATGCTCATCTTCTTCCTCACCATGACCGTGGTCATGACCGGGAATACCGTATTCCTGATAGAGTCCCTGGTAAGACACTCCGAAAAAGCCGTCATCAAACTGGTAGCTGGCACCAATGGTGCCACCCTGAGCATCAATAAACGAGTTCTCAACATGGTCTACCGTTTCACCTTCGTCATTCGTAAAGGATGGCGTCTCATAATCATTGGCGCGGCGAATAAAAGCATCGGTATAAAGTGCCCAGCGACCATTGCCTATTTGCAAGTCGTAAGAGCCTTCTTTGTTATCATTATTGGTAGAGGCTGACACATTTGCATTACCTTGAATGCCGTAAACAGGCTCAGAAGGGATCCGGTTGTCGACCACGTTAATCACGCCACCAATTGCTCCACTACCGTAAAGCAAAGTTGCAGGCCCTCTTAATACCTCAATTTGTTGTGCTGTACTGGTTTCCGTTGTAACTGCATGATCGGGACCACCACGGGATACGTCACCAGTATCGAGACCATTCTGAGTAATTTTCACTCTTGGTCCGCCCAGTCCACGAATAATGGGTCTACCAGCGACATTCGCAAAATGAGTGTTATTGATGCCCGGTTCCATTGCCAGAGTTTCCCCCAGACTATGAGCATTCTTTTGCTTAAGCGCGTCACCAGAAATAATATTGACCGGCTGTGCTGATTCAAGCGCTGTCTTATCCAGCGGGCTTGCATTAATGACAATGACTTCATAGTCATTAATGTGTTCATGTTCTTCTTGCTGTTGCGCATGCACGACGGTACTTGTTGCCAGTAATGCAAGAGTTAACGCATTCAGTTTCATAACCACTCCAGTTAACGTTGTTTCAGATTAACGCCATCTCGTTATTGTAATAATATAACATTACAAAATCCTGATACGTTTTGCAACACTCTTTCAACTATCCACTCTGGTTGTCTGTTATCTGCTGCGGTACACTAGCTTCGCTATTACGATAAAAATAAAACCAAGGACATGATATGAAGCCATCCCATATTCTTCTGCCCGTTACATTAAGCCTGCTGGTAGCGGCTTGTGGCGCATCAGAACCCGAGTCAAAAACGACGGAAATCCGTGCTGAGGAATCCAATATTCGTGCTCATTTAGAGTTTCTTGCAGACGATGACCTTAAAGGTCGTGAAACCGGTAGCAACGAGCACGAAATTGCCTCGAACTACATCGTTTCTGAATTCAAGCAGTTAGGCCTTGAGCCTGCAGGTGATGACGGCACTTATTATCAGCGCATTCCTTTTCGTAAAAGTACACTGAAAGAAAACAGCGCCCGAATGACCTTTGAAAACAATGGTGAAGTGGTCGAGTTTGAATTCCCTAAGCAATTCATTACCGGTCCAAGTCATTATGAAGAAAAGGACGAAATTACTGCGCCATTAGTTTTTGTCGGCTATGGTATGGAAGCTCCTGAATTTGGTCTTGATGACTACAACGGCCTTGACGTAGAAGGCAAAATTGTTGTCATGTTAACCGGCCGTCCGGAATTTTTACCTAGCGAGGAAGGTGCTCACCTGGCCAACATTAAAAGTGATATTGCCCGCGAAAAAGGTGCTGTTGGCATTATTACACTACACACTCCAGTGCGCGAAAAAACTCGCAAATACGAAACCAGTGTTTATTACACCAAGACACCTCGCATGACCTGGTTAGGTCCTAATGGCTTACCTAAAGGCGAAGAACAGCAGTTAAAAGGTTCTGCCTATATTGATGATGAACCTGCAGAGAAACTGTTTGCGAATGCTCCGACTGAATTGAGCACTATCTTCGAGAAAATTGAGGAAGACCCGGACTTCTCTCCTAAAGGGTTTGAACTGGAAGGCGAAGTCACCCTGGCTCGTGAATCGCGTCACGAGGAAATTTCCAGCCCTAACGTCGCAGCCGTATTACCTGGTTCTGACAAAACGCTGAAAGACGAATACGTTGTTTATACTGCGCATTCCGATCATATCGGCGTAGTAAAAGACATGAGTCGCGAAGACAATATCAATAATGGCGCGATGGATAATGCCAGTGGCGTTTCCATTATGCTGGAAACCGCGCGCTTGTTTGTAGAGTCAGAGCAAGAATTTGACCGTTCAATTATGTTCTTGTCGGTAACTGCAGAAGAAAAAGGTCTGTTAGGTGCGGACTACTTTGCCAATAACCCAACGGTTCCTTTAGAAAATATCGTAGCAAACGTAAACCTGGATATGCCGGTACTACTGTATGATTTTGCCGATGTCATTGCCTTTGGTGCTTCTCATTCAACTTTGGGTGACACTGTTAGCAAGGCAGCTCAGCAATTCGATACAAAGCAAAGCCCTGACCCTATGCCTGAGCAGGCTATTTTTACTCGCTCAGACCATTACACTCTGGTCAAAAAAGGCATTCCGGCGGTATTTTTAATGACTGGCTTTACCTCACGTACCGAAGGTGAAGACGGCGGCGAAGTCTGGGGCGAGTTTTTTGCTGAGCACTATCACAAGCCCAGCGATGGACTCAATTTAGATATTAACTACGAAGCAGGAGCCCGCTTTACCAATATTAACTTTGCCATTGGTAAAGAAATTGCGAACGCCGATAAGCGTCCACAATGGCTGGAAGACTCATTCTTCGGTAAGCAATTTAACGACTAAGCGTACTGTTAAAGCACAGAACGAATTCCAGGGAGTCTTAACCGGCTCCCTTTTTGTTAGCGACCGTCATTAAACTGTCATTTACGCTCTCTACACTTTTACCATCAGTAGCTGCCGGAGCACTTGATGTTATCTGTAGACAAAGTCGTTAATGACAAGCTTCCACTCATTAAAGGTAAACCCTGGTTAGAAAAGCCAACAACCTGGGTTTTACGCAACCTTTTACACGAAGAAGACATTCAGAAGTTTGGCAAAAGCTCGCCCTCTTTAGAAGGCATAGACTTTGTTGAACACACTCTGGACTACTTCAATTTCACTTACTCCTACTCTTCGCAAGAACTGGATAATATCCCTGTAAGCGGACGTCTGGTTATTATTGCGAATCATCCGATAGGCTCTCTTGATGGGCTGGCGTTATTAAAGTTAGTGAGTGAAATGCGCAGCGATGTAAAAATAGTTGCCAATGAATGGCTGTCTGCACTCGAACCTCTTAATTCTTTATTGCTGCCGGTTAATGTCTTCGGCGGCAAACCCAGCCGCAAAGATATTCGCAACATACATAACCACCTTCACGACGAAGGGTGCGTCATACTGTTTCCTGCAGGTGAAGTGTCGCGGTTACGCCCTAACGGGGTACGTGACACACACTGGCAAAGTGGCTTTCTGAAAATAGCCAAGGCGACTCAAAGTGACATTTTGCCTATACGCCTTGATGCCCACAACTCTGCCTGGTTTTACACCGCTTCTATGGTCTACAAGCCTTTAGCTACCATGCTCCTGGTGAAGGAAATGTTTCGTCAGCAACGTAAGCAGGTTAAGTGTCATATAGGGCAAAGAATTCCGGTTGAAGCCTTTCTTCATCAGGGGTTGAGTGTAAATCAGCAGGTTAAACTGTTTAAAAAGCACCTGTACCGTTTAGGCACTCAAAAAAAGCCGATTTTCCCGACTCAAACAGCAATAGCCCGTCCCGAGTCGCGCCAGCCTTTGAAAGCGGCCATTGAGGCCTGTGAATTACTGGGTGAAACCCCATGTGGCAAAAAGATTTATCTGTATGAATTCAGTGGTAGCTCCCCTATTCTTCGGGAAATAGGCCGCTTAAGAGAAGTGGCTTTTCGCACCGTGGGCGAAGGTACCTGGCGTAAACGCGACCTTGATGAGTACGATACCTGGTATATGCACCTGATACTCTGGGATCCGGATGATCTTGAAATTGCTGGTGCTTACCGTCTGGGCGACTGCAATAAAATAATAGAAACGCACGGCCAAAACGGACTCTACAGTGACGGATTCTATGAGTTCTCAGACGCTATGAAGGAGATTTTTCCGCAAAGTCTGGAGCTGGGTCGCTCATTTGTTCAACCCCGGTACTGGGGTAAACGCAGTCTGGACTATCTTTGGGTTGGTATTGGAGCTCTGTTGCGTAAGCACCCAAATTATCGTTACTTATTTGGCTCTGTCAGTATTAGCAACGCCTTACCAAAGGATGCACAGGCCGCTTTAGTTAAATTTTACAGCAGCCATTTCCCACCGCAAACACCCATGGCAAGGGCGAACATTCCTTATCGTTTAAACACCGACTCAACGGTGCCTGACTTTACCGGTAACAACTACGCCGATGAATTTGTTCTGCTAAAAAGCTACATGGCAAATATCGGTTCCGCCATTCCCACACTTTACAAACAGTACTCAGAGCTATGCGAACCCGGCGGAGTGCAGTTTTTAGAGTTTGGCGTTGACCCGGATTTTAATCATTCGATAGACGGACTGGTGTTAGTGGATACCACCAAACTCAGTGCGAAAAAGCGCAAGCGTTATTTAGAAACGAGATAAGCACTGGCCTGCTGATACCAGTCGCCCAATACAATACGTTTAGCAGGTTTGCCGTCACCGAGAGTAAAGCAATGCACGGCCGGACGGTGTGTGTGACCATGAATTAGCTTTCTAACGCCGTGCTTTTCCATAACATGCAGCACTTCACTGTGCTGAGCATCCATTTTATAAAGCTGTTCCGGGGTTAATTCAGGTCTTTGGCTACTGGATTTTTGCCGTAACCGATTAGCAATACGCATACGCCAGGACAAGGGTAAGCTGCGCATAATACCTTTGACCATAGCATTCTGGATAATAGCCCGATAACGCAGATAGCCTTTATCCAGCGTACATAAGGTATCACCATGCATCAGCAGTATCCGCTCGCCATACAAGTCAATGACCGTTTCATCCGGGAGAAGAGTTAAGCCAACGTCGCTGGCAAAACGCTCACCCACCATGAAATCACGGTTCCCGGCCATAAAGTAAAGGCGTACACCGCTATCCGTCATGTGCTTCAGCTGACTTTTTACTTGCGCCGCAAATTCGCTGGTGTCGTCGTCGCCCAGCCAGGCATCGAACAAATCACCTAGAATATATAGCGCATCAAGATTTTGGTGTTGCTGACAAAAGTCATCAAAAGCAGCCAGAATATCTGGCCGCCCCGGACTTAAATGTAAGTCAGCGATAAAACCGGTGGTCATGGAATCAGTCTTTAACCGACACACTTTCAATAACCACGTCTTCAACCGGCACGTCCTGATGGAAGCCCGCTGAACCGGTTTTCACGTCTTTAATGGTGTTTACCACATCCATACCTTCAACAACTTCAGCGAATACACAATAACCATAGCCATTCGGTGTTTCATTCTGAAAGTTTAAAAAGGCATTGTCGTTCACGTTAATGAAAAACTGAGACGATGCGGAATGAGGATCGGGCGTGCGCGCCATAGCCACCGAGCCAACCACATTGGGTTTTGCTGCCGGCGCTTCGTTTTCAATATTCGCGCGTGTTTCTTTTTGCTTCATGCCGGGCTCAAAACCACCGCCCTGCACCATGAAGTTACTAATAATACGGTGAAAAATTGTGCCGTCATAAAAACCGTCACGGGCATACTGTAAAAAGTTATCTACAGTCTTAGGCGCGGTTTCATTGTGCATTTCTAAAGTGATATCACCATGATTGGTATGTAAAACGACTTGCATTGAATGTACCTGTTTCATTGACTAAACCAGCCAATAGTGTACCAGAGCCGTACCATAGGTGGTATCATAAGCCCCCAGTTTTCATCGCTAACCGTTTAAAAGTAAGAGACACTATTTATGGCATTAACCGTATTTAACACCCTCACCCGCAAAAAGCAGTTATTTGAGCCTATTCAACCCGGCCTCGTGGGTATTTATGTGTGCGGTGTTACCACTTACGACTACTGCCATATTGGCCATGCCAGAACTTATGTCGCTTTTGATATTGTTGTGCGCTATCTGCGCAAGCTGGGGTACAGCGTTAAATACGTCCGCAACATTACTGATCTAGACGATAAAATCATTAAACGTGCAGCAGAAAACGGAGAGGATTTTCATCAGGTGACTGAGCGTTTTATTCGGGAAATGCACAAAGATTTTGACGCGTTGAACTTAGTCCGTCCCGATATTGAACCACGTGTAACCAGTCATATGGATGAAATTATCCAGATGATTGAACGCCTTATTGAAAACGGCAACGCCTATGAAGCCGGTAACGGCGACGTTCTGTTTGATGTTTCCACATTTAACGATTATGGCAAGCTCAGTCGTCAGGACTTAGAGCAATTACAAGCCGGTTCGCGGGTTGATGTTGATGCAGCCAAGCAAGATCCGCTCGACTTTGTGCTCTGGAAAGGTGCTAAACCCGGAGAGCCCAGCTGGTCTTCGCCCTGGGGCGAAGGTCGCCCGGGCTGGCATATTGAATGTTCAGCAATGAATAAGAGGCACTTAGGCAGCACTTTCGATATTCATGGTGGCGGCTCTGACTTGTCTTTTCCTCATCATGAAAATGAAATAGCTCAAAGCTGCTGCGCAAATCAATCTGAGTACGTAAAGTACTGGATGCACAGCGGTATGGTGCAGGTCGACAATGAAAAAATGTCGAAGTCACTGGGTAACTTTTTTACGATTCGCAGCGTACTGGAACAATACGACGCGGAAACGGTGCGGTACTTCCTGTTGTCGAGCCACTATCGCTCGCAGTTGAACTATACTCAGGAAAATCTGGATCAGGCGCACTCCGCTCTGGAGCGCTTATACACCGCATTGCGTGACATAACACCGCAAACCGCCAGCGAAGAACTGCGTAGCAAATACTGGCAGAGCTTTCAGCAGGCAATGGACGATGACTTAAACGCACCGGAAGCCATGAGTGTGTTATTTGAAATTGCCCGGGAAATTAACCGCAACCGCGAGAGTGCTCCGGACACAGCCGCGCAGTTAGCGCACGTTTTGCTTGAGCTGGCTGAGGTAATGGGGCTGCTGCAACAGTCTCCGGAAGAGTTTTTACAAGGTGACGACGACGATGTCGCCAAAATTGAAGCGTTGATCGCCAAGCGTAACCAGGCCCGGGAAGATAAAGACTGGGCTGCAGCAGACGAAGCCCGTGATGAACTAACCAACATGGGTATTGTTTTAGAGGATGGTGCTGAAGGCACCCGCTGGCGTCGCGCTTAACCGACAAACTGATTAAGAGGTTTTACCTATGGCATTTGCACAGTTGCAAATCGTCAGCTCACTGGCTGACGCATACTCAAAAGATGGTGCCGACGCACTTATCTTAATTGGAAATTTTGATTCTATTGACGACTCTGCTTTGGCTGAAACTATCCAGCAGGCACAAATCACCGATCAAAGAGTGGGCAAACAGCCGTTGCTGTTAAAAGCAGACGGTGTTCCGGGCCAGCGTTTGGTCGCGGCGCCTACCGGGCCGTTAAACCGTGACTTTGACGATGTCCGTCAAGTTTTCGATGCGGCACATGCAGCAGCAAAAGTTGCACAGGATGCCGGCGCCCGCCACCCGGTTATTGCACTGAATAATGTCAATATCAATGACGAACGTTACCAACAAGCCTTTTTAGCCGCTTACCTTGGCTTTTGTCAGGCACTTTACCAGCCACTGGAAGCTCGTGAAGCTCATGGTGAAGAAGCCATTGAACCGACTCAGAACGTCATTTTAGTTGGAGAGCTTGACGTTGAATGGGCTATGGCAGTTGAAGCCGGTAAACGCGTTGCTCGCGATCTTGCAGGTACCGAACCTGAGCGTATGGCACCACCCAAATTCGCTGAGTATTGCCGCCAGGCTTTTGCGCACACTTCGGTTAAGGTCACGGTTATCGATGACTACCAGCAACTCCAACATGAGTACCCTTTGCTGGCAGCCGTTGGTCGCTCATCAATGGCTGTGGAGCGTCACCGCCCTTGTGTTATTCGCCTTGAGTATCACGGCAGCAACCCGGAACGTACGGTCATGTTTGCCGGTAAAGGTATTGTTTACGATACCGGTGGTGCTGACTTAAAAACCGGTGGTCATATGGCTGGTATGAGTCGAGATAAAGGTGGTGCCGCAGGCGTTGCCGGCTTCTTAAAAACGGTTTCGGAATTACAGCCAGAACACCTTAATGTGGTTGCTGAGATAGGCGCGGTACGTAACAGCATTGGTTCGGATGCTTTTGTTGCTGATGAAATTATTACCGGCCACAGCGGCAAGCGTGTCCGCATTGGTAATACCGATGCCGAAGGCCGTCTGATAATGGCCGACTTGTTGTCGCATTTGCGCGAAGAAGCGGCAAAAAGTGATGGCGAACACGAATTGTATACGGTAGCAACTCTGACAGGCCACGCAGCCCTTTCAAAAGGTCCATACAGCGCTCTGGTACCCAATGGCCATGCACGTCGTCAAAATCTGGCTCAGGCTCTATTCAATGCAGGCGAAACCTATGGTGACCCAACAGAAATATCCTGGTCACGTCGTGAAGACTTTGACTTTGTTAAAGGCCGTACCTTGTGCGATGACCTCTTGTCATCTAACAACGGTCCTTCTGCCGCTACGCCACGTGGACACCAGTTCCCAATGGCATTTCTGACCGGGGTGTCCGGTCTGGACAATCATGGCATTGATAGTGAGCACCCAATAAGTTATATCCATATTGATATTGCCGGTAGCGGTGTGGAAGGCGGAGACTGGCAACACGGCAAACCAACAGCAGCTCCGGTTACTTGTCTGGCGGGTCATTACCTGAAGAAATAACTTTTACGAAAGCACTTTATTGAAAACAATAAAAAATGCCCGGTTCTGGTTAAACAGAACCGGGCATTTTTTTATTTAGCATTTACCTTAAGAAATAAAATCTGGCCCAAAACCATTGGTCCATAAAATGGCGGTTGTTGCCATTAATACAACCATAGCAATAAGACCTGCGGTCACTACCGAGCTCGCGTACAGAAAGCCACGTTCTTCCGGAATGTGCATAATAACCGGTAGGCCTGAGTAAAGCAGGTAAACCGAATAAGCCACACCAATAAGAAAAACGGAAGCAACAAACCACAGCTCAGGATAAATTGACGCTATCCCCGACATAATAACCGGAGTTGCCGCGTAAGCTGCTAATTCAAGCGATTTCGTATAGCTGGGATCAGCACCAAAGGTTTTTGCCATCCAGTAAATTAAGTAAGCCAACGCAAACGTGGCTCCCAAAATACCAATATACATTGCAACGCCAAGCATGATGCCACTGCTTTGGGTAAGATAAATAGACTCGCGGGCACCAACACTCCAGCCGATATGAGCTGAAGCGTAGTAAGCTGCCAGACAAGGTAATATTGCTATCAGTAAAATATGAGAACACGAATAAAGAAAGCTCTCACGCTTGCTGTCTATCGATTTCCACTCTTGCGCTGGATGGGCGTATAAACCCCAAATATGATTCAGTATCATAATTTCACTTCCCCATAGTTCGCGGTCATACCGCCAAATTCGTAAATACGTTATAATTTTTGATGCGGGTACTGCTGAAAAATTCACCCCATGTATCTAATATTCAGCACCACCGGTATTCTGTCAAGGCCTTTTGTTATAGAACAAAGGGTTAGTTGTTAATTTCTTATTACACCTTTTACGCCAAGAAGGATCGCTGTGAACTATAGTCTCGTCGAACCCTATCTAAATCTACTCGACCCAATACACTCGTTTTTACTTTGCCGAACGCCTCCTGAGTGGGTTAAGCAAGCGTCGCTGGCTGAGAATCTGCCCGTCATCTTACTGGATCATTTGCACTGTGAGCTAAAAGCGGCTCAAAGTGCAGCCTTATTGCTGCGCCGTTATGCCGTTAATAAAGATCACGGACAAACCCTGCTTGACGCTCTGCAGCCATACGAAGACCTGGTTTATCGCGGTATCGGAGATTTTCAACAACTTAAACAAAGCAAGAAGCTGTCTCACGCTTTACAAGCCGCAGAGTCACAACCATACGCCGACGAAATTATTGATAAAATGTCCCGTTTAATTCGGGAAGAGCTACATCACTTCCAGCAGGTTCTTGAAATAATGCAGGCGCGTGATGTGCCCCTTTATAAGCTCAGCGCATCGCGTTATGCGGCCAGCCTGATCCGGCATGTACGTACATACGAGCCGCAGGCCTTAATTGATAAGTTAATTATAGGCGCTCTTATTGAAGCGCGCTCTTGTGAGCGCTTTGCCGCACTGGCTCCTTATCTGGATGAGGATATAGCTCGCTTTTACGTGTCCCTGCTACGTTCAGAAGCACGCCATTATCAAGATTACCTCGAGTTAGCGCAGAAGCTAAGCGATACGGACATTACCGAGCGGGTTAATCAGTTCAGAGAGTGGGAAGCAGAATTGATTATGTCTGAAGATACTGAGCTACGTTTTCACTCAGGAGTACCGGTGCACGCTTGAGTGTGCACCGGCTCTCAAAGTAATAACCGGAAAAACGTCAGCCGTTAGAGCTCTTCCAGCTTTTTGCCAGCGTCGTTGTCATAATAAACATCTTCATCAAAGTCGCCTTCTGAGCGCGCAACCACACAACTGACCATCGCGTCACCGGTTACGTTAACTGCGGTTCGGGTCATATCCAACAAGCGATCCACACCGATAATAAGGCCAATACCTTCAACCGGTAAACCAACTTGCTGCAGCACCATGGCTAGCATGATAAGCCCAACCCCGGGCACGCCAGCTGTACCGACAGACGCGAGCGTCGCAGTCATAATCACCATCAGGTATTCAGCAACGCCTAAGTCCAGGCCATAAACCTGCGCAATAAAGACGGTAGCAACACCTTGCATAATAGCCGTACCATCCATGTTGATGGTAGCGCCCAGCGGCACAGTGAAGGAACCGACACTGTTACTAACACCTAAACGACGGGTAACGGTTTCTAATGTGATAGGCATAGTCGCATTACTGCTTGCTGTGCTAAAGCCAAACAGTTGAGCGTCTCGCATCTTACGCATAAAGATACCCGGCTTAACCCGTGCCAGAACGCGCATAAATAAGGGGTAAACAATTAAACCATGAGCGAGCAGCACAAACAGCACAAGCAGGAAGTACTTCGCCAGACTGCCTATCATTTCCACGCCAATTTCCGTAAACAGCTTAGCCATTAACGCAAATACACCATAAGGCGCCAGGTTCATTAAAATAACAACCAACTTCATGATGACCGAATTCAAATCATCGAAAAAGCCTTTCAAACGTTCACCCGGTTTACCAACCAGGGCCATAGAAATACCGAACAGCAATGCAAACACAATAATTTGCAGCATATTGCCTTCAGCCATCGCGTTAATGGGGTTGTCGGGAAACAAATTAACAATGACTTCGCTGACCGATGGTGCTTCACTGGGCTCAAAGCTGGCATCTGAAGCACGCTCAATACCCGAGCCCGGTTGCACCAGAATTGCCGAGCCAATTGCAAAAGTAATTGCTATGGCCGTGGTGACCATATACATGCCCACTGCTTTTCCGCCTAAGCGCCCAAGCTTACTAGGGTCACTTAAGGAACAGGTTCCGACCACCAGTGATACAAACACTAATGGCACAACCAGCATTTTCAAAGAGGTAATGAATATTTGACCAACAACGTCGAAAAGACCATTGGTTAAATACAAAGAAACCCAGGCATTATCACCGGCAACGTAACGAATAATGGTACCGAGAATGATCCCAGCGACCATGCCGATAACAATGCGGCTAGTCAGACTGAGTTTTTTCTTTTCGCTCATAAGCGTCCTTTATTATTCATTCTAAAAAACTGCGACAGCCTAGCAGAAAGCTTTTAAATAAGCAGCTATAAAACTGTAAGCCTCGCTGAACACCTTCTATTGTGCGACATCTGACCGGGTTAAGGAAGATTTTAAGGTATGAATAATAACAGACATACCTTTCGCAAAACGTTCACTTAGCGGTTTACGGATAACATACTGTAATTTTAATACGTCAAAACCTTTATGCTGTTTCATTAACCACGCGTCACTGGTTATCACTTCATCAATTAAGCCAAGCTCTTTTGCTTCCTGACCTGACCAGACCTCGCCTGTTGCTACTTTGTCTATATCCAGCTCGCTACGATTTTCCTGAACAAAAGACTTAAACTGACGGTGAATGGCCTCTAAATCCTGTTTAAACTTACGACGCCCTTCATCAGTATTTTCACCAAAGATAGTCAAAGTGCGCTTATATTCACCCGCGGTTAATTGCTCAAAATCGACATTATGCTTTTTCAAAAGCCGATGAAAATTCGGTATTTGCGCAACCACGCCTATTGAACCGATAAAGGCAAAAGGTGCCGCCATGAGCTTATGACCAACACAGGCCATCATATAACCGCCGCTTGCAGCCACTTTATCTATAGCAACATTAACGGTTAAGTTATGCTCTCTTAAACGCAGCAACTGAGCCGCCGCCAGACCATAACCATTAACCACACCACCGCCGCTTTCCAGCCTTACCAGTACTTCGTCTTTCTCGGTGGCCAAGTTTAGAATAGCGTTGACTTCATGGCGTAAACTGTCGACCTCTTTTGCATCCATGCTGCCTTTAAAATCAATAACAAAAAGACGTTTCTCTTTATTCTGCACAGCCTTCTTTTTCTTTAACGCTTTCAGTGCTTTTTTCTGAGCTTTTTTATCCATAAGCTCAATTTTCAATTGTTCACTCAGCTCATTCAGCTCTTTAGATAAATGCGTGACTTGTAAGTCACCTTTACTCTTTTTCTGTTTCTGCGCCGCCTGAGCAATAAGGCCCACAATAAAACCAACAGCCACCACAATAATAGCGGCTTTTAGTAAAAAACCTCCAATATCAGCAACAAAATCCATACCACTCTCCTAAAACGAAAAAGGCCAGCATAACTGCCGGCCTTTGAATACCAAGTGTTCAATAACCTGAGATTATTCTACCAAATCTGCGTCGCTGATTGTCACTTGCATCATATCAGATGCAAACCAAAATGCGATTTGTTGCTGCATTTCAGCCGTAACCGCCGCAGACGATTCTGAACTAACTAATGAAGCGTGCTCTGCATCACCGCCAAAACGAACGATGCCCGACACTGAATTGCCATCAGGTGTTGTTGTCTCAGAAATGCCCTCTAAACCTAGTAATCCGGCTAGAGGTTCGGTACCTGCCAAAGGTTTATTTTCAACTGCGTTTGGAATTACTGCATCACCTACAGCTTCAATCATAAGTACAGGTGTTTCCGATGCGACTACGCTACTTGCATAGTTAACAGGGTCGCCTGAATCGATAACGGTCTGAGCCGCAAAAGCGAACTGTTCAAGAGTTGCATTAATTTGCGCAACTTGCTGTTCTGACGCTTGTGCCATAAATCCTGCGTAGAATTCTTCAAGAGTCGCGCCGCCAGCGATAGCCTGGTCGGCCGCCGCTTTAAACTCTGGGTTAGACGAATAGAGTAAAGTTGCTTTAATAGTCGGTCCGAAGCTGTCAGAAGCCAATAGGAAACTCGCTATGCTACCACCTGGCATACCTAAACTTGAGGCTTGAACAGAAAACTGTCCATCAAGAGCCGCAAGCGGGCTGTCTTCACCGAAAGACGTATTAGCTAAGGCTGTGAAACCAGTTCCGGCAATTGCGCCTAAAGAATGTCCAACAAAATGCACATCCTGACCGTTTAGTTCTTCTGTAGCACCCGCATCCTGAAAGTAATTCAAACTTAGACGAAGCCCAATAAGGTCAGTAATAGACTGACGCAAGTTATCTCGTGTCGTTAATAAACTGCTTAAGTTCATATAAGCGGTAACGCCACTTTCACTGGATGCGTCGATATCATCAGTGCCGTCATTGTCGACATCAAATGCACGCCCGCCATGCAATGGATGGTCGATGGCAACAGTCGCAAATCCGGCTACTGCGAAAGTCCCCGCTATTGCTGCAGCATTTTCTTTCTCGCCCGTAATACCGTGTTGGAAGATAATAACAGGCCAACCATTGGCCGGAGCGGTTAAAGGATCAAGCCCCATTGTAGCTCGCACGCCATTTGCCGTTGCCAAATCAGGAATGGTAATAAACGCTTCTATAGTCTGATCGCCCTGATTTGCAGGAATAGGATTATATCGAGTTAAATTGCGTTCCTCATCAACACCTTCAATATCAAAGCAGTCGTTAGGCGGCAGCATCAATTTTGGATCATCAATCATTGCAGCACTGATTCCCTCAGCTGCAGCATCAATTTCACCAGCCTGCAAAGCATTTAGTATAGCAGCCGGACTATCACATTGAGCCGTCCACCGTCCTGTCAAAGGTGCATTTGGGTTCTCTGTAGTAGGTAACGGCGAGTAATAAGGTAAGTCTACCTGCCCTCCATAAACTTTTGCTGCACTTGCTACAGCCAGAACGTTCGGATCAGTAATTCCTGCGCCGGACAAAACCGTATTCAAAGTAATCCCCTGAGAAACGGCTTGAAGCACTGGTGGATTAGAAGCCGAAACCCGTTGTCCTAGTAAACTTTTAGTCGCGCCCAAAACATCACCCACAGACTGTGTAGTAAAGTTCGAGCTGTAAATCACGCCTTCAGGATCAACGCCAAACTGCTCTAAAGAACCTTCATAACTGTTAACCAGGCGCTGCAGAGAGACTGCACTTGCATCACCTGAAACAGGCTTCTCATCGGCATTACGCTTCATTAATGTATAGGTTTGTGATGGTTTAACATCGCGACCGAGGGAGTCTTGAATATTGTCGGTCAATACCACCAGGTAACCGGTTTTAGGTTTGAATGGACGCAGTGGTACAACGGCAACACTGCCCTCACCCGTTGCTTTAACCGTAAAGTCGGTATTGTGTTCAAGCTCACCTGTTACGGCACATACAGCCGCAGGATTTGCAGCGGCACATTGCTCAGAAACAGCGCTGCCGCCCTGAATCGTTTCAAATACCCGTATTGAACCCTGAGCTTCCAGGCTCGCAGCTTCAATAGTGACTTTCTCACCGTTTTCATCAACTGGTAATGAGAAATTAAAAGTTAAGGTTGAGTGCGTACCCCAGCCATCAAGCCCATTGATAGCAACCTGAGGGTTTGCTATATCTGACGCATCTTCAACCGGCAAATTCAACGTACCGTCAACTGATCCGCTTAAGAGTATGTTTGTTGGTACAGGTAAAGCACCATTCGACGGATCAAAAACTACGCGAGACGCAGCAACACTAACTTCAGTTTCTGTAACAGGAGCTTCGTCACCGCTACCACAGCCTACAAGGCTAAGTGCAGAACCAATTGCAAGCGGAAGTAATAATTTCTTCATGAGGTATCCTCAATTCTTTTTATGATTTGTTATTTTACGTCTTCTCTTAACGATTTTTATACACCTGTATCAAATAAGATGAAAGGCTTTTTACCGATTTTTCGTTCGTTTGCTGAGAAGTTACTCGAATATCGTTACAATAGCCCACTCACCCGACCACAGTCCAATGGTATTAAGAAACTGTTATGGAAATTAAAACCGTACATGATTATCAGGCAAGCCCTGAATTATTGAAAAATAAGGTTATTTTAGTTACTGGTGCAGGCGACGGAATTGGTCGTCAAGCCGCTCTGAGCTACGCGGAACATGGTGCTACAGTTATTTTACTGGGGCGTACGGTCAGCAAGCTGGAGTCGGTCTATGACGAAATTATCGCTCAGGGAAGCCCACAACCGGCAATTATTCCGCTAGATATTAAAGGCGCGACAGAAAATCATTACCGCGATATGGCAGCGACCATTGCCGATCAGTTCGGTAAACTTGACGGCGTACTGCATAACGCTGGGTTGCTTGGCATTCTGTCCCCTTTTACGCACATTGAGAAAGACAGCTGGGACGACATTATGCAGGTTAACGTAACGGGTCAGTTTGCCATGACTCAGGCACTGATTCCGGTAATGGAAAAGTCTCCGAATGCCTCCTTAGTTTTCACGTCTTCCGGCGTAGGAAGAAAAGGCCGGGCATTCTGGGGACCATATTCTGTCAGTAAATTTGCTACAGAAGGTATGGCTCAGGTTATTGCCGACGAGTATGAAGATACCAAATTACGCACCAACGTCATTAACCCCGGCGCGACCCGCACAGCGATGCGTGCAAAAGCGTATCCGGCAGAAGACGCGAAGTCACTTAAAACACCAAAAGATCTGATGCCGACTTATTTGTATCTGATGAGTGACGACAGCATTTCTGATAATGGATTGTGTTTCGACGCCCAGTAAACCGGCAGCTTCGAACTGACGTATCGGTAAAAAGGAAACGTGTTACACTCAATAACATGCATAATTAATTAGGTTACGTCTATGACATCGAAGCTACAGCAGCGAGCCGTTAATATACTTAGGCTCGCTTTGCCTTTCAGCGCATTGTTCAGTTTGTCAGCAGTTGCTGAGCCTCCGGAAATCGAAATTTTTGATAACGTCCGCCAGCAACAATGGGTGGGGGTAAGTCCTGTTAGTCGCGATACTATTTGGATCTCCGGTGAGAAAGGAACCGTAGCCAGAACCACAGATTCAGGGAAAAGCTGGGAGTATTTTCAACCCGGACCTAATGATCTGGATTTTCGCGATATTGAAGCTATTGATGACCGCCGCGCCTATGCATTAAGTGTTGGTACAGGAGGTCAGTCACGTATTTACTATACTGAGAATGGTGGTAACAGTTGGCGTCTGCGTTATCGCGGCGAAGCGGACAGCTTCTTCAACTGCATGGCACTTTCTCCTAGCGGCGAAGCCTGGGTACATGGCGACAGTGTTGGAGATGAATGGCGGATGGTACGCAGTGCCGATGGTCGCAACTGGATGCAAGTTCGCAGCGCGGTCGCCGAGCCGCCTCAATCTAATGAAGGTGGTTTCGCCTCAAGTGGCAGCTGTGCCCGCTTTAATAACGACAACTGGATGATTGCAACGGGTAATGCTGATAAAGCTCGAGTATTAATTAAAGGCTCGTTTGGCATTCGCTTTCGTGTGGTAGAAACACCAATGGAAGCAGGCCCTATGGCGGGCATTACCAGTGTGTGGCCTATTGACGATAAAACCTTTTATATTGCTGGTGGTGACTTAAATGATGCTTCTGGCGATGAAAATCGTTTATGGCATTATCAAAATAACGAATTTGAAGCCTTGCCCGGGCCACCAATTAAAGGCGCTCTTTATAGCTTGAGCCTTATCGATCACAACGGTTCCTGGTTACTAACGTCTAACCCCCAGGGCGCGGCGGCACTTAACCTACAAACTAAGAAATGGTTTAAGCTCTCTGATGCCAACATCTGGAATATTCAGTGTCATGGGGATATCAGTTGCTGGCTGGTTGGTAAAGACGGCTACGTTGGCCGTTTGCAATGGCAGGCGCCGCAACAGCGCCCTAAGCTCTAACAGTTCACGTACATTAAGCGGCTGGAGAACTTAATAAAGCCAGCCCACCTAATAAGTGACGGCTATTAAATCCGTGCCGCTTAAGCACGTTAGCGACAACCTGGCTTCTGTTGCCCGAGCGACATAAGCAAATAATATCGCGTTCTCGCAAGTGTGAGTTACTGTGTATAAACTGAATGACTTCAGTCAATGGTACATTAACCACCTCTGCATTACAGGGAATATCGGACAACACGTGCTCCTGCCGCTCTCGCACATCAACAATTAACAAATCATCGCGATGCCAGAATTCGTCAGTATCTCCGACCGGAATATTAACGCCATCATCAACACGACAGTCGCCGTTTAATTCACAAGGAGTGTAAACAATATGGTGCTCCGAATCCTGTCCCGGGCAAATAAGCGTATTCTCTCCGATAAAACACTCATAAGCGCTTGATGCTGCCTCAGCCCCCGTAAATAAAAAGTCTGATGCAACCCGACTTTTCAGTGTGGCTGATTCACTTAATACATAAACCGGATTACGGCTACCGACTCGAAATAAACGCCGCTCACCAATACTCACACAGCCAATGACGCTGCCTTCGCACTCAACCGGAACCGCGTCGCACGAATCGGCCGCAGAATGCGGCCAGCCAAATACATCATACTCGTCTATAGACTGGTCAGGCATAAGTATTGGCAATAACAACTCGATGGACTGGCTGGTAATTGAATCAGCTGATGTCGATACCACAGCTTTCACTCGATAGTGCTGGCAGCTGACAATATTTTCAATTCTGCCAGCCAAAGCCGGATGAGGATCGATAACGGCTATTTCTTTAGCTTGCTTATCTATCACCAGGTAACAGCAATGATCATCGTACTTCAGTTGCACAACACCATCTAACTGAGCGTCGTTATCGTTATTCGTGTCCGCAACAATTAGACAGGAATTTCTTAATGCGTCAGCAGCTTGTTTTATACGTACACAAGCCTCAGTAATTTCCTCTTGTCGCGTTGCCGGACCAAAAGATAATCGAATAGCGGAACCGCTGCGCCACTCTTCCAGCCCCATAGCGTCTAAAACAAAGCTTTTTGTTACCTTAGAACTGCATGCAGAGCCTGAACTCACTCTTATCTGACAGGCGTCAAAAACATCCATAATATCGCGCGAGGCAACTCCTTCTACGGAGAAGTTCAGCGTCGTAGGAACCGACAGCTCAAAATCATGATTAAATACAATAGAGGGAAAAGCTGACCGCAGGGCTTCAACCAACTGAGATCGATAATTCTGTAATTTAGCTTCACTATGAAAGCGACGGTTACTGCCATCCAGCATCAATTCAAATAACGCATTTAATGCTGCTATTCCGGGTAAGTTTTCGGTTCCGGAACGCAGGCCTGACTCCTGCCCTCCACCAATAATTAAAGGGGTATAAGGTGCTGAATCCCGAACCGCCATAAACCCGATACCTTTGGGGCCATAAAGCTTATGGCCACTAAACGGAGCGTAATCAATGGTTGTTTCATCTAAATTAAGAGCTTTTTTCCCTAGTACCTGAACGCAGTCAACCATCCAGGGTACATCCGGGCTATGCTGACGTATTGTCTTTTCCAGTTGTTTTAAGTTCTGAATAACACCGGTTTCGTTGTTAACAGCCATAGTGCATATCATGGCAGCATCTTTGACATGCTCAGCAATAAACTGGTTATCCAACAGGCCTTGTTTATCAACCGGAATGGCAACAAGCTCTGCCTCCAGTCCAAGTAACTGATTCCAGTGAGCTAAAGCTTGGGGCACGGCTTTGTGTTCCGTGGCACCATACAGCAGGTATTTTTTTCGCTTATCGGGAGCAACCTGCATAGCTGCATTAATTGCAGAAACCACGGCCGTCTGAATGCCTTCTGTCGCGCCACTGGTAAAAATAAGCCGCCCTGAAGGCAAACCAACAATTTTACGAGCTAACTGACGCGTGGTATCCAGAATATAACGAGCTTTTAAGCCCGTAATATGGCTACTTGAAGGGTTACCAAAAACTGTTTCCATCGTATGCGAAACAGCTTGGATAATTTCGGGAAGTACCGGAGTGGTAGCATTACAATCCAGATAAAGTTCGTTTGCGTTTGTCTGAATATCTATTGGTTTCATGCCACCCTCCAAATTAACTAAAAGTTATATGTTTATAACCTTTATGACTAAAAGGGTCAATGAATCTGGTTTTCTTTCCAGGTTTGTTCCTTTCTCATTCTATCTTTTCGCTTATCGCATGGTTCATCACAGTCACAGGCTTTTTCCATACCCAGAGCGCCGATACCACCACAGCTGCCGGAAATTGTCTTGCGCTGTACAATATAGCCAACGGCCATTGCCAGCACAACGATGATGAATAAGGCGAATACCATTATAAAGGTTTGCATTAAAACTCCTACTACTGCTCAGCCAACAACGGCTTAAATGCTTCACTCATATACTCTTCAAAACCGTCATCGGTTTTATAAATGAGCATAACTGCCATATTGTGTTTTTTTGCGAAGGACTTTGCTTTCTCCGTTCCCATTACAAATAATGCAGTTGCATAAGCGTCGGCAGACATTGTGTCCTCAGCATAAACTGAAGTAGAAACCAAGTTATGCTGCACTGGAGCACCAGTTACCGGATCAATAATATGCGAATATCGTTTACCATCTTCTTCATAATAGTTCCGGTAATCACCCGATGTCGCCAAAGCGCCGTCTTTAAATTGGACAACACGTTGCACCGCACGTTCCGTTGAAACCGGTTTTTCTATAGCCAGGCGCCATAATGCTTCATCCGGTTTGCCGCCTTTTGCAATAACCTCACCGCCAATTTCCACCAAGTACTGCTTTATCCGCAATTGATCTAATAAATGAGCAACTCTGTCGACGCCATAGCCTTTGGCAATAGTCGACAGGTCGACGTATAGCTCCGGGTTGTCTTTAATCAACTGATGATTTTCTACGCGTAGTTTCTGATAGCCCGTTTTTTCACGAACCGCATTCAACTCTTCTTCAGACGGTTCTTTTTCTGGCCTAGCCTGAGGACCAAAGCCCCAAAGATTCACCAGGGGACCAACGGTTATATCCAGAGCACCTTCCGTTTCCTCAGCAATTTCGAGACCACGATTAACTACCCGTTCAAGGTCGCGGCTAATAACCATAGGTTGGGTACTTTTAAACTGATTAAACTGGGAGAGTTCAGACTCTGGATCATAAGTCGACATTTGTGCATTAACTCTTTTGAGCACTATATCAACTTTCTTCTGAATCTCTTCTTTGTTGTGTCTGGGATCCTTAGAGTAGACAGTGACACTATAGGTGGTTCCCATAGTCTTACCGCTAAAGGATATTTTCTCAGGTGAATCAGAACAAGAAACTAAAAAGGCCAGCCCCAGAAGGGCTAGCCAAATTTTAGCAATCGACAATTTCGATAGCATCATGAATTAACCACCAAAGTCATCCAACATGATATTTTCGTCTTCAACGCCTAAGTCTTTCAACAAGTTGATAACTGCCGCGTTCATAACCGGTGGTCCACACATGTAGAACTCACAATCTTCTGGTGCGTCGTGGTCTTTAAGATAACGCTCATAAAGAACGTTGTGAATAAAGCCAGTATCGCCTTCCCAATTATCTTCCGGTTGTGGATCAGATAATGCCACGTGCCAGTCAAAGTTCTCGTTCTCTTCGGCCAGCATGTCGAAATCTTCAACATAGAACATTTCTTTTTTCGAGCGCGCACCGTACCAGAACGATACTTTACGATCCGTTTTTATACGACGCATCTGATCAAACAAATGAGAACGCATTGGCGCCATACCGGCACCACCACCAATAAAGACCATTTCAGCGTCAGTGTCTTTGGCAAAGAATTCACCAAATGGACCTGAAATTGTGACTTTATCGCCTGGCTTCAGACTGAAAATGTACGATGACATTTTGCCTGCAGGCAAGCTTAAGTCGTTAGGTGGCGGCGTTGCTATACGGACGTTCAGCATAATAATGCCTTTTTCTTCCGGATAGTTAGCCATTGAATAAGCGCGTACAACCTCTTCGTCAACTTTAGACTCAACATCAAAGAAACCGAAACGATCCCAATCTCCATGATATTCTTCGGAGATATCAAAGTCTTTGTATTTAACGTGATGCGGTGGAGCTTCAATCTGAATGAAACCACCTGCGCGGAAAGGCACTTCTTCGCCTTCCGGTAACTGAACAATAAACTCTTTAATGAAGGTTGCTACGTTATCGTTCGACTTAACCGTACAGTCCCACTTACGAATACCAAAAACTTCTTCTGGTAATTCAATTTCCATGTCCTGTTTAACGTTAACCTGACAGGAAAGACGACAGCCTTCACGAGCTTCACGTTTAGTAATGTGGTCAAGTTCAGTCGGCAATATGTCACCGCCACCCTCTTTAACTGTGACACGACACTGGCCACATGAACCACCACCACCACAAGCTGACGAGACGAAAATACCCGCATTAGCCAGCGCGCCCAGAAGTTTAGTGCCTGGCTGGGTCACGATTTTTTTGTCTTCGTCGTCATTAATCAGGATTTCCACATCACCCTGAGGTACCAGCTTTGATTTTGCGAACATAATAATCGCAACCAAAACCAGTACGATGATGGTAAACATCCCTACACCGAGATATATCTCTTGCATCGATTCGTACCTTTTTTTACCGATTCAACACACTGGTTATAAGGATACGCCGGAGAACGACATAAAGCCCAAACCAATCAGACCCACTGAAATAAATGTGATACCTAAGCCACGCAGGCCATCAGGTACATCTGCATATTTCAGTTTTTCGCGCACTGCAGCCAAAGCAACAATAGCTAAAGCCCAGCCAACACCACTACCAATTCCGAAAACAACGGATTCGCCAAAATTGTAATCACGCTCGACCATGAAAGCTACGCCACCAAAAATAGCGCAGTTAACGGTAATGAGTGGCAGGAAAATACCCAGTGCGTTGTAAAGTGCAGGTACATATTTATCCAATGCCATTTCCAATATCTGCACAATAGCGGCAATAACACCTATAAAGGTCAGAAACTTCAGGAAACTTAGATCCGCATCCGGGAAGCCAGCCCATTCCAGAGCACCTGGGGCCAGAATGTTGTGGTAAATTAAGTTGTTAACCGGTACCGAAATACCCAATACAACAATAACCGCGACACCCAGACCAAATGCTGTTTTTACTTTCTTAGATACAGCCAAAAACGTACACATACCTAAGAAGAAGGACAATGCCAGGTTTTCAATGAAAACCGCGCGGATGAACAGGTTGATATAGTTTTCCATGACCATTACTCCTTAGGTTCAACTTGTTCAGTGCGGAAGGTACGCAGTACCCAGATAAACCCGCCAATGATGAAGAAGGCACTAGGTGGCATCAGTAACAAGCCAACCGGCTCGAACCAACCACCTTGTGATGCCAGAGGTAAAATCTGTACATCAAACAAGCTGCCTGAACCAAAGAGTTCACGAATGAAGCCAACAACCAACAGCACCACTGAGTAACCTAAACCGTTACCCAGTCCGTCCAGGAAGGACATAAACGGAGTGCTCTTCATAGCGTAAGCTTCTGCGCGACCCATAACGATACAGTTAGTAATGATTAAGCCAACGAACACTGACAACTCTTTAGAAATTGAGTAAGCGTAAGCTTTTAGTATCTGGTCAACGACAATAACCAAGCTCGCAATAATTGTCATTTGGACAATAATACGTACGCTTGACGGAATATGATTCCGGATAATCGAAATAAATAAGTTAGAGCACGCGACAACCGCAGTTAGTGCAATACACATAACCAAGGTGTTGCTCATTTTCGACGTTACAGCCAATGCAGAACAGATACCAAGGATCTGCAGTGCGATGGGGTTGTTGGCGAATATCGGTCCGAATAATACGGACTTCATTTCTTTTACATTAGCCATTGTTCAACTCTCCCTCACGAAGTTTCTTGAGTAATGGACCGTAACCATTTTCGCCCATCCAGAATTGAACCAGGTATTCAACACCATTACTGGTCAAAGTTGCACCAGAAAGCGCATCAACTTCGTGCTCGCCTTTGGCGCCGCCTTTTACCACTTCAAACTGGACGTTACCGTCCTCGCCGTAAACTTCTTTACCTTGCCAAGTTTTTACCCAGGCCGGATTGGTGATTTCACCACCAAGCCCCGGAGTTTCAGAGTGCTCGTAGAAGTTAACGCCTTTAACAGTGTCAAAGTCGCCTTCTAATGCCAGCAAGCCGTACATGGTTCCCCATAGCCCCTGGCCACGAACATGAAGAACAAGACCTGTTGTTTCGCCGCTTTCATCTTTAACAAGATAAATCTGTGTTAAATTTTCGCGGGTACCCAAACCAGCAGGGTCGTTCTTTTT
The DNA here is from genome assembly GCF_004362265.1 of Idiomarina sp. 017G. Lineage (NCBI taxonomy): Bacteria > Pseudomonadati > Pseudomonadota > Gammaproteobacteria > Alteromonadales > Idiomarinaceae > Idiomarina > Idiomarina sp. 017G. Next base: position 132,653 of record NZ_SNWT01000001.1, on the reverse strand, counting down.
CTCAAGTTTTTTACTTCTTTCAGGGTCACTCGCTGCTTTGCGGTTGCTAAAAGATGTCGGGTCAATGTCTTCCTTAACGGTTAAATCTTCAAGGCTGACAACCATGGTATCGATGCGTTGCTTGTAAGTTTCAACAACGTCGGTATCGGCTTCCAGAATACCGGCAGCATCCAAAACGTTCTTCTGCATATCAAGTGCCGCATTCTTTTCCTGCATTGGTTTCAAACCAATAGCAGCACCAGAAACAACAATTGAGCAAACCAGGCAAAGCGCCAGCACGACACCAACGGTCTTGCCTAAACTTTCATTTTTCTTAGCCATTGCGCGCTAACCTCCGTTTGATATTTGCCTGTGCTACAAAGTGGTCAAATAACGGTGCAAATACGTTAGCAAATAAGATGGCCAACATGATGCCTTCCGGGAATGCCGGGTTAATGACACGAATCATGACCGTCATAAAACCAATTAACAAGCCGTACGCAAACTTCCCTTTATTGGTAAAGGACGCTGATACCGGGTCGGTAGCCATAAACATCATTGCAAAGGCAAAACCACCTAATACTAAGTGCCAGTACCAAGGCATTGCGAACATTGGATTGGTCTCGCTACCAACAAGGTTAAGTAGTCCGGAGAACAGAACCATACCAGCAAAGACACCCAGAACGATGCGCCAGGAGGCAATACGGAAATAAATTAACGCTAAGCCGCCAATCAAAATCAGTAAGGTTGAGACTTCGCCTACTGATCCCTGGATGTTACCAAGGAAGGCGTCCCACCAAAGCTGAGTATTCCCATAATCCATTTCACCCAGAGCCGCTTTACCCAGGTTTGTTGCACCAGAAAAGCCATCGACGGCAGTCCAGATGGAATCACCTGACATGCTGGCAGGATAAGCGAAGTATAAGAATGCGCGACCGGTTAGTGCCGGGTTAAGGAAGTTGCGGCCAGTACCGCCAAAAATTTCCTTACCAATAACGACACCGAAAGTGATACCTAAAGCAACCTGCCACAATGGTGTTGTCGCCGGTAAAATCAGGGAGAATAAAACCGAAGTAACAAAGAAGCCTTCGTTAACTTCGTGCTTACGAATAGACGCAAACAACACTTCCCAGAAACCACCAACAATAAAGGTAACCGCATAAATAGGTACGTAGAAACAGGCACCATACCAAAGTTTCGTGCCCCATCCAGCACTAGCGCCTAACTCGCCGCCGAACAAGTGGAATAACCCAACCTGCCAGACGTCAGAAAGCGCATAACCGTCAGCCAAAGCCAAAGCAGCCTGGTTACCAACGTTGTACATACCCCAGAACATTGCCGGGAACGTCATCATCCACACCAGAATCATAATGCGCTTAAGATCGATACGGTCACGAACATGCGTAGCCGACTTAGTCACAGTACCTGGTGTGTACAAAATAGTGGCTACGGCTTCGTAAAGCGCGTACCACTTCTCGTATTTACCGCCTTCTTCAAATTGCGGTTCAATACGCTCGAGTGTGTCTTTCAAGCTCATGGTTAGCCTTCTTTCTCAATCTTAGTGAGACAGTCACGCAGCACCGGGCCATATTCGTACTTCCCGGGGCAAACATAAGTGCACAATGCGAGGTCTTCCTCGTCCAGTTCCAGACAACCTAGTTGCTGACCTTCATCAGTATCTCCTGATAACAAGTCACGCAACAGTAATGTCGGCAGAATGTCCAAAGGCATTACGCGTTCGTAGTTACCAATTGGAACCATTGAACGTGAAGAACCATTCAGTGACGTTGTCATGCTGAATAACTTCTTCGGATTAAAGTGTCCGGCATAAGCACGTGTTACTGAGTGCAAGTCAGAGCCCGGGCGTATCCAGCCCAAAAACTCTTTATAATTGCCTTCCGGAATAACACTAACCTGATTGTGAAAACGACCTAACCAGGCATGCTCGTCATCCGCAGTGTGACCATGCAGGACTGACCCTGAGATAATACGTTGATTATCACCACTTAGCTCACCATCCGTTAACTCATGCAAGTTAGCACCTAAGCGAGTACGCAGTAGACGAGGTTCTTTCACACCTTCTCCGGCAACGGAGACAACGCGGTCAGTAAAGATTTCACCTGTAGTGAATAACTTACCGTAAGCTATAACGTCCTGATAACCTATGTGCCATACCGGGCGTTTGATGCTAGCAGGCTGAAGGAAGTGTATATGAGTACCAACCAAACCTGATGGGTGAGGGCCTGAAAATGACTCCAGCGTGACATCTGCGTCACCAGTATCCACTTCAGCATTACCCTCTTTACAAACAAACAACTTACCTTCGGTCAGGTTAGAAAGAACCTTCAGACCATCAATGAAAGCTTGTTTCTGTTCATTTATAAATAAAGTTGGGTCACCAGCTAATGGGTTAGAATCCATCGCGTTAACAAAAATCGCGCTGGCTTCTGCATCTAATGCCGGAGACTTACTATAAGGACGGGTACGAAGAGCTGTCCATTGACCAGACTCAACCAAAATGTCCTGAACTTTCTCACGACCTAATGAGTTAAGCTTGTCGCTGTCAAATTTGTCAAAAGTAACTTGCTCGTCACCTTTCAGCTCAATAACAACCGCCTGCAACACTCGACGCTCACCACGCAGGATGTCTTTTACTACACCAGCACCAGGGGCTGTGTACTTGACACCAGGGTTTTTCTTATCCTCGAAAATCAGCTGACCTTTCTTAACCTGGTCACCTTCTTTCACGTGCATGGTTGGGCGCATACCCACGTATTCTTCACCTAGGGTAGCAACTGTCGTCACAGCCTTACCGTCGGATAATTCTTGCTGGGGCGCCCCTTTTATAGGGATGTCCAGCCCTTTCTTGATCGTAATCATATGCGTTTGCACTACTCGTTAAGGGAAGATTCATCACAACCAGCCACCAGGACTGGAAACCTGAATAATCAAATAGTTACCGACACAAACAACCGCCTTCAGGGGGCTTGTCATCGGCAACCTGAAACATTTTCCACACTTATCGTTGGGATTTTAGCATTTTTCCCACAACGCTTACCAGTTTACTTTTGGATCAATATCCGCGTCATAATCGACATTATCGAAGCCAAAACCGAATAAATGCAGGAACTCCTGATGATATCCTTCGTAATCGGCAAGCTGATGGAAGTTGTCCTGAGTGACTTGCTCCCAAAGGGCTTCTATTTTCGCTTGAGTCTTATCGTTAGTTTCGTAACCGTCCATGTGAAGCCGACCTGCTTCGTCAAGCTCAGGGTTACTATTATATAAACCTTCGGTAAACAGGCGATAAATCTGTTCGATGCAACCTTCGTGCGTGCCTTCTTCTTTCATGACTTTATAAATTAATGAAATATAAAGAGGCATAACAGGAATTGCCGAACTAGCTTGTGTTACCAACGCCTTTAATGAAGAAACGTAAGCTTTCAGATTAAGATCATCGCACTCGGCGACAAGTTCTGATGCCGCACGATCAAGATCTTCTTTTGCACGACCAATGGTTGCATGACCATAAATTGGCAATGTCAGTTTTTTACCTATGTAGGTATAAGCAGTGGTTTGACAGTTTTCGGCCAGCACGCCTGCATTATGCAGAGCTTTAACCCAGCGCTCCCAGTCTTCACCGCCCATGACTTTTACCGTATTGGCAATATCTTCATCAGTAGCCGGATCAAGTGTCACTTCGTGTACCTGATCTTTGTCCGTATTGTAGGTTTTAGTTGTGTATTGTTTGCCTATTGGCTTTAACACTGAACTGTAGACTTCGCCGCTATCGGGGTCTTTACGTTTAGGTGATGCCAGGCTGTAAACAACGAGGTCAATTTTTCCCATGTTTTGTTTAATGTAGTCGATACTTTCCTGTTTAATTTCATCAGAAAATGCATCGCCATTAATTGAATGGAAAGCCAAACCAGCTTTGTTCGCTTCTTGATGAAAAGCGGCAGTATTATACCAACCAGCTGTCGCTGTTTTCTTTTCCGTAGGCTCTTTCTCAAAACAAACACCGAGAGTATGAGCTTCGCTGCCAAAGGCAGCAGTAATTCTTGAGGCAAGTCCGTAACCTGTGGAGCAACCTATGACGAGAACATTCTTAGGGCCATTGGCGATGGCAGGTTTACTACGGACAAATTCGATTTGACGTTTGACGTTTTCGGCACAACCCACTGGATGAGAATTGGTGCAGATAAAACCGCGAATTTTTGGCTTAATGATCATATTGATGTATCCCTGTTGTTCGCATTATTTTGGCTATTGTAACCAATCAAACCACAGGAACACATCAGACATGCGTAATTTTTCTTAATTTGCCGCTATTTTCGACCCACCCAGACAGTTCGGTGAACGTCTGGACTCTCCCAATTGCTCCCACTCACCTTGGGTATAGGTGTGTAACGCCAGTGCATGGATATGATTCATTAGTTCATCCGCTAAAATTTTATTAACCGCACGGTGACGGTTAATAAGTCTCTCTCCACTGAACTTAGGGGTCACTAAGACCACTTTAAAGTGAGATTCAGCATTAGCTCCGCCTGAATGCATATGACTTTCATCCGCTACTTCCAGATGTACTGGAGTAAACGCTTCCCGCAATTTATTTTCAATATCTAGCCCAATAGACATAACGACTCCCCCTCTGCGTTCGCCTCTAATCTTCAGTTTAGTTTACTTATACTGAATCGCAGAAATTTTTTTCAAAAACTTGCTAACTCTACGAATTTTCGGAGAATAAAGTTTGCTCAATATTCAGAGTCATCGACTGCTGCATGACACACTTCATCAATGGCGGATAAGCTGACGACAGCAGGAAAAACTGCATCAACCACTTCGCCTTTAGAAGCCTTTGCTGGTTTGACCAAATGATAGCGTTGTGCACTGACATTTCCTTCTGCCTGCCAGAGTAAAACATCGGTTTGTTTGAAAAGCTTTGATAAAGCATTTATGCCCTCGCTTCTGTGCGGCGGAAAGGCCGTACTTTCCCCCGATAGGCGCCAGCCTCTGAGTTCGGCTTCCGATGCCAGCAAAGCCTCATTAATGCGGTTACGGCAAAAACTAAGCTCAATCGTTGCCCGGCTCAGTTGCCAGTTATTATTAGGCAGTAACTGTTCGTCCAGAGCTTTGACTTCAGCACTGTGCAAATCGGTTGTACCTTCCTGCCCGCAGCCACTAAGAACGGCGAGGAATAACCCTGCCACCAAAAAATTTTTAAAAGCCATAAGGAAACCTCCAAGGCTTGATATTATAACTGAAAAGCGCAGATAAACCGTTGTCTTAGTGTTAAAATTTCTGGCAGTATAGAACGTAATTTGTCATAGGGATTCAAATCAGTTTCATGTCATCCATCTCATTTTTTCGTAACACACTTATTGCTGGTGGTCTTAGCTTACTCATGACCCCTTCTGCGCTTAGCTCCGTATGGATTGAAGCAAATGATGCGGAATTGCGGAACAGCTTGATTGTATTAGCTGAATCAGGGCTTATCAAAACACCCATTCAGCAATTTCCAATAACCTGGAAAAGCTTACTGCCGGAGTTGGATGCGCTTGAATTAAAAGGTTTGAGCCCAACCCAGCAATTAGCATTACGCCATGTGCGTCATCAATTATCACAAGCTCAGAATGGGCCTAAAACACGATGGTATATCGGTGCAACGGATAGCGAGCAGGTAGTTCAGGATTACGGCGACGACACCTATGAGGAAGGCAAAATTAGCCTAAGTCGCAGTATGCACGGTACAAACTGGGCGGCAAGAATTCAGGTAAACTATCGTCAGGACCCCTTTGAAGGTGATCACAAAAAGACTCTGGATGGCAGTTACTTAGCTTACAACCTGAATGACTGGAGCTTCAGTCTGGACTCACTGCCACTGCGTTGGGGGCCGGCAGAGCACAGCAGCTTGCTGTTTTCTAACAATGCACGCCCTATGCCTAAAATTCGAATCGATTACGCTCCTGATTATCCACCAGCCGGAATGAATCCATTCAAAATCAGTTTATTCAGCGCCTATCAGGACGACGGATACAGCGACCATTACCGGGTTAACGGCATCCGCTTCTCCAGTCAGTTATTTCAACATTTATGGTTCGGCATTAGCGCCATTGAGCAGAGCGGCGACAACCGCCCCGACAACCGGATGTTGACCGCCGATGCCAGAACCGGTTTCGACTGGGGGACTCATCAGTTTTCAGCTTACGCAGAACTGGGTATTGACCGAAAACTGGAAACCGACGACAAACCGGTATATACCCTGGGCGCACAATGGATGACAGGCTCTAAAGAACGTCGTCATAGCTTCACGGTTGAATACAGTCAGTTAGACGGCGGAGAAGAACACGACTTTTATTCGCTGGACGAAAATCAAAGACAATACTTTCTGAACCACCAGCGTAATCCCGGCTCGCCTTTCCCCCGTGAGAGTCAGACTGTATCTGCCAGCTATCGCCAGTTTTCAGCCGACGGTTCTGCCTGGACGGCGCTGGTCAGTCATAGTAAAGAAAAAGACGATGACACTCTGTCACGGGCTTTACTGCGGCGCACTGAACCTGCTTTTTCGGGGTTAGTTAAACTCTCTCTGCAATACCTTGACGGCAGCAATTACGACGGCGAAGTGGGCGTTCAATTGAGTGGAGAATGGCGCTTTTAACGCGCCAGCTTCTGCCCTACTCCCAGGCTGATGGTGTCCATAACATTAAGCCAGGCTTCATCCAGAGCATTGACTAACGCAGGATAGCCGTCACTTTTCAACGGCGTGCTTTCAGTAAAGGTTCCTTTCAACACCGTCTGGCTATCCTGACTTTTATACTCCCAGTGACCCGCAACAACGGCCCGTGAGTCATTACTTCCATAAAAATCGTCAACCCAAACCGTTAGCTTGCCTTCACAATTGTCAGCCAGCAAAAGGCGCTGAACACTACGCTGAAGTTGATGCGCCAGAGGCGTACTCCAACGGTGCTGCCGGGCACTATGCCAGCGGGTTTCATCCTGCTGTAGCTGCAACCCGGGTTTCGCCGCTGAATCACCCACAAATACAGGACGCTTATCCGCATGACACAAGGCTTCCGCGGACTCACTCAAATGTGGAAGTCGATATTGCGTTATCTCATATGAGTTAGAGGAACACCCGGCGAGCAACGCAATTGCTGCACCAGTAACAAACGGCTTGAGTATTTTTGGAAAAGAATATCTGCTATTCATAAGCTTTCGGCTCCGGATCGGGCTCTATAGATGGGCTAAAAATAAGCGAGTTCGGCTGTTCCTGTAACAACTCAATTACCGGTTTTAACTCACGTGAGAGCTGCTCAATTTCAGTTAACGTTTGATTCAGCTGCTGTCGTGTCGGGGAACCTTCATTAAAACTGCCGGTAAGCTCTTTCAGCTGAATAAGATTTTGCTGCAATAACTGAGGCAATTGCTTCATTTGTGGTTGCTCAACAATAGCCGCCAAACTTTCCGACACACTATCAAGCTTCCTGGCCGTACTGTCGACCGAACTCATCGCTGCCGAAAAGTCATTAAGTCCCTGCTCCAGTGGCAACTGATTGAACTTATCCAATAGCGCCGTTAACTTTTCTTCCAGTCGAGTGAAGTCACTAGCCATTGCCGGCATAACCGGGTATCCGGCAAATATATCGTCGCCACTTTTCTCACCAGCGTTCGGATAAAAGCGAACATCGACAAATAAGGTATTGGTTAACAAGTTAGAGGCTCGGATATTCGCTCTTAAACCCTGCTTAAATAATTCTGGCAAACGTCTTTCCCAGTTTTCAATATCGGTATCGGCCACCAACCCTCTTAGGCGCTCAGGTTCAAAGCGAATAAGAATGGGAATACGTTTTAAAGGAGCTTCATCACCGTTTTCCGGGAACCAACGCAGCGGCACCTCTCTTACCGTACCAACACGCACCCCTTTAAATTGAACAGGAGCTCCTTTTTCAAGACCCGCAATAGACTCATCCAGTAAAACAACGTAATCAATACCGTGAATATAGCCTTGCTGTTTTGCTTCCTCCAGACTTTCAAACAGCTCAAACTCCTGTTCACTGGTAAGCTTATCCCCCCGTGGCTGTCCTTCAGGAACACCAAAAGTCACACTGGCTCCCAATAGGGACTCGATGGAGCCCAAAGCCAAGTCCAGTCCCTGAGAATTCCACTGAATAGAAACGCCCCGCTGCAACCAGAACCGCGTATTTTCGGTAATAAGCTCATCATAAGGAGCCTTTACAAAAATTTGATATCGAGTTTGTCGTTCATCGACCTGAAACTCCGACTGCTCTACCTGACCAACGGTGAAACCTTGATATTGCACTGAGTCACCTACTGTTACGCTGGTTTGCCCCTCGCTGGTCAAATTTAACCGGCGCCCTGGAGTTTCCTGAGAAGTAACAGGTGGCTGTTCCAGTGCTTTAAAATGCGACTGCTGCTCCTTAGAGTCTCCTGGCTGCAAACGAATATAAGCACCTGATAGTAAAGTTCCCAACCCGCTAATTCCCTGTCGTCCAATTCTGGGTTTTACTACCCAAATTCGGGTCTCCGGGTTTAACATTCGCTCGGTGCCTTCGTTCATCGCCACTTCTATAACAGCCGAAGAAAAGTCTTCCGACAGGCGCACTTCAGTAACCTGTCCGACGTCTACGTTACGAACTTTCACCTGAGTTTTTCCGGCTTCGATGCCTTCCGCGTCCCCTACCGCCACAGTAATAGTGGGCCCGGTTCCGCGCGTATCCTGCCAAACCATCCAAAGCGCCACAGCAAGAGCCAGCAGCGGTACAATCCAGACCGGTGATATGCCGGAAAATTTGCGGACCTTAGTCGTTGAACTCTCTGTCATTTATCTGCCTCTCGCCAGAATAAGCGTGTATCAAAACTCATCGCTGCAAGCATAGTAAGAACCACAGCTGCCGCGAATGAAACCGCAGCACTGCCCGGGTAAACCGACATAACGGAACCACTACGAACCAAAGCTACCAGTATCGCAACAACAAAAATATCGATCATTGACCAGCGCCCTATCCAGTCCGTCAGTTTGAATAAAATAAGACGGTGGCGAACCGTTTGCGGGGTTTGCCAGCGAGCTAATATTAGCAAAGTTATCAGCACCAGTACTTTAGCCACAGGTATAACCAGACTGGCGACAAAAACAATAGCCGCTATTGGTTTATCCCCACTTTGCCATAACTCCGTTACTCCGCCAATTATGGTTGACGGTTGGTCGCTACCAAATCGGACGGTTTCCATAACCGGTAACCAATGCGCCGGAATTAACATAATAGCGCCGGCAGTAATTAACGCGACCGTTGTGCCTGGCCTACGCCACCAGGATGTTTTCTGTGGCTCTGTGCATTGGTAACAAGTATCAGCGTTCTGAGAATTCAGTGCATAACATACCGGGCAAGTCTGTAACCCTTGTTCAAATGCTGTCATTCCGGGTTGACCGTCAGGTGCTGACTGTGGCGTTTTAATCAAATGCCGCCAAACGGGTGTCTGTTTCACCCGCTCATAAACGAAAAGTAACAGCACAACAAAGGCGCTAAAGCTCCAGAAGCCCTCCAGTAAGCGAATATCTGCCAGGCTGGAGATCTTAACCAACGCCACCAAAGTGCCAAGCAGGAAAACGTCGGTCATTAACCAGGGTTTTAGATGTTCGGTTAAGCGCAGTAAATATAGACTACTTCGGTTTCGTGCTGCGTTTTTAGCATGACTGTAAACCCAAATCAGGCTCACCAGGTAAATAAACGGAATGAGAATAACCGTTAAAAGAACTAACACAGCCAATACTTTTTCGTGAAAATAAGAAAGCTGCCACGCAGTGTCCAGTAGGGTCATTGACTGTTCAACACCGGCCGCAGAATAACGAATAAAGTCGACCGATAGACTGGCTAAAAGCATGACCAGAGCCGAGGTGGCTATTGCCACCAAAGTAAAATGCTTTGCTTTCTTACCATGCTCCAGAATGTACCCACAACGTGGGCATTCAGCTCGTTCATTCGCCGAAAGAACGACTCGTCGGCTTACCCAGTCGCATTGAGGGCAGCCGACAACATCATTCTTTTCGTTCTGCGTTATCCTGCTCGACGTCATTTTCTTCAGGCTCCGCTGAAATCATGGCTATTACCGTCCAACCCGGCTGCGGTATCAATTCCCTTTCGGTGGTAAAGATATGGAGTTTTTCGGCATCGTCCAATGCAAACATCGGCAAGGCACGAGTTCCATACTTCTGCTGATAGTCTGCAAAACTAAAACTGTCGGTAATAGGTGTCGACTTAATTTTAGCGCCTTTAAAATGCAGGCTGGCAAGTTTTGAATAAGTTACGCTGTCGCCAAACAAGTTTAATGTTTTGCGGTAGTTTTCAGTCAACTGGTGGCTGGCCCGGTAGTCCTGCTCACCACCGTTCAGGCCATGCACTTTTCTGGAACCAAACCAGTCCTGATAATACATCGACACTAAGGGGTTCAGCTGTTTGTAAGGTGACATAACTAACAGTTGACCAAGGCCAGTTAGGTCAATGTTGTTAGCGGCGTGCTCAGATGCCGGATTACCAAAATACACCGGTAAATTATCCATCCGCGCTAACTTGATGTTTTCCCAGTTAGTATCAGCCAGACGAACGGGGATGCCGCTTTCCTGTATGCTTTTTGCAACGGCCCGCGCCATTTGGTTAGCACCGAAAATTAAGAAGCCTTTGGCTTGTGGTTCCAGCAGCCCAAGCATTCTGGCTAATGGTTTCGCGGTTAAACTCTGCAATACAACGGTGGTCATTATCACCAGAAAAACCAGTGGAACAACCGCCGCGGCTTCGGTCCAGCCAGATTCTTCCATTTTTAACGCAAATAATGCAGAAACTGCCGCCGCAACAATACCGCGGGGCGCTATCCAGGATAATAAAACCTTATCTTTAAATCTTAATTCTGTTCCTATCGCAGACAACCACACAGCCAAAGGGCGCACGGCAAACAAAATAATGGCAATTAGAATAACCGCGGGTATCCCCAGCGCATCAAACTCTGAAAAATCCAGTCGGGCGGCCAGAATAATGAAAAGCGCGGAAATAAGAAGCACACTGAGGGTTTCTTTAAACTCCAGTATTTCTTCCATATTAAGGTTACGGGTATTAGCCATAACCATGCCCATAACCGTAACGGTCAATAAGCCAGACTCATGCTGAATCGCATTAGATAACGCGAAAACACCCAGCACTATGGTTAAGGTAGCAACGTTCTGTAAGTAATGCGGAAACCAGCCTCGCCCCAGAGCCAGGCCAAGCAAGCGCGCTGCGCCCCAACCCAGAGCAAAGCCCAAAGCGATAGTAGTTGCAAAGGCCTGCAAAGCGTGCAGGAAAGCAACGTCCTGGCTGGCAATAATAAACTCGTATACCAATACCGCGAGCAAGGCACCCAGCGGATCAATAATAATGCCTTCCCAGCGCAAAATATTCGCTAACTTATTAATCGGCCGGATAGACCGTATCATGGGCTGGATAACGGTCGGCCCTGTGACCACAACAAGGGCTCCGAACAAGGCTGAAATTTCCCAGCCATAGCCCATAATAAAATGCGTTAGTATGGCGATAACAACAAAGGTTACCAGCATGCCGATGCTAACCAGGTTGGTTACCATGCGACCATGACCACGAATTTCTTCAAATTTCAGGGTCAGGCTGCCTTCAAATAAAATAACCGCCACCGCTAATGAGACAAAAGGAAAGAGTAAATCCTCAAATAGCGAGTCTGGTTCAAGTAACCCCAGAGTGGGCCCTAGCAGTAAGCCACAAATTAACAACGGCAGTATTGCCGGCAGCTTAATACGCCACGCTAACCACTGACAACTAATGGACAATACGCCAATCAGGGCAAGCATCGATAAGTCAGACATAATTTCTCCGCTGAAAGTAAGTCGTTTTAGAATAGCAGAAGCTAACACTCTGACTACCCTCAAATAACGAATTTAGATGACTATTTTTTTAAATGAGAATGGCTATCATTATTCGCTTTGTTTGATATAATCATCGCGTTTCTCTCAAGATAGTTCGTTAAGGAGTCATCTGAAATGCGTAAGTTTCATTCACTACTGGCAATATTTGCTGCGACTTCTGCGACACTGGTGTCCTTCACTAGCGCCGCCGCTGAAGTTAATATTTACTCAGCCCGAAAAGAAGCGCTGATCAAACCCGTTCTGGAAAAATTTACCGAAGAAACGGGCATCGAAGTTAATTTACTAACCGGTAAAGCCGACGCGCTACTTGCCCGGCTTAACTCCGAAGGCAAAAATACCCCGGCAGATTTATTCTTAACCGTTGACGCAGGAGCTTTGCACCGCGCTGTTCAAGCTGACGCATTCCAACCGGTAAGCTCTGACGAAATTAATTCAGCCGTTCCTTCGCATTTTCGCTCTACCGACAACCTTTGGTTCGGATTAAGTTTACGCGCCCGCCCAATTTTTTACTCGCCAGAGCGCGTTAACCCGGACGAACTGGAATCTTATTTAAGCCTGGCGGATGATAAGTGGAACGACCGTATCTGCATTCGCTCTTCCAATAACCTGTATAATCAGTCGTTAGTTGCTGCGCTAATTGAACACCACGGCGCAGAAAAAACGGAAGAATGGGCAGAAAACTTTGTCGCAAACTTTGCCCGTAAACCGGTTGGTGGTGACCGTGACCAAATTAAAGGCGTTGCCTTTGGCGTTTGCGATATCGCAGTTGCTAATACCTACTACTTTGGCCATATGCTGAACTCCGATGACGCAGAAGAGCGTGCAGCGGCCGAAAAAGTGAAAATATTCTGGCCAGCTCAGGACAAACAAGGTGCCCATGTGAACGTTTCTGGTATAGGTATCACCAAACACGCTAAAAACGTTGACGAGGCTCAAAAGCTAATCGAGTTCCTGGTCTCTGAAGAGTCACAAAAATGGTATGCTCAGGCAAACTATGAATACCCGGTTCGCGAAGGCGTTGAGTGGAGTGAAACACTCCAGCAATGGGGTGACTTTAAGCAGGATGACATTGAAATGGATATTCTGGGTGAAAATAACGGCGACGCCGTGCGCTTAATGAACCGTGCCGGCTGGCGTTAATTTGCTACCAGGAGATGCATAAATGAACCGTGGCACGCTGTTGCTGTTTGCCGTCGCGGTCTTGATAGGGCTACCACTCATTGTGGTAGCTTTGTCGTTACTGAACCCTCAATGGGACACTCTGCAACATCTTTGGCAAACCGTGATACCGGAATACATCGGTCATTCAGTGATCTTATTATTCGCTGTCGGTACCGGTGTCACTTTGCTTGGGGTAAGTACTGCCTGGTGTATTAGTCAATACGACTTTCCTGGCTGGCGCTGGCTAAGCTGGGCGTTATTACTTCCATTAGCAATGCCCGCCTACATTACGGCCTATACCTATACCGGCCTGCTCGACTATGCAGGCCCTGTGCAAGGCCTTCTCCGGGACATTTTCTCCGTCAATATAGGTGAGTACTGGTTTCCGCAAATACGCAGTCTGAACGGTGCTATTTTTGTTCTCTGCATTGTTCTTTACCCCTACGTTTACCTTATTACCCGCTCCGCTTTCATGCAGCAATCGACAACCGCGTTTGAAAGTGCGAAAACCCTGGGTGCCAGCTCATTAAGAAGTTTTTGGAAAGTTGCTCTGCCACTGGCGCGTCCGGCTATAGCAACCGGCGTCACTCTGGCGTTAATGGAAACTCTGGCCGATTACGGCACCATGGAATACTTCGGAGTCACGGTATTTACCACAGGTATTTTCCGCACCTGGTACGGTATTGGTGATGCGCAGGGAGCGCTGCAGCTATCGGCTTTACTGCTGGTATTTGTCATTATTTTGATAATGGTCGAGCGTTACTCAAGACGCCGGGCTCGTTTTTATCAGCAGCGTTCTGCAACCAAGCCTCCTCAACGCCGGCCATTAAGCGGCTGGCGGGCGGCGCTGGCTTCGCTGGTTTGCTGGCTACCCGTCGTGCTTGGTTTTATTATACCGGCAACACAACTCCTCTGGTGGTCGGTTCAGAAGTCTGAAATATGGCAGCAAAGCGAATTCTGGGTGCTAACCTTTAACACGCTTTGGTTGGGTTTATTAGCCGCATTAATCACTGTCGCTCTGGCGTTATGGCTTGCTTATGGTCGCCGTAGCCACCCTACCCGTCCCTTGCGGGCCGCTATCAGCCTGGCGGGCATGGGCTACGCTATTCCCGGTATTGTTATAGCGGTTGGGTTGTTGTCACCTTTAGCCTGGCTTGATAATCAAATTATCGCTACTAGTGAATGGATATTTGACTTTAATCCCGGGCTATTATTTTCCGGTACCGTTATCGCGCTTTTATTTGCCTACAGCGTTCGGTTTTTATCCGTGTCATTGCAAACCGTTAACTCGGGGCTGGAACAAATTACACCGCAAATGGACGATACAGCGCGAACTCTGGGCGCCAGCGGTAAACGTATTTTATGGCGGGTTCATTTGCCGTTGCTCCGCAGCCCGTTGCTGGCTGCGCTAATTTTAGTACTGGTTGATGTCATGAAAGAACTACCGGCCACGCTGGTGTTACGTCCGTTTGACTTTAACACCCTGGCGGTGCGCGCATTTGAAATGGCGTCAGATGAACGCTTAGCCGATGCCGGGCCACCCGCATTGATGATTGTCGCAGTCGGGTTAATTCCGGTTATTATGCTGTCCCGGGCCTTACGCAGCAAAACACTGAAAACAGGAGAGTAAATGAGCACATTACTGAAGATTGACGCAGTCAGCATCCAGCTCTCCGGTGACCTCATCGTAGACAGACTGAGTTTGTCTCTGGAGCCAGGTGATATTGGCTGCCTGCTCGGCCCCAGCGGCTGTGGTAAAACCACTTTGCTGCGCGCTATAGCCGGTTTTATTCCGGTTTCCAGTGGACAGGTTGAGCTGCATGGAAAAACCGTCTCATCCGGCCGGGTGCAAATACCAACCGAGCAAAGACAAGTGGGTATGATGTTTCAGGACTTTTCATTGTTCCCGCACTTAACCGTGGCCGACAATATTCGTTTTGGCATTAATCGTTTACCTAAAAAACAGCAGGAAGAGCGAGTTAAAGAGCTACTCATCCGCATTGGTCTTAACGGTTATCAAAATCGCTACCCGCACGAGCTATCCGGAGGGCAACAACAACGTATTGCTCTGGCCCGTGCTCTGGCTCCGAAACCTAAACTGATGCTGCTTGATGAGCCCTTCTCCAGTCTTGATGCCGAACTACGCGAAGTTCTGGCTCACGACGTAAGACGATTGCTAAAAGAAGAAGGTATTACCGCCTTGCTGGTTACTCATGATCAGCAGGAAGCCTTTGCCATGGCAGATAAATCGGGCGTCATGTATTCAGGTCAGCTACTGCAGTGGGAAACGCCTTATGCCCTTTATCATCAACCAACGCATCAACTGGTCGCCGACTTTATTGGCCGCGGCGTTTTGCTCAATGGCGAAATAAGAGAACATCAATTACATTGTGCATTTGGAATCATAGAGCACTCTCAGTTGCACAACAAACCCGACATGAGTGTTAACTTTTTAGTTCGCCCCGATGATGTATTAATTAATAACGATAGCAGTATGCAGGCCATAGTGGTTGGCTGCGGTTTTCGTGGTTCTCATTATCTCTATACTCTGGAGCTGGCCGACACCAGTCACGTGCTGGCTGTAGGTCCTTCGCATCAACCGTTAAAGACAGGCGAACAAATCGGGATTGATATCGACTTTGATCACTTAGTGGTATTCGACTCGTCTTTGTGCGAATTGCCTGACTAATTAGCCCGTAAAACAATGACAAGTTGAATGCCTCACTATAGACTTTGAATAATTGTCATATGTGAGGATTCTATGGATTTTTTAATTGACGCCTGGGATTTCAGTCAGCATCCCGCAAAACAACTTCAGTCGCCATCGAGCGCCGCAGAAAACACCTGGTTTCATTTTCAGCGTGATGCCGATGGGTTGACCGAGTGGTTAACTCAAGCCGGTATACCTGAGCCTCTGATTGATGCGGTACTGGAAGAAGACACCCGCCCTCGTTTTCAGCGTTTACCCGACGGTTTCATGCTGTTGCTACGGGGCGTTAATTTAAACACCGGCGAATCTCCCGAAGACATGCTCAGCCTGCGCTTACTCTATTATAAAGGCGCGTTGTACAGTTTTCGTAAGCGCCCTTTTTTATCCATAGCAAAATTGCGTGAGCAACTTGACCAACAAATGGGGCCGGAGTCGTTACACGACTTTATCGTTGCCCTAATTGAGCAACTGAACTTACGAATTGAAGATGTGGTGTCCTCGGCAGAACAGCAACTGGAAGTCATTGAAGGTGAAGGCTTTGATAATACGGCATCGGTTCAGATAAAACTCACCGCTTTGCATCGTCGTCTGTTACGCCTTAACCGCTTTATCCGCCCGCAGTTGGCCGCTTTAGAAAAACTCAGTACCGAAACCGAAAAGGTTATGAGCACAGAGTTGCACCAGTGGCTTATCAATGAGCGCGATACCACTCAGCGCTTATTCGAGCAAATTGACCTGATGCTGGAGCAAGTCTGGATGCAGCGCGAGCAACTGCAGCAGGCCATAGCCGAAAAAATGAATCGCAACACCTATTGGCTCTCGGTTATTGCCGGAGTGTTTTTACCTCTCAGTTTTTTAACCGGTGTTTTTGGAATAAACATTGGTGGCATGCCCGGGGTAGAAAGTGAAGGTGCATTTATGATTTTCTGTGGTGCGCTGGTAATTATCGCTATTGTCGAATTCCTGTTGTTGAGACGCCTGAGATTCTGGTAAACCTGACTTATATCAAAGCGGTTTAGACCTAAGTCGAATAGGAAATTTAAGCCAACAGAATATGCTTAAAGGCTCTGCATAAAAGGATTTGAGGTAGTGCTATGCAAGCCTATAAAAACGTTTACTCCGAAGCTCAGCAAGATCCTGAAGGTTTTTGGCTAGAGCAAGCGCGTCGCTTAAATTGGTTCAAAACGCCTAAAGTCGCTGCACAGGTCAAAAAGAATGGACTGGCAGACTGGTTTCCGGACGGCGAAGTTAACATCAGTTATTTAGCACTCGATGCACAAATTGAAGCAGGCCGCGGCGAGCAAGTCGCTTTGTATTACGATTCCCCGGTAACCCAAAGCAAAGCAAATTACACCTTTAACCAGTTGCGTGAACAGGTTGCCTGCTTTGCTCATGTCCTGAAGCAACAAGGCGTAGAAAAAGGCGACCGGGTTATTATTTATCTCCCTATGATACCGCAAGCCGCTATTGCAATGCTGGCCTGCGCTCGCATTGGGGCCATTCACTCCGTCGTTTTTGGTGGCTTTGCTGCGCACGAACTGGCTGTTCGCATCGACGACGCAGCTCCCAAACTCATTATCACCGCGTCTTGTGGTATTGAGGGGACCAAAGTTCTGCCCTACAAACCTATTGTGGATAAAGCTCTGGCTGAAGCGAGCTACAAACCGCGCACTATTGTCTACCAGCGCGAGCAGTGCCAGGCAGACATGCAGGAAGGTCAGGACACCGACTGGGAACAGGCACTGACGACAGCTAGCCCTGTAGAAGCCGTTCCTCTACCGGCAACTCATCCTCTTTATATTCTCTATACCTCGGGTACCACGGGCAAGCCGAAAGGTGTTGTGCGCGACCACGGTGGCTATGCCGTTGCCCTGAATTTTTCCATGAATTACGTTTACGGATTAAAGCCGGGGGAAGTCTTCTTCACGGCATCCGATGTGGGCTGGGTCGTTGGTCATTCTTATATTGTTTATGGTCCGCTGCTCTTTGGCTGCAGCAGTGTACTCTACGAAGGCAAGCCGGTTAATACGCCAGACGCAGGAGCCTTCTGGCGCATAGTTCAGGACTATAACGTCAGCGCCATCTTTTCTGCTCCGACGGCTTTCCGGGCAATAAAAAAAGAAGACCCTGAAGGCGAGTTTATTCAGCGCTATAACTTAAGCTCACTGAAACGCATTTATATGGCCGGAGAGCGTTTAGATCCGGCAACCTATGAATGGACAACCGAACTAACCGACCTGCCGGTTTACGACCACTGGTGGCAGACCGAGAGCGGCTGGCCAATGTGCGCTAACCCGGTTGGTATTGGAGCGGTAAAAGTGAGACCCGGCTCTTCCACCTTTCCGGTTCCCGGCTATGAGATTAGTGTACTGGACCCACTGGGGAAAAGTTCAGGCAGCAAAGAAGAAGGTGCAATTTGCGTGCGCTTACCTTTACCTCCCGGTTGCCTGACCACCGTATGGGGCGATGAACAACGCCTGCACAGCAGTTATCTCAATGCCTTTCCGGGTTATTACTGCAGTGGCGACGGAGGGTACATCGACGAACAAGGCTATGTTTTTATCATGGGTCGTACAGACGATGTAATAAACGTTGCAGGCCATCGCTTATCCACCGGGGAAATGGAAGAAATTTTGGCAGCCCATAAAGACGTTGCCGAATGCGCTGTTGTTGCACAACCGGATGAGCTAAAAGGCGAATTACCGGTTGGTTTTGTTATTCTTAAAAACTCTTCCACAATTGATCATGAGCAATTACAACAGGAACTTATCCAGTCAATACGCGAAGAAATTGGCGCAATTGCCTGCCTGAAAACCCTGCACATTGTGCCCCGGCTACCTAAAACACGGTCAGGAAAAATATTGAGACGCCTTATCCGACAGGTTCTGCAGCGCGAAGACGTAGCAGTTCCCTCGACTATTGACGACCCAACAAGTATTGATGCTATTAAGGAAACTCTGCGTTAAACTATCGCCCTTTCTTTTTAACAGGAACAGGGTGTTATGACGTTATCGATTGTTGCGGTCATTGTGGGTTTGGCTGTTTTGGTCTGGAGTGCAGACCGCTTTGTTGAAGGCGCAGCCGCAGTAGCAAAACACCTGGGCATGGCGCCGTTAGTTATCGGTATGGTCATTATTGGATTTGGTACGTCAGCGCCGGAAATGGTCGTATCGGCACTGGCATCAATGCAGGGTAACCCTGCGTTGGCACTGGGTAATGCCTATGGCTCGAACATAACCAACATAGCTTTGGTCTTAGGTATTACCGCTATGCTCGCTCCTATTGCGGTTAAATCTGTGGTTATACGTCGCGAGATGCCAGTCTTAATCGCTATAACCCTGTTAAGTGCCGTATTCCTGCTGGACTACCAAATCACCCGGTTGGAAGCCATTCTCTTACTGGTCGTTTTTGCTGCTTACATGGGTTGGTCAATTTGGGTAGGTTCAAAAAGCAGCGACGACAGCTTAGCCGAGGAATTCACTGAAGAACTGGACTCTAATCCTCTGCCAATGAAACCCGCCATTATTTGGCTTATTGTTGGCTTATTACTGCTAATTGTCAGTTCACGCGCTCTAGTCTGGGGTGCCGTAAATATTGCGGTGTCACTCGGCGTCAGCGATTTAGTCATAGGTTTGACTGTGGTCGCCATTGGTACCTCCTTACCGGAACTGGCTTCAGCTATTGCGGCAACCCGCAAAAATGAGCATGACCTGGCCCTGGGCAACGTCATTGGTTCGAATATGTTTAACACATTAGCGGTAGTCGGTATCGCCGGAGTTATCGAGCCGGTTTCGCTAGAACCTTTAGTGTTAAGCCGTGACTGGGTTGCCATGGCCATACTGACATTACTGCTAATGGCCTTTGGTATTCGCAAAGCACGACAAGGACGTATCAATCGCGTACACGGTTTTATCTTTATTTGCCTGTACCTGCTCTATACCCTGTATTTATTGAAAACAGGCTTTATCGCACCGCAATAAAACACTATTGCAAATCGTTCGCATTTAACATAGACTGTCACTATCAAGTGAGGTGATAGTCTATGTATGTTTGTCTTTGTAAAGGTATTAACGATAAAGTCATCCATCAGGCCGTAGTTTCTGGTGAGGTGAACTCAATGCGAGACTTACGCCAGCAATACGGTGTAGCCTCACAGTGCGGCTGTTGTAAAAACTGTGCCAAAGATGTTCTTCACGAAGCCCTCGAACAACGTTCTAATCAAGCAGGTAAAGAGACTCAACTTCCGGTTTCCGTATGCTACACTTAATTCATACCTAGTGAATTAAGGAGTAATACGGCTATGAAAGGTGATGCTAAAGTCATCCAGCAACTGAATAAAATACTGACGCTCAAACTTACCGCCATTAATCAGTACTTTCTTCATGCCCGCATGTATCGTAACTGGGGCTTCGAAAGTCTGAACAAGCCTGTTTATAAAGCCTCTATTAACGAAATGAAGCACGCCGATGTGCTTATCGAACGCATTTTGTTCCTGGAAGGCATTCCTAATTTGCAGGAACTGGGTAAGTTATACGTTGGTGAAGACCCAAGAGAAATGCTGGAAATGGACCATAAAGTCCAGTTTAACGATGTCAGCGCAATACGCGAAGCCATAAAAGAGTGTGAGATACACAAAGACTATGTCAGCCGTAACGCATTACGCGATATTCTCGACTCGCAGGAAGAACATCTCGACTGGATTGAAACTCAAATTGATTTGATATCGCGCCTGGGTAACGAGGTCTATTTGCAAACAAAAATTCAAGGAGCTGAATAATGCGCAGAGATAACAATGTCGTTGAGCAGCTAAATCGCCTGCTGGCCTTTGAACTCACGTCAATTGACCAGTACACCTCACATTCGCGTCAGTACGAAGACATGGGTTTAATGAAGCTTTATGAGCGCATTAACCATGAAATTGACGACGAGCGCGGTCATGCAGACTTGCTCATTCGCAGAATTTTATTTCTGGAAGGCAAACCCAACATGAGCAATCGCGAACCTCATACCATAGGTTCGGATGTCCGGGAGATGCTGGAAAACGATTTAAAGCTTGAGCACAACAACGCCAAAACACTGCGTGAAGTCATTGAATACTGCGAAGAAGTGGATGATTACGTTACTCGCGAAATGCTGGTCGGTATTTTAAAAGATACCGAAGAAGATCACGCGTACTGGCTACAGATACAACTGAACTTAATGGATCGACTGGGTGAACAGCTGTATTTACAAAGCATGATGTAATCCAGTTCTCATACAGTCCCCTCTTTCTGCAGACACAAAAAAACCGCCTCAAGGGCGGTTTCTTTTGTATCTGGCGGAGAGAGAGGGATTCGAACCCTCGATACGTTGCCGTATACACACTTTCCAGGCGTGCTCCTTCAGCCACTCGGACACCTCTCCAGAACGGCCGCTATGGTAGGGGTTTTAGCCGTTCTAATCAAGGGGTTTAAGCAATTTTAAAGCGTTTCATGCCATTATTTAATCGTTTTGCCAGTTCGTTCAGCTCACGGCTGGCTTCACTAATTTGCTCTGAGCCTGCTGCGGTTTGCTCAGCAGCCTGAGTAATGGATGTGAAGTTCTGGTTTATCTCTTCCGCTACGGCAGTTTGTTCTTCCGCTGCAGTCGCAATTTGCGCGTTCATGTCGCTCATTTTTGCAACCGAGCTATTCACGGCATGCAGAGACTTACCGGCGGAGCGTGCCTGTTCAACACTTTCTGCGGCTTTTTCTCTGCCTTTTTCCATAACGGTAACAGCGTCGTTGGCACTCACTCGCATGGTTTCAATTAAGCTTTGAATATTACGGGTTGAGTCCTGAGTTCGGTTCGCTAGTGCGCGGACTTCATCAGCAACCACGGAGAAGCCGCGGCCATGTTCGCCGGCACGGGCGGCCTCAATTGCGGCATTCAACGCCAGTAAATTGGTCTGGTCTGCAATGCCTTCTATTACTTCCAGTACTTTATGAATTTCTGCCGTGTTATCAGACAACTGACCAATAACTTTTGATGCACCTTCAACCTGGTTTGCCAACTCTTCAATAGAGCGAATGGTCGCTTCAACTTCACGGCTACCACCAACAGTCTCTTTATCAGTGTCGTCCGCCAGCTGAGCCGCCTGCTCTGTATGCTGAGCAACTTCTCGCACCGTCTGCGCCATCTGATGAATTGCCGTTGCACCCTGAGTGGTCTGCTCTTGCTGCTGAACTACTAGTTGCTGGTTATCATTCGCTGTTTCAGACAACTCGTTCGATGAGTTCAGAATCGTATCAGCAGAATCATTAACATCCTGCAGAATTTCTCTAAGTTGACGAGCCATGCGGTTAACGTCTGCCATCATGCTATCTTCATAGCGTGTCCGGGTTGAAACCGTTAAGTCACCGTCTGCAATGCGCTGCAATACCTCGGCGGCCTCTTCGGGCTCACCGCCTATGGTATGAGTCAGCTTGGCCACTATCCGCCAGGCGGCAATACCACCACTAATAATGGCAAAAGCAGTCACCCACCACATTAAAGTGGCAAAGTTTTCGCTACGGTCCATAACACCTTCGGTACCTGACGCTATATTCTGCTCCTGATAATCGATGAAGGTATTAATACGATTCAGCCATTCAGCATAAACCGGAGACAGTTCATTCAGTACGTATTCCTGCGCCTGTTGTCGTTGACCTGAACTCAGCAAACGCTCTGTTTCATCAGCGGCGGCCAGTCCACGCACTTGTACGTCTTCAATAGCAGCCAATAATTCACGTTCTTTACTGCTAACTAAAGTGCTGTCAGAAAAAATAGCACTCATACCCTTATCTGCTGTGTTGTAATTCGCCTTTAAATCATCAATTAACTCACGCAGCGGAGGGCGATCCGCGGCATCATCCACAAGTACTAAATCGCGCAGAGCAATAGCACGGTCATGGACACTGCCACGGTAATTAATAGCAAAGCGTTGTTTTTCACTTCCTACTTCATTCACTCTTGTTAGTGTTTTATCGATTTCGCTAACCTGATACGTACCGACAATGGTCGTTATAACAAGTAACAGCAGAATAAAGGCAAACCCCGCGTACAACCGATTTGCTATGGTCATGTAATGCTCCAGAAAGTGATGATGATATATTTATCTATGTAATTGAACGATTATACTAATCAGGCTCAAGGATGGATCAAAAAAATTGATATATTGACGACGGTATAATCGGAATGTTCAATTATTGTTTGATAAGCCAACGGAAGATTCTGAGCTGGCTGGGCACATAAAAAAGATACTCAGGATGCCACTGCACACCAATAATAGTTTGTTCGGACTGCCCTTCAGAAGCCTGTAGAAAACCATCGAGATCCCAACCCACGGCAAGCATACCGACGCCGGTTTGCTTAACAATTTGTGAGTGCAGACTGTTAACTCTCAGCTTTTGTTTTTTACAAATTTTCGCCAACTGGCTCCGGGGCTCAATAAACACTTGTTTGGTTGGCAATAACCCGGGCCGATTATAGGTTAGCTGTCGTAGCTCCCGGATATTCTGATTCAGTTCACCACCCAGCACTACATTAATCAGCTGCGAGCCACGACAAATACCTAACAGAGGCTTTTTTTCTTCCAGTGCCCAACGTATCCAGGCAATTTCAAGCTCATCTCTGTCGGGGTCGTATTCGCCGTCACGCTCCGGTGGTTGATTGTACTCAGATGGACTAATGTCATCGCCGCCGCCAATAATCACGGCGTCGATACCTTCGTGGTCACAGCTGTGTCTGACACTCGCGCGCACAGGGGTTGCCCCAAGACACTTAAGAATAAGCCAGGTACACCACCAGGAAGGAGACCACCGTCTGGCGGTTCCTGTTACAACCACTCGCGGTCTTTGAGCCATTGCTGCAACCTTTCCTTCCAGTCTTTTTCTGAAACCCCTATTAGCGGGCGTTCAGCATCAGTGAACGCTTGCTTCCAGTAATCTAAAGCCTGTTCGTCGTTCGCCAGAGCATCCACTATCCACCAAATTTTCCATGGTTCGGTTAAATCCCAGTCAGGGTGTTCAAGCTGACAATTCGGTAAACGATAATGAAATGTCGGGCGGGCTTTAATCTTATTATCTTCCACCGCTTTCATAATTTTTTCTTCATTCAGAAAAGCAAACAGCGGCAACATATCCAGCGCCCGGTTACGGGTGGCATTATGTTCCAGATAATCATTAATTAGTTGCTCCCGGCTTACCTCCTGCTGAGAAACCAGCAAGCGAATGTAGGCTTCAGGATATTTATCAATATAAGGACTCAGCTTTCGTGTTGTATCAACCCGGTGAGCCTCTACCAGCCACCATTGCAACAAAGAAAATGCCTGCAAATAACGCAGCAGGACATTTGGCTCTAACGACGGCACCTCCGGGTTAATATGCACACCATAAGCAGCAATCCAGGACTCATCAGTGCCCTTCGCACCTGCTTCCCGTAAAGCATCGGTCACAGGAATTAACCGCTCACACTGCTCAAGAGTCAATGGCGGGCAAACAATTTCGATAGGTACCAGGTTCTCAGCTATGCTGCCTAACTCGCGCACCCAGGCAGAATTGTCTCCGCCTTCTGCTTTCGCTTTTCGCTTTAAATAGTCCCAGTCTATCTCAACTGTAAATGAACCCAGTTCATCCACTTCAACTTTTTGTTCCGCTTTAGAGACCGCAACCCGTTTCCCCGACAACTGTTGTTGCAGAACTTCGACAGTTCTCTCCAGAGTTAAACCGCTAAACTCCAGTTCGAAACCGACTCTTCGGTCTTCCCCTTCATAATTTAGCGGCTCGGTTAATGCTTTGAACAACGTTTTACTCAATAGAAAATGTCCCCGCTGGTCCCGGAAATACAACTGGGCTTTCAAAGCCATCGTTACTGACACTAGCTACACCGAAAATGTAATTATCGATCACCACATTCTCCAGTGTGTATTCGTTTACGTTACCCACATAGCGGCTGAACTGCCACTGAGGAGCACTGGTTAAGCGCCAGTAAACTTTATAACCCGCAATATTTTCTTTATCTTCCTCTTGCGCCGTCCAGCGCAGGGTTGTATCCGGTTTTACTGCACCTTCTATTTCGACATTAGCAGGAGGCCTTGGCGCCCAAGACATGCTTGCCATAGAAACCGCGTTCAGCGCTGTCAGTTTAGCGGCGTAGTCAAAGTCTACGCCATCGATGGTATCGCCATATTCAATGCCATCTTCCACCCGAAGGTCCTGGTGCTGACGGTTATAATTTTCGTTGGTTTCCATAATGCGGATACCGGCATAGCCTAAATCATTAAAAGGTCTATGATGCCCACCACGACCAAAGCGATCTAAGCGATAAACAATCATAGTGTCTAAATTATTGATGTAACGATCAGCCACTGTATCAATGTAGCGGGCTAAGTTGCGTGAAGGAGAATCCACTTCGCCACCATAAAAACGGCGCATGGTTGCTTCGCGATCCGATTCATTCATACGGGTGCCTTCAGCAAAAATACGTGCAGTGGTGTTATCAATAACCCCGTTAATACCTTCAATATTACCAATCATGTCATTATTAAGCACAGCGGTCAGATGCCAGTCGTCATCTTTCGCTTTTTTGGCCAGAATTTTGCCGCCAAACAGACCTTGTTCCTCGCCTGCCAGTGCCGCATAAACAATAGAACCATCAAATTCGTACTGGGTTAGCACTCGTGCCGCTTCTAACGCGCCAGCGACACCAGAGGCATTATCGTTTGCGCCCGGGGCGTCGGAGGTATAATCCATGACATCACTAACTCGCGAGTCGATGTCCCCGGACATCATCACATAACGATTAGGGTCTGTTTTGCCACGCTGAACCGCAATGACACTTTTCACTTCCACAGGATCCGGTATACGCTCTTCTCCCGAAATCGTGTCGCTGACGTACATCACTTCAAGGCAACCTCCACAGGCTTCGGATATGCGCTCAAATTCAGCATAAATCCAACGCCGCGCAGCACCAATGCCTCGCGTATCAGATTCCGTTTCAGATAAGGTATGGCGCGTGCCGAAATCCACCAGCGTCTGAATATCGCTTTCAATGCGATCAGCCTGCATGGCACCGGCTATTTCATGTAACTTTTCCTGCTCTTTATAGTCAATGCCATCCTGAGCCATAACACTTAGCGGAGTGGCTAAACCAACACTTACCGCCAGTAATGAACTTGTCCACGATTTGAACATAATTGAATACCTGTTAATTAATGAGCTTGTTTCGATTATGAGGTATACAGCGGAGGATGGAAAGCCGCGCACAGGAGCAGCAGACAACAACCTTTATGGCTGCTCCGTTAGTTGTGCAAGCCCACTTAGAGTCTGAGTCACGTCTGTCAGGGTTATGACGCCGCGCAGTTGTTTAAAACTGGATTCCAGCTCTTTAGCCCGATGCGGTAAGTAGCGTTGAATATAAGACAAGTCTGTCATCAACTCGGCTGATATTTGATTCTGACAGGGCTGCCCTGCTACCAGCAGCGCAAGAAAGTTATCATCTTCATCAAGAAAGCGAATGTATTCTGCCGCCTCTTCAAAGCTGTCGTACTCGCTGATTTCTCGCCCCATAACGCCGTCTTTCTGAGTGGCCTGAGTAACTCTTAACAGTAATATACGCGGCGACAAACTGCTGTTCTCCGACACCCGACGCAATGACTTTCTTAGTTCTGAGCTCAGGCGCCGTCCGCCAAGTAAGCGTGCGTTGTTTGCTAACCAAAATTCAGTGTCATCAAACAATTTCGGTAAACCTTCAGAAATAGACATTAATGCGGCCAGTTGAGGCTCCCAGTCAACGCCGTTTTTATACAAAAACAAGGCGCTGGATAAAGCGTAACGAAACATATTCTGCTCTGCTGACGCTTCAGGACTAAGCAGTTTACAACTCAGTGCTTTAGCTCCTTTGGTCTGGTAGTCCTGTAGTACCGATAATTTCAGCTTCTCATTGGAATGTTCGCGCCAAAGAGGTGTTTTTATCGCATTCAATTCGCCGTAGCTTAACTCATCGTCTTTGCTGTAAGTGAGCGTCAGTTGATAACACCTTGCCCCGTAACCCGCCGCACGCAATGCGTTTAGCGTAGCAATTAAGCTTTTTTCTTTTTGTATAGCCTGCAGCGGCAGTAAGTACTCACGCCAGACTTTATTTATGGGCAAGCTAATACGAAACAAGGTAACTTGTCGGCGTGTTGGTTTTCTGGATTCTTGCAACTCATTTACCACAGATTGAACCCATGGTTGCTCAATAAGCTCCGCAATAAGATCTCTCTGGTGTTGCTGCCAGCTGTTCAACAGGGTTTGATTTGAGTTTGTCTGAACTAAAGCGCAGCTCGCTGAGCCAGCTTTTAGAATAATAGGCACAGCCTGAACGGCATCAAACCAGTAGCTTTCATGCCCCCGGGCTGTAACCCTCTGGGCTAAATGCTCAACATTAACTTTATAGCGACGCCGGGACTTGCTCAACATAGCCGCTAAAAACCGGCCTAGTTCGTCATCGCCAGCTTCATCCATGCGCCTTAAGCGTAAGTAAAGACAAAAGTCTTTTTCTTTGAGCCCAACTACCCGGTATTCATATTCCTGGGTTGCGTCAAACACAAAGTCGTCGCTAAGTCCTGAAAAGTAAACCTTTACGCGTGCATACTTCAAGCCGGTTAGCTGGGGATCAAAACCTAGCTTTAACTGCAGTCCATTATTAGAGATGTCCACAGTCATAGCGCTGAATTCCTGGCCATCGGCCAGCTCCATGGTCACAGCGCTGACCAGGTTAATCCGTTGCTCACAACGTTGGTACTCACGCCCGGCCACGAAACTGGCAAGCGCCTTCTCTTGTTCCTGCTGGGCTAAGGCTTTGTCTTCCGCTAACTGCTGATGCTGTGTTTTTAACGCTAATATTTGCTGTTTCGTGTCGTTTGTAAAAACGCCCTTATACAGTCGTAAGCCGTCTTCAAATAATCGTTTCGCAGCTAAATCAAAATAATGTACGCGCCCCTGAAAAGGGTAGGGTTCAATTTCGGACTGGATTTTCTTTCGAAGATCTATAACACCCAAAGCTGGTTTCGCTAACTCGGTAATGCGCATACGCGCCTGCAGCCTCTCGGGCCCGCTAAGATGTTTTGTTTTACGTTTAAACAGAGACTCAAATTGAGAGCGGTGATAATCTGTTTTAAGCTCATCAATCAGACTTTCTATTGAAGGGTCACTGCTCATAATGGGCTATTGTTCAGTATCTATATTAAGTTCAACATTTCTTTTACATTAACGCCAAGAGGATCTTCATGCAAACGCTTTTACTCGGTTACGGCGATATTGCAGACCGCGTTGCGCAACGGCTGAGCGGGCAAAACGAGCAAGTCACCGGAGTTTGCAGAACCCCGGAGAGCAAGCCGGTACGCCAGGGGGTCAATTTAGTTGCAGCAGACTTAAACAGTGAACAAGAGCTTTACCAACTGTTCCAGAATAAATGGGATAATGTTGTCATTACCCTGACTCCTGCAAAAGGCGCAGAAGATAGCTATCATCAGGGCTATGTCGTTCCCTGTCGTCACCTGCAACAGGTACTGTCGCAGCAAAGGCATCAGCCTAATATTATTTACGTTTCCAGCACCGGCGTTTACGCACAACGCGACGGCGAGTGGATTGATGAAAACAGTGCAACGGAACCGACGTCAGACTCTGGTAAAGCTCTATTACAGGCTGAATCCATTATCAATGCCTTACCGGGGCAAACCTCAATTCTTCGTTGCAGTGGTATTTACGGCGAGGGACGTGATTTTTTATTGCGTCAATTAACTCAGGGCAATGTCCAGCTTCGTGACAGCTGGACTAACCGCATACATCAGGACGATGTCGCTGGCTTTATTGTGCATTTACTTACCCAGGTTAATCAGCCCAAACCTGTTTATTTAGTTAATGACGATGAACCAGTCAAACAATACGAAGTTTATCAGTGGCTGGCTGAGCAGCTTGGAATTGAGCTGGCAGGAAACATTAATAAGAAAGTTGGTCCCAGAGGCTCTAAACGCTGTATGAACAAGGGTTTGAAAGACAGTGGTTACCAACTTCAGTATGCGAATTTTCGCGAAGGTTATGCGCCGGTTATTAAACAATGGCAGCGCTGATTGCGCTGCTCATAACTTATACGGCGTCGAAATAATCCAGCATTCCCTCGGCGGCGTTGCGTCCTTCTGCTATCGCCGTCACGACCAGATCGGCGCCGCGCACCATATCGCCACCGGCAAATATTTTCGGGTTGCTGGTTTGCATCGCAAACTCCGTGTCGCCAGTGGCCAGCACAGTGCCCCAGTTGCTTAGCTCCACTTTATGTTGTTGTAACCATTCTGGCGGGCTGGGCTGATAGCCAAAAGCAATAATCACCGCCGTTGCAGACATTATGAATTCTGAATCCGGCACAGGTTGTGGACGTCTGCGGCCATCCGCGTCCGCCGGGCCAAGTTCAGTACGCATCATTTTCACGCCGCTAACCTTACCCGAATTGTCCGTGACTACTTCCAGCGGCTGCAGGTTAAACTCAAAAGACACGCCCTCTTCGCGAGCATTCTGCACTTCTTTGCGCGACCCTGGCATATTACCTTCGTCGCGGCGATAAGCGCAGACAACCGAACTCGCTCCCTGCCTGATTGAGGTTCTGACGCAGTCCATTGCAGTATCGCCACCACCAAGCACAACCACGGTCTCGTCTTTCACATCAATAAGTGGATACTGAGACATAGGCTCATGAGCCATAAGCTTTTGTGTATTGCCAATGAGAAACGGCAAGGCAGGATAAACCCCATCTGCGTCCAGACCTTTTAGTTTTCCATCCAGCGCTTTATAAGTCCCCAGAGCTAAGAATACCGCATCATAATTGGCTTCCAGCTCAGCAAAACTGATGTCTTTACCCACTTCGACACCCAGCTTAAACTCAATACCCATGTCGGTGAATATTTCACGACGCAACGTCATGACCGCTTTATCCAGCTTAAATGGCGGAATGCCGTAGGTTAGCAGGCCTCCAATTTCCGGGTAACGATCGTAAACGACAGCTTTGACACCATTACGCGTCAATACGTCAGCACAGGCAAGACCTGCAGGCCCGGCTCCAATGACAGCAACCCGTTCCTGACGCTGAGTCACACCGCTTAAATCTGGTCGCCACCCTTGTTTAAAGGCTTCGTCGACCATTTGCTTTTCAATACTGCCAATAGTTACTGCGCCGAAACCGTCATTCAGCGTACAGGCTCCTTCACACAAACGGTCCTGCGGACATACCCGGCCACAAACCTCAGGCAGACTGTTGGTTTTATGCATCAGTTCAGCGGCTTCAATAACCCGCCCTTCATTGGCCAGCTCCAGCCACTGAGGAATATAGTTGTGAACCGGGCATTGCCACTCACAATAAGGGTTTCCGCAGTCCAGGCAACGATCTGCCTGGCCTTTTAGCTGCACGTCAGGCATTGGATCATAAACTTCTTTAAACTCAATGCGGCGCTCTTCAACCGGACGTTTCGGCGGATCAATGCGCTGCACGTCCAAAAACTGATAAATATTCTTGTTCATTACATCACCTGCACACGTAATTCTGCGGTTGACCGCGCCCGATGCCCTAAAAGCTCTTTCACATCTGCTGCTTTTGGTTTGACGATATAAAAGCTGTCCACTACTTGCTCGAAGTTGTTTAATAACTCGCGCGAGTAGTGACTTCCCGTTGCTTCGTGATGCTCATGAATTAAACCACGCAAGTGTTCCTGAATAATCGGGGTATCCACGGCAACGGCCTCAACCAATTCGTGGTTAAGCCGACGATGTAAGTCGCCGTCGCTGTCTCTTAAATAAGCAAAACCGCCGGTCATGCCGCCACCAAAGTTGATGCCGCACTCACCCAGTACCACCACAATACCGCCGGTCATATATTCACAACCATGGTCACCAATACCCTCTACCACAGCTGTCGCGCCGGAGTTACGCACCGCGAAACGTTCACCGGTACAACCGGCAGCATAAAGTTTTCCGCCAGTCGCGCCATACAAACAGGTATTGCCCATAATGACGGCTTCGTGCGTGTTATAACGACAGCCTGCTGGCGGCTTAATAGTAATTTCACCACCGGCCATACCTTTCCCAACGTAGTCGTTGGCGTCTCCGGTCAGATGAAGCTTTAAGCCTCCGGCATTCCATGCACCAAAGCTTTGTCCTGCGGTACCGATGAAACCTAAAGTAATTGGCGCAACAGCCATTCCCTGATTTCCATGCTGGCTGGCAATGTAACCCGATACACTTGCAGCAACCGAACGGTCGTCATTACGGATAGTCAAAGACCAATGACCTCCGCTGCGCTTATCGATAGACTCCTTGCACAACTCCAGCAATCGCTGGTTCAGCTGGCCCTGATCAAACGGCGGGTTCTTCTCGGTGCAATATAAAGAATGCTCTGAGCGAACCCCGGCTGACTGCAACAAGGCAATTAACTGTAACTGCTGCTGACGTTTGGTTTCACCAGTCAGCCGTTCCAGTAGGTCAACCCGGCCAATAGCGTCGGTTAACTTTTCCAGCCCCAATTGAGCGAGAATGTCACGCACCTCTTCCGCCATAAACTCAAACAGTTTCACCACACGTTCCGGCAAGCCGGAAAAATGCTCCCGCCGCAGGGTTTCATCCTGAGTGGCCACGCCTGTTGCACAGTTGTTCAAATGACAAATGCGTAAATACTTACAGCCCAGAGCAATCATAGGGGCGGTGCCAAAACCAAAGCTCTCAGCGCCTAAAATAGCCGCCTTCACAATATCCATACCGGTTTTTAAGCCGCCATCGACCTGCAACCGAATTTTGTGGCGCAAGTTATTCGCCACCAGGGCTTCGTGCACCTCAACCAAACCAAGCTCCCAGGGCGAGCCGGCATACTTGACCGAGGTCATGGGGCTAGCACCAGTTCCGCCATCGTAGCCGGACACAGTAATTAAATCGGCATACGCTTTCGCGACACCTGTAGCAATGGTGCCAATGCCAGGCGTAGAAACCAGCTTGACTGAAACTAAGGCTTTCGGATTCACCTGCTTTAAGTCAAAAATCAGCTGAGCTAAATCTTCAATGGAATAAATATCGTGATGCGGCGGCGGCGATATCAAGGTAGTACCAGCCACGGCGTATCGCAGTTGGGCAATTTCCGCAGTCACTTTTTCGCCGGGCAGTTGACCTCCCTCACCGGGTTTGGCTCCTTGCGCAACCTTTATCTGAATAACATCGGCATTAACCAAATAATGCGGCGTGACACCAAAGCGCCCCGAGGCCACTTGCTTAATTCGCGAGTTTTTTGCGTTGTTAAAGCGCTTCGGATCTTCCCCACCCTCGCCAGAATTTGAATGCCCGCCAATAGTATTCATGGCAATAGCTAAGGCTTCGTGAGCTTCGGCGCTTAACGCGCCTATCGACATAGCTGCTGTATCGAAACGCTGAAACAGGAGTTCTTTGGCTTCTACTTTTTCTTTTTTAATTTTTGCCTTTTCAGGCAATTTGATACTGAGCAAATCACGCAGGTGAGTCACCGGCCTCTCGTTAACAAACTTAGCGTAAACGTCGTAATCTCGCTGCTCGCCTGTTGCCACCGCGCGTTGCAGCGACGTCACAACATCCGGGTTATAAGCGTGGTACTCCCCACCATGCACATATTTCAGTAAACCGCCCTGAGCCAGTTTTTTTCGTGTTAACCAGGCGCGATGGAAGCTCTGCTGAAGATCCTGCTGTATATCGTCAAATCCGGTACCATCAATGCGTGCTGGTACGTTCTCAAAGCAAAGACGGCGCACATCTTCGTTCAGCCCAACCGCCTCAAACAAGGAGGAGCCCCGGTAACCTGCCACGGTCGCAATACCCATTTTCGAGAGTATTTTCAGTAAGCCTTTATTCAGGCCTTTACGGTAGTTGAGCAATGCTTCTTTTATGTCCAGCTGAACTTTGCCCCGGGCGACCAGTTGCTCCACGGTTTCATACGCAAGGTAGGGATAAACCGCAGTGGCGCCTAAGCCTATTAATACCGCCATATGGTGCGGATCACGCGCGGATGCGGTTTCAATAATAATGTTTGAGTCACAGCGAAGATCATTCTTCACCAGCACTTGTTGCACCGCCCCAACGGCCATGGCTGCCGGTATCGTCAGCTGTTCTCGCTGTAAATCCCGGTCACTGAGAACCAGAATAACCGTTTGCTCATCCTTAACCGCGGTTTTTGCCTGCTCAACCAGGCTATCGATGGCTTGTTGTAAATTCTGCTGCTCTGGTTTAAAACCCAGCGACAAGGTGGTTGCCCGGTAATGTTGTTCATCAAGTTCCCGTAGCTGCTTTAAATCGGTGTACATGAGGATAGGAGATTCAAATACTACCCTGTCGGCATCGCCGGATGCCTCGTTAAATACATTATGCTCACGGCCTATGATAGTGGAAAGCGACATAACATGGCGTTCACGGATAGGGTCAATAGCCGGGTTAGTCACCTGAGCAAACTGCTGCCGGAAATAGTCGTAAAGCAAACGCGGCTGCTTTGAAAGCACGGCGGTGGGTGTATCGTCCCCCATAGAACCCACGGCTTCCTGACCATCTTTCGCCAGAACACTGATAATTTGCTGTATTTCTTCTTCGGAGTACAAATACGCTTTATGAAAAACCAGCATGGTCTCGTCGTCATACAAACGCTTACCCAGCTTGTCGGCGTGGCTGCGTTCAAACGGTATCAAGTGGCGACGGTGTTGTTCCAGCCATTGTTTATAAGGGTGACGCTGCTTGAGTTCTTCTTCAATTTGGTCGTTATACCAAATTTTGCCGGTATAGGTATCCACCGCCATCATTTGTCCCGGTCCTAAGCGGCCTTTTTCAATCACTTCCTGCTCGTCGTAATCCCAGATACCCACTTCTGAGGCAATGGTCAGAATACCCGAACGGGTAAGAACATACCGCGCCGGACGCAGACCATTTCTATCCAGACTGCAGGCCACATGCCGACCGTTACTCATAACCACGCCGGCAGGCCCATCCCAGGGCTCCATATGCAGGGAGTTAAACTCGTAAAAGGCACGCATGTCATCAGACATGGTGGCATCGCCCTGCCATGCTGGTGGGATCAACAGGCGCATTGCCCGGAATAAATCCATGCCGCCAGCCAGCAATAGCTCCAGCATATTGTCTAAAGACGCAGAATCGGAGCCTGACAGTCCCACCAGTGGCTTTGCGTCCTGTAAGTCAGGCAGTAAGGGGGTCTGGAATTTATAAGCTCTTGCCTGCGTCCACTGTCGATTCCCGCGTATAGTATTAATTTCGCCGTTGTGGGCAAGGAACCGGAACGGCTGAGCCAGCGGCCAGCGCGGTTCCGTATTAGTAGAAAAGCGCTGATGGAAAACACAAATAGAGGTTTTCATTTCGGCATCGGCTAAGTCAGTGTAATAAGCCGGCAAGTCAGCTGCCATCATCAGGCCTTTATAGACTAAGACCAGACTCGACAACGAGGAAATATAGAGCTCATCCTGATTAGGCATCAGCTTTTCGACGCGTCTACGCGCCATATACAAGCGTCTTTCCAAATCTTTTTTACGCCAGCCCGGCGGAGCCGACACCAGAACCTGCTCAATAACCGGCTCAGACGATTTAGCGCCTTCACCCAGTACTTGGTTGTTGACCGGAACTTTACGCCAGCCAGTGACCGCTAAAGTCTCTCGTTGAAGCTCTTGCTCAATAAGGTGGCGGGCAGACTCGCGCTTATCCTTATCGCGACTAAAAAATACCATACCGACAGCGAATTTCTTACTGAGCTGCCAACCTTGAGTTTCTGCGTACTGGCGGAAAAACTGCTCGGGCATTTGCAGTAGTAGTCCGCAGCCATCTCCGGTTTTACCGTCGGCACCAATACCACCACGATGTTGCATACGGTCCAGCGCTTTTACTGCGGTAGAAATTAAACCTTGCTGAGCTTCGCCATTAATATCAGCGATAAGGCCGAAGCCGCAGTTATCACGGACATCAGCTGGATCATAAAGTCCCATGCTTATACCACTCGAATAATTATTCAATAAAGCTAGATTACCATGCAGGCATCAGCTTCGGTAGGCACTGGGGCTATTATTGTTACAAATATGTTGTATAGACAAAAAGTAAAAAGGCTCCCGAAGGAGCCTTTTAAATCACTTTAAAGTCGCTGCAAATTCCAGCATTCGGTCTAGCGGCACCATGGCTTTTTTGCCCAGAGCTTCATCGACATGAATCTCATGTGTTTCTCCACCGTCCGTTAACGCTTCTTCTATCGCTTTTAAGCCGTTCATTGCCATCCAGGGGCAATGCGCACAACTGCGACACGTTGCGCCGTTACCCGCAGTGGGGGCTTCAATAAAGGTCTTATTCGGTTGCAGCTGCTGCATTTTATAAAAAATGCCTTTGTCGGTAGCCACTATGAAGGTTTCATTTGGCAATTCCTGACTCGCCTTAATAAGCTGCGAGGTAGAACCGACCGCATCCGCCATCGCGACAATATTCTCCGGAGACTCCGGGTGCACGAGAATAGCCGCCTCGGGGTGAAGCTTTTTCATATCCTGCAGGGCTTTCGCTTTAAACTCATCATGCACGACGCAGGCGCCCTGCCACAACAACATATCAGCTCCGGTTTCCCGTGCAATATAACCGCCTAAATGCTTATCTGGTGCCCAAAGAATTTTTTCTCCTTTTGCATCCAAATGGTCAACAAGCTCAAGCGCCATACTGGATGTCACTACCCAGTCTGCACGAGCTTTTACCGCTGCTGAAGTATTCGCATAAACGACAACTGTCCGGTCAGGATGTTGATCACAAAATTCAGCAAATTTTTCTGGTGGACAGCCAAGATCAAGGGAACATTCGGCTTTCAATGTTGGCATCAACACTTGCTTATGAGGCGTAAGAATTTTAGCCGTCTCGCCCATAAAACGAACACCAGCTACAATCAGCTTCTTTGCCGGATGGTCGCGACCAAATCGAGCCATTTCTAAAGAATCGGCCACGCAGCCACCAGTTGCCTCGGCTAACGCCTGAATATCGGGGTCTGTGTAGTAGTGAGCCACCAATACAGCGTCTTCATCAATCAGAAGCTGCTTAATACGATTAATGGTTTCGGACTTCTCTTCCGCACTTAACGGTTTAGGCTTTGGCGGAAAAGTATAATCAAGGCTATCCAGAGTTTGAATCTCGGTCATGATACTACGGCTTGTTTTCCAAGTGTTCTTAATAAGTGAGGACTATTATAGCGGAATTCAAGGGATGCTTATAGCTAAGTCAGTATCACTCTTAATTCATCAGTATGGTTTGAGTGGTTTTCTTAATGGGGTATTCAGTGAAGTGGTGGGTTGTGCAGGATTCGAACCTGCGACCAATTGATTAAAAGTCAACTGCTCTACCAACTGAGCTAACAACCCATATTCTGGTAAATATTTTTATCGGCGACGTGGTGGGTTGTGCAGGATTCGAACCTGCGACCAATTGATTAAAAGTCAACTGCTCTACCAACTGAGCTAACAACCCAACGCCAATAATATTGCCCGTTTCTGCTTGGCAACGGCGGCATAGTTTACTGAAATAGTGCGCGTATGCAACTGAAAATTGAAAAAAACTGTGCGACTGCTTAATTCACGAACACATGTTGCCCAGTTGTTACTGATTTAAGCGTTGTTTTGCCAAATTAGCTTCGGTACTTTCCGGGTATTCTTCAATCACTTGCTGGTAATAAGCTTTTGCATCTGCCGATTTATCTTGCTCACTGGCGATAGCACCAAGCTTTAATAAACAATCACCACGTTTATTACTGTCTGGGTAATCATTAACGACAGTTTCAAACTGTTGCTTTGCCTGATCGTATTGACGTTTGGCAAAAAACAGCTGACCTAACCAGTAGTGAGCATTAGGAGAGTAAGTCGAGTTTGGAAAGTTCTTCAGAAAAGACTCAAATGCGGGTATAGCTTCATCATAACGCTTATCCTCAAGGACTAAAGCTATCGCCTTGTCATAAGCATCATTCTCGCTAAGGTTTGGAGAATAGCTGCTATTGTCTGTTTGTGTCGGTACCTGCTCAAGGCTATTGTAATCGTTGCCGGCAGTTTCACTCTGGTTATTGCTCGACTTCAAATTACTGAAGCGACGATCAATTTCCTGATACAGCTCGCGCTGGCGTTGCAACAATTGCTCCAGACGGTACTCGTGCTCTTCCGTTATGCCCCTTAATTCAGCAACATCTTGCTGCAAAGAACCTAACTGATTAAGCATTTCAAGCTGAGCACTGGAACGGGCTTCGAGCATGCGCTCGATTTGTTCCAGTCGTTGCTCAACACCGCCTGAAGACGACAGTCCAGAAACAGGTGCCTGGGCCATAACAGCCCCAGGCACACACAAACATACAGCTAACAGCGTTTTTCTCATTACTATCCGTTACTTTTAAATTAGTAAACTAAAACAGCGCGACGGTTTTTCGCGTATGCGCGTTCGTTTGAACCATTTACCATTGGTTTTTCTTCGCCATATGAAACAGTCGAGGTTTGAGAATCCTGAACACCCAAGTTGTGCAAGTAGCTCTCAACTGCTTTAGCACGTCTCTCACCTAACGCGATGTTATACTCAGGCGTGCCGCGCTCGTCGGTATGACCTTCAATAACCACTTTCACAGACGGGTTTTTGACTAGGTAATCAGCGTGCGCCGACAACAGGTCGGTGTACTCTGACTGAACGTTAGATTTGTCAAAAGCGAAGTAAACGATGTGTTCTTTACGTAACGCTTCCATTTTTTGCTGACGTTCTTCTTCCATTCTTTGTGCGCGGTCTGCTGCACCAACTTCAACACCAGAGTCTTGCTCAGCTTGTTGATTGGTTTCCTGACCTGCGCCCATACCTGAATCAGTTTCCTGGTTTGAGCTACAAGCGGCCAGAGTTGCCATTGGTACAACGATTGCCAGAGCTTTTAAAAGTTTATTAAGCTGCATCCTTTTCGTCCTTATCGTTTTTATCGAACAATTCAACCATTCAGGCTTTTGTTTTACATAAATGGCGACCAAGCCGGTGACTTAATTTCACCATCGGTAGCCGGTAATCGTGCTTTAAAACGCCCATCGATAGAAACCAAAGCCAGTACTTGTTTATTATTATGCGTTGTACTGTAAATAACCATACTGCCATTTGGTGCCACACTTGGTGACTCATCTAAAGACGTTTTCGTTAAAACTTGCATGTTTCCACGCGGAAACTCTTGCTTAGCGATATGATAGTTACCACGTGTCCGGTTCACTAAAATCATATCTTCGCCGGACGGCACTAAGGTACCACCTAAATTCTGCTCACCATCAAAGGTTAACCGACGAACCTGACCTGATGATAAATTTACGCTATATAGTTGCGGTCTGCCACCTCTTTCTGAGGTAAACACTAAAGATTCACCATCTGGCGTCCAGTTAGGCTCTGTATCAATCGTACGATTACGAGTAACACGTTGCAAGTCCTTAGTTTTAATATCAAACACATAAAGCTCAGGATTTCCATCCTTAGATAAAACCATAGCTAACTTTTTGCCATCTGGCGAGAAAACAGGGTTACCGTTTATCCCGGGGAACGACGTCAGCTTCTCGCGGCGGGTGGTATAAATATCCTGCATGAATATTTCTGCTGTTTTATTCTCGAAACTAACGTAAGCCAGTTTATTACCATCAGGAGACCAGGCCGGAGACATCAACGGCTCGGGTGAACGTAGCAGTATTTTCTCGTTCGCACCGTCATAATCTGCAACCGCCAGTTTGTATGGATAGCGATCATCGTGGTTTACCGTGACATAAGCGATTTTTGTCATGAAAGCACCACGTTCGCCCGTTAACGCTTCGTAAGCAACATCTGAAATTCGATGTGCATAAGAGCGAAATTGATCACCATCAATAACGCTGGAGCGAGAATCAAGAACATGATCGTTACTCTGCACCAACTCGCCATTGCGTAACATCTGCGAATTACCGCCGGTAATTTGTCCCCGGAGTACATCAATAACTTCAAACTTAACCATGTAACGGTCAACTGAATACGGTTCTATTGAACCGACTAAAATAGCTTCTACGCCCATCTTAGCCCAAGCTGAGTAATCTATCTCGTCATCGGCAGCCGGGCGTTGTGGCATTGCACTTACAGGAATCGGATTAAATTTACCACTACGCATAAGGTCCGCAGCAATAACATCGGTAAGCTCGTTTGGTGCCTTTCCTTCACCTTTCCACTGAAAAGGCACAACCGCAATCGGCCGCGCCGTATCAATACCTTCCGTGATGACGATTTCCAGTACCCCTGCACGCACAAAAGCGGTTAGCGCAACAAAGAGTAAAATGCTTCTAAT
Organism: Idiomarina sp. 017G; assembly: GCF_004362265.1. Lineage (NCBI taxonomy): Bacteria > Pseudomonadati > Pseudomonadota > Gammaproteobacteria > Alteromonadales > Idiomarinaceae > Idiomarina > Idiomarina sp. 017G. The sequence goes on along the minus strand of NZ_SNWT01000001.1, from coordinate 93,507 downwards.
TAATATATTTTTCATCGGTCACCTTGTTACAACTGCGGTTTTACAGTCAATTTAATTGTACTCATTTGTTCATAAATTTCCGGATCTTCAGAAACCGGCAGTGTTGTAGCTTTTAATACGGCATTTTGTGCAGAACGACAAACGTTCGCATCACCACTACCCGTATCAACTGACTTAACGAATCCGCTAGGAGCTACTCTTATGGTTAACTCACATGACTTACCCTGCATTGAGTCATCAACATTCCAGTTTCGCTGAATAGTCTGCTGAATGAGCGCCTGATACTTTTCAACTTCACTCAGTACTTGCTGACGACGAGCAGCTTGTCGACGCGCCCGCTCTTCTTCCATTTCTTTTTGCAACTGAGCCTCACGTTCAGCCGCTTCACGCTGTTCTTGTTCACGTTTACGCTGCTCCTCGAGACGCTTACGACGTTCTTCTTCAGCCCGACGTTCAGCTTCTTCTGCTTCGCGTTTACGCCGCTCGGCTTCTTTCGCCGCAGCCTCAGCTTTGGCACGCTCCTGCGCCAGGCGTTCAGCTTCTTTCCTTTCTCGCTCTGCCTGTTTCCGTGCTTCCGCAGCTTCTTGTTTCTCTAGTTCCTGTTGACGCTCTATTTCTTTTTTACGTTGTTCTTCTCTTTCGCGTGCTTTACGCGCTTCCTCAGCACGCCGCTCAAGTCTCTCAATACGGCGTTGTTCAGCCGCCTCTTGCTCCGCTTTTTGCTGGCGAATTTTATCTGCCTGTTGTTGAACTTTGGATTTATCAACTGTGACTGCGCTAACAATCTCTTCTGACATATCCAGCTCGCTTTGATCTAAATTGACTTCCATCGCCTCCGGCGTCGAGGGAGTAAACTCAAAGCTAAATAACAACACACCCGCGATTGTAGCGTGTATAACAATCGAATATATCAGCGGTAAGGTTAAGCTATCTGATTTTGCCACAACTAATTATCCGACGAATCTGTCATTAAACCGACTGACGGCACACCCGCTCTTTGCAGTAACACCATCAGTTGCACAATTTGATTATAAGATACGGCACCATCACCATTGACCATAACCGGAGTATCAGGTTCAACCTGCAAATGAGCGGCAACCAAAGTTGCAAGTTCATCTGCCTGCATCGGCGTATCCTGGGAGTCACCCTGATTTAAATAATAGCGACCTTCAGCATCAACCGACGCCACTAAAGGCGGTTTACTCTCTTCAGAGAGAGGTTCGGCGGTTGCTTTCGGTAAATCAACTTTAACGCCCTGAGTAATCAAAGGGGCTGTTACCATAAAGATGATCAGCAGAACCAGCATCACGTCGATGTAAGGTACTACGTTAATTTCCGCAACCGGCTTACGACGCTTGCGCGGCATTACCATCATACCGTTTCGCCCTCTACTTTACTTTTGCCTGCCTGAGCCGAAGACTGCCGCTGTAAAATTGAGATGAATTCATCAATAAAGTTCATGTACTGATTATCAACTTTTTCCACACTAGTGGTAAATCGGTTGTAAGCAATAACGGCCGGTATCGCGGCAAAAAGACCCATCGCAGTTGCAATCAAAGCTTCGGCGATACCCGGTGCAACCATGGCCAGCGTAGCCTGTTGCACGGCACCTAAAGCGATAAAGGCGTTCATAATTCCCCATACCGTTCCAAACAAACCAATATAGGGGCTTATAGAACCAATAGTTGCCAGAATACCTAAGTTATTATCCAGCTTTTCGGTTTCTCGGGCGTGAGCTACGCGCATGGCACGAAACGCACCTTCAAGCATTGTCTGCGTATTTGTTGTTGAGTGGTTGCGCAGCCGAGCGTACTCTTTAAAGCCCGCGTGAAACAGTAACTCCATTCCTCGTGCATTTTTAGCACGAGCCGAGATTTCCTGATAAAGGCGTGCAAGATCGACGCCTGACCAGAATCTATCTTCAAACTTTAGCGCGTCATTTCGAGCCTGCTTCAACACTTTCTTGCGCTGAAAAATTAACACCCAGCCCCATACCGACATCGCCAGTAACATAACCATCACCAGCTTGACTAATAAACTGGCTTGCATGAATAAATCAATAAACGATAGTTCTGCTTCCACGCTTTAAACCCCTGACTGAATACGCGATATTATCGGTTCCGGAATAGCAACAGCTTTCATCGCCTGATTATCAACACAGGCTGCTAAAACAGTTGCCTGACAATGCACGCTGCCATCCTTCGCCAAAACTTGTTGTTCGAAAACCAAAGAGGCTTTCTTAATCTTTGTTACTTTAACAGTGACCATTAATTCAGCATTAAACTTAGCCGCCTGCCGTAAATCCAGTTCTACCTTGCGAACCACAAAGGCTATATTGTGAGCTAACCAGGTATCCTGTTCAATCCCTAATGATCGTAACCACTCTGTTCGAGCTCTTTCAATGAACTTGAGATAATTAGCATAATAAACGATACCACCTGCATCCGTGTCTTCGTAGTAAACCCGGATAGGCCATTCAAATTCATAATGAGACATTACCACCTCAAGTAAAGTTCCGAAAAGTTACCTTTGTGTAATATTTTGTAAAGAAGCCCCTAAAACCATAACTGGTTACTTTGTCAGCAGACTTTTTTTTATAACAGAATGAAAAGAACAAAATATCAACACCATGATTTTTAAGATATTTTCTTTTTTGTTACAAATATGTTGCGCTTTTTTTGAACAAATAATACAACTTCCGGATTAGTTATTGTAATGCGAACATCTAATTTTTCTTGTTTGATCAGAATCAGATTAACTTTATAATACTCAGCATATCAAAGACGAAGAGATTGGTTGTCACTTTTTCTGAGATTGTTTATTCAGTAATAGTTCCCTGGATTTAACTTCCTTCTTGTTGTTCTGTTTGCCCGCACATTGTGCGGGCTTTTTTTTACCTATTTTTCCGGCTTTAACCCAAAGTGCTGATAAGCTCTGGGAGTCGCTATACGTCCACGCGGCGTGCGTTGCAAAAAGCCCTGCTGAATCAAATAAGGTTCCAGAACATCCTCAATGGTATCTTTTTCTTCGCCTATCGCTGCCGCAAGGTTATCTAACCCCACAGGCCCACCCATAAACTTTTCCATAATGGCTAATAACAGCTTCCGGTCCATATAATCAAAGCCAGCCTGATCAACGTCCACCATGGTCAAAGCGGCATTGGCTGTCACTTCATCAACGTCGCCATTACCTCTGACTTCGGCATAATCGCGTACCCGACGCAATAAGCGGTTGGCTATACGCGGCGTACCTCTTGAGCGGCGCGCTATTTCACGGGCACCACCGTCGAGCATACGGACATTCATGAAGTGAGCCGAACGCCCAACAATATCGGTTAATTCATTAACATCATAAAACTCAAGGCGCTGCACAATACCAAAGCGGTCGCGTAGCGGTGACGTCAGCGCGCCAGCACGAGTGGTAGCACCAATGAGGGTAAAGGGTGGTAAATCTAATTTAATCGAACGGGCTGCAGGACCTTCGCCTATCATAATGTCGAGCTGGTAATCTTCCATAGCCGGATACAGAATTTCTTCGACAACCGGGCTCAAACGGTGAATTTCATCAATAAATAAGACGTCGTGTGCTTCGAGGTTGGTCAACAACGCCGCTAAGTCACCGGCTTTTTCCAGAACCGGACCCGAAGTTGTTTTAATACTCACATCCAGCTCATTCGCCACAATGTTCGCCAGCGTCGTTTTACCCAACCCCGGAGGACCAAAAATTAAGAGATGATCCAGGGCTTCCTGACGCTTGCGCGCGGCCTCAATGAAAATTCCCATCTGTTCAACGACATGCTTCTGCCCCGTATAATCCGCCAGAGTTTTAGGCCGTATGGCACGATCAACAGCCTCATCTTCACCCTGTACCTCGGGTTCAATGAGCCGCTGAGTTGGTATTTGATCGGCTTCTATCATGGGGCTTCCTTACGACAGCTGCTTTAGCGCCAGTCGAATCAAGGTCTCACTGTTATGTTCTGCAGAGTACACTTTTTGCAGGGCTTTTTCAGCTTGATTTTCTTTATAGCCAAGTGACTGCAAGGCGCTAATAGCATCGGTTCTTGCATCGGCCGGATGTTCTCTTGCATCCATACCCTGGCTATCCAGCGGTGCACGGTCGGTAAATGGCGTAGACGGCTGCCAGTCTTTGAGTCGGTCACGCATTTCAATAACCAGACGTTCGGCGGTCTTTTTGCCTACACCTGGCAATTTCACCAAACGAGTAACATCGTTTTGGTTCACAGCCATGACAAACTCATCTGCTGACATGCCGGATAAAATAGCCAAAGCCAGTTTCGGGCCAACTCCCTGAGTTTTCAGTAGTAACCGGAACAGCGAACGTTCTGAAGCAGAAATAAAACCATACAATAGCTGTGCATCTTCGCGCACCACAAAATGTGTGATTAATTTTATGGTTTCGCCCACCGGCGGCAATTGATAGAAGCAGGTCATTGGCAACTGAATTTCATAACCAATGCCCTGTACATCTAATACCACTTCCGGTGGTTGCTTGCTGGTAAGTACGCCCTGAATATGACCTATCACTTTTTTACTCCGTTAACGCAAACGCCCGCGCACAGTTTTACGCGCGGCGCCTGCCATTTTAATCAGGTTTTGTGAACTGTGAGCATGACATAAGGCAACGGCGAGTGCATCTGCGGCATCTTCCTGAGGGCAACGCTGCAGATTCAGTAACGCCATCACCATATGCTGAACCTGAGACTTTTCTGCACCACCGTTACCCACCACAGACTGTTTAATTTGTCGCGCTGAATACTCCGCTACCGGAAGCTCTGCACGTGCGGCAGCTACTATCGCCGCCCCTCGCGCCTGCCCAAGCTTTAAGGCGGAATCCGGGTTCTTTGCCATGAACACTTGCTCTATTGCGAATTCGTTCGGCTTAAACTGAGTAATGAGTTCACTGACGCTGTCATGAATGCGACGCAGCTTTTCCGCCAGGGTTAAAGGCTCTTTAGTGGTACCAATAACCTTTATACAACCACTACCAAGGTAATTCAGCTGCCGTCCGCGCTGCTCTATAACGCCGTAGCCGGTCAGTCTCGAACCCGGGTCGATACCCAGAATAATCGCCACTTAGTCGTCCAGTCGCGCAATGATCTCATCAGAGATATCGGCATTGTGATAAACGTTTTGCACGTCGTCTAAGTCTTCCAGCGCATCCAACAGTTTTAAAAAGGTTCGTGCGGATTCCTCATCCAAATCAACGCGAGTGTCAGGAACCTGAGTCACTTCAGCGTTGCTGGCTTCCAATCCTTTTGCATCCAGAGCATCTTTAACTGCACCGAAGTTCTCCGGTGATGTAATGACATCGATACTCCCTTCTTCATAAGCAAGGATATCTTCCGCGCCAGCTTCCAGCGCCGGTTCCATAACCTGTTCTTCGGTCACACCGTCAGCATAGCTAATAACGCCCTTCTTATTAAATAAGTAGGCGACAGAGCCGTCGGTACCCAAGTTACCGCCTAACTTACTGAACGCGTGGCGAACATCTGACACCGTCCGGTTTCGGTTATCGGTCATGCATTCAAGCAGGACAGCCACGCCGTTGGGGCCATAACCTTCATAAGTCAACTCATCAACGTTATCGCCTTCGAGATCACCCGAACCGCGTTTGACCGCAGTATCTATGGTGTCGCGCTTCATATTATTGGATAAGGCTTTATCGATAGCCGCACGTAAACGCGGGTTGGTTTCAGGGTCTCCGCCACCTTCGCGGGCAGAGACCGTTATTTCACGAATTAACTTGGTAAAAATTTTGCCGCGCTTAGCGTCCTGCGCGGCTTTCCGGTGCTTAATATTAGACCATTTGGAATGACCAGCCATATGTCACCTCTGTTGATTACTTGTCTTCCTTCACAATACTTTTTACGCCCAGCTCTTGCAATGCTGCCGGGTTCGCTGCGCCAGGCGCATCGGTCAGAACACAAGCTGCGGTGGTTGTTTTCGGGAAGGCGATAACGTCACGAATAGAGCTTGCGCCAACCATTAACATCACCAGGCGGTCTAAACCAAAAGCTAAACCTGCATGTGGTGGCGTGCCGTACTTCAATGCTTCCAGCAGGAAGCCAAATTTTTCCTGCGCTTCGTCTTTTTCAATACCTAACACTTCAAACACCGCTTGCTGCATTGCGTTTTCGTGGATACGAACCGAACCACCACCTAACTCAACACCATTCAACACCATATCGTAGGCGTTTGAAATAGCGGCTGCCGGGTTAGCTTTTAGCTCCTCGGGAGTCACATTGACCGGTGCGGTGAACGGGTGGTGTAACGCGGCCAGACTGCCGTCGTCTGCAACTTCGAACATTGGGAAGTCTACAACCCATAGCGGTTTCCACTCGTTACTGACCAGTTCAAAGTCTTTACCTAACTTCAGGCGTAAAGCACCCAAAGCTTCAGCAACAACGTTCGCTTTATCGGCACCAAAGAACAGGACATCGCCAGTTTGCGCTTTAGTGCGCTCTAATAATGGCTCAATCACTTCGTCCGGCAGGAACTTAAGAACAGGTGACTGCAAGCCTTCCCGGCCTGCACTGCGGTCGTTTACTTTAATCCAGGCCAAACCTTTCGCGCCATAAATGCCGACAAATTGTGTGTATTCGTCAATCATCTTGCGTGAAACGTTTTCAGCCTGCCCTGGTAAACGAATGGCTGCAACGCGGCCTTCTTCGTCATTCGCCGGGCCAGAAAAGACTTTAAACTCAACGTCTTTTAAAACATCAGCAACATCAACCAGCTCTAATGGGTTACGCAGGTCGGGTTTGTCACTACCAAAACGGCGCATGGCTTCGTGCCAGGTCATGCTCGGGAATTCACCTAAGTCCACATCAAGTAGTTGCTTGAAGAGGTCACGAGCCATTTGCTCGGTAATTTCCATGACCTGCTCAGCGCTCATAAACGAGGTTTCGATATCTATCTGAGTGAATTCAGGTTGGCGGTCAGCGCGTAAATCTTCGTCGCGGAAGCATTTAACAATTTGATAGTAGCGATCAAAACCCGACATCATCAGCAGCTGTTTAAACAACTGAGGGCTTTGTGGCAGCGCGAAAAAGCGTCCTTTATGAGTACGGCTTGGCACCAGGTAGTCGCGCGCGCCTTCCGGCGTTGCTCGCGTTAACATTGGCGTTTCTATATCTAAGAAGCCGTTGTCATCAAAAAAGCGACGTACTGCGCTGGTTACTTTCGCCCGGAACTGCAGTTTTTCGTTCATTTGTGGACGACGCAAATCAAGGTAGCGGTAACGCAAGCGCGCTTCTTCACTCACCTGCTGATTAAAGTCGATAGGAAGCGGCTCAGAGCGGCTTAGAATTTCTAAGTCGGTAGCCAGCAGTTCAACTTCGCCGGTTGCCATGTTTTTGTTTACCTGACTTTCCGGCCGACGGTTAACTTTACCGCTTAAGCGCACGCAGAATTCCTGACGCAGGCTGTTTGCTGTCTCAAATAACGCTTTTTGGTCCGGGTCAAAAACAACCTGCAACAGCCCTTCACGGTCGCGCAAATCGATGAAAATTAAGCCGCCTAAGTCCCGGCGTTTATTTACCCAACCACATAACGTGACTTCTTGTCCCGCTAATTCAGCATTTATTTGTCCACAGTAATGAGTTCGCATGCGCGTTTATCCTGCTAGCTGTTGCAATGAATGTTTTTACGAAGCGCAACATTATAGCGGACTGACGACGAATGTCATCCGTCGTCGCCAGCCAGACGCACATCATTTTTACCCGCGACTTTTGCCCGGTACATAGCTTTGTCCGCAGAGCGAAGCAAATCGTCAGTATTGGTACCGTTCTTAGGGTAAATAGCAACGCCAATGGATACACTAATTTCCAACTGTTGCTTTTTCACTTTATAAGGCTTGGCCAACTGCACAACCAATTTACGAGACACTGCCAGTGATGAACCGACACTGTTCGCTGTTGGCAGCAGGATAACGAATTCATCACCACCATGACGGCATACCGTATCTGAACGCCTTAATAAAGTGCCCATTCGGTGTGCAGCCTGAATTAAGAGCTCATCGCCATAACTGTGCCCAAACTCGTCATTTATTTTCTTAAATCCATCGAGGTCTAGAAAAAGTACAGCAAAGGGTTTTCCCGTTCTTTCATTCTGACTGATGGTTTGCTCCAGACGATCCTGCATTAAGTTTCGGTTCGGCAATCCAGTCAATTCATCGTGCGTTGCAATATGCCGAATACGTCTTTCCGCTGCTTTACGCAATTTAATTTCCCGGCGTAATCGACTGTTCCAGATAGCAAAGCCAACAATAATGAGTAAAACGACAGAGCCAACTTTCATGGCAATATCAAGTAACTCTTTATTGCTCCAGCCCTGCTCTAACTGAAAACCGTACCATTTATTTTTTAGTTCATTACGCTCACTTTCAGTGACACTGTCAATGCCATGATTTAAAGCCATGACTATAGGTTGCCAGTCATCTCTCACCGCCAGGTAAAGCTCTTCGCCCTGCGCATCATCAATAACAGAAAGCTCGGAGCCCGGCAGCGGCCGTTCCTGCAACTCATGAACCAACAACGGCAGGCTATCAACATAATAATCAACCGCATTATTACGCAACAAATTCACACCTTCACGTATGCCGTCCACTTCAACGGTTTGAACGCTGCGAAGCTGCGCCAGCTGCGGCACAATGTTGTAACCTTCGACCACACCAATTTTGCTATCGGTTAACTGCTCCAGATTCAGACTGCCGCTGCTCAGTTGAGTGGTATTCATGGAAGCTACAGCCCAGGGCGTCGACCAGTAACTTTGGGTAAAATCCATAAACTGATTTCGTTCAACGGAGTAAGAAACGCTGGTCAGTACATCAATCTCTTTGTTTTTTATCGCCTCAAGGCAGTCACGCCAATGGCCGCAGGGCTTCCAGACTATTTTTGCCGAAATGTCCTGGGTAAACTTTTTAATTAAATCAACATCGAGCCCTATAGCTTTACCGTCTTTTATTGATACCAAAGGCTCCATCTGATCGGGCACACCTATACGCACCTCTTCATAGGCTTGGGTCCAGTTATCAGATTGGCCTGCATGACTATTAAAGACGGTTGTAGTAAAAGTGACAAAAATAGCACTTACTACACCTAAAGCTCGTTTCAATATTTTACCCTCCGCAGCAATAGCGCGGATTTTAGTCGAATATTGCCTGTGCGTCAGTAGCATTTATCGGTAAAATGCCTATTAATCTGAATTCTTTATCGAATAAAAGTAGCTTCTATGACGCAACATGACACGATATTTTCAAAGCCTTTGCCCAGCATCTCTGACTTCTGTTTTGACCAACAGGTTGTCGAAGTATTTCCTGACATGATTAACCGCTCGGTTCCGGGCTACTCCAGTATCTTACAGACCTTGCCACAAATTGTTAGCCGCTATGTTCAGCCTAATAGTCGCTTGTACGATCTAGGTTGTTCATTGGGCGCAGCGACCCTTGCTATACGTAAAGGGTGCGAGCAGACAGAAAACTGCAAAATTATTGGAATAGACAACTCTCAACCTATGATAGAGCGTGCGCAACTGCACCTGGATGGCTTTAAAAGCCAAATCCCGGTTGAACTTCACTGTCAGGATCTCGCCGAAACCGAAATTAAAAATGCGTCAGTGGTGGTACTAAACTTTACTTTGCAATTTATTAGCCAAGATAAAAGAGACGAGGTTATACAGAACATTTTTAATGGTATGAATAAAGGCGGCGCGCTATTAGTCGCGGAAAAAGTACGCCATCCGGATGAATCTATGAATGATCTGCTCATTGAACTGCACCATAATTTTAAACGAGCCAATGGTTACAGTGAACTTGAGATTAGCCAAAAACGAGCAGCAATCGAAAACGTAATGAAAGTTGATACATTGCAGGCTCATCAACAGCGTTTTCAAAAAGCAGGTTTTCAACACAGCTCGGTCTGGTTCCAGTGCTTTAACTTCGCCGCCATGCTGGCCGTTAAATAAGGGATATTATGGTTGATTTCAGTAAAGAACTTCGCGCACTTGTGCAAAGTCCACATAGCCAGTGGCTGGACACTCTGGCACCACAACTCACGGCCTTTAAGAATAACCCTCACGGGAACTTAAAACGCTGGCAGCGGGTTCTAACACAATTGCCAAACTTGACCGCAAAACACGTTAAATTGTCCGATACCGTGCAGATAGGCGAAGCCGATGAAGCCTCTGATGCCGACAGGGCTCGCTTAACCGGCCTGCTCCAGCAGTTACAACCCTGGCGTAAAGGCCCCTTTGATTTATTCGGCGTTTTTATCGATACAGAATGGCGCTCTGATTGGAAATGGCAACGCGTAGCACCACATTTAGATGACTTAAACGGCCGTCAGGTACTGGACGTTGGCTGCGGTAGCGGGTACCACTTATGGCGGATGCTGGAAGCCGGCGCCGAGCAAGTTTGGGGAATTGACCCGGGCGAACTCTTTCTCATGCAATTCAGAGCCATTAGCCAGTTAATGCCTTTGTCGTGGCAGCAGCGGGCACATTTTTTCCCGGTTGGTATTGAACATATGCCGGAACTTAAAAGCTTCGACACCGTATTTAGTATGGGTGTGCTTTATCATCGCCGTTCACCTGTCGAGTTTTTACAGCAACTGAAATCTTTAATCCGTCCGGGCGGGCAACTGGTTTTAGAAACCATTGTTGTGGAAGGCGATGAAACCACCGTCATGATGCCTGGCGAGCGTTACGCGCAAATGCGTAACGTCTGGTTTTTGCCCAGCGCCAGTGCCTTGTCTGTCTGGCTAGAGCGATTAGGTTTCAAAGACATTTCGATAGTTGACCATAATACAACCTCAATGGAAGAGCAGCGGCGCACAGATTGGATGACTGGAGAGTCATTAGCCGATTTTCTTGATCCAAATGACAGAAATAAGACTATTGAAGGTTACCAGGCACCAATTCGAGCAGTGATTACCGCTCGGGTTTAGCCCTACCGGAGTGGAATCAAGATGAGTGTTTACCGACCTAAATCGACCATTGAGCAATGGCGTATCCTGCAAGCTGTTGTTGACTGTGGTGGTTACGCGCACGCAGCTGAAGCACTGAACAAAAGCCAGTCGTCGCTCAATCACGCGGTTGCCAAACTGCAACAAGTGGTAGGCGTACAGTTATTGGAAGTCAGAGGCCGAAAAGCTCACCTAACCGCGGCAGGTGAAGTTTTGCTTCGCCGATCACGTCAGTTAACCAACCTGACTGAAGAAATAGAACAATTGGCTGATAACCTGGAGCAAGGCTGGGAGCCGGAAGTTAAACTCGCCTTAGAGATGGCATTTGACCGCAGCCAGTTGATTCCTGTGCTGAATGAGTTCCAACAGCTGAGTCGTGGCAGTCGCCTGATTATCAACGATACCGTACTTACCGGCACCGTCGAGCAAATTCAGGAACAAACCGCTGATGTCGTTATTACGCATCACCTGCCTCGCGGCTTTATCGGAGAACCCATAGGTCAGTACAGTATGGGTTTGGTTTGTCACCCTGAACACCCGCTGGCAAAACTGGAACAACCTATTAACCAGAACGAGCTGTCTCAATATTTGCAAATAGTCATTCAGGATACCGGCAGCCAGCCGGTAGAAGACGAAGGCTGGTTAAAAGCCGAGCAACGCTGGACTGTCAGCCATTTTGATGAAGCTCTCAGACTGATTCGTAACGGATTAGGTTTTTGCTGGTTGCCAGGCTACATCGCTCAGGAAGATTTAGATTCTGGCAGACTCGCTCAAATAGAAGTTGAGGGAAGCAGTTCGCGCAAAGGCAGTCTGTATATGGTATTACCCAAAGCAGAACTAACCGGACCTTGTGCAAAAACCTTGTCGGAACTGATACTCAAGTACCAGTCCCGTTAAAAGGCCTTTATTTCAGAGACTGAATGTAGGCTTTCATGTCGGCGCCCAAATCCGGGTGTCGCAAAGCATGTTCAACAAAGGCCTGAGCGTACCCTAGTTTGTTACCACAGTCGTGGCTCTTACCTTTCATGTAATACGCATTAACCGGTTGTTTTTCCAGCAGCATTGCCATGGCATCAGTCAACTGAATTTCGTTGCCGGCACCCACCGGAGTCTGCTCCAGCAGCGGCCATAAATCAGCTGAGAAGACATAGCGCCCAACTACGGCTAAATCTGACGGTGCTTCTTCAACTGACGGCTTTTCAACCAGCTGAGTAATACCAGCCTGTTCGCCCGGACTCAACTCCGCACCATTAATATCCGCAATGCCATACTTACTGACGTCTTGCTGCGGAACTTTTTCAACCATGACTTGCGAATGCCCGCTTGCTTCAAAGTTTTTCACCATTTCAGCTAAGTTATCGCGATTCAGTTTGCAGCTGGCTTCATCAACCAGAACGTCAGGTAATACGACAGCAAAAGGCTCATCTCCAATTAATGGGCGGGCGCACAGAACAGCGTGCCCCAGGCCTTTTGCAACACCCTGACGAACATGCATAATCGTGGTTTTTTCAGGACAAATGGCTTTCACTTCAGCCAGCAGTTGGCGCTTTACCCGCTGCTCCAGAGTCGTTTCCAGCTCAAAGCTCGTGTCAAAGTGATTTTCTATCGAGTTCTTACTTGAGTGAGTGACCAGAATGACATCGGTCAAACCTGCAGCGGCGCATTCCTCAACAATGTATTGGATAAGTGGGCGATCGACCAATGGCAACATTTCTTTCGGAATGGCTTTGGTAGCAGGTAACATCCGAGTTCCGAGCCCGGCTACTGGAATAACGACTTTTTTGACCATAACAGCTGTCCTTAAATTCTGTTCACTTCAGAAGCGCAAGTTTATAACCTTTTCCCATGTTATAATGCAACCCAATTAACAAAATTCAAATGAAAGACTGACTATGGCTTTATATTTTTCTTCGCGTCACATTCCTCAACTGTCTAAGTACAGCTTTACTCAGCGAGCTATGATTTTATCAATGGCACAGGAAAAAATGCCGGTACCACGCCGCCTCATTTGTAATATGGCTAAATTGGTGCCTATTTGTCTTATTTTCTTCTTTATTGTAGAGGTCGAAGGTTGGTGGAAAGTTCCGGCTTTATTAGCGGCAGGTATTGGTTACCCACTATTTACACAACCCATTAATCTGAATATGTCACTGCCATACCTTGATAAAGCCATCAAACAGTTTGAGGCACAGCCGTCACAATAAGCTCTGTGTTCTCGTACCCGCAATGCAACTTATGTAAATGTTCTATGCGGTGCTCACGAAAATTGGCGTGCTGCCAGATACCTAACGCTAAGTCGGGTTTTGCTCCCGGCTCTGGCTCAAATTTATCTCCAGCCTGAGCCCATAACCAACTATGTTTAGCTGTATCAACAACGCCCACCAATGCATCAAAAGCGGTTCTCACCTGCGAATGACAAAGCTCGTGATTCAAATGCTGTAATAACACCCCGGGCGCAAGCAAGGTATTATCGTGTCCGGACAAATGCTGGCGAATAAGCGGGTCAATAAGAGTTTTCAATACCAGTAAGGGCAGCAGATTCTGCTCAGTTGCATTTTGCGCAGCAGCCATAATTACTAAAACCCTGCCTTCGGTTAAAGGCCGATAATCAATCCAGATCGGAGCCTTCCCTGAGTCATTAATGGAACAATTAAATTGGTAGCCATTAAGGTTTAATGGCCCGTCCGGCAGCAACTCCTCAACCAACCGTCCAACGATAACGTCGTCCTGATACAAAATATCAATATGTGCGTCCAGTTCCCACACATCGTGAAGATAGGTTTCTTCCAACTGGTAACGTTGCAGGCAATTCTCGATAGCGTTTTCAATCACACTAAGGTTTTGCACAGGTTTAACCAGATAATCCCACGCACCAAGGCGAACAGCCTCACGGATATCGGACATCTTTTCAGACGCGGAGATGACAATAATTGGAATTTGAGTACAAACTTTAAGCAGTTTCTCGATGACTTCAAGGCCATCAATGTCGGGTAGTTTTAAATCGCACAACACAATGTCCGGACATTCTTCCTGACAAAGCTTTATACCTTGCTTACCATTATCTGCACAACACACATCATACCCGCTATTTACCAGATACTGTCTGACGACAGACTGAAATACCGGATCGTCTTCAATTAATGCGATGTGCGCTCGGGGCATTGTCACTTCTTAGTTATGACTCATGCCCTAAGCATTGTTCAGGAATGGCTAATCGTCAATAAGACTCATCGACTCATTCGTCGTAATCATCGAAGTCTTCGTCGAAGTCATCGTCAAAGTCATCAAAGTTTTCTTCTTCAATCGGCGGGTTACCATCAAACACTTGATCCTGCCAGCGCTGATAATAAACGTCTTTAACAAAAGAGTAAGGGTCCAGGGAGTTTTCCAGTACTTGCTCCTGATCACGCAAGCGCAGACGCAGTTCCAGCCCTTTTATGGCGTAACGAGCCAAATCTACCGGCCAACTTAACAACGGGTATGGAAAATATTGACCATCGGCATAGTCGCCCCCCCGGTCTACGACAACGGTTGGGCCCAAAAGCGGCAACATCAAATAAGGGCCTTCCGGCACGCCCCAGACCGCTAAGGTCTGACCGAAACTTTCTTCGCGCTTGGTAAGACCCATGGGAGTTGCCACATCGAACAGACCGACTAAACCCACGGTGGAGTTGACAACAAAACGCCCCAGTGAAATGCCAGCATCGGCAACTTTCCATTGCAGCAAGTTATTCACAAAAGATGAAGGTTCATCAAGGTTCTCGACTGCATTGTATAATGAGTTTCGAATTGGCTGAGGAACATATTCATAGGTTTCAGCGGCAGGTTTTAACACCGCCTTATCAACATCACGGTTAAACTCCCACATATCGCGGTTAAAATCTTCAAACGGGTCACGTGGGTCGGCATAAGGGTCTTCAGGTGTCGATGAACACCCGACCATAAACAGGGAAAGTAGTATTAAAAAACCATATTTTTTCATTCGTCAATCCGGGTCGATAAAGTCAAAGTTAATTCGGTTGAACCGTCAGCTTGTATAGCGACAGTCTCAGCTTCCAGATCACCCATCTGGCGATCGATTTTTTCATCCTGCGAAATACGTGCATGCACCAGCCACTCGTCAAGGTCACTCAACTTATAATCCGGTAACATGGCATTACTATTCGACAAGGTCACAGTCATAGGAAACTCACTCACGGGCTGCCGGACAACCGCCGCAGGCATAGGCTGTTCTGAGCCTGTAACGTAAACAAAAACTGTACCTTCAGCAGGCAAGTAACGACGCATTTCATCACTTAGCTTAACAGTAACCTTTAGCTCAACTTCAGATTTTTCCTGCTGGCTCTTTGCATTTTCCAGCGCGTTAACAACTGCCTGATACCTACTGGAGTTTTCTGGTAAACGCTGTTTTAATAATTGCCATGCATTAATAGCCTGTTCCCAGTCCTGACGCTCGAAGGCCACAAAACCCAGTAATGATAAAGCTTCGATATTGTCGGGCTCCTGTTGCAACGCATGGGCTAGCATACGAGCCGCTTTAGGCTGCCCGCCTTCCGTTCCCGACATTAATAAAAACCGGCTGTAACTGACTAAGGTGTTCACTCTGTCAGGCTCAAGTTCCAGAGCTTTCTGAAAAGCTTCATCGGCGTCTTCACCTGCTCCCAGATCAACCATTAACCCAGCATAAATCCACCAGGCAACCGCGTCATCCGGTTCCCGCATCAGCTTTTGCCGTAAACCCAACGCAAAGGTATTTAAGTCTTCGCGGCTGGCTTGCTGGTTTTGTTGCTGCAACAATCTTTTCCCCAGCTCAGGTAACTGCTCGCGTGCATCTTCAGCCTGCAATTGTAACTGCCAACTGCCAAATGCCCAATAAAGGCCTGAGGATATAACCACCAAAAGTATCACCGGCACAATCACAGGTGCTCTTTGCCAGTTAACGCTTTCTTCAACATCCTGACTGTCATTCAAAAAGGTTTTATCCAGCTCCTGCTTTGCATGCTGATAATCTTCTTCCGGAAGACCGTGCTGAGAGCGCTCTTCTTTAAGCTCTGACAAACGTTGTTCGTACCAGCGTTGATTTTCATCCTGACGTTTCTGATAACGTCTTTGCTTTCCTGTAGCAAGAAATACGAACACTACTGCAACGAGCAACATCAACAACATTAGTAACCATAAACTACTCATCGCCCGACTTCCTCAATTGCTGTAAACGCTCTCGTTCTTGTGGTGTTAATTCAACCGCCGCTTTTTTCTTGCGAGTCAAGCCAATGGCTACACCAATGCCAATAACAACTATCAGTAAAGGGCCCCACCAAAGAATACTGGTAGCCGTTGTAAAAGGTGGCTGGTAATGCACAAAATCGCCATAGCGGGCGACCATAAACTGAATAATTTCTTCGCGTGACTTGCCCTCTTTTAACATCTGATAGCTACGATCACGCATATCTTCTGCCAGAGGCGCATTAGAATCGGCAATATTTTGATTCTGGCACTTGGGGCAACGTAACTCCTTGGTTAACTGCTGGTAGGTTGCACGCTGTTGTTCGCTGTCAAACTGGTAATTGTTCTCATTTTCTGCTGATGCCGTGGAAGTCAATACAAACACTGCGACAAAAGCTAATAGCAATGAACGGATCATTCGGCCTCCTCCAGCAATTGCTGGTAAATGCCTTGCAGTTGATTCGACCAGTTGCGTTCATTAACGTCACCCACATGGCGATAACGAATCACGCCCTTGTGGTCAATAAAATAGGTTTCTGGGGCACCGTAAACACCAAATTCAAACGCAACCTCGCCCTGCGGGTCAAATAAATTCACCGTGTAAGGGTCACCCAGTGTATTTAGCCAGTTAACGGCTTTTTCCCGGGAGTCGTCTTTATAGTTAAGGCCGACAATTGGTACACCTCTTGAGGCTAGCTCATTGAGAAACTCGTGCTCAGCGCGACAGGTTGGGCACCAGGTAGCCCAAACGTTAAGCAGCAAAGGGCCCTCGTGTAACACTGACTGGTCGTAAGTCACCTCGGTGTCATAAAGATCACTCACTTCAAACTGTGGCACCGGCTCATCAATTAACGCCGAATTCAGCTCGGTTGGGTCGCTGCCAAGGCCTTTAAGTAAAAAGCCCACCAAGCCGATGAATAAAACCAGCGGACCAAATAAGATAAACCAGCGAAACTTAGTCATTGGCCATCTCCTTTTTGCCACGCTTACGATAACGTTTATCAGCAAATGCCATAGCGCCACCTATTGCCATGATAATAGCGCCCAGCCAAACCCAGCGGACAAAGGGCTTGATATAGAAACGAATGGCCCAGGTTTCATCATCCAGCGGCTCGCCCATAGCAATATAGATATCGCGTAACAAACTCGCATCGAGCCCAACTTCGGTCATACTGGTGCGTTGTACCCGGTAAAAACGTTTCTCGCTGGTTAACTGCGTTACTTCCTGCCCGTCTTTGTAGACAGTAAATACTCCCTGATCGGCATCGTAGTTAGGTCCTTCCATATGCTGCAGGCTTTCGAACACGACGTTATAACCGATAACATCAACCGATTGCCCCGGCGCAAGCGCAATATCGCGCTCCTGCTCATAGTTTGAAACCAGGGTGATGCCGATAAGCGTTACGGCAAAACCTAAATGCCCCAGAACCATTCCCCAATGACTACCGGAAATTTTGGTCAGCCCGGCCCAACCCTGCTTGCGTTGTTTTACCGTTTGCTGGACTTCGGTCAGTGTAGCCAGAGCCACCCAGAACGCCAGAAACAGCGCAATAACCACCAACGCGGGTAATTCGTCGGCCCAAATCTTCGGCAGCGTGTAGGCCAGTATCAGCGCCAAAGAAAGTGCTAAGGCCAGCGGTTTCAGAAGTGGTTGCATAGCTTGTCTGCGCCAGCGCATTAAGGGTCCAAGACCCAGCATTAATGCAAATGGAATAACCAGCCAGCTATACAGCTCATTAAAGAAAGGTGCCCCAATAGAAATGGTACCCAGACCAATTTCTTTATGAACCAGAGGTAGCATGGTTCCCAGAAACACAACTATCATAGCCGCCATTAACAAGACATTGTTACCCAGCAGCATCACTTCTCGTGAAAGCAGTTCATAACGGCTGTAACTTTGCATCTTTCCGGCGCGCAGGCCGTAAAGAATAAGCGAACCGCCGACAACCAGCCCCAGCAGTATCAAAATAAACAAGCCTCGGGCGGGGTCGGTTGCAAACGCATGCACTGACACTAAAACGCCGGAACGTACCAAAAAGGTGCCTAATAAGCTCAAACTGAAAGCGGATATAGCCAGCAATACCGTCCAGGACTTAAAGCTGCCACGTTTTTCAGTTACGGCAAGGGAGTGCAGTAATGCCGTTCCTACCAGCCATGGCATAAAGCTCGCATTTTCAACTGGGTCCCAGAACCACCAGCCACCCCAGCCAAGTTCGTAATATGCCCACCAGCTACCAATGGCAATACCCAGTGTCAGAAAAATCCATGCCGCGAGAGTCCAGGGACGAGACCAACGTGCCCAGGCTGCATCAAGCTTGCCGGACAATAAAGCAGCAATAGCAAAAGCAAAAGCGACAGAGAAGCCGACGTAGCCCATATACAGCAACGGCGGATGAATGATCATTCCCGGGTCTTGCAGCAACGGATTGAGATCGCGACCGTCAACAGGAATGAGAGGCAAACTGGGATCAAAGGGGTTCGAAACCGTTAGCATAAACAAATAGAAGCCAATGCTGACCAGCCCCAGAATGGCAAGCACCCGGGCTATCATCGGCAATGGCATAGAGCGGGAAAATATCGCAACTGCGGCTATCCAGCCTGCCTGCATTAGCATCCAGAGAAGAAAAGAGCCCTCATGTGACCCCCACACCGCGGTAACCCGATACGCAACCGGTAGCTGACTATTCGAGTTTGCCGCAACATAAGCAATACTAAAGTCGTTACTGACAAAGCCCCAGACTAATAAAGCAAAAGCGATAGCGGTAAAGAAAAACTGGCCATAGGCAAACGGCCGGGCTAAAGCCATCATGCCGCCGTTTCCTTTCGCCGCTCCCCATAAAGGATAAACCGCCAGTAATACAGAAAAGGCCAGCGCAATCGCTATGGCAAGATGTCCTGCTTCAGCAATCATTGCCCTTCACCTTTTTCAACTGTATTTGGGTTTACATGTTTGATGCCTTTCATCTGCTCTGCCAGTTCCGGCGGCATATATTCTTCGTCGTGCTTGGCCAAAACTTCACTGGCTTTTAACACGGTAGGTTCAATCAGTTCTCCCTGAGCAACAATACCTTGTCCCTCGCGGAATAAATCCGGCAAAATCCCCTGATATAACACAGTGACTTCGGGGCCAATGTCTGTAATTTTAAAGGAAACTTCTAAAGTTTCGCGGTCACGCTCTACCGAACCTTCAACCACCATACCGCCAACTCGCATCCGCTGGCCAACCTGAGGTTTTTGTTTATCCTTGCCCTTGCCTTCAACCAGTTCCGTCGGTGTATAAAACAGATCGATGCTTTGACTCAATGCATACAGCATCAGTCCCGTTGCTACCGAAACCCCAATCACTAAAATAGCGACCCAGGTTAAGCGTTGTTTACGTCTTGGGTTCATTACCGTCTCCTACTGCTGCACGGTTGGCTGTGCGTCTGGCTAAGCGCTGTTGACGCTGTTGTAACTGCCGGCTTTTCTTAACCAACTGTCGTTTTGCCAATAAAGTTTCTAAAGCAACTCCGGCAAGAACAACAAAACTTAAAAAGAATGACAACCAGACATAAAGTCCGTACCCACCCATAGCAACGAAGTCAGTAAAACTGTCAAAAGCCATTAGTCTTGCTCCAGTCGTTGCTGTGCCCAGGTGCGGTGTAATTCGTGTCTTAGTATCTCATTTTTTAACCGCATCATCACCAAGGATACGGTTAAAAACGCGAAACCGGCCAAACAGATTAATAACGGAATTAGCATACTGGCCGCTATTGAAGGCCGTTCAAACTTGGTAATGGTCGCGCCCTGATGCAGAGTGTTCCACCATTCCACCGAAAAATGGATGATGGGCAAATTGATAACACCCACTAAAGATAAAATAGCCGCAGCCTTGGCACCGGTTCTGGCGTCATCGAAAGCAAAATACAAGGCCATAACGCCGACATAAAGAAACAACAAAATCAGTTCAGAGGTCAGCCGTGCATCCCATACCCACCAGGTTCCCCACATGGGTTTTCCCCAAATAGCCCCGGTTAACAAAGCAACAACTGTGAGTGCCGCACCAACCGGCGCAATTGCCGGAATAGCCCACTCTGCGGTCTTAATCTGCCAAATGAGTGCAATGCCTCCCATGATGGCCATACCCATATAAGCGCCCATAGAAAAAATCGCTGCAGGCACATGCAGGAAAATAATTCGGTAACTGTCACCTTGCTGATAATCTCCCGGAGCAAATGCCAGCCCCCAAATTACGCCGGTAATAAGAGTTACAAGCGTTAATGCCACAAACCATGGCAGCAGCTTTTGCAACAGGTTATAAGTTGCTTCGGGTTTTGCGTACGGATGTAACCATCGCCACATATCAATTCACACTCATTCTAATGCCAGCTGCTACAGCCAGCGGAGCCAATGTTACGGTTAAAACTGAAATTGCCGCCAGTATCGCTAACTGACCATGAACTGCAAGCCCCATTGAGGCATTTTCGACTGCCGCCGTGGCAAATATCAATAAGGGAATAAAAAGCGGAATTAAAATTAAACTGACCAGCGAACTTCCGCGCTGAACCTGCAAAGTTAACGCTGCACCAATAGCTCCCAACGCACTTAATGCCGGAGTTCCCAGCAACAAAGTCAACGCCAGTGCCCACCAACCCTGCAACGGTAAACTCAGCAACAAAGCCAGAACGGGCGACAGAATAACCAGCGGTAAACCACTTAACAGCCAGTGCGCCATCATTTTCGCTGTAACCGTAAAGGCCAGAGGCTGCGGCAATAAACACAACTGCTCCAGGGTGCCGTCCTGAAAATCATCGCGAAACAAGCGTTCCAGCCCCAGCAAGCTGGCGAGTAAAGCGGCTACCCAAATAATTCCGGGGGCAATACGAGCCAGAATATCTGGACCGGGGCCAATGCCTAGCGGAAACAACGTCACGACCATTAATAAAAAGAGCAGAGGGTTTAAGGCATCGCTACGTCGCCGTGCGGCTATTCGCAAGTCACGCTTCAGCAGGGTTAACCAGGTTTGTCTATTCGAAAGCTGGCTCATAGCACCTCACCCCGGTATTCCAGAGACAGTTTTTCGGGCGTTAAACCTGACAAAGTCAGCGACTGATGCGAGGTAAAAATAATGGTGCCGCCTGCATCTAAGTGCTCGACAAAGCGTTGTTGTAATAAAGCTATTCCCTGTACATCCAAAGCGGTAAAGGGCTCGTCTAATATCCATAGCGAAGCCTGCGTCGCCCATAATCGAGTTAATGCAACTCGTCGTTGCTGGCCGGCAGACAGTCGCGTGGTTAATTCATCTTCTAACCCCAGCAGTCCGAGCTTCTCGAGCAAATCCCAGGCATCCACGTTTTGCACCGAGGATAACTGTTGCTGCCAGTGAAAGTTTTCCAGCGCACTTAACTCGCCTTTAACCGCGGCTTTGTGGCCAATAAACAGTAACTGCTGACAGTATTCCGACCAGTTCTGATTCAGCGGCTGACCGTCAAAAGAAACAACACCGTCGGAGGGCTCCAGCAATCCGGTAAGAATTCGCAGTAACGACGATTTTCCGGCACCATTAGGCCCGCTAACCTGCCATAACTGACCAGCGCTCACGGAAAAGTCGAGATTTTCAAATAATACCCGCCCTCCACGGATTGAGCTTAGCTGCTCTGCGTGCAATAGTGGGCTGTTGGTGGAAGCAACTTGTGTCATGCGGATTTTACAACCGGAACCTTACTGGTAAGCTGACGCAAATGCCCAAGATTCTACCATAAAAATTAGGTAAAGCGCATGGCTGATATTAAGCAACTGTTACAACAAATGATGGCTTCTCCGGAACGAACTTTAGCTCGTGCCGAGCAGCAGCAATTGTCCAGCCTAATGCGTATTTTCAGCGGCTCCGCCTCTGGTGGCAATTCAGCCGCAGCCACGACTCAGGCTCCGCAACAGGGCAACCTTCCGACGCCTTCGGCGAATGCTGGCCCGCTGAATCAGGCAAATACAACCCGGTTACTCGCCCAATTATTGGTCCAGATCAGTTTACCGGTAACTTTTGAGCCCGCAAAAGGCCAGCAACCAGCTCGTATTCAGGGCAACAACTGGCAATGGCCTAACCCACCCAAAAATATTCAGCCGCCATTAACGGCTGCAACGAAATTGCAACTGACAATAACTCAACCTGATCCCAAACAACCGATAGTTCGTGTAGCTCTTAGCACTGGTGCAACAAAGCCTGTGGCTGTTGCAGAAGTGCCGGTAACTCAACTGCCGTCCAAACTGGTTAAAGCCTTTGTTGAGCAAGGTCGGGTAGCTACAGTGCAACCGACACCGCAACAGCCGGTAACATCAAAGCCAGGCGCTCAACCCATTAACCAGCCAGTGAGTCAGCCAAACGCCGCTGCCCAGCCCTCACCAACGCAAAAAGTGTCGATACCAAAGGCTACCGGGTTAGCAATAAAACAGGCTCAGCAAATAACACCCAAACAATTTCAACAGGCATTGCAGAACTTTATACCAGAAAGCCTGCGGCCTTCGCCCTTATCGACAAGCACGACTGAAAGCGTTCAGCAGCCAACGGCGCGATTATCAGCAGAAGCAGCAAGAGAAGCCTTGCAGTCGCCACCTAAGGCCTTACAACAGCTTTTAGTCAGAGTACTTCAGCAAATGCCAACACCGGATTCCATGCAGCGCCCCCAGGCCTTGCAGAGCTGGGTCAGCGACTGGTTTGCGGCGCGCCCGGTCAGTGCTCAACCCAGTCAGCAAATGGGAGGTTTAGGGCAAATGCTAATGACGCTGCTGGGGCTGGCAATGCAGCAGCAACCGGAAACGACCAGCAATAGTTCAGCAGCGAGAACCTCACCAAATCAGTTTACTCAGGCCTTTATTCAGCAGGTGCTTAACCCTGCCCCTGAAAATGCAGGCGAAGTACGCGAACGTATTAATGCCCTGCTGCAACAATTACCGCAGCAACAGCTACAGCGACTATTACAACTTTTTACCGGTATCCTTAATTCAGCGCAGAGCAGTCAGGCCAGGCTTCAGGACTCGCCTGCCCAACAACCGGAATATTACATTCTGCTACCCGCTGATACACAAAAACCACAGCAGCATGAACTGCTTATTCGCAGTGAGCGCGAAAGCAGCAATAAAGAGAGTAGCGGTCGCACCTTATGGTTATTTACTCTGCGCTTTGAACTTGAAAGTACCGGGCCTTTGCTGGTTAAAGGTCGCTATCACCCACAAGGGTCATCGGTTGACTTCTACACTGAAACGAAAGCGGCGCAAAAAGTGGTTGAGAGTAATGTCGAAAAGCTTGAAAAAAGGCTTGGCGAGCTGGAGGTTAACAGCGTTAAACTTCGGGTTCAGCAAGGCAAAATTCCAGACAATCTGGCACAGCAGCACAGCGGTATTATTCGGGTGACCGTATGAGTGACAAGAAAGAAAAACAAGCGATAGGTTTGTCTTACGACGGTTTTAATGCGCCCAAAGTCATAGCCCGGGGGTTTGACGAACTTGCTGAAGAAATTATTGCCGTTGCAAAAGAGCATGGCGTTTTAGTCCATGAAGATCCTTTGCTGTCCGATTCGCTGGCCAAACTGAATGTGGGCGATGAAATTCCACGCGAGCTGTACATTATTATTGCGGAAATTATCGCTTTCGCGTACTTACTGGATGGCAAATTCCCAAGACAATGGGAAGAGGGTTAAGCCGCTTTATGCGCCTTTCTTATGCAACGAGGTTAATAACTCAGCCTCAGCCTGCGGCAGGTCACATTCCTGCATCAGCTCTTCAACACTGGCTCCGCTCGCCACTAACTTAGCTGCGCGCTGATAAAGCTTACTACTCGGATCCTGCTCCGCAACTTCTTGCAACCTTTGCTGTAACTGCTGTTGCTCCTCGTTTAGCTGCGCAACTTGCTGTTGCAACTGAGCAACCACTTGCTGCTGAGCAAAATCAGTCTTCGAGGGTGCTTCAGAGGGTTGCTGTTTGAACTGCTCACGTAAGGACAACACTTCACTGGCAGTTTCGGTCAGCATGAGCAAGCGCTGCTGCTGACGTTCAATGAGCTCAGCTTGCCGCCGCGAGGTAATAACCACCGCGACTAAAGCAATAAGCGCCAGCCCAAGAGCCAGCGCTGAAATAGCAAATAACCAGTTCGTCATCATTTAGCTCAGACGGGAAATTTCATCCCACTCTTCATCGGTGAGCATTTTATCCAGGTCAACCAGAATCAAGAGTTCGTCATCTCGGTTACTTACGCCTTGAATAAAGCGAGCACTCTCGTCAGTACCCACATTCGGAGCGCTATCAATTTCTGAGGTTTTCAGATAAACCACCTCGGCAACGCTATCGACTAGTATGCCAATAACCTGCTGTTCAGACTCAATGATCACAATACGTGAATTGTCTGTGACTTCGGTCGTCTGCAAGCCAAAGCGCAGGCGCGTATCAATAACGGTAACCACGTTACCGCGCAAATTGATAATACCTAATACGTAACTGGGTGCGCCGGGTACGGGAGCAATTTCGCTGTAGCGCAGCACTTCCTGAACCTGCATTACATTGATACCGTAAGTTTCCTGTTCCAGCTGGAAAGTTACCCACTGCAGAACTTCGTCATTCCCATCAACGTCAGTTTCATTCTTGATAGCGCGATTGTCTTTACTCATCTCTTACTCCGCCATGCGTTATTAATCTTGCTGGATATGTCCCAGACCTTTATCCAGAAGTGTAATCAATGCGTTAACATCCAGCAATGCACACATTCTGTCACGGACAACCCCGGCAAGCCAGGGTCGCTTATTATTTGTTTCCTTACGCCACTGAATCGATTGCGGCTGCAAAGGTTCACTGGTCACTAATTCTTCACACAACAGTCCCCATGGGCTGTGATTCAAAGTAATTAAATACTGATAATCTAAACTTTCTTCCAGCTCCGGTGTACATTTTTCCGGCATGACCCAACGAGCCGTATCAACCACCTGCAGTTTATTGTCACGCTCAGTCATAATACCGCGGAACCATTTCGGTTTTCCCATCAGCGGACTAATTTTGCCCAGTTGATGGATGCCTCCCAGGCTTTTTAGCGGCACGGCCAGAGTTAAGCCTGCCACTTTAAAAAATAACGCCTGAAAGTCCTGTTCCATATACTCTGACATCGCATCGGGAAGTGGCTCCGCTGGAGGCTCAGAAACCTCAAAGACTTCAGTTTCCACTTCCGTTTCGGTGTCAGTATGTACTTCCGTATCAATGTCTGTCTCAGTGGTTGTCAGGTCAACAGTTTCTGTTTCAACTTCTGTTTCCGTAACCGTTTCAACCTCTGGTTCTTTATAGCTATCGTCCGCTTTTGCAGAAACTAAAGGTAATAAATCCTGTTCACGGTTTAAGCTAACCGTTTCTTCCTCAGCAACCGCCTGAATTTTCGGTGCCGCTTGCTCTAATAGCCGTTTAACCGGTTCATTGTCAAACTCAACCGTTTCTTCCTCAAGCAGTAAAGCATTGAGGTATTCTGCCATAGCGGCTTCACTGTTATCGCGTCTAGTCGTCATAAATCAACGCTCTTCCAGCTGCTTCAAATTAGTTAATAGTGACTGGTAAGCCAACACCCCTCGCGATTTCGGTGCATAAGCAGAAGGTGTGAGCTGCTCATTAGAGGCATCGCGGAATTTTGTATCTATTGGGATCATGCCATTCCAGACCGAGCGACCATAACGTGCAATGAGCTTCTTATACGTTTGCAAAGACGCATTGGTTCGCTTGTCATAAAGTGTCGGGATAATAGTATAAGCGTAATTCTCACCGCGAGACTTATGTATTAACGTTAAGGTTCGCATCATGCGCTCTAGCCCTTTGAGCGCTAAAAACTCAGTTTGAACTGGAATCAATACTCTCTGGCAACAGGCAAGGGCGTTGACCATAAGAACTCCCAGCACGGGCGGCACATCAATAAGAACATAGTCGAAATCATCAGCGACCATTGCCAGTCCACGTTTTAAGACCAGTCCCATACCATCCTGAGTGCCGAGTTTACGATCCAGCGTCGCCAGTGCCATAGTGGCAGGCATAACGCTCAGATGCTTAAACTGGGTAGGCAAAATACTGCGGCGCATCAAATCTGCACTTACAGCTTTACCAGCACTGAAGACATCAAAAGAGCCGGACTCCAGCGATTCTGAATCAATCCCAAAATAGTAGGTTAATGACGCATGGGGGTCAGTATCAATACAAAGGACTCGCTTACCCTGTTCAGCCAATAGGCCTGCCAGCGCAACGGTTGTGGTGGTCTTTCCGACCCCGCCTTTTTGATTAGCTACCGTCCATACGATCATTCACTCATCCTGCTATAAGCCGCTGTAACCGACTTCTTTCATAATAGCCTTGGCCATTCCTTCGAGGCTGATACTGCGGGTTGAAATGCCCGCCTGGGCAACCGCTTGTGGCATTCCGTACACAACACAGCTGGCCTGATCCTGAGCCCAGATAGTCGCACCCTGATCCTTCAGCATTCGTGAACCATCACGGCCATCAGCACCCATGCCGGTTAAAATGACACCCAGCACTTTGCCCATGTAGGTTTTCGATAAGCT
Organism: Idiomarina sp. 017G; assembly: GCF_004362265.1. Lineage (NCBI taxonomy): Bacteria > Pseudomonadati > Pseudomonadota > Gammaproteobacteria > Alteromonadales > Idiomarinaceae > Idiomarina > Idiomarina sp. 017G. The sequence continues at coordinate 66,750 of NZ_SNWT01000001.1, read as the reverse complement.
GGCAAAGGTTAAGTCGACACTCGGCTTATAAGTAATACGCCCGCTAGTGTCATCTTTTATCCGTAATCTGGCGCTACCCGGACGGCCTTCAACCATCATCTGTTTGCCGCCCGGCGCTAAATACGCGGTTCCGGCTTTTAGCACATCACCGTCTTCAGCTTCTTTAACATGCACTTGGCACAGACCATCCAGACGCTGTGAAAAGGCCTTGGTAAAAGCCGCAGGCATGTGTTGAACCATAACAATAGGATAAGGGAAATTGCCGGGCAATTGAGTCAATATTTTTTGCAATGCAACAGGACCACCGGTTGAGGTTCCTATCGCCAGTAATTGATAAGCCCGGTTTATTGTTAATGCGCCAGCCGATGTCGCTGTCCGTGCATCACTTTCACGCTGACTTTGCAGTTCATTATTACGTTGCCGGATACGATCCAGCGCTGTAGTAGGTTCAGACGAACGTTCAGGTTGCTTCGCAACAGGCGGCGGTGTTGATGCTCGCGCAGACGTTCGGCTTACCGGCTGCCTCGCAATCGCTATAACGCGATCTTGCAGAGTTTTTACTGCCTCGTCGCGGTTACGGGCGATATCTTCAAATTTCTTCGGCAGAAAGTCTGCGGCTCCCGCCTCGAGTGCGTTCAGCGTTGCTGTCGCCCCCTCATGAGTCAAGGAGCTGAACATCAAAATAGGACAAGGATTGCTGCTCATAATGGCTTTTACAGCATCAATGCCGTTCATTACCGGCATTTCAATGTCCATGGTAATAACGTCCGGCTTAAGGGTTCGGCTTTGTTCTACCGCTTCTTCGCCATTATTCGCACTACCAATCACTTTAATGTTGGTATTGTCTTCTAAAATCTCAGTCACCCGGCGTCTGAAGAACGCCGAGTCGTCTACCACGAGAACTTTTACAGTCATGAACGGTTTGTCCCGTTATCTTTTGGCGTAATACTTAAGCATGCTGGGCACATCGACTATCAGAGCAATACCACCGTCGCTGGTAATTGTTGCCCCGGCCATTCCTGGCGTACCCTGCAGTAACTTATCTAAGGGTTTAATAACCACTTCTTCCTGACCAATCAGTGCGTTCACCACAAAGCCTACTTGCTGGTTGCCTATTTGCACTACCACCACGTGACCTTGCTCATTGCGGGCAGAACCATCCGGATTACGTACCAGCCATTTCTCTAAGAAGAACAGCGGAATAGCACGGTTACGTACAATGAGAGTCAACTGTCCGTCTACGGTATTGGTGCGCTTCATATCCAGGTCGATAATTTCACTGACAACAGCAAGCGGCAAAGCAAAAGTCTGATCTTTTACGGCGACCATTAGCGTCGGCAATATTGCCAGAGTCAGCGGCACTTTAATCAAGAGTTCAGTACCTTTACCTAACTCTGAGTTAATTTTAACGCTACCGTTGAGCTGGCTGATTTTGGTCTTAACCACGTCCATGCCAACTCCACGACCGGAAATATCCGAAACTTGTTCTTTGGTCGAAAAACCTGCCGCGAAAATCAAGTTATAAGCATCTTCATCGCTTAAACGTGCAGCGGAGTCTGCGTCCATAATGCCTTTTTTAACGGCTATGCCTCTTAGTTTTTCAGCGTCCATACCAGCGCCATCGTCTTTAATCGACAGCATAATATGGTCACCTTCCTGAGACGCCGACAAGGTGACGGTTCCTGAGCGCGACTTACCATTCGCTTCACGCTCATCCGGCATTTCGATACCATGGTCAACAGAGTTACGAACCAAATGCACCAAAGGATCGGCCAGAGCCTCAACTAAGTTCTTATCTAAATCGGTTTCTTCACCGTACATCTCAAGATTGATTTCTTTCTTCAGGCTACGAGCCAGGTCACGGACAACCCGAGGGAAACGGCCAAACACTTTCTTAATTGGCTGCATCCGGGTTTTCATCACCGCGCCCTGTAAGTCGCCAGTGACAACATCCAGGTTCGAAATAGCTTTGCCCATTTCAGCACTGTCTGACTCATCAGAATTACTCAGGCTCAACAAACGGTTTCTGACCAGTACCAGCTCGCCGACCATGTTCATAATTTCATCTAAGCGCTTGGTATCAACCCGCACAGTAGTTTCAACCGGAGCAGGCGCTGGTGCAGCTGGCTTTTTATCTACCGGCTGAGCCGCTGCTGGTTTCGCTTTAGACTCTGATTTCGGCTCAGGCTTCGGTTCTGGTTTGGATGCTGGTTTTGCCGCAGGTTTCGGCTGCGCTTTGGGTTCAGGCTTTTTCGGTGCTGGCTCATTAGCAGGCTTATCACCTTTCGGTGTCGGCGCTTTGCCACTGCCATGCAACTCGTCCAGCAAGGATTCAAATTCGTCGTCTGTTATTTCGTCGTCTTTTGCAGGCTCTTTCTGCTTTTCTTGTTTTTTCTCAGCACTTTGAGGCGCTTTGCCGCTGCCATGAAGTTCATCCAGCAATGACTCAAATTCATCATCTGAAATCTCATCACTGTCTTCATTTACCTTGGGCTTGGACGCCGCTGGCTTGTCTTCTTTTCCGGGACCTTTGCCTTCACCGTGTAACTCATCCAGCAACGCTTCAAACTCATCGTCCTGAATTTCATCAATGCTGTCGCTGCTGCTTTCTTCTGCTGCAGGTTCTGGTTCCGGATCTGTTTCCTCGGCAGGTTCATCTTTTGGAACCTCTATAGGCGCTTCGTCCTCAGACTCTGGTTCACTCAACTTATGCAATAATTCCAGCAACTCCGGTGAAGCTGCTTCAGGTTCTTCTTTGGCGCGCACCTGCGCAAACTGAGTATTGATAGTATCCAAAGACTGAAGAATCACGTCCATCAGGTCGGAAGTGACCGTACGTTGACCATTACGCAGGGTATCGAATACGTTTTCCGCACCATGACAGGTATCAACCAGAGCTCCCAGAGACAGGAACCCGGCACCACCTTTAACCGTATGAAAGCCACGGAAAATAGCATTCAACAGATCTTTGTTTTGCGGATCATTTTCCAGTTCAACTAGCTGTTCAGACAGTTGCTCGAGGATCTCTCCAGCCTCGATCAAAAAATCCTGCAGAATGTCTTCGTCCATATCAAAGCTCATGCGACTGATGCTCCTAGAAACCTAAACTGGACAACAAATCGTCCACTTCGTCTTGTCCGCCAACCACGTCATCGCGTTGATCAGCATCGATAATTGGGCCTTCGGCATGGGCTGCATCTTTCTTAGGCGCAGACCCTGCTTTTTCCGCGTTACGACGTTCTTCTTCTTTACCAAATATCTTCAGCAATTCAATCAGGTTCTTTTCAACGTCTTCAACCAATTGAATAACCCGACGAATAACTTGTCCGGTAATATCCTGAAAATCTTGCGCCATAAGCACTTCAGTCATTAACCCGTGCACTTGAGGCATGTTTTCACCACAGCGCTTAAGTACGTCATCGACCTCATGACATAAAGACTTGAATTCATTTATCTGAATATCATTGCTCATCAACCGGTTCCAGGCCGGCATCACTTTCTCAACACGGTGATGCATGTCGTCTGCAAGTGGCAGACAGGCTTCTACAGCATCCATCGTGCGATTCGCGGCGTCTTCAGTTTTTTCAATGACATACAGCAGACGATTTTGCGCGTCCGGAAGATCATCCTGCGTCATTTGCACAATGCGAGGGTCAACCTGAAAGTCCTGGAGCGCTTCGTGGAGGTCTCTTGTTAACTGGCCTACAGAGGTAAACAACTTGTCATTACGACGGTTGTAAACATCTTCCAGTAATTGGTTAGCCTGCTGTTGTTTCCCGTCTTCAAGCAAGGCTACTAATTCCTTGGCTTGCTCCAGAGAAATATCATGGGCGTTATCAGACATAGTCGTTCGCCCTTTAGCTGATTCGTTCGAAAATCTTGTCGAGCTTTTCTTTCAACGTTACGGCTGTAAATGGTTTAACAATATAACCATTTACTCCAGCTTGAGCTGCCATAATGATCTGCTCTCGCTTGGCTTCCGCTGTTACCATTAACACAGGTAAATGAGCCAGGTTATCGTCCTTGCGAATTTCACGCAGCAAGTCGATTCCCTGCATACCCGGCATATTCCAGTCGGTTACGACAAAGTCGAAATCACCGTTCTGCAACATGGGCAATGCGGTATTACCGTCATCGGCTTCCTGTATATTGGTAAAGCCAAGATCACGAAGTAAGTTCTTAATGATTCGTCTCATTGTAGAGAAGTCGTCCACAACGAGAATTTTCATATTTTTATCCAAAGCACCCTCCACTGAGGCTCTCGATTACAACCAAAGTTTATTCAACCCAATTTTGCATTCGCGACTTCAGTCGCAACATTGCCTGACTGTGAATTTGACTGACTCGTGATTCACTCACGCTCAGCACTTCACCTATCTCTTTTAAATTCAATTCTTCGTCATAATACAACGAAAGCACCAAAGCTTCACGTTCTGGTAACGAAGATATTGTCGAAACCAGCGCTTTATGAAACGCCGCGTTCTCAACATCTCTTTGTGGCTCATAAGCTGAACCCGTTACCTGCTCTGGCATGATAGCATCTTCTGATACACCAAGATCTTCAATACCAACGATTCGTCCCGTGCTGACATCCCGCAAAATATGATGATATTCATCCATACCCATATTCAGCTTTGCGGCCACTTCCGTGTCTTTTGCATCGCGTCCGGTTTCATTTTCAACCTGACGAATGGCTTCCAGTACACGCCGATGATTACGATGAACCGAGCGCGGAGCCCAATCACCACGACGAATTTCGTCCAGCATCGCACCACGAATGCGAATGCCGGCAAAAGTTTCGAAACTGGCGCCTTTAGTGTTATCAAAGTTACGCGCAGCTTCTAATAAGCCAATCATGCCCGCCTGGATCAAATCATCCACTTGCACACTGGCTGGAAGTCTAGCCATCATATGGTGTGCAATACGCTTAACCAGCCCGGTATGCTGTTCAATAATGGCATTCCGGTTGTCAGCAGTGGCGGCATAAACGGCAGCTTTATTCATTGGCAACATCCCGCTTACTCTCGTTATCGGCAGAAGTTATCAATTGTTCAAGAAAAAATTCTAAATGCCCGCCGGCTTGAGCCGGAACAGGCCAGTCAATGGCTTTCTTAGCCAACGCTTTTATCGCTAAAGAGGCTGGTGATTTTGGATAAGCCAGTACCATAGGTTGTTGTTTTCTAACAGCTAAACGCAAGTTGTCATCAAAAGGTATAATCGCGGCAAGCTCTAAAGCAACGTCTAAAAACCGATCGGTTACTTTAGTCAATTTATTGAACAATACTTGTCCGTCGCGCAGATTTCTTACCATATTGGCAACCACCTTGAATTTAAACAGGCCTTGCTCCCGGCTCAATACTTTGATCAGTGCATAAGCATCAGTAATTGATGTGGGTTCATCACAAACCACTAATAAAACATCCTGTGACGCTCTGGCAAAGCTGACAACGGTATTACCAATACCCGCTGCGGTATCGACAATTAATACGTCATAGTTTCCCTGAAGCTGGCTGAAGGCTCTTATTAATCCAGCATGCTCAGATTCACTCAAGTCCACCATAGAACGCGTTCCCGATGTTGCCGGAACAATTTTAATTCCTGCCGGGCCTTCAATCAGAATATCTTCCAGCTCACACTGCCCACTCAACACATGAGAAAGGTTGCGCTCAACCCGCAGGCCTAACATAACATCGACGTTAGCCAGACCTAAGTCGGCATCCAGCACTAATACTCGTTTGCCCTGCTTTGCCATTGCGATAGCCATATTCAGCGACACGTTGGTTTTCCCAACGCCGCCTTTACCACCAGTTACCGCAATAACTTTTACTTTCGATTGTTTCATTCTTCGCAGACCGCTTGCTTGATCCATCGGGCGTATCTCTTTTCTGACTAGATTGATAACAGCTTCATATTATATTGGCTAATTCAGCGAGAAAACGCCTCATTCCAGTACGATTTTGGCACGTCTGACACTGAGGAACAAATGCTTTTATCAAGCAGCCGCTCAGCCTCGGCAACCATAAAGTTGGCATCCGCTACCCGAATGTCTTCAGGTACTTGCTGACCATTTGTTAAATAACCAACCGGTAAGCCATGTTCTATTGCTACGCTGATACTCTCACCTAAACTTAAGCATTCGTCCAGCTTAGTAAAAATGCAACCAGACAAAGGCAGTGCTTTAAATTGTTTAACCGCATCCATCAGCACCTGGCTTTGTGATGTTGCAGACAACACCAGGTAAGGACGAATCCGCAATCGTGAATTCTGAATAAGCTGGCTTAACTGTTCGTTCAAACGCTTGTCGCGTTGACCCATGCCTGCCGTATCAATCAAAATAAGACTTTTTTGACGTAGCGCAAGTAATGCATCTGCCAGTTCCTGTGCATTTTTTGCCACTTTGACCGGACACCCTATGATACGACCATAGGTTTGTAATTGTTCACTGGCACCAATACGAAAGGTGTCGGTGGTAATTAAAGCCACTTTATCGGCACCATGGCGTTGCGCATAACGAGCGGCTAACTTCGCAATGGTCGTGGTTTTACCGACACCGGTAGGGCCGACTAACGCAACCGCTCCACCGCGCGTCAAAATGTCGTCAGAGGTCGTATTCAGCTGACCTTCTAATAAATGCAGAGTCTGTTCCCAGGCTTCATCATCTGATCCGCCTTCAGGAATAAAACAGGCAATCTGGTCGGCAACTCGCTCGCTCAAGCCCATATCCATTAAGCGGTTCATCAGCATAGAGCGGGTTGGTTCTTCACGATCCATTTCTTGTTTCATCAAGCCGCTTAACTGGTGTTCCAGCAACTGACGAATTCCATTGACCTGAGAGCGAAGTTCAGCAATGGCCTGGGAGTCGTCTGCTGCCGGTGCGTTTACTTGTTCAGGAAAAATATCGTCGCTGAGTTGAGAAGCGTTAAATTCTTGTGGCTCGGCTTTCGGCTCTGGCCGTTGTGCCGGTTCAGTAGTCGCTTGCGCAGCAGTGGGCTGTGTGGGCTGTGCAACCTGTGCCTGACGTTGCAACAGCTCTTGCAAAGACTCAGCCGGCACTTCCGGTGTCTTTGACGCAGCCGGCTCATTTGGGGCCTGATCAGCCATTGGCTGTGCCTGTTGCGCATCGGGGTCAATGGCTGCAACCAGCTCAATACCACCGTTTACTTTCTTATTGGACAGGATAATCGCATCCGGACCTAAGGTTTCTTTAACCTGTTGCAATCCACGGCGCATATCTTCGGCAAAAAAGCGTTTAATCTTCACAAGCGACTCCCGTTACTCTTGTGTGGCGGTTTGTTCACCACCGTTTTGTTGTCCACCAATTGAGCTGACAATGCGAATTTGTTTATCATCCGGTACTTCCTGATAGGACAACACGCGCATACCATCGGTAGCGTGACGCGCAAAACGCGCCATGGTTGACCGTAAAAGCCCTGAGGTCAGCAGTACTGAAGGTTCCCCGTTCATTTCCTGCTGCTGATGCACTTCGCGTAATGACTGTTGCAGGCGTTCGGCCAAACCAGGTTCGATTCCGGCGCCTTGCTGATTTCCGTCATTACCAGCCATTTGCAGTGACTGATGCAACATCTGTTCCAACTCTGGTGCCAAAGTTATGACGGGCAATTCCGCCGCCCCTTCAGCAATGTCCTGAACAATTAACCGACGCAGTGAAATTCTGACTGCAGCCGTCAGTACTTCTGGGTCCTGGCTACGTCCTGCATACTCAACCAAAGTTTGTACAATAGTGCGCATATCCCGAATCGCGATGCCTTCGTCCAGTAAGTTCTGCAGTACTTTCACAAAGTTGCCCAGTGACAATAGATCCGGAATCAGCCCCTCAACCAGCTTAGGATGAGTACGCCCCAGACGATCCAGCAATTCTTGTGCTTCTTCGTGGCCCAGCAGCTGAGATGCATGGTTGGTTACAATCTGACTTAAGTGAGTAGCGACTACAGTTGCAGCGTCAACCACGGTATAACCCAGAGTTTGAGCGTGCTCGCGTTGCTCAGGACGGATCCAGACAGCATCCAGGCCAAAGGCCGGATCTTTTGTCTTCTCACCGTCCAGCTCACCGAATACCTGACCCGGGTTAATCGCCATCTCCCAGTCATGACGAATTTCAGCTTCACCCATGGTCACACCCATAAGAGTAATGCGGTAACTGTTGGGGCCTAAATCGAGGTTGTCCCGAATATGTACGGCCGGAACAAGAAAACCAAACTCTTGAGACTGCTTCTTACGTACACCTTTAATGCGTGACAGCAATTCACCGCCCTGCTGCTTATCCACCAAAGGAATTAAGCGATAACCAACTTCCAGACCTATAGTGTCAACGTGGCGTACGTCATCCCAGCTGAGCTCTTTTTGTTGCGCCTGCTGAACTTGCTGCTCCTGTTCTTTTTCAACCAGTTCGCCTTCTTCAGTCTTGGTTTTCTTAAGTTTAAAGTAAGCCGCGCCGGCTAACACCGCAGACATGCTTAAAAAGGCAAAATGCGGCATACCGGGAATAACCCCCATGGCAAACAATACCGCGCTGGTAATGACCAAAACCTTAGGGTTATCGAGCAATTGCAGAACAACTGCATCGCCCATGTCCTGGCTGTTATTTTCACGCGTAATGATAATGGCGGTCGCAACTGACAGTAACAATGACGGAATTTGTGCTACCAGGCCATCACCAATGGTTAACAGCGTATAAACTTCCACTGCCTCATTGAAGGTCAGACCGTACTGGATCATACCAATGAGCAGACCGCCGATAATGTTAATAAAGAGAATAAGGATACCGGCTATGGCATCCCCTTTTACGAACTTACTGGCACCATCCATGGAGCCGTAAAAGTCAGCCTCACGGGTTACATCGCTGCGTCGTGCTTTGGCTTCTTCCTGGTTAATTAGGCCCGCGTTAAGGTCAGCGTCAATGGCCATTTGTTTACCAGGCATAGCGTCAAGGGTGAAGCGAGCGGTTACTTCTGAAATACGGCCGGCGCCTTTAGTAATAACCACAAAGTTAATAATAACCAGAATGGCGAACACCACCAGGCCGACAGTGTAGTTACCACCTATGACCACGCTACCAAAAGCTTCAATAACAGAGCCTGCAGCACCTGGCCCGTTATGCCCTTCTAATAAAACAATACGCGTAGAGGCAACGTTAAGGCTTAAGCGTAGTACCGTAGCAATAAGCAAAACGGTAGGAAAAGCGGCGAAATCCAGCGGACGTTGGGTATAAACCGCCACCAGCATAACTACCAGTGACAAAGTAATTGAAAATGAAAAGAGAACATCCAGCACCACAGCCGGAATTGGCAAAACAATCATCGCCAGAATGGCCATAATGGCCAAGGGTGTTCCAAAACCTTTGATCAGATGCGCATTGTTCTGCGTGAAATTTCTAAAATTTACTAACTTTTCGGCACCGCCCGCCATACGTCTTCCTGTTGCGTCAAAAAGTTGAACCTGCGGTGTTTTATTCAAGAATCGAGCCAGCTTTCGTTTTATTCGGAGGTTATCTTACATTCGTTTCAGTTGGGGCTTACAGACAAAGCTTAAACAGCTTCTATACTCGTTGCTCTTCTTCAAAATAATGTGTTTTTATGCGCGGTTACTCTCTTATGGAATTGGTCGTGGCAATGGCTGTCAGTGCGGTGCTTGGTGCTTCTGCCCTGCCAATATTTACTCAGCAGACAGAGTCTTTGTTGCTTCAAAAAGAGGCTGGCCGCTGGCTGTCTTATTTGCAGCAGGTAAAAGCCAGGTCCATAGCAAATAAGGAATCTATCGAAGTTGACTTAGTTACATTTAGCCGTGACTCGCAAACCTCAGGTATTCAAACCGAATACACTTACAGTTCTTCCGCGTCGCTTACTTTTTATGGAGAGTCATCTGCCGCGACACCCGGACATATCAAACTAATAGGTAAAAGCCGACAGATAAAAGTCATCATCAGCAGTGTCGCTCGTATTCGTTTGTGCTTAAGTGAAGGTGACTCACTTCCGGGAATCCCCCCATGTTAATAGTTTCTGAGCGCGGCAGTAGTTTAGTAGAAGTTCTTATAGCTTCGGCTATTGGCGCGATAGTTGTTCTGGCAGCACAGCAGCAAATGCAATGGCAAACAGGAGTGCAACACCGTAAGCTAATGCAGGTCAATTTACTATTAAGTGCTCAGTCAGTCGCAAATCAGTTTTTTGAAACCTTAAAAAATACCGCCGCAACGCAAATTTCAAACCCTCAGAGCAATTGCTATTTGTTTCCTCAGCAAAATGGAGGCTCGCCCGGCTTCAGGGTCAGGAATGAACAGCTACAGCATAACTCAATGACTCTCGATTGCGCCGGGTATGGCTGGCAATCCCTAACCGATAAGTCTCAATTCAAAGTCACGCAATTTACTGCTGACTCTTACGCTCCGGAATCTGGTAGTGGGCTATCAAAACTCGTTGTAACTTTTACCGTTACTCACAATGCTCAGGCACATGTTTTCAAACGAACAATCACTCCTCTGGTTAACTAAATGGAGCTTACTATGAACGCGAAAGGATTCGCTCTGATACTCACCTTAGTAACACTTATAAGTTTGAGCTCGGCCAGTTTAGCTGCACTGCTTTTCTACGCGCAAATGACAGAGGCTCAGCAACATCATCAATGGCTACAACTTTCTCAACAACTTCAGCAAGATTTCGAAGCAGAGCGCAGGGCTTATGAACTGTCACAAGAATAAAGGCTTTTCTCTGGTTGAAGTGTTGGTCGGAGCTGCACTAGTAGCTCTTTGGTCCGTCAGTAGCCTGCGGCTTTTACAGGTTGGATTATCGGCGATTGACCATGCCCACACAAAAGCGAAGGCTGTGGAGGTTTTGATGACTTATTTAAGTGAGGCTCAACAAACGTGGACTCAAGGCAATAATCCAAAACTATCAAAGGAAACAGGGCAGCTTCATTTAACAGCAGAGTTAACCCCTATAGATCAGTTCAACGCGACCATCGAGGTAACCGTTTACTGGGGAAATGATAACGAGCTCGCCCAGACATTCTGGCTTTCCCGATAACCAGTTTAACCTACCGGGTGCGGCCTTAGCTCTGGTGGAATTGAAAAGGTAATATTCTCTTCGCGCCCGCTTAGTTCTACTGCGGTTTTACCGCCCCATTCCTGTAGCTTAGCAATCACTTCTTTGACCAGAACTTCAGGTGCAGAAGCGCCAGCGGTGACTGCGACCTTCTCATGCCCCTCTAACCAGGCTTTATCAATACAGCTGGCGTCATCAATTAGGTATGCCGGGGTTCCCATTTTCTCGGAAAGCTCGCGTAAGCGGTTTGAGTTTGAGCTGTTGCGCGCGCCCACCACCAACATGACATCAGCGTCGCTGGCTAATTCGCGTACCGCATCCTGACGGTTTTGAGTGGCATAGCATATATCGTCTTTGCGTGGCCCGTTTATCTCTGGGAACTTTTGACGCAAGGCATCTATTACGTCGGCCGTGTCATCAACCGATAAGGTGGTCTGGCTCATGTAATGCAGGTTACCGGGATCTTTCACTTCCAGCTTGGCAACATCTTCCGGCGACTCCACCAAATAAATGCCACCCTCAGAATTATTATATTGGCCCATAGTCCCTTCAACCTCAGGGTGTCCTGCGTGACCAATTAAAATGCATTCATGCCCTTTACGGCTAGCACGGGTAACTTCCATATGGACTTTCGTCACTAATGGACAGGTAGCATCAAATACTCGTAAACCGCGGTCCTTAGCTTCCTGCCGGACCGCTTGAGAAACGCCATGGGCGCTGAAAATCACAATTTGATCGTCCGGTACTTCATGCAACTCTTCAACAAAGACCGCACCGGCTTCGCGCAGTTTACTGACAACGTATTTGTTGTGAACCACTTCGTGACGCACGTAAATTGGCGGCTCAAATATCTCTAAAGCCCGCTCAACAATAGTTATAGCGCGATCAACTCCGGCACAAAAACCCCGAGGGTTCGCTAACAAAATTTGCATCAGTTCCTCCTGCGTTCAGCCCGGTTTATTAACCAATCATGGCTCAACGCTAATAATCTCTACTTCAAAAATCACCGTTTGTCCGGCCAACGGGTGATTAAAATCGATGGTGACTGTTGGACCTTCAACTTTACGAACAATTCCCGGTAAATCGGTACCATCCGGTTGCGTAAAAGCCAAAATGGCTCCAACTTCCGGTTTGGTTTCATCGTTAAATTTTGCCGAATCAACATAATAATAGTTGTCCGGGTTCGGTTCACCAAAGGCGTCTTTAGGCTCTAACGTGAACTCACGTTCCGCCCCTTCGCGCAGCCCCACCAGGCACGCTTCAAAGTTTTCGGTCAGATTACCATCGCCCATTCGAAATCTGGCAGGTTTACCTGACATTTTTGTGCTGTCTGCAACCGAGCCATCGGTCAGCTTAATGGTGAAGTGCATAACCACTTCCCGTCCGTGCTCTATAGGTAAACGACTCAAATGAAACTCCTTACTACCCTTGACCGTTCTCGACTTTGTCCCGACGGTTATCAAAAAAAGCTTCCAACAACATGAGTGCGGCACCAATAGTGATAGCCATATCGGCTACGTTAAAGGCAGGCCAATGCCAGCCCTGATAATGAACATCAAAAAAGTCGATGACATAACCATACATTAAACGGTCAGCTACGTTGCCAATAGCCCCAGCCATAATCAGAGAAAAGGCTAAATTTTGGCGCCATAAACCCACCGGGTTGCGGCGCATCCAAATCAGTAGCACTATACTAATAGCAATGGCAATGGCCGTGAAGAACCATCGTTGCCAACCACCGCCGTCGCTTAAAAAGCTAAAGGCAGCGCCGAAATTGTGCACATAAGTTAAGTTGAATAGCCCATCAATTAAAACTCGGCTTTCATAAAGCTCAAACTCACCCGCCACCCAAATTTTAGTCATTTGATCAATAACCACCAGCAACAACGTCAGCCACAAAAAACGCAGCCCAGTCGCACGGTTAGTCTGGTTAGAAAAATCAGGCAAAACGACGCTCCTCACCTTCACCTTCAATATTGGTTACGCAGCGCTGGCATAAATCGGAGTGGTTCTCTAAAGTTCCCACCTCTTCGCGATGATGCCAGCAACGCTCGCACTTCTTATATTCAGATTTTGTCACACTAACGGCCAAAGCCATTTTCTCCGCTTTAACGGCGTCAGCAGGTGCGTCATTAATAGATGCCACTTGCGCTTCCGATGTCAGCAGTGCAAAGCGTAACTCTTCGCCTAAACGATTCAGGGCTGTCGCCAGTTTATCATCAGCGTACAAGGTTACTTCTGCCTGTAACGAACCTCCGATAACATCATCGCGGCGTGACTGCTCCAGCGCCTGGTTAACGACATCACGAATTTCCAATAACTGCATCCAGAACTCGTTCTCAGCGTCTTTAACACCAGAAAATTCATCAAAGCCCTGATACCAGCTTTCAGTAAAGACATACTGGCTGCGTTCGTTCGGTAACAAGTCCCAAATTTCCTGAGCGGTAAAGCTGCAAATTGGAGCCATCCAGCGCACTAACGCCTCGGCAATATGATACAGCGCCGTCTGACATGAACGCCGCGCTAAACCTTCAGATTTCGCGGTGTACTGTCGGTCTTTAATAATATCCAGGTAAAAGCTGCCCAGTTCAATGGAACAGAAATGCATGAGTTTTTGCACCACACTGTGGAACTGGTAGTTATTGTAGGCTTCCAGCAACTCTTGTTGTAAATCCGCCGCACGCCCGACAATCCAGCGATCCAGTTCAACCATATCTTCTTTGGCAACCAAATCCTGTTTAGGGTCAAAACCGCTTAAGTTCGCCAGCAAAAAGCGCGAGGTATTACGAATACGACGATACGCATCCGCTGAACGCTTGAGGATTTCATCAGAAACCGTCATTTCGCCAGAGTAGTCTGCTGACGCGACCCATAAACGCAGAATGTCTCCGCCCAGCTTATTCATCACGTCCTGCGGAGCTACCACGTTACCAATAGACTTCGACATCTTTCGGCCCTGAGCATCCACAGTAAAACCATGGGTTAATACCTGGTGATACGGCGCTTCGTCATACATGGCGACACCGGTCACTAACGAGCTCTGGAACCAGCCGCGATGCTGATCTGAACCTTCCAGATACAAATCGGCAGGCCAGCGCAAGCCGTCGAACTCACGCAATACGCAATGGTGCGTAACACCAGAGTCAAACCAAACGTCTAAAGTGTCAGTGACTTTGCGATATTTGTCAGCTTCGTCGCCCAACAAAGTTTCCGGCTCTAAGTCGAACCAGGCTTGCACGCCGTCTTTTTCAATTAGTTGAGCTACTTTTTCCATCAGCTCAAGAGTGTCCGGGTGCAGCTCTTCCGTTTCACGGTTTACGAAAATGGCAATAGGGTTACCCCAAGTGCGCTGACGTGAAATACACCAGTCAGGGCGCCCTTCAACCATAGACTCAATACGACTTTGTCCCCACTCAGGGAACCAGTCGACTTTTTTAATTTGCTCTAAAGCTCCTGCGCGCAAACCTTTCTTGTCCATGCTAATAAACCACTGCGGCGTCGCACGGAAAATAATGGGCGTTTTATGGCGCCAGCAATGCGGGTACGAGTGACGGTAGCTCTCGGCATGCATCAAGTTGCCCACTTCGCGTAACTTATCAACAATAGGTTCGTTCGCTTTAAATACATGCTGTCCGGCGAAAAGCGGCGTGTCGTCTTTGTAGACACCGTTGTCACCTACCGGGTTGTAAACTTCAATGCCGTATTTCTGACCCACTAAGAAGTCATCAACACCATGACCCGGTGCCGTATGCACACAACCGGTACCGCTCTCGGTAGTCACGTGATCCCCCAAAATAACCGGAACCTGCAGTTCAAACAACGGATGCTGTAATTGCAGACCTTCTAAGTCTCTGCCTTTACAGAAACCCAGCTTGTGGTAATGCGCAATGTTCCAGCGCTCCATGCAATCGGTCACCAAGTCATCGGCTAAAATCACACGTTCTGCGGGCTGGTCGTCGCTGGCTTCAACCTGCACTAAGGTATATTCAAGCCCGTCGGCCAGAGTCACCGCACGGTTAGCCGGAATGGTCCACGGTGTGGTGGTCCAGATAACCATGCTGACATTGCCTTCACCCACATGCCCTTCCGGCGTGCTGAAGCGCTCAACCGTTTCAGCCGTAGCCGCAACCGGCATACGCACATCAATAGCCGGCGAGTTTTTATCTTGGTATTCTACTTCCGCTTCCGCCAGCGCGGAGCCACAGTCTGTACACCAGTGCACCGGCTTGAAGCCCTGGTGCAAATGGCCTTTATCAATAATTCTTGCCAGAGCACGAACACTGTCGGCTTCCTGCTTAAAGTTCATAGTCAGGTAGGGGTTATCCCAGTCGCCAAGCACGCCCAGACGTTTAAAGTCGGTACGTTGCTGGTCAATTTGGGTCATGGCGTATTCGCGGCACTTCTCGCGGAATTCGGCCAGATTCAATTTTTTACCCGGCTTGCCGTGTTTCTTCTCTACCTGCAGTTCAATTGGCAGACCATGACAGTCCCAGCCCGGTACGTAAGGCGCATCGAAGTCGCTTAAGGTTTTAGCCTTAACAATAACGTCCTTTAAAATTTTATTTACGGCGTGACCAATGTGAATTTGCCCATTCGCGTACGGAGGGCCGTCGTGCAGAATAAATTTTGGCTTGCCCGCTTTAGCTTTACGAATTTGACCGTACAGGTCAGTTTCATACCACTGCTCCAGCATCTTTGGCTCGCGCTGAGCCAGGTTACCGCGCATTGGAAATGCTGTTTCTGGCAAGTTTAAGGTGTGTTTGTAATCACTCATGGGTCACTGTTTCCATTTCCGCATAGTTACTGACTCCGGCACGCTAATGCTTCACGTGCGCGGGCGGCATCTTTTTCAATTTGTTCTTGTAAGTGCTGTAACGACGCAAAACGTTGCTCGTTACGCAATTTGGCCACCGGTGTGACCGTCATCTGCTGACCGTACAGATTGCCTGAAAACTCAAACAAATGCACCTCCAGCTGTACTTCGTCACCATTTAATGTTGGCCGGGTTCCCAGGTTGGCAACGCCGGAATGTATTTCTTCGTCTTTACCAAACTGAGCTGTTACTGCAAACACCCCATGTAACGGGCTTTTTAAACGTTTTAACGGCACATTTGCGGTAGGAAAACCAATAGTCCGGCCATTTTTGCGTCCGTGTACGACTTTTCCGCATATTCGATAAGGTCGCCCGAGCATTTGTTCCGCCAGATCAAAGTCGCCTTGCTCTAATGCCTGGCGTATGGCAGTACTGCTTACGCGCTGTTGCTGTTGGCGATAACTGCGGGTATCGACCACCTCAAACCCCAGTTCTTTACCGGCCTTTTGCAGCAACTCGAAGTCACCTTCTCGCTTGTAGCCAAAACGAAAGTCATCGCCCACGACCAAAAACTTAACGCCCAACTTACCCACCAGAGTCTGTTCAATAAACTCGCGGGCTGGCTGGCTGGCAAACTTCTTATTAAATTCAATAACAATATGCCGGTCGACATTTTGTGCCTGTAACGCGAGGTATTTCTCACGCCAGTTGGTTAACCGTGCAGGCGCTTTTTCAGGCTGGAAAAGCTCTTGCGGTTGCGGCTCAAAGGTCATAACCGCGGAAGGCACACCCAACTGCTGAGCTTTTTCTCGAACCTGACTAAGCACCGCCTGATGCCCCAGGTGAACACCATCGAAGTTACCTATGGTCAATACGCAACCACAATGTTCAGCTCTGAGATTATGAGTACCGCGAATCAGTTCCATGCCCGCACAATCTTAATGTTTTCCGGAAAAGACGCGATTATAACTGATACCGAGGCGATAATCAGTACTCGCGCGCACGGAAATGTCTCGGTCTCATGCCAGTGATAACCAACACGCCAATATAAATGGCAGCGCCGAATCCTATCACCTGAGCCAAAAGCCAGGGCCGCTCAACCAACGAGCTGGTACGCCAAGCGTCAATGTCCGGGCTTAACCACAGCACACCCGCTATCATCGCAGTTGTTGCGAGAAGTACCTGTAGAATAAAACGCCCGGTGCCGGGTTGTTTCTTCAGAACCCCTTCTCGCCATAAAGTAACACCCAATAACCCGGCGTTAATAGCCGCAGACGCCGCCGTTGCCAGTGCCAACCCGACATAGCTGAATGGAATAGCCAAAGCAATGTTAAATACCATATTGGCTGCCATAGCAATAATGCCGTACTTAACCGGGCGCTTAGTGTCCTGGCGGGAGTAAAAGCCCGTTGCCAGAACTTTTACCATCATAAAACTTAGCAACCCGGTGGAATAGGCCATAAGACTGTACGATGCCATACGCGCATCGTCCGGGCTGAAGGCGCCGTGCATAAACAACACCATAAGCATCGGCTCTGCTAATACAAAAAGCCCCGCCATGGCCGGTACACCCAGTAATAGCACCATGCGAATACCCCAATCCAGCGTAGCACTAAAGTTTTCAGTCGATTTATCCACATGACGTGATGAAAGCGCGGGCAAAATAACCGTAGCAATGGCAATGCCAAACAGGCCCAGCGGAAACTCCAGCAATCGGTCGGAGTAGTACAGCCAACTTATGGAACCGGTCATTAAAAAGCTGGCAATGAGGGTATCCAGCAGTAAGTTGATTTGGCTAACCGACACACCAAAAATAGCCGGCAGCATTAGTTTGCGAATTTTGGTAACGCCCGGGTCTTTCCAGCCCCACAGTGGTTTAACTAATAACCCCGCTTTTTTCAGAAACGGTAGCTGAAATAACAGCTGGATAAAACCACCGAAAAAGACGCCCCAGGCCAGTGCATATTCCGGTTGCTCAAGCTGCGGAGCCAACCAGATAGCCGCCGCAATAACGGCGACATTCAAAAATACCGGTGTAAAAGCGGCTACGGCAAACTTGCCCAGCGTATTGAGTATAGCTCCGGCCATAGCGGCAAAACTGATAAACCATAAATAAGGAAAAGTAATGCGGAGTAAGTCGCTGGCAAGGACAAACTTTTGTCCCTGCGGGCCGTCATTCCACCAGTCTAAAAACCACCCCATACCAAAAAGCGCAGCCACAACCGGGGAAGCTACCACACCGAAAATGGTGACCACCGTCACAATGGTGCCTAAGGTGCCCGAGACCCGGGCAATAAGTAATTGCTGATCGGGCAGTTCTTTGCCCTGCTTGTACTCCGTGAGCACCGGCACAAAAGCCTGGGCAAAAGCGCCCTCAGCAAATAGCCGACGTAAAAAGTTGGGAATTTTATTAGCAAAAAAGAACACATCTGCCGCAGCGCCGGCTCCCATCAGGTTAGCAATGACCACATCGCGCACTAAACCCAATACGCGCGAGATCAGGGTCATCGCGCTGACGATAAAACCTGAGCGGAGTAAAGCTTTTGACACGAGAGATCCTTTCGGCTGACAGCTAAGTTTCTGTTTTTGATTGTAACTGAGACCAATGACGGATGCTATTTTATCAAAACGTCAGTTAAAGCACTGAGTTTTTCCCTTTTCACTGTTGACTTTTACAGCAGAAAAGGCATAATCTGCGGCCTTTATAAGAGAAGCGTTCTGTTAATGAATTTAGGAGTTCACCTTGGCTAACATTAAGTCTGCTAAAAAGCGTGCGATCCAGGCCGAGAAAAATCGCCGCCACAATGCAAGCCGTCGTTCAATGATGCGTACTTACCTTAAACGTGTAAACGCAGCTATTGAGACAAAAGACAAAGAAGCAGCAAACACTGCAATGAAAGACGTAGCTCCAATGCTGGATCGCTACGCGACTAAAGGTCTTATCAGCAAAAACAAAGCGGCACGCCATAAGAGCCGTTTGAATGCTAAGATCAAAGCACTGTAAGAAGAATTACTCACCTGGGCTTAGGCGCAGGGAACGAAAAAACCGGCTCATATGCCGGTTTTTTTATATCTGTAATAACAGTAAAGTTGCGCTATTTAGCTTAATTTTACTTCGTGTAAGCCTTAACGCCCTTTTTACTTTTGGTGATTTTGCTCATAGCTGCTCGGGCTTTTTCCTGTTCAGCTTCCAGTGTTGGCTGAATGTCCGTAAGGTATTTATCTGCTTCAGCAACGACAGTTACCCACTGCTCGGATTTTTGCCAATTGTCAGGAAGATGGTTGAGGCTTTTAATCAGTTCAGCCAGCGTTACATTAGCAGATTCAAATTCTGAATCTGCTATCTCTTGCTTCAGCTGGTCGCTTAGCTCTGTTAACTTTTCAGGCTGCATCATCTCTTTCGCACTTACGCGCCTGAAGCCTGTTGCATCTGGCTCATAGCAACATCACGTTGCTCCATGGGTATTTGATCCCAGGCACCTTTTATATCAATCATTAACCGTGCTACTTCATCAATAATCTCAATATCCAGTTCAATCGATGCGTCAGCAATACGCGTGCTCATATACATATAAAGCTCACGTAAATTACCGGCAGCATCAGAGCCTGCGGTGTCATCCAGGCTATAGCGCAAAGAGTCGACAATAGCCTGAGCCTTACTTAGATAATGACTTTTCTTTTCCAAGTCTTTTCGCTGAATAGCACCTTTGGCGTAATTCAGATTCTCTAACACACCCGCCATCAACATCTGTACCAGTTGATAAGGGTCTGCCCCTGCTACGCGAGTTTGCAGAGAACCTTTAGTGTAGCCTTTCAATTTGGCATTCATACGATATTACCTCTAATTAATCATTGTCTCTAGTGAAGCCTGGAAGGTTAGCAAGTTGAGCACTCACCGAGTTTCCGCGGCTTTGTAACTGGCCTACTAAAGAATCCAGTGCCTGATATTTCGCGCGCAACGTTTCTTCCATGGATTCCATACGAAGCTTGAGATCTTCACGGCTTTCAGCTACGCGATCCAGGCTTTGGTTAATAGTATCCTTGCGCAGTTCTAACGAACCACCACCACCAACGTAACCATCTAAAAAGCTATCCATACGGGAAGCCAAACCATTTTCACCGCCAAATACAGACTCTAAAGCTGCCGGATTGTTTTTCAACACTTCGCTAAAGCTCGTGACTGGATTTTCCGCTTCTAGCTTTCCTTCTTTATCCAGACCAAAACCCAAATCAAACAACGTTTGGCCTCCCTCGCCAAATGTTGAGGTCAACACATTGTTTAACTGGCCCTTTAAATTACGAACCGTTGCATCGCCCTGAAGCATGCTATTCTCGCCACCAATCTCATTTAAAGAGGCAACAGCACCGTTATAAGCTTTAACAAACGCATCAATTGATTTTTTAACGCCATCTTCGTCACGTGCAATAGAAAGTTTAGCCGTTTCTGCATCTTCGCTTTCTTTAACCGCGGTTATGGTTGAGCCCTGAATAACATCTTCAAATATATTGGTATCGTTTTTTGCCTGTATACCATCAATTTCAATAATCGCATCCGTTGCTTTATCTGCTGCAGCGATACTCATACCGCCGGCGCCACCGCCATTAGCCTGCGTAGAAATCGCATCGAACTCAGCGTTATCATTCGTAACAGTTAAGTCGTTGCCTTCGCCACTCACATTTGAGCGAAAAATCAATTTAGCTTCGGTTCCGGTATTAATAATATCAGCCGTTACACCAAAGTTATCCTGAGAAGAATTGACAGCCTTACGAATATCTTCCAGGCTTGAACCTGCTTCTATATTAAGCGTGAAGCTTTCGTCACCAGCACCAAAAGTCAATGAGCCTGCGTTGGTGTTTACTTCATCTTCCGAATTTGCAAACGCGCCATCCGCAGATACTGCTCGGCTTCCCTTTGCTAACTGAGTCACAGAAATATCAAAATTACCTACACCGGCATCTTCTGTACTCTCAACGGTTATAACATCGCCTGACTCAGGTTGTTTAACGGAAGCTTTCATGGCGCTGAATAATTCGCCACTCGACAATTTCTCTGCGGCTTCCTGAAGCTTTGATAATACCGATTTCATTTCACCAACTGCAGACAATTCTACCTGCAACCGTCCTTCTTGTTGGTCAAGCCGGTTTTGTTTTGGAACTCGTTCTGCGTTAAGTGTCGCACTAACGATACCTTCCAGGTCTAAACCTGAACGAGCACCTAATGATGAAACTAATGGCATATCGTCACCTCTTTAAATTTCGTTATCGAACAATAATCCTGCCCGACTTTCTTGGTTATCGGCCATATCTTCTATAGCTTTAGCTAACTTAACCGCAAGCTCGGAAGGTATTTGCCGAATTTTCTCACCGCTTTCGGTGTCCATAACCTCGACAACCGGCGGATCGCCTTTTTCGTCAAAGACAAACTGCAGACTGGTGTTACGAATCGTCGGAGATTTATTTATCTCTGCAACCATCTCTCCAACATTCGGTTCTTCCGACTGCGGGTTTAACTGAGCTTTATCTGTACGTTCAGCTACCTTGTCCTGTACCTCACTGACGGCATCGATCACATCTTGCTTTTGAGGCTGTTGTGTCTGAACCGATCCTTTCCCTGTTGAGAGGAGGCTGAAATCGCGGGTATCCATTGATATATCCGCCATAATAATCACCTGTTCCCTATCAAAACATCAATTAAGTTGTTAACGGACCATGAAAACATCTGTCCTTGTATGTTATCGGTATAGACTACTATAAACTTTAGTTTTTATTTGAAGTTTTTTTAACCAATACTTTTTTCGGGCAAAAATTTTCTTTCACGCATAAAAAAACGGAGCCGAAGCTCCGTTTTTATACACTATTGAGTTAACTCGGGGATTAGCCCAGTAACTGCAGTGCTGCCTGTGGACGCTGGTTTGCCTGCGCCAGGATAGTCTGTGATGCCTGCTGTAGAATCTGAGCCTGAGTCAGTTTAGCTGTTTCAGCAGCAAAGTCCGCGTCTTTGATTCGAGACTTCGCGCCTTCCAGGTTTTCAGCAATGTTCGATTGGTTACGAATCGTTGACTGGAAACGGTTCTGAACCGCACCTAAATCTGCACGTTGCGCATCAATCTGAGCAATCGCCGCATCAATCGTACCTAAAGCGTCTTGAGAGCCGTCATAAGTACTGATGTCGATTTGGCCAACTTGACTTAAAGTTGAAGCACTAGCACCAAATATCTCAGCTTCATCAGCTGTTCCATCGTTAGTGATAGAAAACGCGTCACGTGACTCTAGTTGTAACTCAGCATCTACAACTACACTTGTGTTAGTACCATCGACCGCAACTCCAGCGCCAGTAGCTCCAGCTAAAGTAACTGTGTTACCGGCTACGCCACCCGTAATTTGAACACCGTTAACATCTTCGGCATTGATGGTTAACTCACCATTGTCAACGGTTGCGTCAATACCGGCTTTACCCAGATCTTCTGACAACTTAGTCAGTGAGCCGTTGTATTTAGCCAGATCAAAGCTCTCATCACCAATGCTTAATGTACCAACGTCGGTGCTCTGGAAGTTAGTGATTTTAGCTTCAACTTCTGTCGAAGCAGTAACACCTGTGCCTGCACCATTAACTTTACTAACAATATCCATTGCTTTGTCAGTAGCAGTTACGCCGATAACTGCGTTACCGTCTGGGCCACCTAAAGTGATATCACCGGCAGTCAAACCCACGGTGAAGTCAGCTTGAGCTGCTGCTGTTTGTGTTCCCAAAGTAGTACCCGCACCAGTAACTTTGTTGTTACCGATAGCGTTTGACGCAACGTCACGAAGGCTAACAGAGATAGTTTCGTTTGCATTCGCGCCTACTTGGTATTTTTCAGTACCGAAGCTACCGTCAAGCAAGTTTTTACCACCAAAGCTGGTTGTTTCTGCAATACGAGTTAACTCTTGTTGCAGGTTACCAATTTCTTTTTGCAGTGCGCCGCGGTCAACATCAGAGTTAGAACCGTTAGCTGACTGAATAGACAGTGTACGCATACGTTGCAGGATAGTCGTTGACTCATCCAGTGCACCTTCTGCAGTTTGCGCCATAGAGATAGCGTCGTTTGCGTTACGGTTACCCTGGTTCAAGCCGTTAACTTGTGAGCTCAAACGGTTTGAAATCTGTAAGCCCGCAGCATCATCTGCAGCGCTGTTGATACGGAAGCCTGACGACAAACGTTGAAATGCTTGGTCAAGCGAGTTACCTGAGCTGATCAGCTGACGCTGTGCGTTCAATGAGCTGACGTTAGTGTTTACATATAAAGGCATAATAATGCTCCTCAGTTTCTGGCCTAAGCTTGGATTCAATCGTTGTTGCCAAGCTGGAGGAAGTGTTCGGCTTCGTGTTTCGCCTGGTTAAAGTTTCCTCTCACAAAGGGTATCGGCCGGGGTTTGGGGAGCTTTAGGATTTTTTTGAAAAATTTTGAATTTTTTATGTGGGCTAGATATTTGTTGTGTAGCCTGACATGAATGTCAGGCTACACAACATTGGTCAGATATAATCGAACAGGCTCAAGCGGCTGATACGAGTAAACACCTGTTGAGCGGCTGAGTAGATCGTTTCATTTTTCACTAAGTCGGTCATCGCTTCGGAGTAATCTACGTCAGAAATATCCGACCGCGCCTTTTTATTCACTATTTCGATATCAGCGTTACTGAGTTTAGCATTGTCCATAACATTCAAACGTGCGCCCACCGATGCTTGCGTATCGGTCAGGTCACCAATGACTGTATTAAAGTCATCAAGGGCAAAGGCTATTTCGCTTTCATGGAAACCTTTACTTTCAGGCCCTGACTCTTCCAGAACGTCGGCTAAATCACCCAACTGAGTCAATAAATTACGGGAAACCGGCTCGCCTATACTGTAACTAAAAGAGTCTCCGGCTGCTGGCATATTATCTTTATCCAGCTCCAGACTCATACCGTTATATTCAACTTTACCATCAGTAATCGTTCCCGCTACCACTGGATTCACACCGTCATCAATCTCATAGGTATCCGGACCCGTAAAATTAACAGTAAAGTTCGTGGGATCACCGGCTGCAATACGCGCTTCAGTATCGGCAATTAACGTATTACGATCGGTTACCTCTACTTTTTCAATATAGTCATTGCCACCTGTCAGTTCAAAATCGACTCGCTTAGACACATTTGAAAACGCCTTATTCCCTGGGTCATTAGCTGGCAGATAAAGGGTTGGAGACAATTGAATAGTGCGCTGCCCCTGGTCACCAACATATTGGTACGACTGCGTCGCATCATCAAACTCCATCGGCTTGGTTCGGTTCTGGTAACCCGCAAAAATATATTCACCCGATTCATCCTGCGCATTAGTTAAGTCGAAAATTGAGCTCTCAATATCGCGCAATTCAGCAGCTATGGCTTTTCGGTTCGTCTGGTCGTAGCTACCATTACCCGCTTGTACCGCCAGCGTACGGGCTTTCTGAATAGCATCCGTAATGCTGTTTAATACACTTTCTTCACGGCGCAAATTGTTTTCCAAAGTTACGGAGTTACGTTCAAACTGTTCGTTCTGACCAATTTTTTCATTCAGCGCCAACACTTGCGAGTTACCAATAGGGTCGTCTGCAGGACTTAATATCTTAGTCTGCTTAGTCAGCATCAGTTGAATTCTATCTAGCTGACTTTGTGAGGTTTGTAAGCTGTCCAGACCGCGCTGAAAAAATAAATTTGTACTTAATCGCATAGTAATTACCTCAAGGACGTCAGCAACGTCTCAAAAATAGCCTGTGACGTTGTAATGATTCGGGCAGACGCAGTATAAGCTTGCTGATACTGAATAAGATTAGCCGCTTCTTCTTCTAAATTCACACCCGCTTGCGATTCATAAAGCGCCTCAGTTTGTGACCTAATTGCTTCGGCTGAATCACGCAACACTCGATTTTGGCTGACTCGACTTCCCACATCCGATACCAAACGACCGTAACTTTCATTGAAAGTCATAGTGGGCTCGGCTTCTTCACCACCAGAACGACGAACCAGCTGCTGACGCTGCAAGTCGGCCATAGACTGCCCGTTGCTGTTGTCATCAAAGCCGTTGGTGTTGTACTCAATGATGTACTCATCACCTACCGCTGGCTCGCCATTAATATCGACTTCATAGTCAGGGTCGGCTAAACCGGCTTGACTTAAAATACCGTTAAGATCGGTCGTTCCAGTAACAGTACCTATACTATTACCATCTTTATCGAAAACTTCCAGGTCATAAGCATTACCTGTCTGGCCGGTTATTTCTATACGAGCCGGAGCACTGCCAAGTAAGGTGTTATTAGCGGTATCGTAATAATCGTCCGGGGTGTTAATTGAGTTAATTTCAATACTCGCAGCACCTTGATTATCCAGCCCGTCTTTCACCCGAATAGGGTTAGCCAGAGCAATGTCTTCGGGTCTTCTTATTGCCAGGCTAATTTCAGACGCCGCACCTTCAGCCGGCTTTGCCAGGAACTGGTCGCCAGCGTTCGCAGCCCCGGAAAGATCTAAAGAAACTCCCAGCTCAACAATATCCACTGTGCCGGGCGATGCCTGAGTGACAGTAATCGTATCGGCACCACTGACGACGGTGCCGTCGCTGTTCACCGGAACTATTTCATATTCGTCCGGGTTACCTGTTTTGGTAATACGTAAATTTTCTGACGGAAAAGATTTGCTGTTTCCTTCCAACACGCTGACGCTAATTTCGCCAGTACCGCCATTATCAGAATAAGGCAGCGCTTGTGACTCCGTTTTAGCTAGATCAAAAATTTTACTGCCTAACTGATTATCCAGGTCCATGCCTTTCTGGTTTTGAGTATTCATTGAGTCGGCAATACGAATTGCCAACTGCCCCAAACGTTTTTGGGTGGGCATTAACACTTCATCGCGATATTCCAGATAACCACCGACAGAGCCACCGACTTCATCGGTTGGCACGTAAAACTCACTGATACTGCCGCCGCTGTGCTCTTTTCTTAGCACCATCTCTAAGCGTTCAGTATCTGGGTTACTTTTCACTGCAACGGCATTAAAGCGACCATCTTCTAAAACCAGTGGCTGTCCATTTTTTAAATTAACAGCAATAGCACCGTTCTTTTGCTCAACCGTGCTGAACTGCACTAACTCGGCAAGCTCTCGCAATTGCTCGTCACGCTTGTTCAACAGGGCGTTGATATTGCCATTAGCGGAGTTTTCGCCACCTGACGACTGAATTTTCGAGTTTAGCTCGGCTAAGTTTTCTGATATCGAGTTAATACGGTCAGTCGATAGCTTTAGTCTGTCGTTGATAATGCTTTTTTGATCATTTAGATAGCTGGAAAAGTCATTAAACTTAGTTACCATAGCGTCAGCTTCGGCAAGAACTAACTGCCGGGCAGTAACTGAGCCAGGGTCATTATTTGCGTCCTGTAAAGTGTTAAAAAAGCTCTCTACAGAAGATGCTACGTTAGTGGTACTGTCACCCAGTAAGGTGTCCAGCTGCTCAGCCTGTTGAAGGTTAGCTTCGTAGTAACTGACCCTGGAGATATCGGTGCGTAACTGGCGATTAGCAAACTGATCAATCATCCGCTCCACGCGCACACGCTCAAGTCCACCGTATGAAGACTCGAAGTATTCAGTGCGCTCGCGAACATAACTGTCCGTGTTCGTATTATTAATGTTTTTACCGGTGGTTTGCAGGCTTTGCTGATGCGCTAATATGCCGTTCTTACCGATATTTAATAAGTCAAAACTCATTAATGACTCTCCAGTTACTCTGTGACCGTTATCGGCACCTAGCAAATATTATTTAGTATAGGCGGCAATTTTTTGCCGCCTGCGGCACCACTAAATTTCTTTATCTACAAAAGCCGGGTTGTTTAACACCGACTGAATCTTCTGTGCATATTGAGGGTCGGTTGCGTAACCCGCACTTTGTAAAGCCTCCGCATACTGAGCCGGATCATCAGCTACTTGTAGGGCCTGCTGGTAACGCGGATGCTCCTTTATAAAGTCAACGTAGTCCTGCAAGCTCTGTTCCACATTAGCGTATGAACGAAACGCTGCGCGCTCTTTGCGGGCGACTTCACCATCGAACTCCAGGGTGCTGACATGAGACTTGTCACCGTCCCAGCGCGTATCCGCTTTAATGTTGAACAGGTTGTTACTGGAACCGCCGTGACGCCCTGGTACCAAACGCTTGCCCCAGCCGGTTTCCAGTGCCGCCTGTGCCATCAGAACATCCGGATTTAAACCGGCTTCTTTGGCGATTTTCTCGGCATGAGGCTTTAGCGCAGCAATAAAGCTTTGCGGGGAATTAAAAGTCGCATCGCCATCGCTCAGCTTGGCGGTATTCACTCGCTGATTCCCGTAATACAGACCCGCATCAATGCCGCCCTGGTCACTGACTTTCTGCGAGGCGCTGTTCATGTCGGCGCGGTTTTTCATGCGCGGGTCGTCGAGGTTCGCGCCATTGCGATTCATTGACGCCGGAACATAACTGTCGTCACCGCCTAACTGCTTTACCATCAACTCAGCCAAGCCCAGGGTTCCCTGGCTGGACAGTTCTGAAGTCAGCTGCTGGTCATACATATCGCGGTACATATTGGTGTAACGACTGTCCAATAAATTGTCTTTCTCAAACACCGCATTGGCCTTACGCATACTGCCCATGACCATGTTCAGAAATATGGCTTCAAACTGCTGCGCGGCTTCCATCAGCGCTTCTTTATCACCTGGTTTAAACGCACGCTGACGCAGCCCGTCCAGGCTGTGCGTATCCATAGCGTGTTGCGCTTGTTTTAGATGAGAATCTGAAACCGTCATAATATTAACTGCCGTTAAATAACGATGAGTTCACCGGATAATGCACCGGCCTGCTTTAATGCTTCCAGCACGGCAATCATGTCGCCCGGGGCGGCACCAATTTGATTCACCGCTCGCACTAAATCATTCAATGTTGTACCCGGCTGGAATACAAACATGCGTGCATCTTCCTGATTTACGTCAATAATGCTCTGAGGAGTAATCGCTGTTTCGCCATCGGCGAATGGATTCGGCTGATCGACGTTCACATTCTCAGCAATGGTAACCTGCATGTTACCGTGAGCCACGGCTGCCGGTCTCAACTCGACGTTCTGACCCACGACAATGGTGCCGGTACGCGCGTTCACAATGATTTTCGCTGACGCAGATGCCTGCTGAACTTCCAGATTTTCAAGCGTCGACATATAGCTTACGCGTTGGCTTAAATCTCGGGGAGCTCGCACCCGAACCGAAGTCGCATCAACGGCCTGGGCTGTACCATCGCCAACTAAATTGTTAATGGTTTCAGCCATGCGCTTCGCGGTCGTGAAATCGGACTGATGCAAATTAAAGGTAAGATAATCGGAAGAGCCAAAGCCAGAGCGCACTTCACGCTCAACAACGCCACCATTAGGAATACGACCGACAGTCGGCGTATTAATAACTATACGAGAGCCGTCGTTACCTTCAGCCCCCAGGCCACCTACAATAAGACTGCCCTGCGCTACCGCATAAACTTCCCCATTGGCGCCTTTTAAAAAAGTCTGCATCAAAGTGCCGCCGGTCAGACCATCGGCGCTGCCGACAGAAGACACCGTCACATCAATTTTTTGTCCGGGTTTAGCAAAGGCCGGTAACTCCGCATGCACGGCAACTGCCGCGACATTATCAATTTTTGGACGTTCATTTGCCGGAATATTAATACCGAAGTTGCCCAGCATGGTACGGAAAGTCTGATCGGTGAAAGGCGTTTGTTCTCCGGTACCAGGCAGACCGACTACTAAACCATAACCAATTAGTTGGTTAGAACGAACTCCCTGAACCGAAGCAATGTCTTTTATACGCGAAGCCTGTACCGGTGCCGCAAGCATTGACAATAAACTTACCGCCAGCGCAAAAATTTTAAGCGTTCTCATACCTTACTCCTTAGAATGGCCATATCGGGCTGTTAAAGAAGCGAGTTAACCACCCCTGCTCCTGAACCTGAGCCAGACTACCGGTACCCGAGTATTCAATGCGCGCATTGGCGACACGGGTTGACGGGATTTGGTTTGCTGCTGTTATATCCTGGGGACGGATCATGCCGGTTAAACGAATGTACTCGTCACCCGTATTAATGCGCATCCACTTTTCACCACGAACAATTAAGTTACCGTTTGGCAGCACTTTTATAACTGTTACGGTAATTTCACCATTCAACTGATTACTTTGGTCTGAGCTGCCGTCACCACTGAATTCTCGAGTGCCATTAATACCGGCAGACAGCGGATTACCGCCGACGGTAATATTACGTCCAAACGCCGTGGGTGCAGCTAATTCAGCTGTACTCTCTTTTGATGTTTCCGTTGTAGCCGTTTTGCTGGCTGTCGTTTGTTCCCGCAAAGTGACCGTAATAATGTCACCTAACCGGCGAGCTTTAATATCGGAATACAAATTATCCGCGTAAGCATCCTGAAACAGAGAACCCGTTGGCACCACAGGCTGAGCACGCTCTTCCGGCAATACGGGTGCGTAATATGGGTCATCCGGCATGGGTTTATGCGGCGTTTGCACACAACCGGCTAAAACCAATGCGGTTAAAGAGAAAAGTAAAGAACGCATAAAGTCACCCGCTATTATTTAATGACGACAACAATTAAAGCTGCTGGTTAATGTAACTCAGCATCTGATCCACAGACGAAATCACTTTAGAATTCATCTCGTAGCCGCGCTGGCTCTCAATTAAGTTCACCAACTCTTCAGTCACATTCACATTCGAAGTTTCCAGCGCGCCCTGAATGGTGTTACCCATTCCGTCAACACCCGGAACCGCCTCTAAAGGAGCACCACTTACTGCGGTTTCTTTATAAAGGTTCTGTCCCATAGGTTGTAAACCGGCCGGGTTAATAAAGTTAACCAGGTTAATCTGACCAACCACTACGTTATCCGGGTTACCAGGCTGCGTAACAGTAACCTCACCTTCTTGTGAAATACTGACCGACATAGCGTCTTCCGGTATCTGAATAGCAGGCTCAATGGTATAACCATTACCCGAAGTCACAATTTCCCCTTCTTCATTTAAAGAAAATTGACCATTACGGGTATAGGAAATATTGCCATCCGGCATTAGCACCTGAAAGAAACCTTTTCCGTCAATCATCACATCAAGCGAATTGTCGGTGGTCTGCACGTTGCCCTGGGTATGAGACTTTTGCGTTGCAACAACTTTGGTACCGGCGCCCAGCATTAAACCATTAGGTAATTCGGTGTCCTGTGCAGACTGACCGCCCGGCTGGTTAATATTCTGGTACAGCAAGTCTTCAAACACTGCCCGACTCTTTTTAAAGCCAATAGTGCTGGAGTTCGCCAGGTTGTTGGAAATAACTGAAATATCGCGCTGCTGCGCGTCCAATCCGGTTTTACTTATCCATAATGCTGGGTTCATGGTCTTTCTCCTGGGCTAAACTTAGCTCATTCTCATCAGCGACTCAGAACGCTGAGCATTCTCGTCGGCCGTTTTCATTAATTTGACGTTCATTTCATACTGGCGCTGCAAGGCAATCATGTGCGTCATTTCTTCGACACTATTTACATTACTGCCTTCCAGAGCGCCAATTTGCAGTTTTACGTTGGCATCGGCGAAAGCTTGTTGGTCGTCTTTTAACTTAAACAGGCCATCGTTGCCTTTTTCCATATTACCGTTCGGCGGGTTTACTAATTTAATGCGGTCAATCACTTCCATCGCGTTCGCCGGAGCTCCCATCGGACGTATAGAGACATTCCCGTTCGCTCCAATAACCAGATTATCTATCGGCATAGGAACAAATATGGGGCCGTTATTGCCGAGCACTGTCTGCCCTGTTGAGTTTTTCAACAAGCCATCAGTGCCGACTTCAAGGCTACCATTGCGGGTATAACGTTCATTACCGCTGCCATCGTCGACTGCAATCCAGCCCTGATCTTTAATGGCAACATCCATGTTCCGGCCGGTTGTTTGTATTGCTCCACTGGCAAAATTTTGCCCGGGGCTTTCCGTCATAGAAAATACCCGAGTTGGCAAACCTTCACCAAAGGCCTGCATGGCCCGCGCCTGTTGCAAGTCGCCTTTAAACGCCGTGGTATTGGCGTTAGCTAAGTTGTTGGCACGAACAGCGACGGCGTTCATATTTTCCTTCGCGCCGCTCATTGCTACCCATAGCATCTTGTCCATAGCTGACCTCCAGCCAAAATTTTGTCATCTGCGGTTTATTATTAAGACAATGCAGATTTCGTGCCAAAAACAAAAAAGACGCCCGAAGGCGTCTTTTTAAGCTAATAACCGAGAAGTTATTATCGAATCTGAAGAATCGTCTGGTTAATGGTGTTGTTAACTTCTAACGAACGCGAGTTCGCCTGGAAGTTACGCTGGGCGGTAATCAAATCAACCAGTTCTTTGGTCAGATTAACGTTAGAGTTTTCCAGCGCTGAAGCTTCAATACCACCGAAAGTTCCGGTATTTGCTTCACCAGAAAGCGGCTCGCCAGAGTCAATACTTTCACGCCACTTGGTACCGCCAATTTGCGTTAAGCCCTGCTCATTGGCAAAGCGAACAATAGCAACCTGGCCTAAGTATTGAACATCACCATTTGAGTAGGTTGCCGCAATAAGACCTGACTTGTCGATATCAACGTTAGTCAGACGGCCTACGGTGCTACCGTCCTGATCCAAAGCAGTTACTTCAAAATCTGACGCAAACTGAGTCGGCGTTGTGGTTCCTGTTAAATCCTGAAAGTTAAACTGGATAGTTTGCGCATCAGCACCATTATTCAGGTACGGGTCGCCATCAACGTTGTTGCCTGACAAGTCGATTGAGCCTGGGTCAAAAGTATTCTGGCCTGCCGCGACATCCGGATCACCACTGCCTAAAAACTCTACTCGTAAACCGGCATAACCATTGACCGACGCATCCGGCGAGGCTGTTGCTGTGCCTGTAGGAGTCATGTCAATTTCGTCACCATCAAAAGTCGCGTAGACATCCCACTGGTTATTATCGCGCTTCACATAATAAGTAGACAACGTATGCGATTCACCTAATGAATCATAAACGGTAGCCGATGTAGAACTTTGGTAAGTACTTGGTGTTTCCGGATCAAACGGATTCGCTGCGCCATCAATTGGCGAACGACGCGCATCGACGTTAAATGCGGTAAATACATTATCAGTGCTTTGCGGCGCACCGGCGACATCAGGAATACGAATTGGCTGAGTGGTTGCCAAAGCAACTGAGGAGTTAGTGCCGCTATTACGGTCAACCTGATACCCTTGCAAATAGTTACCCTGGTTATCCACAATAAACTTATCGTCGTTCAGTTTGAACGCTCCTGAGCGCGTGTAAGTCATATCGCGAGAGCCTAAACCGTCTGTAGTGGCAAAAAAGCCGTTGCCTGAAATCGCCATATCCAGCGAGTTTTCCGTGAACTCTAATGTGCCCTGACTAAACTGCTGAGCCACTGATGACGTCAAAACACCGTCACCCACTTTCGTATTACCGGCGTTGAAAATACTGGTCGCATAAACGTCAGCGAATTCCGCACGCGACTGTTTAAAGCCGGACGTTTTTACGTTTGAAATATTATTAGCGGTTACATCTAGATCTTTCTGAGATGCGTTGATACCGCTGAGTGCAATTTTAAATGACATAAGTCACCTCTCTTGTTAGCTAATTTCAGTTACATCAGAAAGCTTGATGCCACCTAATCCTTTAAGATTCAAAACCACACCGCGGTCACCGCCGGTGCTGACACTTTGTACACGAGCGTGCATCTGTATAGGCAATTCTTCAGTTTTGCCACCAACTTGAGCATTCACCGAGAACGAATAATTACCAGCAGGCGCTTCGTCGCCGTTAGCCATTTTTCCATCCCACTCAAACTCTTTCGTGCCCTGGGGCATATCGCCAATCTCAATGGTCTTGACCGTAGCACCGGTTGAGTCCTTGATATTAATCTTCACGTTTTGTGCAGACTGGGGGGTTGCAATCATGCCTGTTACGCCGGCTCCGGTTTCCAGGTTAGCCTGGTCAGTCGGTACCAACACTTTACGCCCGACCATAGTTGACGCTTGCAACGCCTGATTTGACGTCATATCACTGGCGAACTGGTCAAAACGCTCTGAAAGCCCGGTTATTCCCTCTGCCATAGTAAAGTTGGTCATCTGAGCAATCATCTGGTCATTTTCGACCGGCTTAGACGGGTCCTGCATGCTAAGCTGCTCGGTTAACAGCCTGAAAAAATCTTCCTGCTCAAGCTTGCTCCGCTCATCTGGATCAGCATATCTGGCATCGTCTTCCTTCTTCCATTTCATATCATCTATATAGGAATTACTGCTTACGCCTTCCATTTGTTATCTCCTGCTTATCCTTGACCCAGACGTAATAAACGCTGTGTCATTGTTTTGGCAGTGTCCGCTACCTGCACGTTGGTCTGGTAGGAACGCGAAGCCGAAATCATATTGGCCATCTCTTCCATGGTGTTGACGTTGGGGCGGTAGATATAACCGCTTTCGTCCGCCATGGGATGGTTTGGTGCATATTCAATTTGCAGTGGGTCCTGGCTTTCCACTATTCCCATAACTTTAACACCCGCTTCCTGACCCGCCTGAGTCTGGTTCGTCAGGCTGTTGCCCTTGTAATTGCCGCTGGCATCGGCTAACGCGGTCGCAAAAACTGGGTTTCTGGCTCTGTAAGTTTCATCAATACTGCTGCTAATTGAGTTAGCGTTTGCCAGGTTACTGGCCGTTGTATTCAGCCGTACAGACTGCGCACTCATGGCAGAACCGGTCACATTAAAAATATTAAACAGACTCATGACTTATTATCTCCCTTGTCCGCCCAGGGCTTTCTTCACACCGCTGATGCGGCCGTCAAGAAAGTTCATGGTCATTTCATACTCCAATGCATTTTGGGCATACAAGTTTTGTTCCAACTGCACATCAACGGTGTTGCCGTCGCCGGTATCCGGTTGAGATGGAGTGCGGAACTTCTCGGTTCCCTGGGGTTTTACTTCAACGCTGAAATGCTGTTCGTGAGTACGCGCCATTTTGTGGTTTTCCATACCGCGTTGCGCTTGCTGCAACGCTTGCTGGAAGTCCAGGCCTTTGGCTTTATAGCCGGGGGTATCGGCATTGGCAATATTGTTGGCAATAAGCTCCGCCCGCTGAGTGCGTACACCCAGCGTGTGTTGCTGTATTCCCATAAGCTTGTCCATGGAAAGTGCCATATTTTTGTCTCCACAGTGTTCGATAGTGAAGACAATGCAGGAAGTGTGCCAATTTAAAGAGGGGTTATTACTTTTTCAGGCGGATATTTCCTGTAGGAAACTATTTTCTTCGGTAAATGATACCTGGCTGGCAGCGGATCATCTCAAAATCCTCAGTAAGTCCGGAAATAGACTCAGAAGCACCAAGGAAAAGATAACCGCCGGGGTTCAGCGATTGCCGGAATTGGGCAATAATTTTCCGCTTTACTTCAGGGGCAAAGTAAATAAGGACATTGCGGCAAAAAATAACATCAAATTTGCCCAGCAGAGAATAGCTGTCCAGCAAGTTCAAATGACGGAAATGAATAAACTGTTTAAGCTCGTCTTTTACTCTCATGGAGCCGGCTTTCGTTTCGGCGTCCGTAAAAAACTTCTTTCGCCGTTCAGCCGACAAACCACGCGCAAGTGCCAGGCTATCGTACTCGCCAATGGCACACTGCTCGAGTACCTTATTGGAAATATCGGTTGCTGTTACTTTTATGCCAGCTCTTAGCCCACCCGGGTTCTTCGCCTTATACTCTAAGTACGTCATGGCAATAGAATAAGGCTCCTGCCCCGAGGAACAGGCGGCAGACCAAATCTTTAAAGGCCCGGCGTGATTTTTATATTCAGGGAGAATACGGTCATTCAAAATTTCAAACGGGTAAGTGTCACGAAACCATAAGGTTTCGTTGGTTGTCATGGCATCAATAACAGCCGCCCGCAAAGCCCGTTCACTTAGCTTCATTGAACGTTTTACAAGCTCCGCCAGCGAATCGATATTAAACCGGCCCATTAAAGGGCCTAACCGACTCTTCACCAGATACAGTTTACTCTCACCCAACACGATACCGCATTGATGCTCAAGGAACTGACGAAATTCCTGATACTCCGATAAACTTAATTCGCGATTTATCACGTTATATAAACAACTTCCGTTTCAGTTTCATTCGTTTCGTAGCCTGACGTTTAACGTCAGGTTCAATATTCTTACCCGGCACCTAAGTTTGCTACGAGACCGTAGCCTGACGTTCACGTCAGGTCGAATATCGCACCTGATGCAATAGCATCAGGCTACGCAATAACTTCTGTATTAAGCCATTTTTGTACGGCGGTCGCCAGTTCATCGGGATGAAACTTAGCAATAAAGTCATCGGCGCCCACTTTCTTCACCATAGCCTGATTGAATACACCACTCAATGATGTATGCAAAATAACATGGATATCACGTAAATCTGGGTCAGCTTTTAACTCGGCGGTAAGCGTATAACCGTCCATAACCGGCATTTCTACATCGGAGACCAAAACGGGCACATGAGGATGCACTAAGCCCCCCACTTCCTTGGCTTTATCTTTTAAGTAATCTAAAGCTTCTTTACCGTTCTTTTTGACTTCGAGCGTAATACCCAAAGACTGCAATGCACGTTTTATCTGGTTGCGGGCAACCGAAGAGTCATCCGTAATCAAAATGGTTAAATCTTCTTTTGCAACATTGATAGGTGCATTCGCGACTTCTTCGCTGACATCCATATTAGCCGGCATAATATCAGCTAATATGCGTTCCACATCAATAATTTCAATTAATTCATCTTCCACTTTGGTCACCGCGGTAAGATACGCATCTCTTCCGGTACCTTTGGGCGGCGGCATCACATCTTCCCAGTTGATGTTAATGATGCGATCAACCCCTTCAACCAAAAAGCCCTGAATGGTTCGGTTGTACTCAGCAATAATGACGAAACGATTCTGAATATCGGTTAGCGCCCGACCACCGGTCGCCATACTCAAGTCAATAATGGATATAGCCTGACCACGGATATGCGCAACGCCACGAACCAGAGGGTTACGATTAGGCATTGCGGTAAGTTTAGGGCATGGCAATACTTCGCGTACTTTAAATACGTTGATGCCGAAGCGCTGCCTACCGTTTAGATGAAACATTAATAGTTCCAGTCGGTTTTGACCGACCATTTGTGTGCGTTGATTCACTGAATCGAGAATGCTAGCCATTGTTCACTCCTGTTATGTGGCAGGCTACTTCTACTTCGGCACGGTATTTGCTTGTATCTACATTAACCATACTGAAACCATCGAACTGCCGATCTTTTGACGTTATACCGTTTTTTTCGGCACTCGACCAGATAACCTTAACGGATAACATCAGGAATTTTTATGATAGTACGTAAATCGCTGCTGATCAGTTCGATTTTTTTTATAGCTTGTAGCTTTAATTCCGTTAACGCAGAAACCAGAGGCTCGGAAGACAGTCAGCGTTTTAATTACAAAGCGTTACAGGAGCTGGCTCATAATTATGTAGAACAGCGGGTTTCAGCGCCGGATAATGGTCGTGTGGAAGTGGTTGCCAATAACCTCGACCCACGCATGGCTCCCAAAATTTGCTCGCAGCCACCAAAAGTTGGCCTGGCCACTAACGCCAACCTCGACAGCTACACCACCATTGAAATTGAGTGTGTGGCCTCAGCCAACTGGCGAACTTATGTACCCGTACGCATCTACCGCTACAAAAATGTTGTTACCGCGGCCTCACCTATGGCTCCGGGGCAAATGATAAGCGAAAGTGATTTAGTTTTTTCCGAAGTCGACCTTAACCGGGTTCGCTCCAATGTATTTACTGACATGACGGCTTTGGTTGGAGCGCGTATTAAAAAGCGCGTTGCCGCAGGTCAGGCAATAAGTGCCAGCGAGACATGTCTTGTATGTGAGGGGCAAAGCGTTACAATAGTTGCGCAAGATAAAACTTTGCGAATTACTGCAGCCGGAAGAGCCCTGGCTGATGGTCTCAAAGGTGAATCGGTTGTTGTTGAGAACGCGCGTTCGAACAAATCAATACAAGCGGTTGTCACAGGACTAAATGAAGTGACTGTTAATTTATAAAATGCTTAACAAGAACCTGACGTGAACGTCAGGCTACGTGCTAAAATTTTTATTAAAGTATTTTTAAGTGTGGTCGATAAGTAACCGAGACATATTATCTAGCGAGGCTAAAAACCATGTCAATTAACATTAACAATGCCGGGCTGAAAAATGCCAACATTGATAGCAAATCCAGCAGTCGTCAAGTACAGAGCGATGCTCCGGCGAAGCCTGCTGCGGTTTCGCAAAAAGGTGGTGAGGCCGTTTCGTTAACCAGCGAAGCGCAGCAACTGAATGGCTTACAGGAAAAAGCAATGAACAGCAGCGGCATTGACCAGGCCAAAGTTGATAAAATTAAAGCCGACATTGAAAGCGGCTCATACAAAATTAACGTTGAACAGCTGGCCAATAAACTGGCTCAGTTTGAGTCTGACCTGTTCAGTAACGGCAGCAACGAATAATGACCGTGTTGGCGCCTGTTAACGAGATATTACAGGATATGGCAGACTCGCTGGAAAACCTTGCGTTGTTACAACAACGTGAGCTTAATGCCATTGTCGAGCGCCAACACGCTGATGTTAATGCTATTGCCGACGCCAAAGAAAAAACGCTTATCCATATTAGCGAACTCGACCAGCAATTGGCTCAACACCCTGACAACGAACAGTTAAAAGACGACGCGGACTTAGCTGAAGCGGTTGCTGCTATTAAGGCCACCCTCTCTGACGTTCAGCATCAAAGTCAGGTTAATGAACGCGTGGTGCAGTCAACGCTAAACAGTATTGAGCAGTTAAAACAGTCCATTTTACAGTCCGCACGAAAAGATACCCTTACCTACAATAGTAAAGGTAAAATCCGTTAAAGATTTTGCCAGTCCAGCCGTTATAACCATAAGTACTTTGTTCAATCAGAGGTCGTTATGGCTAAGCATTTACTCTCTTTAGCTCTACTTGCATCTGCGCTGTTATTAAGCGGCTGTAGTGCTTACAACAAAATTGTGTACGATCAAAAGCACGTTGAATGGGAAACCCAAACCCCAAGTGAATTTCCAGTGCTGAATGCGGTTGGCTACGCCCCTATTGAAACTCAGCAAGGCGAAAATGCACAGCTAAAAGACTTAAACGCCATGCGCGCCTCTAAGTTAGCCGCTTACCGCGAGCTTGCTGAACAAGTCTATGGCCAACGCATCGCCGGTAGTAGCTCGGTGGAAGACTGGGCCTTAAACCGCGACAGTTTTCAGGCCTCTGTAGACGGAGTGATTCGTGGTGCAGAAGTGGTTAAGACCTATACTGTTGGAGACTACTACGCGACTGAGTTGCGTCTTGATTTCGAAAAGGTTCACCGCCTGTATCAAAGCACCAACCGTCAGCAGAAAGTGAAACGCGTTGTCTATTATTAAGCGCCACTTTTATTGAGTTAAACATGGCAGGGTTTTTGCAGTTAATTCCGATAGTAAAGTAACGACTAAAAACTGACACTTGGGATGCATTAACACCATGAACTGGAAAACCCTGCTACTTATCATCTCTGTTTTCTTTATTGCTATGCCAAGCGAAGCGCGTTGGGTGGAAGCTCAGGGCACTGCCCGCATTATTAATGGTGACACCAATGCCGCACGCGAAAAAGCCATCGAAAACGCCCTTCAGCAGGCATTGTTAACCTCTGGTGGTAA
Source organism: Idiomarina sp. 017G (assembly GCF_004362265.1). Lineage (NCBI taxonomy): Bacteria > Pseudomonadati > Pseudomonadota > Gammaproteobacteria > Alteromonadales > Idiomarinaceae > Idiomarina > Idiomarina sp. 017G. The sequence continues at coordinate 28,068 of NZ_SNWT01000001.1, read as the reverse complement.
CATCTCCAGTATTCAGCAAGTGGTTGACGGCGTTTTACAAAACACCGAAACCCAGTGGAATAGCCAAGGCAATGTTGACCAGGTGACCATAGTTCGCGAAGAAGTTCGCGACGACCGCGTTATTGTTCTGCTTCGTGCGGACATCTGGAACCGCGAAGGCGACTGCACCCGCAGCAGCTACAAAAACTCCGTGACCGTTGTTCCTTTTGAACTACGCGACCGCGCCCATGGTACCTGGGGACAAATTTGGGAAATAGGCAAAGTAGCGGCCGAGCGTTTAGCCCGTGAATTAGGCGGTGTTGGCAGCCAGTTGCAGATTGCCCACACCCTGCACCGTCACGCCGGTTTAGACCGGGCTCTCAGCGGCCTGAACCTGGAAGAATTAGGTCGTATGTCCCGCAGCATTGGTTTAGCCAACGACAGTCAGTTTGTTATTTTCGGCATGTTCGACGACCTGGCCATGATGGATACTAAATCTAGCTGGTTTTGGTCCAGCGACCCCGATCGCCATTACGCATTAACACTTTACCTTCTCGATGCCACCACCGGGCAGCTAGTAACCCGTGCACGAGTTGAGAACACCCAACCCTGGACCTTTGATCGCACCACCAATGTGGATGTTGCTACTGCACAATTCTGGAATGAACCTTTTGGTGCAGCACTGGATAGCGGCCTGCGCGACTTAGCTTCCGGCGTAAAAGAACAGGTGGTTTGTAAGCCGGTGCGCGCCAGAATTATTGCCGTTGATGAAAACACCGTTCAATTCAACTTAGGTGAAAAGCACGGCGTACACACCGGCGATAAGCTAAAAATTGTGCAACCCAGCCATTTTACCGATGATCAGGGACGTTATCGTCAGAAGTGGCAGGTGAGTGAATTTGAAGTTGAGGTGTCCCAGGTGCAGCAGTCCACCGCCGTCGCTAAGTTGACGAAAGGGAACATGCTGCACAACGTTCAGGTGAACGACTGGGTGGTGCCGGTTAACTGAGGGTGAAACCCGCGACAGCTTCTGGCATAATTCGCGGCACGTCCCCGTAGCTCAGCAGGATAGAGCAGCCGCCTCCTAAGCGGCAGGTCGCAGGTTCGACTCCTGCCGGGGACGCCATGTCTATTAATTCCGGGTAAAGGGGATCTTCAATAACCCCCAAAGTTTAGTGGTGAGTTTTGCGTCGCGGTATTCTTGCAGACCAATATCTACATTGTCGGAACCGGCCTTTGGCTTTGCGGTGAAGCTGCGAAAGAGGTGATCCCACCAACTGACACTAAAGCCGTAGTTACTGTTGGTTTCTTCTTTTTCCGTACTGTGGTGGATGCGGTGCAGCTCCTGGGTGATGAGCACTTTGCGTACCAGTTTTTCCATAGGTTTTGGCAGAGCCACATTGCCGTGGTTAAACAAGGAGCAGGCGTTAAGAATAATCTCAAATACAATAACGGCTAGCGCAGGTGCGCCCAGAGCAAGAATGGCGGCTGCTTTTATGAAAAAACTCAGCACAATTTCGGCCGGGTGAAAGCGCAACCCGGTCGTGACGTCAAAGTCCGGGTCGGCATGGTGCACCCGGTGCATTCGCCATAAAAGAGGAATGCGGTGGAACAATCGGTGCTGCCAGTAAATAACGATATCCAGTACGACAATGCTGACTACCATAACCAACCAAAAGGGTATTTCCGTACCCGCCTTGCTTAAGTAATTAAGAAGCCCCCAGCCATTTTCTGATGCAACAAGCGCCACTCCGGTCAGGCCAACGGGCGCAATAATTCTCAGCAATACCGTATCGACGGCAACCAGGGTCAGGTTTGCCGGCCAGCGCTGTTTACGTCTATAGCGGGGCTTGCGCTTAGGCGAGGCAACTTCCCACAACACCATAATAAGCAATACGCCAAGAAAAATGCTTAAGCGCCAGGCAGTTTCAGACATCGGTGCCCTCCGGCTTTGCCCCTGGCTGTTTCAGTGTGCGGTAACCGGCAACAATGCGGGTTATTGCGGTAAGCCAGCAGGCAGCGGCGAATATATAGGCCAGTACCGGAAAGTGCTGTGGCCACAAGCAAAACGCCACAAAAGCTACAATGGTTTCAAAGCCTTCGGTTAGACCGCCCATATAATGCAGTGACTTATTCGGATATTCCGGGTTTTCAATACCACGCTTTCCGGCAACGCTGGCAAAGGCCAGAAAAGTAGAGCCAGTACCCATAAAAGTGACTAACAACAAGCCTGCGGCAATGGCGTTCTGTTCGGCCGACGCCAATAAAAAACCAAATACCACAGCACTGTAAAAAATGAAGTCCAGCACAATATCAAGAAAGCCACCGGCGTCGGTTAGTTGAGTGCGCCTTGCTACTGCCCCGTCCAGACCGTCGCACAGGCGGTTGAGTAGAATTGCCACTAACGCGAATTCATAAAGCTCAAAGGCTAAAAATGGCACAGCCAGCAAACCGATAATAAAACCTGTTATGGTGACCTGATCAGCACTGACACCAACACGGACGAGTAAGCGCGCAGGGAGGTCGAGAATTTTTCGGGTTGCCGGAAGTAGCTTAGGGTCAAACATTAGCGACGTCTCCTTTTACCTCAGTTCCTTGTATTTCAAGCACACGGCCACAGGCATCTGCGCTGTCATGAGTAACTAATAAGGTCGGCATTTGTTTGTCTTTGAGTTGTGCAAAAGTCCACTGTCTGACCTCTTCACGCAGGCTGGCGTCTAATGCCGAAAACGGTTCGTCCAGTAACATGGCCTGCGGCTCTGCTAATAACGAACAGATTAAAGCGATGCGAGCGTATTGCCCGCCGCTTAAGCTGTCAGGGTAAACCGTCCGTTTATCCGTTAGCCCCAGATTATTCAGCATGGCCAGAGCTTTGTCTTTTTGCTGCTGGTGGGTTAGTGCTGAACGAGGCTTTTGCGCAAAATAGCAGTTTTCTTCAACCGTTAGGTGTGGAAACAGGCCGCCTTTTTGAAACATCATGCCGAGTTGGCGCGCGGCAATTGAGCGCTCGCCGATATCTTCGCGGTTTAACCTTAACTCGCCCTGAATATGAAAGTTAGGCAAGGGCTCACCAAGAACCCAGCGCAGCAAGGTCGACTTACCTACGCCACTCGGGCCCATCAGCGTGACAATCTCACCTTTTTCAACCGTCAGCTCACTCAGGCTGAATAAAGGCTCAGTACCATTTTTTGTGCGCTTTTTTATTTCGAGGTTACGAATGTTCAGCATAACTTTTTGTCCTGATGAGTCCGACAATAATAAACACCACAAGTGGCAGTAGCATTTGTAGCAGCGCATAAAGGCTGCCAATACGCCAGTCGCCGCCGCTGGCAACGCTAACGGCTTCGGTGGTTAAAGTGGGCGTTAAGCCCTGCCCCAACCATTGAGTTGGCAGGTACTGAGCAATACTAACCGAAAAGGCGACCGCAAAAGCTACTGCTATGGGCTGCTTTAACATGGGTAACATAATTCGCCACCAGGCGGCCCGGTAGCTATAACCCAGACTTTGAGCCCGGGTTAGCCATTGCTCGTTAAAGCGGGTATAAGCCCCATGCAAAACCAGATAGGCGTAAGGCAGAGTATATACGGCATGAGACCAGAACACCCACCAGGCTTGCCAGCCACTACTCAGTTGTCCGCCAACTAGCCGTTGCCAACCAAGCACCAAAGGCACCTGCGGAATAAACAACGCTACAAGTACAGGCCAGTAAAACGAAGCGGCGGCTTTCTGTCGTTGCCGTTGTAGCAGAGCAATTGCGGCTAGCGTGCCAAATAACGTACTGAGCAGCGCCAGCCAAAAACTGTTTACTGCTGGCTCAGTCAAATAGTCCCATTCGGTTTGCCAGCGTTCGAGGGTCAGTTCTGCCGGCCATAAGTTTGGATAAAACCAATGTGTCGCTAAGCTTTGTATGGCTAAAACAACAATACCCCCCAACGACAGTACCCCCAGAAAAATCCAGGTATAACGGCTGGCTTTATGTGTGTTGGGTTTTACGGGTTGGGTTACTTTTTTACCGAGCACGAAGCGGCGATAGAAAGCATAATGCCGGGCATTTATTAATAGCAGTACTAAAGCTATAGCCAGTAAAACCCATGCACCGGTTATTGCCTTAATCTGACTACCGGCAGAGAACTGAAAGCTCCATTCATACACACGCTGCGCCAGCACGCCCGGCGTGTTACTGCCCACTAACAGCGGAATATCAACAACGGACAATGAGTAAATAATAACAGCCGCCATTGGTAGCGTTAAACGTCGCAATAACTCCGGCGTAACAATGCGCCACCAGGCTTGTCGTTCGCTGTAACCATAGCTTTGCGCCTGCGCCACCCACGAATTAACAGGCAGCTGTTTTAATTGGGCCGATATCATTAGTAGTAAAAATGGCAGCTCTTTTAAAATTAGAACCACCATAACGGTTAGTAGCGACTTTTCCGGTAATGGCCAGCCTGCCGATGGTGCCGGGAACATGCCGCTGACGCTTTCCACTAAACGTATCAGCCAGCCGGACGGGCTCATTAACAACATAAGGCCAACTGCAAAAGCCACATGCGGAATGGATAAAAGTGGTGACAGGAGCTGCAGCAGGCGAGCGTTTTTTAATAATACAGGCGCCATCCATAACGCCAGATAACAGGCAATTAATGGTGCGGCTACGGCGAGTATAAGGCTTGAAGCTATTGAATCGTAATCTGCCAGCAGCTCAGTTAAAGCTACTAAGTTGACGCCGGTTTCAGGGTCAAAAGACGTAACCAGCAGAAAAAGCACACCACTGCCAACCGGCAGAATAATGAGCAATAACCAGACAACTATTGATAACGTGCGGACCATTCCCGCTCCAGATACTCCTGCCAACTGGCATGAAAGTCGTCGGTGGGTTCCAGCAGCGAAGAGCCTTGCGCACTTTTAAGAACGGAAGGATCACCCCAGCGATTGATATCGGCTTTTCGTTGCTGTGCTTTTTCAGACAATAAAAATTCGATAACCTCTTTCGCAGCTTCGGAGTTATTGGAACTGCTCGGCACCGCCAAATAATGATTATTGGTTATGGCTTTGTCTGACAACGTATGATGCTTAACGCCCGCAGGCAACCGCCCCTGATTCACCAGGGTTTTATAATCATTGGGATTAAAGCTGACCGCCATCAGTAACTGCCCATTTGCCAGGTATGAAATCTGCTCACCAGCCGAGGAAGGGAAATTTTTGCCCTGCTGCCATAACAGCGGGTGCAGTTTGTCTAAATAGCGCCATAAAGGCACGGTTAGTTCTTGTGCATTAACGCTATCCACCGGTTGCTGAAACACACTGCGCTGCTGCGGATGCATAGACAACAGCAACGACTTTAATAAGGTAGTGCCATGAAAGTCCGGTGGTTTAGGGTAACTAATGCGGCCTTTATTTTTCCGGGCGGCGTTAAATAGGCTTTCTGCAGTCACGGTTTTCTGGGAGAAAAGCCCGGGTCGGCTAATAAGGTTAAATTGCCCAACGCCCCAGGGCACTTCCAGCCCATCCACCGATTCACCGAAATCGGTTTGCCAGTTAAGGTCCTGGTTAATGTTGTTCATTGCCTTAATTTCATCGGCAATGGAACGCAGAGCACCAGCCTCTTTCAGTGCATGGAAGTTTTCACCGTTTATCCAGATAATATCCGCATTGGAATGACCGTCTATAATTTGCTTAACCACCTCGGAGGCATCCGCCACTTTATTATGGCGAAACTGAATGCCCTGCCCTTGCAGTTCCTTTTGCGCCCAGCGTAAGTAACTGTTTACTTCCGGCGAACCACCCCAGGCATAAAAGTTAACCACCTCCGCCTTTAACGGTACGGCGGCAAAAAGTGTCACGAGCAATAAACTGATGGCAGCAGTAAAGCGCATTTTAACTCCGGCGCCAGCGATGAAATTTCTCAACCCATGTTAGCAGCTTCTGCGGCGCATTGGCGCGCTTCCACTCGCCGGCCACGTATTTATTCGCCTCTGCCAGGGTCGGATAGCTGTGTATGGTGCCCAGTATTTTATTCAGGCCAATGCCGTGTTTCATCGCCAGCACATATTCCGCCAGCAACTCACCGGCCTGCGGACCAACAATATTCACACCCAGCAATTCGTCTTTACCCGGTTTGGTCAGCACTTTCACCCTCCCATAGGCGCTGTCATCGGCAATGGCACGATCCAGTTCACCAATGTCGTACTCGGTTACTTCGTACGGTTTATCGGCTTTTTTCGCCTGCTGCTCGGTTAAACCCACATTTGCTACCTGCGGCGAGGTATAAGTGACCCAGGGAATAACAGAGTAGTCCGCCCGGAAGGTTTTGAAAGGATCAAACAAGGCATTCACCGAGGCATACCAGGCCTGATGCGAGGCCACATGAGTCAACTGATAAGGCCCGGCAACATCACCACAGGCGTAAATGTTCGGAAAGTTGGTTTGCAAAAACTCATTGGTACTGACTGTTTTATTGGTTCGCACGCCAAGCTCTTCCAGACCAAAGCCCGATATATTGGGTTGCCGCCCCAGCGCAATTAACACCTTGTCGAAGGGTATCTCAACTTCTTTGCTTTGGTCGACATTCTGGTTATCAACACTTTCGTTATCAACCGTCTGCTCAGCAATAAGCACGGACTCGCCATTGTATTGTTCAAAACGCAACGCTTTGTGGCTTAGCTTAATATCAATGCCTTCTGCCGTTAAACGCCGAGTTAGCAGCTCCACTGTGTCGGCGTCTTCCGGCCCCATAAGCCGCTCGGTCATTTCCACCTGAGTAACCTGTGAACCTAAACGCTGAAACGCCTGCGATAACTCACAACCAATAGGTCCGCCCCCCAGAACTAACAAGCGCTTGGGCAATTCTTCCAATTCCCAGAGCGTGTCTGAGGTTAAATAGTCGACCTTATACAGCCCTTCAAAGTTGGGTACTAAGGGCTTAGCGCCAGTCGCGATAATAATACTGCGAGTGGTTATGCGTTTGGTTTCACTCTTACCTTCGACATCGCTGGTCACTTCAACTTCCCAGGGTGAAACAATGCGCGCATCGCCTTGCTCTACATTCACACCCAATTTGGTGTAACGTTCAACCGAGTCGTGCGGTTCTATCTCTTTTATAACCGACTTCACCTGCTGCATAACCTGTTTGAAATCAACCGACACTTTGCCAACATGAACACCCGCACTTGAGGCGTTACGCGCATTATGAGCAAGTTCGGCCACATGAAGTAAAGCTTTTGAAGGCACGCACCCGGTGTTAAGGCAGTCGCCGCCCATTTTGTGCTTTTCAATTAAGGTAACCTTTGCTTTTACTGTGGCCGCTATGTAAGCACTGACTAACCCCGCTGAACCGGCGCCAATAACCACCAGATTATTGTCAAAAGACTTAGGCTTTTTATAGCCTTTAAAGGCTTTACGGCGTTTCACAAAGGCCAGTACCGCTTTGGCAATTAACGGGAATATGCCCAATAGTACGAAAGCACCAATTAAATCCGCTGAGACCACATCACCTAAGCTGGATATCTGTGCTAACTGGGTTCCTGCGTTAACGTATACAGCGGTGCCCAGCAGCATGCCCACCTGGCTTACCCAATAAAAGGTCCTGGCTTTTATTTTAGTGAGGCCCATAACCAGGTTAATAACAAAGAACGGGAACAGCGGAACCAGCCGCAGGCTGAGTAAGTAAAACGCGCCATCTCGCTTCATTCCTCTGTTGATAGCGGTTAGCCGCTCACCGAATTTTTCCTGCACCCAGTCGTGCAGAATAAAGCGGGCACTTAAAAAAGCGAGGAATGCGCCAAATGAGCTGGCAAAACTGGCCAGTAAAAGACCCCACCCCAGACCAAATATGGCACCAGAACCCAGAGTTAGAATAGTTGCGCCGGGTAGCGATAACGCTGTGGCCGCCACATAAATAACAAAGTAGACCGCAAAGACAGTAAAAGGATAATCAACAAAAAGCTGATTAAGCTGCTGTTGCTTTTCTTTCAAAACATCAAGAGATAAGTACTGCGTCAGGTCGAACGCAAACGCACTGATAAACAGCACAATAATAACTAACAGCAACAACAGCTTTTTCAATGACATGAGCTTTCCTTAAAATTTGTAATCAACGCTCAAACGCGCGTGTCTTGGCTGCGACGGAAAGGCCAGGGTTGCACCAAAGTAACCGCCTTCAAATACCGGTGACCAGTTATCCTGATCGGTAACATTGAACACATCAATACGGGCGCTTAACTGTTCGTTAAAGCGGTAACGCGCGTTTAGGTTCAGTGTATGCTGGTCACGTATAAATACTGTTTGCAGATAATCTAGCGGGTAGTGCTTGGTATAACTTAAATCACCACCGACCGACCATTCAGGGGTTATCTGCCAACCAGCAACCGCTGACGCCTGTACTTCGGGAATGCCCTGTAATTGTTGGTTTGACGCAGGAAATGCAGTGAAATTAGGCGAGCCAACACCAGTACCTTCTATTATATCGGGGCGTGAATCATCAAACGCATCGGCCACCTGACCTGTACCCTGCGACGCTGTAGAGTTGTCATAGTGCGCATCAATATAGCTAGCTGCAAGAGTTAACCAGTAACCGGTTTCGTGCGCTCCTGTGGCTGAAGAGAAATGCCATTGAGTCTCGAAACCCTCGGTGCGAATACCGCTGTTAGAGCCATCACGGTTGCGTAAGCTGCGCTTCTGGTCAAAGACCACAGCGTCTGCGTACCAGCGAGCATCACTTGGCGCGTATTTCACACCCAGTTCATAAAGCGAGTTCTCTGTGGCAAAGTTTTGCGAATCAATTTCACCGGCGGCGTTTAATACCGTACCACCGGCCATCGCGTTAGACGTAGAGTCACTCTCGTAGGCGGTTGCGTAGAATGTCAGATCCGGTGTCCAGTTATACTGCGTTGATAAACTCATCGCCGTTAGCCAGTCACTGTAGGTATCGCTGGCCGCTTCAACGCCCTGCGGTGGAATTGGGTCTTTTGCGTCCACGTCGTAATAATCGGCTCTGACGCCACCGGTAACGCGCCATTTGTCCGTAATATCCAGTTCATGCTGTGCAAAAATGCCCCATTGGTAGCTTTTTGAGTCGGTGGTATCTGACGTAATAAAATCGCCCGCGCCATCGCCGTCAATATCGTACTGGCTACCCGGTGATACCCAGAGAGCCGGACGCAGCTCAATTAAACGCGCCTTTTGTTCATTGGTTAACGGAATACGCCGATTGCTGAGCGGGCCCGTCAAGTCAATAGGGTTATCCGCTTCGGTTGAAAACTGGCTGTAACCCAGTACATCGTTAATTCGTAAGTTAACGCCTACTACCGTTTTCTTGTTTATGTGCAGCTCGGTGCGGTTTTCAAAGGTGTGAGCGCCATCAATAATTTCAACAAAGCTATTTTGGTTAATGCCTTCGCGGGTTAAATACTGATAATACGTGCGGTTAACCAACACCATGTCATCGTTCAGCCAATGCTGAAGTTTTGCGTGCAACAAAGTGGTTTCAGCGGTATTGGTGTCAAGCGGGTCAGTTAACGTGGTACTGCGGTCAATTCGAACCTCTCCGGTTGGGCTGACAACAGCCCCAGCTCCGGGAACCCTCGAGCCATTCGGCTGAACACCCTGCCCGGAAATGTACAAATTATGATCTATAAGGTTTTGCGTCGGCCGGTTAATGCCTGCGTTGTCGGTCCAGTCAACATCGTAATACTCTAAGGATATATCCAACAGCGTGTCGTCGTTAGGCGCAAACTTATACGCCAGCAAAAGGTCATTACTGCTATGCTGGTGAAAGTCGTAAAAACTGTCTTCATCCACATATTCGGCGCTTACTCGCAGGCCTTGCTCGCCCTCTTTTAACACCCAATTATGGTCTAGCTGTAACCGGTACTGCTCCCACTCGCCAAGTTGGGCTTTCAAGGTTGAGTCCGACTCAGTCAGACGAGCGGTTTTGGGCTGCAAATTGACAAACCCACCCACACGTTGCGTAGTACCCAGCATGACCGGCGGCGCGCCTTTAACAACGGCGATACCCTCAATAGCATTAAATGACATGGGAATACCAAGCCCATTGTTACCGGCCTGACGGCGCATGCCCGCTTCAAATAACTCGCCCAGTTGGCCGCGAATGGTCGGCAGCGATGGATTACCAAAACCTGCCGCAGCAAAACTGTTAGGCGCAAAGCGCGCAATATCGTGTAAGTCATTAATGGCAGCTTCTTCCATTAACGACTCACTAATAGCCGTGGCAGCACGGGGGATTTCCTGCAGGCTCTCCGCTAAGCCGAACAAACCTTCGGTTGTTTCTTCCGATGGCAGCACGACACTTCCGTCATCGCGACCAATAACCTCAATAACTTCCATTGGTTTTTCTTGTGCCACCGCCGTTAACGGCAAGAACCCTAGCCACCACCACTTTTTCATTTTTGTATTCCCTTATTTTTTATTGACTGTGGTTATACGCAGTTTTTGTATTTTTCGATTACGCAGAATCGCTTCAAGATTGATGATCTGTTTTTAAATTAATGCCCTACAATCAAAGAGTAGAAAACATAGTAATCCGAAGACAGGAACATGTAATGCGAGCGATACTCTTTATTTTAGGCTTAGTTTTTCAGATGCCAGCAGCTGCGCAGTCATTTGACCCGTCTCATACCGCTTTTACTGATGTTCTGAATGATCATGTTAAGGTGTACGATGACGGTTTAAAGTCTGCGGTTAATTATCGCGATTTGGCTAAAAACCGTCAGCCTCTGGACAATTATCTCGCATCGCTGTCAGCAGTTGAGCCCGGACAGTATGAAAGTTGGACGCAGGACCAGCGACTGGCTTTTTTAATCAATGCATACAACGGTTTTACCCTGCAGCTTATTATCGACAATATCGATAAATTTGGGGCCGGCAAAGCGGATTCTATTCGCGATCTAGGCGGGCTATTTTCCAGCCCATGGGAGAAATCGTTTTTTACGCTACTAGGTGAAAAACGTACTTTGGATTGGGTTGAGCACGAAAAAATTCGTGTCGACTTTGACGAGCCCCGCATACATGCCGCTTTAGTCTGCTGACAGGAGCTCAAAGTTCACCGGTGACTGAGAACAAACACTTTGTTTTGCCTTTGTATTTTACAAAGCTTTTATAATTCTGTAATGGCCTGATTAAAAATGTTTTTTAGAAGAGTAAGATCCAGATTAACCCCCGCTATATTAGCCTCAATCCATTCCTGTCGAGAGATAAGGGGCCAAGTCACGTCATATCCCAATGCAAACAACATTTCTTCAAAAAAGAATCTCTGTACGCGACCATTTCCTTCTCTAAAGGGGTGCAAGAGATTTATCTCACAAAATAAATCCGCAATTTGCTCGATAAATAATTCGTGGCTTTGGGAATTTTCTAATTGAGAAATATTTTTGAATAGCTTTTTAGCCTCAGGTTCTATGCGCGTACAAGTGCAAAATAGTGTTTCACCTTTGGATATATCAACATCTCTAACTTCACCCGCCCATTCGTATACATCCTGAAATAAATGGTAGTGGAGCGTTTTTAAGTGTTCAAACGTGAACTGTTGAATAGTCGCTTTAGGGGATTGATAGAGCCGGTAACGCTCTGCAGTAAACTCAATTTCGGCTTCGGCCAGTTTATCCGCATTCCGGATATCCAGCAGATTAATGAGAACATCCGTTCCAGGGTAGCAGTACTTATCTTGTGCTACCCCGTATTTATCGCGCATACTTGCGTTTTAGTGCCGCAATAGACTGATTTTCGCCTATATTTTTCAACGTTAGCCCTTCGTACATTAGGCTGGTTCTAAAGTTTTCCATTTTGGGGATGAACTTTGCTTTCTTTTTTTCTGCCGTAGCCGTAGAAGAAATTGTATTAGTCATAATGCCTCCTATATAAGCCAAATTATACCGTAAAAGCGGTTATATGTCATGGCGCCGTTTGACCAAATAATCCACATAAAACACGGTTAAAGCATTCAAACTTCACAGCTAATATTATGAATTGCCGGAAATATAACGACACCACAAACCTGACGCTTTAAATTTCAAATCCATGATGCTGGCCGTCTGGTAGCTCAATATCCAAACGCACTTTACCGCCGCCAGCTTCAATATAACGCTTTAGACTTGAGAGCTTTACGTCACGGCCCGACTTTTCCATCTTAGCTATAGTGGGCTGTTTAACGCCCAGCGCTTTAGCCATATCATTTTGCGTTTTTTTCATAAGCATACGAACTTCAGCTAAATGGATATCAAGCAGCATAGCCTCTGCTTTAGCTTCTGCATTGGCTATAATATCCTTATTTTCTGTTTCAAGTATTTGCTCTAATGTTCTCGCCATTTCAATTACCTCTCACTTAAACCTCCATGTTTATAGCTTTAAAGGTATATAGCATTTAGGCTATCGTCAAGTTTCTACGTTATTCTTCTCTAATGTAAGAGTTGATAATAAAATTATCGTTGACCCAAACCCAATGTAGTGACGTAATAGCAGGCAACATTACTTTAAGGGTGTCTTTATGAAAGCGTTACACGGTTTATTTATTCTTCTGGGTTTATTATCTGTCGTGCTGCTGGCTATATCAGGGCCTTTATACAAAAGCGGAACAGCCGAGCTAGGCACGGCATTCTTATTACTCCGCTGGGCTGCTTATATTGGTGCGGCAACCTTCGTGCTTAACATTATCTGGTACTTTATTCGTCGCCCACAAGGGCTGGTTGCCGGGCTTAGTGGTTTAGCCATTATTGCCGGAGGCTTTGCTTTTTATATGCCTTTCAGTCAGTACCTGAAAGCACAGAATGTGCCTGCTATTCACGATATAACAACCGACACACAAAACCCGCCTGAGTTTGTGGCCATTGCGCCGCTGCGTGCAGATGCCCCCAACCCGGTTGAATATGCCGGAGAAGAGACCGCGAAACAACAGCGCCAGGCTTACCCTGAATTGAGCACATATCAGTCACTAGAGTCACCCAATGAACTTTTTTCGGCTGCATTATTGGCCGTAGATAAAATGGGCTGGGAGTTAGTGGAAAGCTCTGAAGCAGAAGGCAGAATTGAGGCTACGGCAACCACTACTTGGTTTGGTTTTAAAGACGACGTAGTGATAAGAGTTCGCAGTACAGCAGATAGTAGCCAGTTAGATATTCGCAGTAAGTCACGCGTGGGCCGCAGCGATGTGGGCAAAAATGCTGAGCGCATTCGTGAGTTTATGTCTTTATTGAAGCCAGAATTACGTTAGTAAAAGTTACGATAGAAAGTATTACGTTGGAAAGTAATGGGCCTGACACAAACAAAGCGTCAGGCCCTTTCTATTATGGAGCCTTGCGAAGTACCGGTTGCCCATAGTTTTCGTCCAGCTGTCTAACCGCCGACTCCGGAATAAATACCTGAGCCACACTGGCCACTTCTTTGGTATTGATATTCACTAGCCGTGCGTTTGCCATAACGCCATCCCGGTGATGAGACAAAGTACCGACCAATACATGAGTAATTGGCATGATCTCATCCAGTTCCAGATAGTCTCGAGTTAACGCAAAATCACCTTTTGGAGTAACTCGGATAAAATTAGTCGCTTTAAAATCAAGAACACTTAGCTCACGACTGTGCAGTTCCTGCACCAATTGCTCTGACAGCACCATACTTAACGGCGAGCTTTGATCATATTGACCAGTTACCCCAACTAAATTGGTTATACCCACCTTTGCGCTATTCAACCGAATACTAGCATTCTCGACCAATTGTTCGGCAAGCTCAGCGCTGTACCTGGCACTGTATGGCTGAGTATAAATTTCCTCTGCTGCCGCTTTCTCTTCGTCGCTTACTTCAGTCTGCGCCACTTCCTGCTTAGTCGGCGACATGGTGCAGGCTCCCAGAAACAACGCAGTAAAACTTACAAAAATGGATAACTTCATGGCTGTGCCTCTTTTTAATGACGTTGTAAACGACCGTTAACTAGCTCAGTTTGTTTATTTGGCCAATACAAATGCTTAGGAACATAACGATTAGCCGCAGCCAAAACTTCCTGATTACGACGGTCGACAATACGCAAATTAACCATAGTCCCCGCGTCTTTTCGAGACAGAGTTCCCACCAGAATCCAATCAATTTCAGGGTGTTGTTCAAGCTCATCTACGTCACGGGAAAGCAGCGTAGCGCCCTCTTCCGCGACAGAGATGTAAGATTGGGCACGAAACTCAACCAGGCTTAAATTGCGCTCCTTAAGATGCGCATAAATGCTTTCGCTCAACTGATGGCTTAATTCGTTTAACGAGTCACCCGCTTGCGGCTGCTCAAGCGTTTCCGCCAGCACCCAGCGAGTTACTCCAATGTTAGACCCATAGTGAGAATGGTTGTCGTGAGTGAGCTGACTCGCGAGCTGCTCGGCTAAGTCATCGCCGATAGCTTCGTGGGGGGTGTTAGCCTGCGCAGCTACTAAACCTGAAATAAGCAAAAGCGGAGGGAAAAAACAAAGAAAAAGCATCCGAGAAAACATAGCCTGACCTTTAATGATAGAGCTTATGTGTTGTTATCGGCAGATTTTTCCGGAAGTTTAATAGGATATCACCGGGGAGCTTGACCAGACCTATAAATAGCAGAGCAAGATCAGCAGTGCAGTGGGACTTTGAACCGTCCGTATAAACAGAGTAGAGCTCTCTGTTGATTTTAGTTCTTAGTCAATACCAAAGCCCACCCTGCATTTTGGTGCTCTACTAGAAAATCTTCTGAGTAATCAACTTTGAAATTTAACTTTACTGCATTTTTTATAAACAGCTCTTTTTCGTCTTTAGTAAAAGACGCTTTAACCTGATCTTTTAATCGAAGGTTATGAAAAGATAAGTTCTCCTCCAGATTATTAATCCATTCAATGGCTGTTTCAGGTGAGTAATCCCCTGACTTCTTCATAATATCCGCAAATGCAGAAACAACATCTTCTACCCAGACTTTCTCTAATTTTGAGTTAAATCGTTTTAGAAAACTTTCTACGATTAAACGAAGTCCTTTGTTGAAAGTTAGAAATATCTCTGACTTAAACCACTCCCCCCTGCTTGGGTTATCATTATTTAGAAACTCCTGCTCTTCTGTAAATAACTGCCTGGCAAGTGAAAATAGAGCGGACGAAAGTATGGTTTCATTAATTTTCATCCCAGTCTTTGACTCTATAACTATCTCACTATCATCGGTATGCATTACTAGACACAATTTTCCTTTAGGCCTAAGGCTTTTATGCACTTTATTTAGGCTTTTCTCCGTTTCGCTATACTCAAACCCGAATTGAGAAATAAAAGCTGAAATACTATCGTCAGGAAACTCCATAGACTCGATAAATGTAGAGCCTACAAACTCAATCTTTTTAAATGACTTTTGCTTCTCTTCATTTAACGTTTTAATTCCAAAGGGATCTATTTTTGCGGCATCGATTCCGACAACAGTCCAATCAAAACTTTTCTTATCTGAATAGAGTTGAGCTAACAACGCAAGTGCACCATTCCCAGTGCCGAGATCAACGATGCGGCTGTCCTCGGGCAACTGAGAAAATAATTTAAACCAAAATTCTTTTACATCTCCGGAGTATCCAACTGCCGAACTGCCCTCGGCAAAACTATTCAATGCACCACTTGTTTGCCAATAATTTGTCCAATGCTTCATTTATTAAATCCATAAAAAAAACGCTAGGCGTAATTGCCTAGCGTTTTAAGTTAACCTAAAGAGACTTAGAATGTCTGTGTAACGCGGAAGTAAGCAATACGACCGTATGCGTCATATAAGTTAAAGTTATAATTCCGGCCACCATAACCAATTAGTTGCGGCTCTTTCTCGAATACATTACGAGCGCCGATAACAAATTTGGTACCGAAGTCGGTAGTATAACCGGCTTGTACATCATGAGTTGTCCAGCTTGCTACCAAGCCGTCTTCTCCTGATGGGCCGTCAACACCGGCAATGTGGTTTATGTTCCAAGCAAAATCAAAGTTATCAATGCTATAAGTGTTAGTTAAGTTTGCACGATACTCTGGTAGATCTTGGTCACCCACAAAGTTACGGCCGTCGTCAAAGCGGTACTCATTAACCCAGCTTGCCTGGAAGTTCTGTACAAGAGCACCAGCTGAACCGAAGTCAAAGTTAGTACGCACATTAAAGTCAAGACCATTAGTGGTTAATGTACCTTCGTTGACACTACCGCGAACAATACCTGTGATACCATTAGTAGCGGGGTCTCGAGTAACAGAGAAGGCTGCTGGAATTGGGTCACCTGTCTCAGTTCTGTTAATCAAAGTTTGGGCACCTAACGTTGAAATACGATCTTCAATTTCGATATCGTAGTAATCAACTGTTAAATCCAAATAATCTGTTGCTTGATAAGCAAGACCAAATGCCATCTGCGTAGATTGTTCAGACTCCAAATCTGGGTTCGAAATAACCGTAGACTGAACCTGAACCTGGCAATCAGCTTCTTGCCCGAACGCAATACAAGTATCTTCATCACTGATTGAATCAGCAGAGAGTGATGGTTGCGCAGTTAGTATGTCTAGTGATGGAGCACGGAAACCTTCGCCCCAAGAACCACGTAATACCAGGTCTTCATTTACTGACCAACGAGCAGATACTTTTGGAGAAAAGTCACTACCATAATCAGAGTAACTGTCGTAACGACCTGCAACTGTCACTTCAAAGTCTAAAGTGATAGGGAACAATGTTTCGAAATAACCAGCACGAACATAACGTTCGCCTGCAGCACTTGAACCAGAAGAACCACCGACAGAACCTGATTCCGACAGCGAGTCATACTTATCTCCGTAAATTTCTTTACGATAATCAGCACCAACAACCATCTGAATCATGCCACCATTAATTTCATAAACATCAAAGCCGGCAGATATATATGCTTCTTCTTGATCAAACTTACCGCGACGAGATGTAGTTACATTAATGCCGCGTAACGTGTCTTCATAAGTACGACCATAAGTATCAACATACTCGTCTAAAAGCTCTGGATTGTCTTCGAAACGTGTACCTAGAGGATCACGAAGGTCGTAAGAACCATCATTAACATAGTTTCTAGCTTGCGAACTTAGTAGGTAGTTATCGCCAATTTCGGTTGTACGAGTTGTATTACGGCGCACACCAAAATCGATGTCAAACATACCAATCATAGCTTGAGCACCTACTAACAAATCGTTTACTTTCATTTCAACGTTGTTATCACGGTTGCCAAGGGCAGCAAAACGGTGCCAATAATCAACTTCACGAGCCTGTGGATTACCATCGGCGTCAGCTGTGCGCGGATCGTAAACATTACCATCAGGGTTCGTAGGGTTATTAGGGCTGTCTGCAGAGATAGTACGATTAGTATCGTTTAGAGATGGAGCGTAACGACCAAACGACTTAGTTTGTGCATTAGAGCTTGAGAAATACAAGTTCCAATCATCATTTATTTGATAATCACCACGTAAGAAAATTGATTTGTTACCAGTAGAAGCTTCATTAGCGTTTGTGGCGTTAAAGTTATAACCACAAGCTTGTCCAGCATCACCATCAATACTCTGTCCGTTACCACCTAAGTTGTAATTAGGAATATCGCAACCACCAGGGATTGCATTAAATCCTGGCATGTAGCCTGGAATCAGGCCTCTAATTGGAGTATCTTCGTCACCCGCTTCACGCGCAGCAGCAACGATATCAGACTGCTCATCACTTAGGATGTCGGTAAAGTTATTGCCGTAAACTGAAAAGCCAGCCTCATTCCATGGATAAGCATTTTCGTAAATAATGTCACGGTTATTCCAAGACACACCACCGATCAATTGAATTTTGTCACTTGATGAGCCAAATACAATAGAACCTTCTTCACGGTCACCACCGTCCGACGGAAGGCTTACATTTGCAGTACCTAATTTAAGCTCGACGCCATTAAAGTCATCACGTAAAACAACGTTAACAACACCACCGATTGCATCTGAACCATAAACAGCTGACGCGCCATCAGATAAAATTTCGATACGTTCAACCGCGGCCAAAGGAATCGAGTTCAAATCTTGAGTACTACCTGTCGCTGGTGACTTAGGTAAACGACGTCCATCAACTAAGACCAAAGTTCTGTTAGCACCTAAACCACGCATATCAACGCTTGATACGCCCTGAGCTGAAGAGCCTGATTGAGGACGGAACGAACCTGCAGTATTAAACGTAGTACCACGGATAACATCTGCAACAGAAATATCACCAGATAATTCTAGTGACTCTCGGTCGATAACCGTTACCGGAAGATCCCCTTCGAGATCCGTACGTTTGATACGAGAGCCCGTAACTTGAATGCGCTCTACTTCTTCTTCCATATTCACATCAGCTGCGTCTTGCGCAATTGCTAATGCAGGAAAACCTAAAGACGCAGCAACTGCTGCAGCCGTTAAGCTTTTACGAAATGTCATATTTTTCATGAGTAAAAACTCCCTGGAACGTTTTTATTATATCGCTTCATTTTTTTGAAGCTGATATGAATCTATCAGGAAGTTAAAACGTTGTAAACTTTTAGTGTTAATTTTGTTGTTATTGTTTAGTCGGTGTTAAGCAAGGCTCAAAATGAACCTTGCTGTTTTTTCATTTAGAGGCCTGAACGCAACTACCAACAACACCCGTTTCAGGGAAAGCCACGGTCTGTACCGTTACATTTTTGAAACCAGCGTCTTCAAATAGCGCTTTAGTATCATTTTCATCGCCTAACTGCTCTGTTGCTTTTAGCAGGCTAACCAGTCGAGCTTTGTGTTCATTTATCGCGTTAATGTAACCTGACAGCACTCGGTGTGACTCATCAGAATTCCCCTGTGCCGCGGCCTGCAATGCATGCTTTGTTGCCGGAACAAAGTTCATGGCCTGGAAAGCGCCATATCGCTCATACTTTCTGGCAAACTGGTTTAGATTGTGCTGTTCCTGTAGCGCGGATTTTGGCAAATTATTGGAGCCATGTTTTAACAAAGCTTCCTGAAGCGGAGTTACCGATTTTTTCAGTTGTTTAAGCACAGAAGGGATAAACTCAAACAACGCTTTGCTGTTTTTATAAATGTTTGAATCGGTCGAATGCACTAAGGCAATAACATTTCCGCCACGCTTAAGTTGCAGGTGCAAATTTTTAAGCCCAGTTTGCATATCACCGTATTCAAGGCCGAAATGAGAAACAAAAGTGCCCACTTTCTTATTCGATGGCAACTTAAAAGTTTCATAGGGAGTTTCGGCGTGTAGCTTCAGTGTGTCATTAAAAGGCTTGATCTCGGCTGAATCTATTCCCAGCACATCGAGCTTTTTACCTTTTTCTTGCGAGTATTCCGTTAACCAATGCACAACAATACCGTTTCCGGTACCTACATCTACCATTGGTTGTTTCAGCTCATTTTCATCCATGCGTTCAAACCAGAACTTGCGCATTTGGTAGGCTTGCAAGCGGGCTTTATCATCTAAAAAGCTGGCTTTTGCGCCTTTTTGCCAATAGTCACTCCACGGATTTTTTGTTGTTTTCATGGATACTCCAATTGTTATCAGCATAAAACTGTAGCTGAGCATACTATGCTCTAAATACAATGTCAGCTTAGATGTAATCAATCGCAGACAATAAAAAAGCCAGCCGGGAAGTCCCGACTGGCTTTGCTAACTATCAACTTTTACTAAAACGTTTTTAGAAGCTCATTGTTACGCCGGCAAAGTAATAACGGCCTGTAACATCGTAAGCTTGTGACGCAGTATTAATACCTGTCGCGCCTGTATTACTTCCTTGCGGAAGAATTGGAGGCTGCTTATCGAACGCGTTACGAATACCGACATTAAATTCGAAATTATCGTTCAGGTAATAACGTGCTGAAATATCGTGGTACGTTACTGAACCAACGTTATTGTAGGCACCATAGGCAGAACCTGTCGTATAGTTGTAGTTCTCACCGTTAAGTGAATCTACAGAGCTATCCCAGTGGCGAATTCTCCAAGAAACACTAACATCATCCAAAGAGTAAGCCAGGTTGAGGTTTGCACGATGCTCAGGTGTAGTTATTTCGCCTGCGTAGTAAGTCGTGCTGCCATCGTAAATAGACTCAATTGAATACTCGTCAGTATAGTTCCAGATGAAATCAGCAGAGAACATACCGTCTGCAATTTGGGTACGGTAGTTCATTTCGAAATCAACACCGGATGTACGAATAATGTTTTCATTAGACGAACTGCTGTTTACATCGACCAACACGCCGTTAGAGCTACGAAGAACCTGATCACTACAAGTCGGATCAAAGCTACCAGGAGATACATCGTAGCAACGCTCAAGCACTAAGTTACGTGAAGTAACAGAGATTGCGTCTTCAACCTTGATTTTGTAGTAATCCACAGTTGCAGACAACTCATCATTAATTTGCCAGATAGCACCGACGCTATAAGTATCAGCAGTTTCTTCCTGAACGTCAGGATTACCACCAACTAAACCGCCTGTTCCTTGAGTTTCCGCAGAGGTCAGCTCAAATTCACCAGCAGACTGGATACGTCCATTAACTGAGTCAATTGAACGACAGTTTTCAGCTATATTTCCTTCACTAGTTGCAGTTACACCTACACAAGGATCGTTCACACGGGCAAATGTTTCACCATTACCTGAATATAAGTCGGAAATATTTGGAGTACGAATAGCAGTTGCGGCTGACGCACGCAGCTTGACACTATCTATTGGCTCATATTCTGTACCTACGTTCCAGGTAACAGCGCCGCCAGTGGCGGAATGCTCAGAGTAACGTGCCGCAAGATCAATAGACCAGTTCATTAATACCGGTAAACGCGTTTCTACAAACACGTCACTCGTGTTAAAGCTGCCGTCTGTCGGTTGGGCTTTGTTTGTGCTTGAAGCACCAGTTTGAGCTAAATCACCCGGGCTATAAGTACCCTTTTCTTCGCGATACTCGAGACCACCAGCTAAACCGACAAAACCACCTGCCAGCTCTAGTGGTAAGTCACCTGAAATAACACTCTGTACTACAAACTGTTCAGCTGTACCTGTTGCTTTCGCTGGAGTCGAAACATAATCAACTGCAGCTTGTGAAACAGTTCCTTCGCCAAATAGGTTTAACGGAACACAACCTTGCATAGCTGCGATATCGCTCGCGCACACCAGGTTACCATTAGCGTCTTCAGTAACATCCAACGCAAGACGCGCGCGGTCTGTATTGATTTGACCACCGTTTAGCTGTTCCTGGTTTGTACGACCCCAAGTGAAGTAGTTGTCCCAGGTCCAGTTATAATCAATTGCATAACTAAAACCTGATGCAATACGCAAAGTATCACGAGTAACGTCAGTAGAACGGTTTCCGAATTCAGCCATACGACGCACAAAATCTACGCGCTGAGAACCTAGGTCATCAATACCGTAAGATAGTAAGTTGTCACGTAGCTCCTGAGGCACCAATGGAGAGTATACACTTAACCCTGCGACAGGATCTTCAACACGGTTATTCATCCACAAGTCTTCACCGACATTAAATGGTGTTGGCTCAATAGTTGAACCTTTCGTTTCAGCCGAGTTCCAGTGAACCGAACCAAATACGTTCAAGTCACTTGACAAGTCCTGACGAATTTCAGCAGATACATAACGACGCTCTAATGGTGTTACTAACTGACGTACAGAAGCACGATTGAATCCGCCTGAATACTCTGTTCCGTCAGCGTCAAAACTCTCTAGTGTGTTCCCGTCAGCATCTTTAACTGATACACGACCCTGTTTAGGGAAAGATGACAGTAAATCTCCTACATACTCATTGCCGTTCTCATCAGAGTAAACTGCACTGTCGACAGCAGAGAATGAGCGAGCGCTTGATTTAAGGCCTTCGTCGTTATCAATACCGAAAGAGAACCAAGCGTTACCGCCGTCCCAATTTTTACCTGTTGTTAGGTTAAAAGTCTGAGTTTGACGGTCGTGTTCGCCTGAAGTACCAGCTTGAGTACTAATCTCGATACCTTCAAAGTCTTTGCGGGTAATGATGTTTACTACACCAGCGACAGCATCGGAACCGTAAACTGCTGAAGAAGCACTTTTCAGAATTTCGATACGTTCAACCATTGAAGCTGGGATAGCGTTTAAATCAACAGCGTAACCTGAAGAAGGCGCGATACCAGATACAAATCGCTGGCCGTTAACTAATACCAACGTACGTTCAGCACCCATATTGCGTAATTCTGTTGTGTTCAAACCAACAGATACCGTATCAAACGCAGAGTTCGATTGATCTGAGCCGGCGATAGCGACAGGCGACATATTCAATACTTGAGCAACGTTAATAGCCCCTGTTTGAACAATATCTTCACGGCCGATGGTAGTTACCGGTACCGGAGTTTCCATACTGGTACGGCTCAAACGAGAACCGGTTACTTCAATTTTTTCGATATTATTTTGATCTGCAGTATTGTCCTGAGCTAGTGCTGGAAATGACAGCGTGGACGCAACTGCAACCGCAGTAATGCTGCGGTGAAACAGTTTATTATTCATTGATATTACTCCCTGGAACATTATTTTTGAGTTGCTTGATTGGCGAAAGCAACCTGAAACCGATGGCAGTCTGACTAGTTATTGTTCGACCACCCGTTTTCGGTAACAACCTTTTAACGCTGTAAGGATTTCATTTCAATAGGCACTTAAGTCTTTTCTTATACCTTCTGAACTGAACGCCTAATATTTGAACTTATCGTCTGTTTAATCGACTTTTTTATTAATTAAATTAACGTATGTATCAATATGAAAAACATATGTATTTTAGTTGCAACCCCCCTGATTCAAGTGAATTAGGCATAACTTTTTAATAACAAATTTAAAGGAGATTTAGACACGCTAACCCCGTAACACTGCCCCAAAAAAAGTTCAGCGCAGGCAACGGTATCGGTCAGGGCATGGTGGGCATTATAGTCAGGTAAGTTGTAACGCTTACGACAAGCACTAAGAGTCAGCTGACCGCCGTGAATAGGTTGATGAGGGTTGCGTTCAAGCTTATGTTTTTCGAATGCTAAGGTGTCGAAAATTGCCAAAGGTTTAAAAGGTATACCGTGTTGTGCTTCTACGTGTTTCAGAAAACGCCAGTCCATACCTTTGTGGTGACAAACTAACACGGCATCATTCAAAGCTCGGCTTAACATAGCAAAGGTTTGTTTAGGTTCCGAACTGTGCAGAAAGTCTTGCCTAGTTAAACCATGAATGGTCGGGCTTTGGCCGAGTTCAAGCTCTTGTCCGTGAGCGAAAACATGGTACTGAGCATTACCCAGGTGCATCACCGGCGGATGAATGCTCATCCAGGCAATCGATAAAATCTGATGCTTTTTCGGATCCAGTCCGGTGCTCTCAATGTCGAGCGCGACATATCGTAAACTTTGCCACGGTTGTTTTAGTTTTTGTCGCCTATCATACCAATTAGCTAGTTTTTGCAGCCATTGAGACATAATTAGTACCCTTGCCGGCTAAACTTCAGACCAACGCCTTGTTGCGCTTCTTTTATAATTTTAAAAGCGGTTTTTAACTGACGTCTTGAAAGTGTGCTCAGCTCGTCCGGGTCTATGGCATTCTTTGGTTTGTCGCTGCCCCATACTTTTAACTGATGGTTCAACCTGAGCTGCGTCAAGAACTCCCAGGCTTCCAATAGTGACTGGTTATCGCGACGATTTAACAAACAGCTACCTTTTAACGCGTTTAAACGTGCAGCAGTGCCTGGTGACGTAATTCCAGCCTGCAATGAGTAAATACGTGCTATGTCATTAATTAAAGCAATGCCGTAACGTTTAATATCTATGGTATCGCCGTCATCTGTGTCCTCTGTGCGTAAGCGGTTAAACAAGCCCAAAGGTACGGCTATCCGATTAACCAGAATAGCTAAATTTCCCAGGAACATCTCGTTCTTCGCTAAGCTCGCAATCTGCTCGCGGTATTCTTGATAAAACTTACCCGGACCAACAACCGGCCTGCTGTCAAAAAATATCTGACAATACATGAGTGCCTTCGGTGTCGGGCTTTCAATCCAGCGCCGGAACCGCTCCTTCCATTGGTCTATAGTCCCCCGACACTCCGGATTGGATGCCATAATATTTCCCGGGCAAGATGGGATACCACACTCATTTAGCCCTTCACAGACGTAATCTCCTAAACCGGCAAACCAGTCTTTTTGCTTATCGGACAAATCATTACTGAGTAAAAGACCGTTGTCCTGGTCTGAACTTAAGGTTTGATCTTCCCTGCCCTGCGAGCCAAATGCTAACCAGCTATAAGCGGCTGGTGCGGCGCCGTTTTCCTGCTCATACAGCTGTATAAGCTGACGTGTCATGCCGTCAGTAACCGATGCCATAAGCCGACCTAAAACAGATGTTTGCTTTACGCGGCTGGCAAAGGTCTGTAGATACTCCGGAAGCTTCTGCGCTTCTTCTATTAATTGAGACTTACTACTTGCCTTACGAATAGCGCTAATAAGAAAGACAGGATCGCTACGTTGCTGACGAATCAAGTCGGTTGCCGTTACCATCCCTACTGGTTGGTTCTGATCATTCACCACCGGTAAGTGATGAATATTACTGGAGGTCATGGTGGTTAACGCATCCATTAACGAGCGATTTTCGTAAACCGATTCCGGCAGTTGTGTCATTACCGCCGAAACGCGCACATCCAGCGGTAAGCCTTCAGCCACTACCCGGTTTCTTAAGTCTCTATCCGTTAAAATACCGACCAATTGGGTGTCATCAACGACCAAAACAGACGATATACCATGGCTAGCCATTAACTTAGCCGCTTCTTGCACTGACGTGCTGCTGGATAAACTAACCGGAGGCATGGACACAACACTGCCAACTGTCTGCTCACTCCAGTCACTATCAGTGCCGTCATCACTTTTTTGTTCTGTTAATAAACGT
Source organism: Idiomarina sp. 017G (assembly GCF_004362265.1). NCBI lineage: Bacteria > Pseudomonadati > Pseudomonadota > Gammaproteobacteria > Alteromonadales > Idiomarinaceae > Idiomarina > Idiomarina sp. 017G. The sequence continues at coordinate 3,206 of NZ_SNWT01000001.1, read as the reverse complement.
TGGCCATGAGCCCTTATAAAGTACTGCTCGAAAGATTTTGACACATTGCGAAGCCGATCAAACGCCGACTGTGGCAAAACATAAACAATACCGTCTTCTATCGCCTGTAATTTATTAACCACTTCACGGCCTGATAGCAAAGACGGATAGCCAAACAAATCGCCGCTTTCCAAACGCTCTATCAGTCGCCCGTCTGCCCCTCTTAAATCAAAAACACCTGAGCGCACGATGAACAGAGCTGGCTTCATATCTTTTAATATATCGTTGCAGTTCTGATCATTCATATAAACCGACTGCAACTGCGATACAGCCCAGCTTCTTTGCTCTTCCGCTAATGTATCAAAAGGAGGGCAGTCTTGTAGAAATGAATTAACTTCCATGGCTAATCCTAATTTATAGAGAAGCAAATTTCAGTTTTGTGTATTAACTTGAGTTAGTCAATAAAAAGCCCAGCACTAGGCTGGGCTTCAATTAGGGTACATCTCGTTAGTGAGACTTAGCTTCACCGGACCCTTTTGGATACCGTATAGACTCAACCAGTTCCTGAATTTCTTCCGGGGCGTCACCAGTAAACTTATGCACGACAACTGCTACAACAAAGTTGATAATCATGCCTAAGGTACCAATACCCTCAGGTGAAATTCCGAACAACCAATTGTCCTGGTTATTCAGTTCCGGAGCGACAAACTTGAAGTATACGATATAACTGAAGGTAAATAGTATACCCACAACCATACCAGCTATCGCACCTGTGCTGTTCATACGTTTATGGAATACACCCATGATTATCGCAGGGAAGAAGCTTGCAGCGGCTAAGCCGAAGGCAAAAGCTACCACCTGCGCCACGAAGCCGGGCGGGTATATACCAAAGTAGACTGAGATGATTATTGCTGTCGCAGCTGCAATCCTGGCGTATAACAACTCCTGTCTATCCGTTATATTCGGTGCCAAATTTCGTTTCAGTAAGTCGTGCGAAACGGAGGTTGATATAACCAGTAACAGACCTGCTGAAGTGGAAAGTGCTGCGGCAACACCACCTGCGGCAACCAAAGCGACAACCCAGGCCGGCAATTCACCAATTTCTGGATTCGCCAATACCATGATGTCACGGTCAATGGTCATTTCATTGCGTTCATCACCTGAGTAGAACATCTTGCCGTCGTTGTTGTTGTCTTCCCACGTGATAAGACCGGTTTTTTCCCAGTTTTTAATCCAGCTTGGCGCATTATCGTATTCAACACCTTGTAGATCCGGGCCATTGATGGTGTTGAAAATATTTACTTTAGCAAACGAAGCAATAGTTGGAGCTGTTAAGTAAACTACTGAAATGAAAGTCAGAGCCCAGAAAGCTGAACGGCGTGCATCACGTACTTTCGGTACTGTAAAGAAACGCACGATAACGTGAGGCAGACCAGCGGTACCTACCATCAATGCTGCAGTAATGAAAAACACATCAACTTTACTACGCACACCTTCAGTGTATTCGGCAAAACCGAGTTCTGTCGAGAGCCCATCCAGTCGTTCAAGTAAGAACTGTCCGGAACCGGGAACACCATCGGCTATAGTGCCACCAAAACCCGTTTGAGGCAGTACGTGACCTGTCATCATTAACGACAAGAATACCGCAGGCACAATGTACGCGAACATCAACACAATGTACTGTGCTACCTGAGTGTAGGTTATCCCTTTCATGCCACCCAGTACGGTATAAAAGAAAACAATTATGGCACCAATGATAACACCAGTTGCAATGTCGACTTCCAGGAAACGGGAGAATACGACACCGACACCTCGCATCTGCCCTGCAATGTAGGTAAAACAGATCAGGATCGCGCAGATAACAGCAATGGTACGTGCCGTTTGAGAATAGTAGCGGTCCCCAATGAAATCAGGCACGGTGAATTTGCCAAACTTACGTAAGTAAGGAGCAAGACACATAGCCAGCAGTACATAGCCACCAGTCCACCCCATTAGGTAAACAGAGCCATCATAACCAGCAAAGGCTACGATACCCGCCATTGAAATAAAAGAAGCAGCTGACATCCAGTCAGCGGCCGTTGCCATACCATTGGCAATAGGATTAACCCCGCCGCTTGCTACATAAAAGTCATTAGTTGAGCCGGCACGTGACCAAATCGCAATACCTATGTATAGCGCAAAAGTCAGGCCGACGATTATAAAGGTGAGCGTTTGAATATCCATAGCGCCTTAGTCCTCGTGTACATTGTATTTGTTATCTAACGCGGCCATGCCTCTCACATAAATGAAGATAAGCACGATGAAAGTCAGAATGGAGCCTTGCTGTGCGAACCAGAATCCCAGCTTGAAGCCGAAGAAAGTGATTTCGTTAAGCACGTCCACCAATATAATTCCAAAGCCATAGGAAACGACAAACCATACAATTAGCAGCTTGAGCATCAAGCTGAGGTTTTCTTTCCAATACGCTTTGGCATGGGATTCGCTTTCGAATGCCATAACGTCCCCTCCAGTTGTTCAACATTATTGTTTTAGGTCGATAACAAATGTAAATGCAATTGTTAACAAGGGGAATAGGACTTTGGTCGTAGCTGATTGAAAGGAGAATTCAGACATAAAAAAAGCCCCCAGCGTGAGCTGAGGGCTTCTTAGAATAAAAGTCTGGCGGTGACCTACTCTCGCATGGGGAGACCCCACACTACCATCGGCGCTGGTGTGTTTCACTTCTGAGTTCGGAATGGATTCAGGTGGTGCCACACCGCTATGGCCGCCAGACATAAACTGTCACAACATGTAAAAACTGACTGCTTTTTTAAGTAAAAGCCACTCTGTTGAATTCACTATCTCACCTGACATCAATGTCAGGCTACATAATCTGATTCGGTAAAGTCGTTCGCTTGTGCGTAACGTCCCAAACACCTTGGGTGTTGTATGGTTAAGTCTCACGGGCAATTAGTACGGGTTAGCTCAACGCATTACTACGCTTCCACACCCCGCCTATCAACGTTGTAGTCTCCAACAACCCTTCAGAGCACTCTAAGTGCTAGTGACAGCTTATCTTGAGGCTCGCTTCCCGCTTAGATGCTTTCAGCGGTTATCGATTCCGAACGTAGCTACCGGGCAATGCCACTGGCGTGACAACCCGAACACCAGAGGTTCGTCCACTCCGGTCCTCTCGTACTAGGAGCAGCTCCTCTCAACTCTCAAACGCCCACGGCAGATAGGGACCG